>JAQDCK010000018.1 GCA_027681045.1 Lactobacillaceae bacterium AF64-9pH9TA | reverse complement strand
CCAGATGTTATGGTAAGTGTTCAATTTATTCTTGCAATTGGCGGTTTTTATTTAGATAGAAATCACTTTTTTATTATGCTAAATACAAAAACAGGCGTGAACCCGCATCTCTGCAGCGTTCACGCCTTTTTCTTCATCTAAATTAATGGTAGCTGATCGTCTGGACCGCTCTTTTAGCATTGATCTCCCTGAAGAAGACCGGTGCCGAGACCCCTTTGAGGATCTGGTCGTTGGTATAAGTCACGATCACCGTATCGTCGTAGCCGAGCCCGCGGAGCAGCTTGCGGTTCATGGTCGCCAATAGCTGCCCCTTTTTTACTTCCTGGCCGGCTTCAACTAAAATGTCGCAGCCGCCCCCGCCTAGCTCTACCGTGTTCAAACCCAGGTGGATCAAGAGATCCAGCCCTTCCTTGGTCCGGATGCCGATCTCATGGTTGGTCGGAAACAAGGAAGTAACCGTGCCGTTCAGGGGAGCGTAGATCAAGTCGCTAGACGGCTGAACCGCGAAGCCCTCGCCCAGTCCCTTGCTGGCAAAAATCTCATCGTTGACGTCCTCGAGCGGGAACAGCCTGCCCTGGACCGGAGCCAGAACCTTGCTCAGCCGGGCCCTGCTCTTTAGCAAATCAAAAATTCTAAACATAAATCAACCTCAAAATGATATTCAGACTAAAATATGTAAGCGCAATCATCACTGTCTAGTTTATCATTTTGATGGTAGATTTACTATATGTTCCCGCTAACAATTGTCATTTTCCTAACGGAGCAACCGTTTTGCCGTCGTTTCGACCTTACAATTATATTCGTCAACCAATCTTTCCATCTCATGGCGGAACCTCCGTGAAAAGCTGAGAATCTCACCGTTCAGCATGACAATAGTTAATTTGCGCCAGTTGATCGCCGCTACATTTTTGGGGTTTATCAGACAAGACTGGGATATCTTAGCCAAGAAATCATTTTCTTCATCAACTCTTCCCGCTTCATCCTTGTAGCGCTTTTGCGCAGGGCGAATCAGATAGCCATAAATAAGCTTGGCCGTGGTTGACATGTCTTGGTACTTTTCATCAGTGAACAGCTTGCCATTTAGAACAATGCTGGTATTCCGGAGGGCTAGTCGGGCTGGGCCATCGTCCTAACTGTAGAATAGGGGGATTCCTGTTTCTTTAGCAATGCCTTGCCGACTTAATTTGGACTGCAAGATCTTTTGAGTCTTCTTGAGGTAGCCCAAGCTGGAGATGGCCAAAAAGCTCCTAAACACTAACCCCCTGGTTGATTTTCATCCAACCAGGGGGTTTCTTGTCAGTTATTTAGTTTAGATTTTTTGCTTAACTTCTTGCACGTGGACAACCAGGACCTTCCGCAACCAAGGCAGATCGGCTTTCATGAGGTCAAAGTACTCGCCGGCTTCAACGAATTCGCCAGTAGCATAAACGTGGTAGCCACGGCCTGGACCTTCAGTGCCTTCAAACTTCATGGAGCCGAAGGTCAGGATCAGCTGGCTGTTTTGTGCCGCAATATCTGCTTCAATCGACCGCATCCCAGCAGCAGG
Source organism: Lactobacillaceae bacterium AF64-9pH9TA (assembly GCA_027681045.1). GTDB lineage: Bacteria > Bacillota > Bacilli > Lactobacillales > Lactobacillaceae > Lactobacillus. The sequence goes on along the minus strand of JAQDCK010000018.1, from coordinate 26,869 downwards.
CACGAGGAAGGTTGAGTCATCAACCACCTTGATGTAGCTGCTCCAGGTGTTGACCACATGAGCTGGACTGGCTTGGTAGGAAACGATCGTTACTGGTTGCGGATCGCTGATTACCTCCAAAAAGTTTTGAGTTAACGTAGTGCTTTCTTCTAACATATTTAAATTCTCCTTTTCTTCTTGTTGTAGATATCATAAAATGAAAAGCTGACAATTTATGGCACCTTTTAGCAAAAATAAGGAGAAAAAATTGAAAAAATCTGAGCGGCTTAATCAAGAGCTGATTTTTTTAAGTGACAAGAAGCGCTTTAACCTGCAGGACCTGATGGACAACTTTCAGATTTCCAAGCGGACGGCCCTAAGGGACATTGCCAGCCTGGAGGAACTTGGCTTGGCCTTATACGCCGAAGCAGGCCGAGCTGGCGGCTATTCACTGATTCAAGAGGACCTGCTGACCAAGATATACTTCAATTCGGATGAGGTTGCCGCGATATTTTTCGCGCTCAAAGCCATGGAGCAGCTAAAAGAAACCCCCTTTAATGAATCTTTCCAGATGATCAGCCAAAAGCTGCTCAAGAACCTGGCAGCGAGCCGGCAGAAGCAGGCCTTAGCCTCACAAGCAGCGGTTTCCTTCTTCAACACCCCGGCAGTTCACCACAACCCTTACTTGCGCCTGCTGATGGAGTCAATCCTGCACGACTCCCTGGTCCGGGCCAACTTCAAGGGCCAGCAAGTCCTGCTGCAACCCTGCCAACTCTTTTTTAGGGATGGCAACTGGTTGTTTGCGGCCTATGACTTGCTGGGCCAGGCCTTTTGGAACTACCGCTGCGACCAATTGCAGGATTGTACTGAGCAGGCTGCCGTTCCTAATAAGCTTAGTTTGGCTGAATTGAAGCAAAAGCAGCTAGAGTTTGAGCACGACAATTCAGGCCAGGAATTTAAAATTCTCCTTAACCACCGGGGCCAGGAACATTTTTTGAAAAATCTCTACCCAAATATGCGGCTTGAGCATGAAGGCGGGACTACTTATTTGACCGGTTCATATACGCCACGCACCTTTGAGTACTTAATTGACTATCTCTTGACTTTTGGACTGAATGCGAAAATCATCACGCCAGAAGAGCTAAGAAGGAGCTTTAAAGAGCGGCTGGCTGCCATACTTGACCAATACAGCTAAAAAGCCCCTAATTGGACTATATTTCAATCTTTTTCTTTTAACAATTGCTGTTTTCCAAGGTCAATTCTCCGCCAAAGGCTTCCAAGCGTTCAACTTCAGCCAGGTTGATCTGGCCAGCAAAAGTCTCGTACTTGCCAGACGGGTATTGCTCAAGGCTGAAGGCATCCCCTTCCTTGCTCTTCAAGACGCCATATTCCGCTTCTTCCGCATCTTTCATGACAAAGGACACGACTTGCCCGGCAGCTAATCGCCAGAAGTCCTGCATCTGCTTGATTTCTGCCGCTTTACCTTGAACTTCAAAGGGATCTTCCAATCCTCTTTCTTTAAGCTGGCGCCGGCAACGGCTGATATCTTGCAAATACTCTGATTTATCAATTACTCTGTCAACTGCCGTCTTCTTAACTAGCAGCAATGAGTCATCCCGGCCGATTTCATCGACAGTCAAATACAAGCTGAAGTCGTCATCAGCACATAAGAGCCGGCCAACCGCGAATGAAGCTGGATCTTCTTTCAGATGAACTTCACGCAAACCATCTACAGTTGTATCTTCAGTATCCCGCAACTTAGGATTGTCCAGCAGCCATTCACCGGAGAAAGCGGCTAGCCGCCGGAGTTGACTGACAGCAACTTCTCCTGCAAAAGGCTTGTATTTCCCAGAAGGATATGCTGCAAAATCAACTTGCCCGGCTGAAATTTGATCAATATAGCCCCATTGCTGATAATCTTCGCCTTCCAGGCCAAAATAAACAACCTGCCCGGGCAATAAGTCCATAAAGCTTTCAACTGACTTGATTAAGCTAACCTTGTCTTCCAGCTTGAAAGGATCTGCCAGGCCTTTTTGCGCCAGCAGCTTCTGCCGGCGCCGGATCTCTGCCAAATAATTTGATTGATCCAACAGCCGCGTGACCGCCGATTTTCTGATCAAAAGCAGGGAATCATCCCGGCCCAGCTCATCCAAAGTCAAGTAGAGCTGCCAGTCGTTTTCTTCAAATAATAATTTCCCGACTTCGAAACTGTCTTCGGCAGCGTCTGTGTAGATTTCGTATAATTTTTCCATCCCTAACGACCTCACATTTCTCACTCGTTTTCTTATTTAACTATACCCTTTTCCCAGATTTTTTCTGCCAAAAATTCAAATCCGGTCATTTTTCCGCGTATCCGGTCAAAAAAGGCCCCGCCTGAGCGGAGCCTTCTTCTGTTTATTTTCTTTGCGTCAGCTGCCCGTCCATCATGTCATAGATGTGGTCAGCGTATTTTTCCAGCCGCGGGTCGTGGGTGACCAAAATGATCGCCTTCCCGTGGTCCTTGGCCAGCTCCTTAAACAAGCGGCCGACTTCTTCCACCCGTTCACTGTCCAGTGATGCCGTTGGCTCATCAGCCAGCAAAATCTTCGGGTTGGCGTACATGGCCCGGGCAATTGCCACCCGCTGCTTCTGCCCGCCTGACAGGTTCTCCGGATATTTCTTGACCAGGTTCTCAATCCCCAGGTCAGCCAAAAGATCCTTTAATTCTTCCTGGCGCAAGTTGCCGGTCTTCTTCACCTTGTCCACCAGCTGGAACTGTTCCTTAACCGTCAAGTACGGCACCAGGTTGTAGGCTTGCAAAACAAAGCCCAATTTGTTCAAGCGCAGGCGGCTGCGGTCCTTTTCCTTCAACTGGCTGATGTCCTGGCCGTCGATTTTCACCTGCCCGCTCGTCGCGTTCTGCAAGGCGCCCATAATCGTCAGCAGGGTGCTCTTCCCGGCCCCGCTTGGTCCCATCAACAGAACCACGTTGCCAGTATCAGCGCTGAAGTCGACCCCCTTGAGGGCAACCGTCGCTGCATCCCCCTGCCCGTAAACTTTTTTCACGTTCTTAATTTCAATCGCTGCCATCTTAGCCTCCAATTGCCTGTACCGGGTCAATCTTCAAAATCGTTCTGACTGGGTTAAGCCCGCCCAGCAGTGCCATTAACAACATCCCGCCAATTGCTGCCACGAAAATCCCTGGCGTAAAGGCCATCGGAGCAGATGCCGGCATCGCGGCCGCCGTGCCCCAGATTGCCAAAAGGGCCAGGACCAAAGCGCTCGTTACCAAAAGCAGACTCTGGCTGACCGTGGCCCAGATCAAAGTCTTAGCTGGCACGCCCTGTGCCCGCAGAACCGCGTAGTTCGGCAGCTTCTGGATAGTCAAAATGTACAGGAAGACGGCCACGATGACCAGGGAAATGATGAACATGAAAGCAATCATCAATTCAAAAGTCAGGTTCTGTTCAGAGTAGCCCGGCAGTTTTTGCATAAATTCCTTAACCCCGTAAGTCTTGAAGTTCTTCCCCTTAACAGACAACTTCCGCTGGGAAATAATCCCGGAAGCTTCAATCCCCGGTGCCACGTTCTTCAATTCCTTCCATGCCGGCAAAAAGCCATACATGATCGGTTCGATATTGATCTTGGCATCCTTGACGAAGCCAACGATCGTGTACTTGTGGTCTGACCCGTTCAAGGTCACCTTGTCGCCCAGCTTGTAGCCCTTGTCCTTAAGGCGGCTGTCAGCCGTGACTTCGTACTTGCTCTTAGCCCGGCGGCCAGCGATTACGTCCTGGTCCTTGTAGATGAACTCGCCCTTCTTAACCCCCATGTACTGGGCGTTGATCCCGGTCTTGCCCTTCTTCTTGGCCACTACCTGCAGTTCGCCGACCACAGCTTCCTTGTCAGTCAGGTCGATCTTTTTCAAGTCGTCCTTGGTCAAAATTGAGCTGTTCATGGATAAGTTAGCGTTCTTGTTCAAGACCACGCTCTTGGTCTGCCAGCTTTCCAAAGCCACCGTGTTTTCCCGGGCCAGGCCGTATGCTAGGCCCCAGGTTGCCAAAATCATGTACGCGATCAGAAAAATCATGAAGACGATCAAGCCGTACCGCTTCTTTTCATGCTTGATCTCTTTTAGTGCTAAAAACATTTTTTCTGCTTTCTTCCTTTCCTATGTCTTTTCCCTAGCTTGCCTATTTATGTTGGTTAAAGAGCTTCTCTAAAGCCTCGTGTTCCCGGTCTAAGTAAAAATCTGCCTTGTCCGGGTCCAGCAAGGCTTCCTTGATCGCCTCGTGTGACAAGGCCATGGCCGCCCAGGCGCAGGCCGGCATTTGCTTGGGCTTGTTGCTTGGCAAAAGCGGCTCGTTAGCCGCGTAGTGCAGGCGGATCAAGTCATAGTACTGGCTGCCAGTAGCCTTGGTCACAAAGTCCTTGGTCATCTGATAGAGCTCGTCTGCCCCCATCCGGCCGGTCAGACCCGTGTGCAGGTCCCGCATGGCCAGCTTGAACAGGTACTGGTAAGCATCCGTCAGATCTTCAAAGTACTTGTAAAAGGCCCCCCGGGCAATCCCGGCTTCCTTGACGATCCGCGCTACCTGGGCGCTGACCAAAGTATGGGCGCTGAATTCCTTGAGCAGGGCAGCTGTTACCCGGTCCTGCTTGTCTTTGCTTAAATTTTCAAAAGTTGCCTTGACCATTTTCACCTCCGTGACACCGTGTCACCCTTAACTGCTTACTAGTATATATCCAAAGTGACACCGTGTCAACATAAAAAGTGACGCGATGTCATTTTTCTTGCACAAAAAAGGGCTGCCGGAGCAGCCCTTCCCTGTGATAATTAATTTGTGAAGCTTAAAAATTAAAATGTTGTTATTGTTGTTATTGTTGTTATGTACTTATTGCTAGGTACTTGTTCTTTTCGGTTTTTGGTTAATTCTTGATTTGATTAGTTTTTGATTCGGATTTTTAAAGGTTGCCGCGAGGAGGGACTCGCTTCTTAGTCTAACGGGAAGATCTTGTCTGGGTTAAGGATGCCCTTAGGATCGAAGAGGCCCTTGACCTTTCTGAGCAAGTCGGTGTAGTCCTTGCCGTAGAAGTCTTCGTAGTAGTTCTGGCGGGCGTAGCCAACCCCGTGTTCACCGGACATGTTGCCGTCCACTGACTTGGCGGTCTTGTAGAGTTCGGAGATAACAGTGTCGCCCTTCTTGGCGAATTCTTCGTCAGTCATGTCGTCTGAGCAAAGGTAGATGTGCAGGTTACCGTCGCCGGCGTGGCCGAAGTTAGGAATCCGCATGTTTTCTTCCTTTTCCAGTTCTTCGATCCGGTGCAGAACCAGCGGAATCTTGTTGATTGGCACTGAAACGTCGACTTCGTCCATCTTCGGAGTTGACTTTTGGATAGCCAAAAGCAGCTTTTCACGGGCGTCCCAGATAGTCTTGGCTTCGTCTGATTCAGCGTTCAAGACAGTTTCCTTCAAAGCGTGGAATGGCTTGACTGCTTCCAAAGCTTGAGCCAATTGGGCTTCAGCGTCGCTGGCCGTGAAGGAGTCGATGCCCAGGATGATGAAGCCGTCGCCTTCCTTGATTGGGAAAGTAGCGTCGTAGTACTTTTCCCACAGGCTCAAGACCTTGCGGCCCATGTATTCAACAGTGGTTGGCACAACGCCGGAAGCCAGGATGGCTGGCACTGATTCAATGGCATCGTCCAAAGTCGGGAAAGGAATGATAGCGTTCAAAGCGTGCTTTGGTCTTGGGTAAAGACGCAGAACAGCTTCAGTGATCACGCCCAAAGTCCCTTCTGAACCGATGATCAGGTCCTTCAAGGAGTAGCCGGATGATGACTTAACTGACTTGGAACCGAACTTGTAGACCTTGCCGTCAGTCAAGGCAACCTTGACTTCCCGGATGTGTTCACGGGTTACCCCGTACTTGATAGCCTTCAAGCCGCCGGCGTTGGTACTGATGTTGCCGGCTACAGTAGCCCAGTGCATGGCTGGTGCTGGCATGTAGGTAAATGGCTTGTCTGCCAAAAATTCTTCCAGTTGGTTCAGACGGATGCCTGGTTGAACAGTGATGGTCAAGCTGGCTGGGTCGTATTCAACAACCTTGTTCATCTTAACCATGTCCAGGGAGATCCCGCCGTGCACAGTCAAGTTGGCCCCCATCAAGCCAGTTGAGTTGCCCCGTGGAGTCAAGGCAATTTCGTGGTCGCTGGCATACTTCAAGACGCTGGCTACTTCTTCAGCCGTGGTTGGCTGGATTACCAAGTCAGGCATGGCCCGGACAGTCTTGAACTGGTCGTGGTCCCAGTGTTCAGTTACTTCAGTAATAAAACGTTCTGGGTCGGCAATCATTGGCCGCAAGTTTTCAATGTCTTCAGCAGTTAACTTATGATATTCCATTCTAGCTCACCTTACAGTTCTCATTTAATTGTTTCAATCTCTGTTTCTATTAAACCACATCTGAAAGCGTTGTCAATTTTATTATTTTTTGCACAAAAGAAAAAGGCCGGTTAGCAAGCGCTTCCCAGCCTTTTAAAAGTGTAAAAATTTTTTCTTTTTTCGAACTTTGTGAAAAATTGTCATACCTTCTTCCGGAAAAGGACCCGGTCTTCCCCGCTCTGGTCAGGGGCAAAGGCATAACCGAAGTCCGTGAAGTCCGGCAGGTCGGACAAGTCCCGGCCCCCTTCCGCCAGCCAGCGGACTAAACGGCCCCGGGCCATCTTGGCATGAGTTGCCTGAGTCCGCCATTTGCCGTTTTTCTCTTCCTGGAAGACAACTTCAAGCAAGCGATCGCCCTCTTTAAGATAGGGTGCCAAAAGCCGGCTGTATTCCTTGGAAGCCAGGTTGAGGACCACGGAATCATCTTGGTAAAGGTCTTGGTAGACTTTTTCTCCCCAAAATTCATAAAGGCTCTTATACTTAAAATTGGGCAGAGGACTCTTCATTTCCAGGCGGTAAGGTACGATCCCGTCAAAGGGGCGGAGGCTGCCGTAAAGGCCGGACAAAACGCGCAGGTGCTGGTCCAGATAGTCAAGCCCCGCCTGGTCTAAGACATCAGCTGCCAGGTACTGGTACTGCAGGCCACTGTAGGCAAAAAGAGCTGGTACTTGCGGCTGAGACAGGTCAGCGGCCAGCATCTGCCGGGCTTCTTCAGTGATTTTGGCATTGGCCCGCCAGACTTTTTCCAAGTCAGCCTGGTCTAAAGAGTTTAAATAGGACCAGAGCTCCTCAGCCTGGGTAAGAAAGACGGGCTGGCTTTTTGGCAAAAAGCCGCCCTCCGTCTGCATTTTTTTAGCGGGGGAAATTACGATCTTCATTTTTTACATCCTTACAATAATTTAGTAAAATAAAACATGTGTTTAACAATAAGGAGGAGCGAGCAATGATCAACCCTGATTTTGCGATTATCTTAAATTTTAACCCAACTGGGGAAAATGTAAACGCGGATGCACTGGTACGCCGGGCAAGAGACATCGGTGCCCGCGCCGTCAGCGGCCCGGAAGAATTACAAGCAGCCTGCGAAAAGTACACCATCGCCTACCTGCCAGACCAAGCTGGCCAGCGCTATAGTGCCGATGAAGTCGTGGACGCTTTGGTGGCTGCCAGAAAGGCCGGCCAGACCTTAGTCGTTGACGTAGATGCCGAAGACGAAGCTGACCAGGCGGCTTTAGCCGCTTTGAACGCCTGGATGCACAAGTTTGGCCACGCGGTCAACGAAGGCCAGGAAAGTGACTTGTCAGCCGACGCGGCAGAGGCTTTTGTCCTGATCAACCGGCACGCGCCCTACCAGGCCTACCTTTTCTTAAAGGCCCCTTATCCTGCAGAGGTCAAGGTGACAGTCCTAACGGAAGAACCAAACCGGATCGAATGGATTGACGGCCGGGAAGAATGTGCTTTTGTTTTTGAAAATGGCGTCCTGGCAGTTCAGTTAAAGAAGCAGGAAAGTCCTTTTGCCTGGCAACTGATCCGGATTCAGGGCCACCGGCCGGAGGACGATATTGCGGAGACAAAATTTTAAATTCATATTGAAAATTCCTCCGTACATTTTAATCGTCAAGCGATTCGTGTTATACTGAACACAATCTTTTGAATGAACAGATTGGAGTTATTAATGACTTCTCGCAAAGACTACCGGAAGAAAAATACTCAAGGCAGCAAGTACCTGATTATCGCGGGTGTGGCGGTTATCGTCCTGGCCTGCGCGGGTATTTGGGGCCACAATGCCTACCAACAGCACCAGGCAACCGTTCTGGCGGAAAACAAGAAGCAGGTGGCATACAACAAGAAGCACTTCAACGCCAACGTCACTATTTACGGCGTTAAGGTGGGCAAGCTGACGGTTGACCAAGCGGTCGAAAAGATCCAGGCCAAGGCTGTCAACAAGCTGGTCTACAAGGACGGCAAGATCAGTGCTGTTCGTGACAGCAAGCTGACGACCATCAGCAAGGAAAAGGTCCAGAAGTACTTTGACAAGCAGTACACCCAGCTGCCGACTGACCAGAGCTACACTTACGAAAACGCGGCTCTGAAGAAGGGCAAGAGCAAGCTGAAGACTATTACCGCGGCCAGCGTGGACTACTCTGTGGCTGGGAAGACTTTTACCCTGGCAGCTAAGGATTACTTGACCCAAGTCAGCTACTACAGCGGCGCTGTCCACTACGACGACGAAAGCAAGCTGACGGCGAAACTGGAGGCCATGGACAAAGAAGTCAAGACTTTAGGCAAGAGCTACAAGTTCAAGACGCCAGCCGGGTCAACCATCACCGTTACCAACCAGAGCTACGGCTGGGGGATCTGGACGGCTAGCGCCAAGAAGGCGGTTCTGTCAGCTTATGAGACTGGCAAGAAGACCATTGACGGGAAGAACCACATCTATGGTGAAGGTTACACCACGCAAGGTCTGGGCTACGGCAAGAGCAACAACGGGCTGGGCAACAGCTATGTGGTTGTATCAATTGGCAGCCAGGACGTGTGGGTGGTTGTTAACGGCAAGGTGGTCGTAACTATATCTGACGTGGTTACCGGGACGGAAAACAAGGGCGACAACGCTACACCTAAGGGTGTTTGGTACATCATGTACAAGCAGCAGAACGCTATTTTAAGAGGGAAAAACGACGACGGGTCAAACTACGCTTCTAAGGTCAGATACTGGATGCCGTTTACCATGAGCGGCTGCGGGTTGCACGACGCGTCATGGCGGACCGACTGGTCAAGCACGGCCTACCTGGAAGGCGGGTCACACGGCTGCGTTAACATTCGGCCTAGTGAAATCAAGTCCGTTTGGGACGCGGTTAAGGTGCACATGCCTGTGATCGTTTACTAAGACGTAAATTACATATGAAAAAGGATCTATCTTCATCGAGAAGGTAGATCCTTTTTTGCTTGATCTTTTTCTATTTATCAGCTAATTCCTTAAGTTTCTGGATAGGTTCGCTCTCCTTGAACTTTCTCTTCCCCTTCTCCATGAGGATCCCTGCCTGCACGCCCTTCAAGAACGGGGCTGATCGCTTCAAAGCCTGGCCACCAGCGTATCCTAAAGCCAGCAAAAGGGCGATTCTCTTAGCGTATTTCATCTTCATTGATATACCTAGGGCTGATTAAACAAGGATACCCCATGATTTCAATCTGGGGAAAAATTGTACTTTCAGCCCTTTTTCCTTTCTACTATATTCACTAAAACAAAGATGATATAATATTAATTGAAAGAATGGAGGTGAAACCATTGGAACAATCAATTACCATCAAAGCAAAATTGCTCAATATTGATAGTGAAACTGCACAAGCCTTTGCCCAATCTATGGAGAAGTACAAAGATGCTTGCAACTTTATCTCACAGTATGTCTTTGACAACAATTTTGAATTGTCGCAATCAAAACTGAACAAAGCTCTCTATCATGAAATCAGAGACCAGTTCGGCCTTAAAAGCCAGATGGCACAGTCGGCAATCAGAAATGTTATTGCCCGCTATAAGACTGTCAGAACACAGCTTAATCAAAAGCCATATCGCTTTGATACTGGAAAAAAAGACAGTAAAGGTCATGCTATCTGGTCTCAATTTTCCCGTGATCTTGATTGGCTTTGGAAGCCGATTGAATTCAAACGTCCGCAACTTGACTTGCAACGTAGCCGTGACTGGTCTTACCTGTCTACTACCCAGCAGCTGTCTTTAAACACCCTGCAAGGAAGAAAGAAAGTCTCATTTGTATGCAAAGGCTTTAATCAATATCTTGATGCCGACAAATGGAAGTTTGGATCAATCAAGCTTCTTCAATCAAAGCAGAATTGGTACGTTCACATTAGCGCTACTACCACGTTACCGGAATATTCTCCAGAAGAGGCAAAACATGTCGTCGGAATAGACCGAGGATTGCGCTTCTTAGCTGCTTGCTATGATGAAACGGGCAAAACTCTGCTTTATAGTGGCGAGAAGGTACTGCGCACTAGACGCAAGTACAAGAAATTGCGGGCTGAGCTTCAGTCAAAAGGTACTAAGTCCGCCAAGCGTCGTCTTAAGCGAATTGGTCAGCGAGAGAACCGCTGGATGAGTGATGTAAATCATCGCTTAACTAAGACACTCATTGACCATTACGGGGCTGAGACTATCTTTGCCTTGGAAGACTTAACCGACGTACGTTTTGCAACTGAACAGACAGCTAAAGACAAGCGCTATGAGATGGTATCATGGGCTTTCTATCAGTTTGAACAGCTTTTGACTTATAAAGCTAATCTGAACTCCTCGATAGTAGTCAAAGTTCCAGCCAAATACACCAGTCAGCGCTGCCCGAAATGCGGGCGGATCCGCAAGGAAAATCGGGATCACAAGCTGCACTTGTACGTTTGTGATCGTTGTGGCTACAAGTCAAACGATGATAGACTGGCTGCAATGAACATCCAACTTTTGGGGACGCTCTACCGTAGTGGTGAAGAAGCTCCCCAATTTAACAAACAAGCATCTGCTGAGTAATACTTGGCAGATCAACGGGCACCGTCAACTGCCCGACGATGCGGTCTCACAGGTGGGAGTCGCAAGACGCTATAACCACAATCTAGCAATAGATGAGACTGCAAACCTCAGAATTTATTCTGGGGTAGTTGATTTTGCTCACCTTATTTCTCACACATCTCTGACCATTTCTTACTACTTATGTTATAGCGCTTTCTCGGCGGTAAAAATACCAACTTAGGCGAATTCCGTCACGTCTTTGACATCATAACGGACAGTATCTGGAACGACTTCACTCGGGTCTGGCTTACCAATGGAGATGGCCATTACTGGAATGTATTGTTCTGGGTCCAGGCCAAATTCTGCAGCTGCCTTGCTTGCATCATAGCCAGCCATTGGATTAGTTTCGTAGCCATGTTCACGGGCAACCAGCATCAGTTGCATGGAGACAAGTGAGGCATCAACCATTGCATCTGCGACTAACATTTGCCGGTCAGCTTTTTCGTAAAGTGGAAGGAAGGTGTTAACCGCGGCATCGCGTGCTTCTGGAGTTACCTTCTTTTCTTCTACCATGCCATTCCACAGGTCACGATACTTCAGATATGACTTGGTGTTACCGAAAACCATGATTGTTGCTGGAGCAGTGTCAACTTGAGGGTAATTGAATGGCATCAAGAAATTATGAAGCTTTTCTTTGCCTTCTGGAGTGTCGACGATAACGAAGTACCAGGACTGTAGATTGCAGGCACTTGGAGCAGAGATAGATTCATTGATGATTTCCAGCAATTCGTCACGGGAAATCTTCACGCTGGAATCATAGTGCCGGATAGATTTTCTGTTTTGCATGATATCTTTAAAATCGTTGTTCATTGTGTTTACCTCAAAGAATGTACGATAGTATTTACACCTATATTGTAACCGATTGCAGGCAAGTTGAATACACACAAAAAAACTGTTTCCAGCTCATGCTAGAAACAGTTTTCTTATGCTCTATTCAATTACTTCTGCAAAGCAGCAGCAACCGCGGCGTTGACATCAGCTTGTTCGCTGGCAATCAAGTCCACCCGGGTAGCGATGACCTTCCGGTCCATCTTGATTTCCCGGTTCAGCAGCATGTCGCTTTCCTTGTCAGTAAAGAAGGCGTTGTATTCGTCGTAGCGTTCCTGAGTCTTGAAGACGCGGGAGATGACAGTGATGAAGGTAGCGAATTCCATGTCGCCGCCGACCGTCTTTTCCATCCATGCCCATTCGTCTCTGATCCAGTTCCAGGCCAACTGTTCACCTGCCGGGTTGGACAAGACGCCGTTGAACCAGCCGCGCAGGTCCTGTGGCTTAACGATTTCAGCGTTTTCGAACCAGGATACGATCTTCTTCAGTTCGCCTTCATCCTTGCTCTTCACGATCGCGGCTTCCAGGTCCATCTTGAATGACGGGTCACTGGTTGCCTGGTACAAACCGATCAGCTTGTCAGTCAATTCGCTTGACCCGTAGTTTTCAACTTCGTTGATCAAAACGTAAGCCCGGATGTCAGCGGACAGTTCTGCCAACTTATCAGCGTATTCCACGTAGATTTCGTGGGCTTGCTTTTCTGATTCAGCGTTGCGGCCGTAAAGGCTTGCGGACAAAACGTATGGCCGGGTTTGGATGTCTTCATCGCTTTCCCCTGCCTTTGGCAGCCAGCCCAAACGGGCAACTTGGTCCTTAGACAAGTCGTTGTACAAAGCCCGCAGGTTCTTGTCGGCTTCACTGCCGGCTGGGGCAAATTGCCGCAGCTTAGCAGCAGTCGTGTACAGAGCATCGTTGACAATGTGGCTTTCTGAGTTCTTGAAGAGTTCCAGAACTGGTACCACGTCAGCGTATGAAGCCTGCTTGCCTTCTGCCAAAAGCCGCAGGTCTTGCAGCAATTGCAATTGAGAAACTGGGTCCAAGTCCTTGGCTTCCTTCATGATGTCGTCCATCAAAGTCTGATCGTACTTCACGATGAAGTGGGAGTTGTTGCCCACGTTCAAGCGCAGAGCGTGGCCGGCTTCTGCCCGCAGAGCCTGGTAGTCGCCCAAGTCAAGTTCAACGTCTGACATGATCTTTGGTGCCTTGAAGTTGGCGTTAAGCGGAATTTCCCACTTGCGGCCAACTTCCTTGCCTTCACCGATGAAGAATTGCTTCTGAGTCAGCTTCAAGTGGCCGTCCTCAACAAAAGCATTCACCACTGGGTAGCCTGGCTGATCCAGCCAAGTGTGCATGATTTCCCCAATGTTCAGGTCAGTAGCCGTTGACAAGGCATCCCAGAGGTCATCCCCTGCCGCGTTGCCAAACTTGTGCTCGTCAAAGTAGCGCTTCAAGCCCTTTCTCAAGGCTTCGTCGCCCAAAAGTGACCGGACCATGACCAGCATTCTTGAACCCTTGGCGTAAACGATGGCCCCGTCAAAGAGGGCATCGATTTCAGCCGGGTCGTTGACTTCCACGTGCACTGACTGTACCCCGTCGGTTGCATCCCGGGTCAAGGCAGCCGCTGCTTCAGAAGTCTGGAACATTTCCCAGATGTGCCAGTTAGGTTCCAGGTGGTCAACTGACAGGTATTCCATCATGTTGGCGAAACTTTCGTTCAGCCAAAGGTTGTCCCACCATTCCATGGTTACCAGGTCACCGAACCATTGGTGAGCCAGTTCGTGGGTCACCACAGTCGCAACCAGCTTCTTCATTTCCAAAGTGGTGTTGTCCGGGTCCAAAAGCAGGTAGGCTTCCCGGTAGGTTACCAGGCCCCAGTTTTCCATGGCGCCGGCTGAGAAGTCAGGCAGGGCCAGCTGCAGTGATTGCGGCAGCGGATATGGAGTTTGGTAAAAGTCTTCGTAGAATTCGATTGCCCGCTTGGCAATGTCCAAGGAGAAGGTCAGTTCCTTTTCAGTGTGGGCTTGAGTTGAGTAAACCCCGATCAAGACCCCGCTCTTGGTGTGAGTGGTCAATGACCGCATTTCACCAAAGGCAAAAGCAACCAGGTAGCTGGACATGCGGACAGTTTCCTTAAAGTAGTGCACGCCATTTTCTACCCGGTCTTCCGGCATGTTGGCCAGAACAGTTTCGCCTTCGTGTTCGTCGAACTTGAGGGCCAGGGAGAAGGTTGCCTTAGCTTCTGGTTCGTCAACACATGGGAAGGCTTCCCGGGCAAAAGTAGTTTCAAACTGGGTTCCGATCAGTTCCTTCTTGACGCCGTCAACTTGGTAGTAGGACGGGTAGATCCCCATCATGGTGTCAGTCAAAGGAGCTGAGTAGTCGATCGCGATGACCGCTTCCCCAGTCTTGCCGGCTTCGATCTTGATGCCTTCAAAGTCGTCGCTAAAAGTAAACGGCACTTCCTCGCCGTCAACAGTGACCTTGCTGATGGTCATGTACTTTTGGTGGACCAAGACAGTTTCTTCCTGGATTTCACCATGGATGGTGGAAGTCCCTGAGAAAGATCTTGCTGCCCGGTCAACGTCGATGTACAGATCGTAGTGATCTGGATGGAATGTTTCGTAAAAACGCTTAACAGCCATTGTTTCCTCCTATAATCCGCGTCTGGTTTTTCCTCGCGTATATTGTATTCACACTTCTCTATTCTAGCAAAAAAGGCCAAATAAAGCCTCTTTAACGCAAAATATCTGTATTTTTTCCCGCCAGCATTTTAAAAAAGCGCGCACGCCCCCAGGCCCGGCCTTAAGCCCTCTCCTTCAGCATTCTTACGTGTTTTCTTGAATAAACACTGATAAGCGCTGAACTATTTAAGGGAAACACTGATAAAATGAAGGCAAAAGCAGCAAAAGATGATATTTTCTTTTTAGGGGGAAGCAATGACACAAGCAAACAGACTTAAAGAAATCCGCCGGCTCCTGCTGGAAAAACGTGAATTGAAGACCCGGGACATCGCCAGCTACTTCGGTATTTCCTTCGACACCGCCCGCCGCGACGTCCTGCGCCTGACTGAAACCGGCCAGGCCCTCCGGATCCACGGCGGCATCATGGCCGTTGACGACGACAGCGTCCCCAGTTTCTTGACCCGCCAGCACATCCTCTCTCCGGTCAAGCGGGACATGGCTGAAATTGCCAGCCACTTCGTCCATGCCGGCCAGTGCGATTTCATCGGTCCTTCAACTACTCTCAACCTGCTCTGCCAGCGCCTGGGCGGCCAGGACCTAACCATTGTCACCAACTCTATCGACAATGTCCTGGCCCTCTTGCCCATGCAGCAGCCCTCTGTCCGCCTGTTAGGCGGGAACGTGGACAAGACCAACCGTTTTACCCACTCGCCATTGGCCATGGAGACGCTTCGCCAGCTTCGCTTCAACACTGCCTTTATCGGGGCGGCCAAAGTGGGCAAAGACGGCACGTATTTGAGCGATGCCGATGACGCGGCCATGATCCAGCTGGCTGTTTCCAGAGCCCAGCGGGTCATCCTGGTTGCTGAAAAGCACAAGTTTGTTTCTGAAGTCACTGCCCCTTATCAATCCGCTCCCCTGGACCGGATCGACGTTGTAATTACTGACGCGCCCTTGGATGACGAGGTCAAAAAGCTATTTTCTCCAAGGACGCGGCTGATTCATCTTTAGGAGGCACAATCATGCAAGTGGCAATTTTCCGCAAGTTTTTTCAAAATAATAAGCAAGAGAAAGAGCGTGAGCAAACCTACCAACTTCTCAAAAACTTCTACGCCAGCTTTTTTTCTGACACCTATAATGAAAGAAACATCGGCCGCTACAAGCCTTTGCGGGACGCGATTGCCCTGGTGCTGGGCCATTTTGATTCGAATAACCACCCAATGGAATACGCGGCCAAGCTGGCCCTCTACCTGCCAGCCAAGGCCAGCCTCAACCAGCTCCGCTTTACCAAGGAGCAGCAAGAGCTGCTGACTAAATTAACCCGGCTTACCCGGCGGGTTAAGCTAAACTTCGTCTACCTCAGCCCCTTGGACTCGATCAACCAGTTCAGTTTCTAACGGAAATTAATTCCATTTTTGAAATAATTGCATATGTAAAAGACCAGCCTAGCAGCTGGTCTTTTCCTTTTGTGTCATTCCTTTGACAACTGTTACTAATGTTACTTATTCATCTAACTAATTTGAAGCGCTTAAAATGATAATTTCAGCCCTTTTCTCGGCTTTTTTATGACCTTTTTGCCAAAAAATTGTTCATTTTACCAGATTGTTAACGAGCTGTGGTCGTTTTGTAACAGTCCTGTCATATTCCTTTAGTAGCATAAACTTAGTTTTTAAGAGAAGCAAGTGAGGAGTTTCTACCATATGAAGTTCAAACACAATTTCAAGAAAGTTTTATCAGCAACTGCTTTTGCAGCTGCCCTCGTGGTTGCTCCCGCCGCTAACGTTTCAGCGGCTACTAATGACGCAAGTTCTACCCAACAATCAGCAACTGCAACTAGTCAAGACCAACAAGCCAGCCAAGACCAGGCCGCAAGCCAGTCCAGCGCTGCTAACCAAAACTCAGCTAATGCTGCTTCAGCAAGCTCAACCAGTTCAAGCACTTCTAGCGCGACTTCAACCAGCACGGTAAAGAAGACCACTAAGAAGGCCAAGAAGACCACTAAGAAGAGCAAGAAAAAGTCAGCTAAGAAGGCTAAGAAGACTTCCAAGAAGAAGGCAGTCAAGAAGTCAACTAAGAAGACTAAGAAGACTTCCAGGAAGAAGGCAACCAAGAAAGCTAAGAAGTCTACCAAGAAGTCTGCTACTGCAGCTGTAACTGCTAGCGCTGACCAAAGTTCAGCTTCAAACCAAAGCTCAACTGACCAGCAAGACGACGCTGCTAAGAAGGCTGCTGAAGCTGCTGCCAAGAAGGCCGCTGCCAAGAAGAAAGCTGCCGCTAAGAAAGCCGCTGCCAAGAAGAAGGCTGCTGCTAAGAAAGCCGCCGCTAAGAGAAAGGCCGCTGCCAAGAAGAAAGCTGCTGCTAAGAAGAAGGCTGCTAAGAAGTCAGCTGAAAAGTCGGCCAAGTACTGGATCGCTATGCGGGAATCAGGCGGTTCCTACACTGCCAGAAACGGCAGTTGTTACGGCCGTTACCAACTCTTGATCTCCTACCTGGGCGGCAACCTGTCCAAGAAGAACCAAGAACGGACTGCTGACCGCTATGTTTACGGCCGTTACGGCTCATGGGTCAACGCCAAGAGATTCTGGCTGGCTCACAACTGGTACTAAAATCAGACAATGACGAAGGGAGAATCGCTTGATTCCCCCTTCTTTTTTGCTCATTTTTTACTTTTTGCCTTTTTCAAAAAATGATACCTTTTTACTTATTTTACAAAAGTAACCTTTTGCTTTACAATATTTAAATAGCCTTTAAAATGTCTAAAATTGGGAGGAAATCATGCAGCTCAGCAACGACCAGCTTGCGAACATCGCACACGACTACTACATCAGCAAACTCAACATCGCCGAAATTTCCGCCAAGTACAACCTGTCCCGCTATCTCATCGACAAGGCCTTAAGCGACGCCGAAAAGACCGGCATCGTCCAGATCAACATCAAGGAAGGTGCCAAGCGGAATCCCGGCCTGGAAAAGACCTTTCGCCAGCAGTTTGGCCTCAAGGAAGCCTTTATCTTAAAGAAGCTGAAGACCAAGAACCAGGACAGCGAAAAAATCGTCAGCTTCGCCGCTGAACAGATCCAGAGCTACATGCAGTCCAGCAAGAACGTCGGCATCACCTGGGGCACGACCATGCTCGACATCATTAACTCCTTTATGGAAGTTAAAAATGATGACCTGACCTTCGTTCAGCTGGTTGGCTACCCTCTCCAGGGAAACGGCCGCAAAAACCCTTTGGAAAGTATCGCCGCTGCCCAGTGCGGGGGCCACTTCCGCGCCCTGCCCGCTCCCCTTTACTCCTCCAACCCCGACCTGGTCAACTTGATCAAGAAGGAGCCTTTTTACGAGAAACTGGATGAGCTCTATGACCACATGGATATCCTGGTGGCCAGCCTGGGCACCCTGCAAGCCTTTGAAGAAGAAAGCGTCCTACACGAAAAATACGAGAGCCTCCTCTTCAAGAACATCCACCAAAAGAACATCTCCGGCATGATCTTCGGCCGGCCATACGACCATGAAGGCCACTTCTTCAGCTCAATTACTGACAAGATCATCGGCATCTCCGACCAGCAGATCGTCAAAACCCCGGTCCGCTTCGTCGTGGTCAACGACCGCTTTAAGTCTGAAGCCCTTCTGGGTGCCCTCAAGTCCGGCATCATCACCCACCTGGTCACCAGTGAAACCATCGCTGACCGGGTCCTGCAGCTGCAGGAAGAAAGCGGTCGGTAAAAAATTAATTATTTTCCCTGCTTAGCAGGCAAAAGGACCAGCTCCGAAAAAGAGCCGGCCCTTTTTTCAACCGGTACAATCTAACTATCCCCTATTTTGTATGTAAAAGTCTTTCTCATTTTCTGATAATTTCTTGCCCAGCTCCTTCTTAATAAAGTAGTTTCTCTTTTCGTATAGGGTTGTAATTTAATGGCAATAGGCTTATGATTTCTCTTGGTAAGCGCTAACAAGCACTACTATATGATTGATAGGATTATGTTTGATAGGGGGAAATATCATGCGTAAGTTTATTTGGGCTGCCGGTGCCCTCGGCCTGGCAGCTGCTTTTACCACCACACCTGTTAAGGCCTGCACGACTGTAGTAGTTGGCAAGAAGGCCACGACCGATGGATCAACCCTGGTTGCCCGTAATGAAGACGTTGGCGCCTGGTCCAAGCACTTCTATGTTCACCAGGCAACCAGCAATGGCCCAACCACTTATGTTTCTGAAGACAACGGCTTCAAGACCAGCCTGCCAAAGACTGCCCTGCGCTACACCAGTACGCCAGACGGCGAGCAGGAAAATGGCCAGTGGATTTTTGGCGAGAGCGGGATCAACAGCGAGAATGTGGCCATGAGTGCTACGGAATCAGGCACGACCAACAAAAAGGGCCTAAAGGCTGACAACTTAGTCAAGAACGGGATCTCCGAAGCTTCCATGCTGGACGTTATTCTGCCTTACATCCACTCAGCTAAGGAAGGCGTCAAGCGCCTGGGCCAGATCGTTGAAAAGCAAGGCAGCGCCGAAAACAACGGGGTTATCTTCAGCGACAAGAATGAAATCTGGTACATGGAAATCGGCTCCGGCCACACCTGGGCAGCTGTCAGAGTTCCAGACAACAAGTATGCCGTCATCCCTAACCAAATGGTGATCGGCAAGCTCAACCTCAAGGACTCTAAGAACTACATGGCTTCAAGCAAGCTGGTCAAGAAGGTCAAGGCCTGGTCCAAGAACAAGAAGATCAAGCTAGCTGGCTATGCAAAAGGCACGGTCAACTACTCCAAGGCTTTTGGCACCAACGACAAGACCGATGCCATCTACAACCGGCCAAGAATGTGGGACGGGCAGAGAATCTTGACCCCAAGCAAGAAGCAGTCAATTACTAAGAAGTCCTACACCCTCTTCCTCAAGCCGGACAAGAAGGTCAGCCCAGCCAAGGTTGGCCAAGTGCTTTCCTCCCACTTCACTGGGACCAAGTACTCCAGCTACGGCAAGTGGAAGGGCGGCTACCGGCCGATCAACGTGCCAACTGACGTGGAATCCCATATCCTGCAGATCAGAAACAATGTGCCTAAGGAGTACGCTGCTATCCAGTGGCTGGCCATGGCCTCCCCGGCGAACAGCGTCTACCTGCCTTTCTACACCAACATCAGTGACACGCCAAGCCAGTACAAGGTTGCCGGCGACTACCAGGACCCGACAAATAGCAAGTCCGCCTACTGGACTTACAAGACCACGGCCATGGTAGTTGAAGCTTATAAGCACAAGAAGTTTATCGACAGCTCAACTGGCAAGAAGACGGACTTGATCTACAAGGATGTTAACCCGACTAAGAAAGCCGTAACTAAGCAGCTCAAGGCCAACCTGGCCCAAAGCGACAAGGTAGCCAAGACTTTGTCCGGTGACAAGCTGACGGCCTACTTGACTGAACAGAACCAGAAGAATGCCGACTACGCGCAAAAGAAGTGGCAAACCATGAACAAGAGCTTGATCGTCCACTCTAACAAGCTGGCTCCGGTAACCAAGTCCAAGCTCACTTTCAACAAGTAATTTTATTTCTGTAATCTCCATAGCAACTGTAAACAAGAAGCATTTTAACAAGTAAAAAATAGTAACATCGATATTTTAAACCGCGCTAAAAAGGCAGCTCCGCTAAGGAGCTGCCTTTTCACTTACAAACTTTTTACTTTACTTACAAGTACTTCACAGACTTGCTTTTAAACTTTTACCACAAGCCGATCAGCTTCATCCACAAGCCGCCGATGCCGCCGTAGACTACCAGGTAGAAGAGACCCAAAACGAAGCACATCTTCCACCAGTCAGTCTGCTTGACATAGCCTGGGGCGAAGAGGGCGGTTGCTGGCCCACATGAGTAGTGGGTGGTTGACTGGAAGATCGCCCCAGTCATGCCCAGCATGATAGCCGCGAACATTACCGGTACGCCAGCACTCTTGGCAATCAAGAGCAGAGGTGCGTACATGGCAACAACGTGGGCCGTGCCGGAGGCAAAGAGGTAGTGGCTGTAGAAGTAAACCAGAACCAGGATGGCTATGACCAGAACTGGTGACATGCCGCCGATGACAGACTTGATTGAAGTCTGCAGCCACGGAATCACGCCGCCCTTAAGGCTCAGTTGGTTGGCCATGAAGATCAGGATTGAGAACCAGATGACAACGTTCCAGGCACCAGTTTCGCCCAACATGTCTTTGGTGGTCAAAACCCCTGTTACCAGCAAAAGCGCGGTTGCCAGGAAGGCTACCCAGGTAGCGTCCAAGCCGATGAAGCTGGACAGCATCCACAAGACAAGGGCCAGGATGAAGACTGCCATCATAACCTTCTCAGAAGCCTTCATAGTGCCCATTTCCTTCAATTGGCCGTCAGCCCATTCCTTGGCGTTAGGAGTTTCCTTGATCTTAGGCGGGTACATCTTGTAGATGATGATTGGCACTAAGATGAAGGAGATCAAGGCTGGCACGATAGCAGCTGCTACCCAGCCGAACCAGGAAATCTTGACCCCGTTAGCCGCTGCCAGACCAACCGCGGCCACGTTAGGAGCTGAGGCAGTCATAAAGAGGCTGGATGAGATCGTGTTGGCGTGGAATTCGTTGAAGACCAGGTAGGAACCGATCTTGTCTTCCGTACCATCAGAAACCTTGGAACCGAAGGTGTCGGACAAGGATTGGATGATTGGCAGAACGATACCACCAGACCGGGCAGTGTTACTTGGGGTGGCTGGTGAAACGACCAAGTCGATCATGGACAAGGAGTAGGCCAGACCCAAAGTCTTTTTCCCGAAGGCCCGGACGAAGATCAAGGCGATCCGCCGGCCCAAGCCAGTCTTGGTAAAGCCCCGGGCAATCATGTAGGCCATGGCGATGGTCCATGGAGTTGAGTCAGCGAAGGCTGACAGGGCTGGCTTCATTTGCACCAGGCCCAGGCCGATGATGGTCACGTAGGCGATAATGGATACCCCGGCGATTGGCAGGGGCTTGGTAATGCAGGCAATGATCGTAGCTAGGAAGATGGCGAACATATGCCAGCCGGCAACGGTGATGGTCGCCGGGCGCAGAGGAGTGAGCAGGAAGAGCCCAATCCCGATGATCAAAGGCCAGATAAAGCCTTTGTAATTAACTTTTGCTAACATTTTTTATCTCGCTTTTTTAAAAAGACTATTTTTCTTTTCTCTCGCTTTTTTAAAAAGACTATTTTTCCGGCTTAGTCCGGTCGATGTTGGTCATGGCCATGTAGTCCATCCATTCATCGTATTGTTCTTCAGTCACCTTGCCACTCTTCAAGGCAGCTTCCTTCAAGGTAGTGCCTTCGCGTTGAGCAGTTTGAGCGATTACGGCAGCTTCGTGGTAGCCGATCTTTGGTGACAGAGCAGTAACAGTCATCAGAGAGTTTTCCAGCAGGTCGTCCATTCTTTGTTCGTTGACAGTCAAACCGTGGATCATCTTGTCAGCGAAGCCAGTAATGGTGCCGGCCAGGATGTCAGCTGATTCCAGGAAGGCAGCGATCATGACAGTCTTGAAGACGTTCATTTCAAAGTTACCTTGGCTGGCAGCGAAGTTGATAGTTACGTCGTTACCCAATACGCGGGCTACAGCCATGGTTACGGCTTCAGCTTGGGTTGGGTTAACCTTACCTGGCATGATTGATGAACCTGGTTCGTTGGCTGGGATGTTAAGTTCACCGTAGCCGGCACGTGGGCCAGAAGCCAGGAAGCGGATGTCTTGGGCAATCTTGAACATGTCGTTGGCCAAAGTCTTGAAGGCGCCGTGCATTACGCTCAAAGCTGAGTGGTGAGCCAGGCCCCAGAACTTGTTGGTGTCGACCTTGAATTCGTGGCCGTAAGCTTCTGACAGCTTGCCAGCGATTGCTTCAGTCATGCCTGGAGCGGCGTTCAAGCCAGTACCTACGGCAGTACCACCGATAGCCAATTCGTAAAGGCTTGGCTTCAATTCTTGGATGTAAGCCAGGTCATGCTTCAAGGCTGAGATGTAGCCGGAAACTTCTTGGCCGAAAGTCAAAGGAGTAGCGTCTTGCAGGTGGGTACGGCCAACCTTGACAGTCTTCCAGTACTTGTCTTGCTTTACCTTAAGTTCGTCAATCAAGTGATCAATAGCTGGTTCCAGCTTGTCGACAGCTTCAACGGCAACGATGTTCATTGCAGTTGGGTAAGTGTCGTTTGAGCTTTGGCCACGGTTGACGTCGTCGTTAGGCAGGATGTTCAAGCCTGGGTGAAGCTTGTTAGCCAGGTTGGCAACAACTTCGTTGACGTTCATGTTGGTTTGAGTACCTGAACCAGTTTGCAATACGTGAAGTGGGAAGTCCTTGCGCAGGTCTTCGTCGCTAAGTGCCAGCAATTGGTCAATAGCTTCTTCGATTGCTTGTCCCTTTTCAGCTGGTTCGTCGCCAACTTCAACGTTTGATTCAGCAGCAGCCTTCTTCAAGTGCAGGAAAGCACGGATGATGGCCAATGGCATCAATTCGCCGGATGGGAAGTTGTTGCGGCTTCTTTCAGTTTGCGGGCCCCAGAGAGCTTCCTTAGGAATTTTAACTTCACCGATCGTGTCTGATTCAATACGGTATTCTTGTTCTGCCATCTTACAAATCTCCTTACAAAAAACTTTTACAAAAATCTTGCTTAACTAGTTGCATTATATAACGGCTTTTTTGAATTTTGTTAAAAATGGCACAGCTTTTTGTCGTTTTTTAAAGAATTTCAAGGGCGGTTTATTTTTTAAAATTTAGGGGATTTTTTAGCAAATTTGTTAAAATGTAAAAGTTTTCAGTGAGAAGTAAACGGTTGCCAGAAACCTTTCACAATTTATTTTGACGTAGTAAAAAATTTTGGCCTGTTTTTTACATGAAGTTAATGAAAAATGTAACTTGTGAAATGTTCATTTGCTAAAAGTGATTTAGGCAGCTTTTTCTTATAATAATACGCTTTCATCGCTTTTAAGGAGAATGCGCAAAATGAGCATAGCTGAAAAATGAGGGATTTTGGGTAGTTGCATCCCCGGCACAAACGCAAAAAATACAAGAAAGAAAAGAGCTCCAGAAGTTGCTAAATGCTTCTGAAGCTCTTTGTTTATGGACTGATTTTCAAAAATTAGGGTTTACTTTTCTTGCTTTCTTTTCTTAAAACTGAAGCCAAAGAGAGAAACTCCGGCCAGCAGAGAAAGGATGCCTGGCTTAGCGTCCTTTTCACCAGTTTGAGGGAGCCAGGCGGGCCTTTGCCAAGTTCAAAGCATGCAGAGTTGCAGCCGCTCTTGCCTTGGCTTTTGTCAATGCTTCCTTCTTATCCGCCAAATCATCTTCTGCCGTGGTCAAAGCCACTTGCGCGCTTTGCTGCTTCTACCGCGGCATTCGCGTCAGCTGCAGCTTTTTCTGCATCCCTGACCGCCGTTTCAGCCGCGGCAACACCAGCTTGCGCGCTTTGCAGATGTTTAGCGCTCTCTTCAACATCTGCCTTAACCATACAGGCCTTAACAAGTCATGCTTTCATCCTGTTGTCCTTACTAACCACAAAATGTAACAAAACAGGCAAAAAAACTGCAATTTACCAGGAAGAAATCCCATAAATTGCAGTTTTTTCACTTTTTTAGGTTCTGTAGTGTAATATTGTCGTAATCAGGCTTTCCTAAGCTGATTTTTTAATTCCTGTTGAATATAGTAATTAATCAATCCCATCTGTTCTGGAAGGGTCGTCTTAAACTTATCGTTATTACCACCAGCCAGGTAAGCGTAATCGCCATTAGGTAATTTCACAGCTAAACCAATTCCAATATTTTGAAGTGATGTACCGTTTTCGTATTTAGCAGACCACTTAGTAATATGAGTAGTTGGATCAGGAGCTACGCCGGTAGAAATAGCCTTTGTGGTGAACAAGTCAGGATACTTGGACTGTAACTCTGACAGATACTTACCACCATAAGTTTCCTGTCCGTTTCCACCACCGCTTGTGTATGCAAAGTAGATTTGATTAGCATATGTCTTACCATTGACGTAAATCTGCGTTCCACTATTGCTAGTTCTGGTAACTGTTACTGCTTCTTGACCGGGAAGGCCCATCATCTGGTTAAAAACAATATCTTCCTGAACCTTTAAGCCAGCGCTATGCAAAGCGGCAATCGCGTTTGCTAATTCTTCACCACTTCCATACTTGGTTGGATTAGCATTAGTCCCTAGGTTATAGCGATCAGTTACAGAATAGCCTTCGTTATAGCGACTCTCAGCCGATGTGTAAGCAGGGGCCATCCAGAAGTCAGTGATTCCCAGGTTTTTAAAGAACGCAGCGTTCTGGGCAATAATATTATATGCATGATTCTCTGTACTTGTTGGTTTAGGTTGATACAAACTAAAGTCTTCATAGATCATATGAGAATCAAGTGCAGCATTAGATTCGAAGATCTTATTACTATCTGCTGAAACAGTGGCGGCATTAGTAGTAACATCCTGATTTCCAGAAACAACTGGGACCCACACACCAAGATATCCACTTACATAAGGATTGCTGTATCCCTTAACAGTTACCTTCAAAATACCATTATCATCAGTTGTTAAGGTCTCTGGATTTTCAGCACCATCAGCATTATATGTTAAACCATTATCCGTTGTGTCAAGCAAGTTACGATACTGCTCATTAGCATGGGCACGACCCATATTAATAGAAATTGTTTGCTCCGCCATTTGTGGATTGTTACCAACGATAACTGCCATACCACTCGTTCGACTCAAACTATCAGTACCCTCACTATTAGCATTAGCAACGCCCTTACCATAACGAACGCTTGCAATTAAGTTATCGCTAAGCTTGGCCATTGTTTGTCCGCCGCTAACAAATTGTTTCCGTGCCTTCATTAACGTCGTAATTGCATCATAGTAGATCGACTTTTCCTGCATATATTGTGCAGTTTCGTTGTAAAGATCACCATAGTAAATCTGCGGTACAGTATCTTTGTTGCTTAGAAGAATTGCATATTGTGCTGGAACGTTATACTGAGCATACTGCTTATCGGTCTTCTTTTGATCAGCATAAAACTCTTGCCAAGCTTGGTTAGCATATTCTGCTTTATATGCTGATCCCATAATGTAAGCTATGCCAGGATGGTCTTTAATAATTAACCCATTAATCAAGTTCTTGCGCCAATCATGGTTAGTGACAAATGACCAGTTTGGAGTAGCTTCATTTTCCGTAACGTCATTTTGCCGGTTAACAATACTATTAGTAATCAAATGACTAATATCATCACGATTGTTAGCACGTCCGAGGACATTCTCTAAAGTAGAGAATTCTGCAGAATCCATGTACAATTGTGGATTACCCTTCTTGTTCAACATCCGGGAAGCACCTGGATGGTATTCTTCGTTATAGGTTAAGTGATTATTAGCATTTTGCGGGTTACCCTTCATATGGTACATATCATTCATTAATTGTCCCATCTGGTCGAGCACATCAGCATTAATATGATCAGCAGCATCAATCCGTAAACCGTCAAAATTACCATCCTTGTTATAACCCATCAGCTTACCATAATTTAACAAGAAGTATTCCCAGTTAAGGTTCTCAGCTTGTACCACCGGATTAGAGTTATCAATGTCATTTCCAACCAATAACTCAGGACTGTGATCGCTATTATCATTACCAGTTTGGTTATTGACCGTACGGTTCATTAAGCGATACTTACTATCAGCGTAACTAGTATTACCTCTACGTTGATCTTTTGAATCATTATTAACGAAGATTACTTGATCGTTATCTACAGTTCCGCTTACATTAGGCTTATAATTTGGCGTGCTCTGTACTGATAATTCAGATGAAGCCGATAGTTCAGGAACAGTAGCTGCAAAACCATTAATGTCATTTGCTAACTTACCCGTTCCCTTATTAGTAGCAATACTTTGTTCAATTACGTAACGAAGATTTTGTGCTGTCGTGTTAAGAACTGTTGCATCTGTGTCCTTATTAAGCTTTGCTACCGATACCTTTGTTAATCCATAATTAGCATTCTCATAACCATGATTAACAAAATACTTAATGAATTGTGCCTGAACATCCTTATTTGGCCATGCATACATCAAGATTGGCCGCCAGTCACCAACCCCGGTCTTGTACCATTTCTTACCATCTTGGCTTGTTCCAATTGGTCGGTACCAACTACTGTAGCTAAGGTAGCCATCAACAGTGTTAATGGAGTTGGCATCCATCGAATAGGCCAAGTTCTCCCAAGTACCAGCGTCGAGGCTCTTAATAAGCTTGTTTGTCCGAATATCATAAATATTAAACTTGCCGTTTTCAATTGCCCCACGGATGGTGAACTTTGCGTCACCGTTACTACCGAAGTAATAGAACTTATTACCTTCTTGATAATACCGGTTACGATATTGAACGTGGTCCGCGCCGTAATATT
>JAQDCK010000017.1 GCA_027681045.1 Lactobacillaceae bacterium AF64-9pH9TA | reverse complement strand
ACTGAGCCACGACCTTTTTCAATAATTTTAGCCCCGAGTTTTACTGAACCACGGCCTTTTTCAAAAATTTTAACCCCGATTTTTACTGAACCACGACCTTTTTCAATAATTTTAACCCCGAGTTTTACTGAACCACATGAACCTAAACCTACTTCAAACAATCTCCGAAATTCTTTTCTAAAATTTTCTCAGCTTTCAGTTGCTCGGTTAGAGATAAATGCGAATTAGCAGAAATATTGGTTGAATATTTGTGCCATTCTCTTAAGGTCAACAGTTCCTCGGGCGAAAACTTATCAAAAGTGAAAGTTATCCCAACAATTTTATTTGCTTTGCCGCTCTTGACCACTTCATAGCTCAAATTGCCAAAAAATGGTACCAGTTGAAGTACAGCGGGCTTAATCTTATTCCTCATTACCTCATAATTCGAATAGCTATCCGGCACTGCCAGAATTTCCCGTAGCTGCTCAAAGGACACCTGGTAGCAGCCGGCTGCTGAAACTTGCAGCAGCTTGCGGAATAAAGTCTTGGCGTTGTTCAGGCTGATTCGGCGCAGCAATTGATAATTCCAACAGGTGAAGTCCTTCGTGCAGCCGTTAAACAGGAACGAGTACTTCTTGCTAACGCTGACCGTCAATTTCTTGTCTTCATACTTAGCCTTTTGAAAAAGCTTGCTCTGTTGCATGAACTCAGCCAATTCGCTTAACTGCTGATCCAGACGCAAAAAATCACGCCCGTCATAGCCAGCCCCAGTCCGCAACTCACTTCGGGTTAGCTGGAGCGTGCCGCACCCGAAACCATAAAGCCGGCCCACGATCAGCCACAACATATTCTGCTGCTTTCCGGTCAAGCCCGTAAGCGGATAATCATTTAACCACCCATGATACGTCACGTTCTGCGCAAGCGGAATTCCAAGCCTGACAGCCTGGCTGATCTGTCTGGCTTTATCCAGATGCGCCTGCGTCAACTTAAAACGAACATTGGCTGGATAGGTCCGCCGATCAGGCAGGCGCTGGCTTTGAATCTCCTGCTCAATTGCCTGGATCTGCTGCTGATTCAGCAAGGCGAACCCGTCATTGCTCAAAAACAGGTTCAAGACCGACAGCTTAACCACCTGCGAACCAGCCCGCTGCAGATCCTCCTGGTTCTTCAGCTTGAAGTCATCATTCCCCAGCCGGTTGATCACCACCACAATCGTCTTAATAAAATTGGGACTGATCCCCATTGGCTGCAGGACTTGCGTCAGCGCCTCCTTGTGGTAACTAATCTGATCATAAATGCCCCGGCCCAGCCGGTTAAAGTCGAAAAGCTTCCCCACAATTTTGCGCACCTTGACTTCAATACAATAAATGCCGGTACTGGTAATCACCAAATTATCAATTTGGTTGTCGCCAACTGGCCGATTTCTATCATATTTGCAGGGCAGAATCACATTATGAAAAACTGCCGCCGCGACGGACTTAACCGCCTGATCGACTAGCCACTCACCCGCCGCGCCCGCTAATAGATTTTCCGCATTCACCAACTGCTCTTGCGTCAAAGTCGCTGCCTGGGCCACCCCCAGCTGGTTATAGCTGACCAGCAAGCCGTTCAGCTCGCGCACCCCAGCCAAATTCTGATCAGACAGCTGCCGGGTGTGGTCATAGTCCGGATTGATCAGCTGCTCAGCTGCCTGGGCCGATTGCACGACGGCGTCATTTTCAACTTCTTCACTGGCCAGGTACCAATTTGTCCACATTTGTTCCATAAGATCGCTCCTTTGCTTAGTCTCTCTACTGACTATTACACGAAAGAAGCGATTTTTACCTAAAAGAAAAAAACTCGGAAAAAATCCGAGTTCTTTTAGTTGAGAAAATTAGTTCTTTTGGTCAATTGGTTTCTTCCAGAAGCCCATCATCAAAGCAGCCACGATTGAGCCGACAGCTACGGCACCCAGGTAGCCCAGCCAATTGCTGGACAAAGCGATAACCCAGAAACCACCGTGAGGTGCTGGCACGCCGACGTGCCACAGACCTACCAGGGCCCCGCCGACAGCACTGCCGACGATTGATGAAACGATAACGTGCAACGGGTCAGCACTGGCGAATGGGATAGCCCCTTCAGTGATGAAGGAGAAGCCCAGGATCCAGTTGGAAACACCGGCCCGGCGTTCATCTTCAGTAAACTTGTTCTTGAAGAAAGTAGTCGCGATGGCAGTCGCGAATGGTGCTACCATACCACCGACCATGACAGAAGCCATCAAGATAGCTGAAGTCTTGGAAGTCGGGTCGTTAGCAAAGGCACCTGAAGCGAAAACGTAAGCGGCCTTGTTGAAAGGACCACCCATGTCGATACTCATCATACCGGCCAAAACCGTGGTCAAGAGGACCAGGTTGCCAGTGCCCATGCCGTTCAGGAAGTTGGTAATAACCGCGTTCAAGGCACCGAAGACCGGATTGATGATGTAGTACATGATCAAGGCTACGAGGAGCAGACCGAAGATTGGGTAGAGCAGCATTGGCTTCATACCTTCAACGTTCTTCGGCAGCTTAGCGAAGAGCTTCTTGAGGCCAAGGATCAAGTAACCGGCGATGAAACCGATGGCAATCCCGCCCAGGAAGCCGGCTGGTGAAGTAGCCTTGGCGTTGGCGTTAACGGCGTAAGAGCCACCCAAGGAAGAGTTGGCGATTGAGGCCATGAAACCACCGACGAAACCTGGCATCAAGGCTGGCAGGTCACCGATTGATTCAGCGATATAGCCGGCCAGAACGGGAACCATGAAGGCGAAGGCCAGGTTACCAGCACTGTTCAAGAAGATGAAGGCCGGGCTCTTGGCACCACCCATGTATTGTTCAATCAGGAAGGAGATGGCCATCAAGATACCACCACCGATAACGAACGGAAGCATGTGGGAAATCCCGCTCATCAGGTGCCGGTAGATAGTTGACCATACGCTGCCGTCGCTTGCGGCTGAGCTTTCGCTGGCTTCACCAGCTTCGGCATGGTAAACGCTGCCCTTGCCGGACAGGATGTCGTCAACCAGTTGGTCTGGCTTGTTAATCCCGTCAACAACTGGGTGCTTGACCAGTTCCTTGCCGTCAAAGCGGGCCATCTTGACCTGCTTGTCGGAAGCGATGATAACACCCTTAGCTCGCTTGATTTCGTCAGCAGTCAGTTCGTGCTTAACGCCTTCTGAACCGTTGGTTTCAATCCGGACTTCAACGCCGCGTTTTTCACCGGCCTTGATCAAGGCTTCTTCAGCCATGTAAGTGTGGGCGATCCCGTTGATGCAGGCGGTAACGCCGACGATCAATGGCTTTTCGTCACTAGCTGCCTTAGCTTCCGCTTCCTTCTTAGCGGCCAGCTTGGCTTCGCGTTCAGCGTCTTCCTTGTCCTTGTCAGCTTCTGCCTGGCTGAAGAGGTCGATAACTTCGTCAGCCGTCTTAGCTGCCTTCAGCTTTTCAACCAAGTCAGGGTTGATCAAGAGGCTGCTCAGCTTAGCCAGAGCTTGCAAGTGGGTGTTGTCCGCACCGGCTGGGGCAGTGATCATGAAGAAGAGGTGGACTGGCTGCTGGTCTAATGAGTCGAAGTCTACGCCCTTTTCACTCTTGGCAAAAAGCACCCGGGCCTTGTTAATGTATTCGTTTCTGGCGTGAGGCATGGCAATCCCGCCACCGATCCCGGTAGTGGATTCCTTTTCCCGGGCCCAGATGGATTCAACGAACTTTTCCTTGTTGTTGACGATGCCCGTAGCTACTTCCAAGTCGGCCATTTCGTTGATGGCTTCATCCTTGGTGGTGGCCTTTAAGTCCATAATCATGGATTCTGGGCTCAAAATATCTTTAATCTGCATCTTGTTTTCCTCAGTTACTAAAAAATACTCTGTTACTGCTTATTCCCTTTATTCAACGACGTCGATCTTGATTTGCGGCAATACGGCGTCGATTTGGCTCTTGACTGCGATGTCTTCAGTGAAAGCCGTAGCCCCGCCGCAGGCGCTGCCGACCCGGAGGCCTTCAGCCGCGTCGTGCTTTTCAAACCAGGTACCAACGAAACCAGCAATCATGGAGTCCCCGGCGCCAACTGAGTTGACCGCCGTTCCCTTGGCCGCGTTGGCGTGGTAGACGTGGTCAGCAGTTACCAGGTAAGCACCTTCGCCAGCCATGGAGATCATGACGTTTTGTGCGCCCAGCTTCTGCAGCTTCTTGGCTGCTTCCAGCATGTCGGCAGTTGATGAGAAGCTGGTGTCAAAGAGGTCAGCCAGTTCGTGGTGGTTTGGCTTGATCACCAATGGATTGAACTTCAAAGTCCGCAGCAAGGCTTCGCCAGTCGTGTCAACGACGAATTCCGCTCCCTTTTCCCGGATCAGCGGCAAAAGGCTTTCGTAGAAGTCAGTTGGCAGGCTTGGAGCCAGGCTGCCGCTCAAAACAACGACGTCGCCTGCTTCCAGGTCGTCCAAGCGGGACTTGAAGGCTGCGACTTCCTGGTCGGTAATGTTCGGGCCAGCCGCGTTGATTTCAGTTTCCACCTGGGCGTGAATCTTAACGTTCACCCGGGTGTCGTCGCTGATTCTTACGAAGTCGCTGTTGATCTTCTTGACGTTCAATTGGCGGATCAATTCTTCGCCGGTAAAGCCGCCGACAAAGCCCCAGGCAGTGTTGTCTACGCCTAATTGGTTAAGAATCTGGGAAACGTTGATCCCCTTGCCCCCGGCCAGGAACTGGGTGTCGCTTGACCGATTGGTCTCCCCATCCTTGACTTCTGGCAGTTGCAGAACATAGTCCAAAGCTGGGTTGACAGTCACGGTATAAATCATTATTCAGCCTCCTCAAGTTGAATATTTACTGGCAATTTTTCCCGGTCGCCAGCCTCCAGGCGGCTGATGATGGTCACCTGGTCTGTCTTGGCGAATTCGGCAAAAGTCACCGCATTAAATTTGCTACGGTCGATTAAAACGAAAGCCTGCTGGCTTTGCTGGATAGCCGTCCTTTTCACGGCAGCTTCCTCAGTGTCCGGCGTGGTCAAAAAGCCGGCCGGGCTTAGGGCGTTGGCCCCAATGAAAGCCGCGTTGAAGTTCAGCTCCTGCAGGCGGGAGACAGTGGTCGCCCCAATGGCCGCGTGGGTTTGGCGCTTGACATGGCCGCCCAAAAGGCAACAGTCAATTCCCGCGTCAGTCAGGGCCAGGGCTGTTTCCAGCCCGTTGGTCACCACGTGCAGGCCGCTAATCTCTTTTAAAAAGGGAACCATTTCATAAACGGTCGTCCCCGCGTCTAAAAAGAGATAGTCGTGCGGGTGCACCTTCCTGGCGGCCAGGCGGGCAATGGCCAGCTTATCATCCTTGTTCAGATTGAAGCGGATCTGCTGGGCCACGTCCTGGCCAAAAGTCTGCAGGCTCTGCGCTCCGCCGTGGACCCGTTTAAGCAGGCCCCGGTCTTCCATTTCACTCAGATCGCGTCTGATCGTCGACTCGGATGTCGCGGTCAAGCGGCACAGTTCCGTTACGCGGCAAATTTGATGTTCGTCTACATAATGGGCAATCAGTTGTTGCCGCTCTTCCGTCAGCATCTTTATCTCACCTCATCATCTATTGTAAAGGCTTTCTCGATCAAAAGCAATCATTTTCCATCAAAAATGAGCGATTTTTTATAAAAAGTTGACTGTTTTTGACTGAAACATACTCAAAATAAGCCAGGCAAGCAAAAAAGACCAGGAAAACCTGGTCTTTTATTTAGCCATATAGATATTTCTGGCAGGCCTGGCGAGGATCTTGCCCATTTCTGATCGCCAGAGCCAGTTCGATCGACACGTCAGCGATGATCGACTGGGGGTCGATAACCTGGTAGGGGTGGTCCGGCGCCTGCTCCTGGGCTAAGGAAAGTTCCGTGCAGCCCAGCAGGATCACGTCGCAGCCATATTCGTCGTGCATCTTGCGGAGGATCTCATGGTAGAGCTCCTTGTCGACGATCCCCTTCTCCTTGATGTCCCGGTAGATCAATTCCGTCACCATCGGCTGGATCTCGGGGCCGCCGAATTCGACTTTCCGGCCCACCCGGTGGATCTCATCTTCATAAAGGTGGTCGTAAATTGACCCTTCAGTCGCGATCAAGCCGATCTTGGGACTGTCTGGGAACTGGTCGACATATTGGTGCACGGCAATCCGCATCATGTGCAGGAAGGGAATGTCGGTCAAAGCCGCCAGGTCGTCATAAAAGTAGTGGGCCGTGTTGCAGGGCATGACCATGAAGTCCGGCCCCAGCTTGGCCTGGCCTAAAACATCTTCTTTAAGCGCATTGAAAAAATTCGGCTGGCTGTGGTCCTTGATGTAGGCCGTCCGGTCTGGCACCTGGGCATCATTAACCAGGATGTAGTTTAAGTAGTCCTGGTCCTTACTGATCTTGACCCGGTGGTTGATCAAGCGGACATAGCTTTCAGTCGCGATGGTCCCCATCCCGCCAATAATGCTAAAGAAATGCTTCACTAAATATCAATCCTTACTTTTCTAATTCCTGGACCACCTGCCGGGCGATAACCATGTCGCCGGCATATGGGGTGTCTACCCCGCGGATCTTCTGGAAGGCGTCAGCCCCCTTGCCGCAGAGCAGGACCACGTCGTCAGGGCCAGCTTCGGAAATGGCTTCCTTAATGGCCTTCTCCCGGTCCAGTTCGATAACCGTTTCACACTTGGAGTGGTCGATCCCGGCATCGATTTCCTCGCAGATGTCCTGGGCATTTTCAAAGCCAGGGTCGTCCGTGGTCAGGTAGGCCTTGTCAGCTTCCGCCGTCAAGCTTTCGCTGAAGCCCGGCCGGCGGGAAATTCCCTTGTCCCCAGGGGCGCCGACCACGACGATAAGCCGGGGGTTGGTGAATTCCCGGCGCATGAACCGCATCAAGGCCAGCATGGAGGCCTTGTTGTGGGCATAGTCCACTACAATCAAGCCGTGCTTTTGGGTCGTGACGGTTTCCATCCGGCCTGGGATGGTCACGTGCCGGATCCCCTTGGCGCAGTCTTCATAGCTCATCCCGGCCAGGCCAGCCCCAATGATGGCGCCGGTAGCGTTGGTTTCGTTGAAGTCGCCGATCATCTGCAGAGTGTATTCACCAGAGATTGGCAGCTTGTGGGCCTTGCTTGAAGCCGTAGTCAAGGTGAACTTGGTTTCAGCCAGGTCAGTTTCCACAGACTTGTAGCGGAAATCGATTGGCTTCTTCAGATCCGGGTTTTCAAAGCCGTCCCGGGCAAACAGGTAGATGCTGTCCGGGTTGGTCGTGGTCGTTGCTGCCGCGTAAACATCAGCGAAGCGGTCGGTTTCCGCGTTGATGATGCACTTGCGGGAGTTGACCAAAAGCTGCAGCTTGCAGTGGAGGTAGTCCTCAAAGTTCGGGTGCTCGTTGACCCCGATGTGGTCCGGGCTGATATTCAAGAAGAAGCCCAGGTCATAGGTCAGGCCAAAGACCCGGCTCTTCTTGTAGGCTTGGGATGACACTTCCATAACCATGTGGGTCATGCCGTTGTCAACTGCCCGCCGCATGTCTCTGAACAAATCCAGTGATTCCGGCGTGGTCAGGCTGGACTTGAAGGTGTCTTCCGGAGCCGGCCCGAGGATGTTGTTGACTGAGGACAAAAGAGCAGTCCGGCCGCCGTTGAGCTGGTCCAGCATCCCCTTTAAGAAGTAGGCGGAAGTGGTCTTGCCCTTGGTCCCGGTAAAGCCAACCAGGAAGAGGTCGTCTTGCGGGAAGCGGTAGAAGGCAGCTGACAAAAGGGCCATTGCCTTGGACACGTTGCGGACGATCAAGGCGTGCATCCCCGTGCCTTCCGGGTATGGCTGCTCAGCCACGTAGGCAATTGCCCCGTTTTCTTTAGCCATGGTCAGGTAGGTTGGCCGGAAGCCTGCCCCCTTGCAGAAGAAAAGGCTGTTGTTCTGGACATCGCGTGAGTCATAAGAAACAGCCTCCATTCTGGTCTGGACAGTGTCCTGGACGGCACTGGACTTGAGCAGGTGGTGTTCTTTCAAGATTAAAATACAGGTGTTTAATGAGATGCTCATTTTTACTCCTCACTGTCAATTAAGATTCAGTTCAAATTATACCACAGGTCTAAGAGCTAAGTTGTTTGCCCGGGGATCCCGGGGCAAGAGAATGATGAAACTGGTCCAATCCTTGTTTGATTCACAGCGGATCGTCCCCCCGTGCAGCTCGACGACCCCCTGGACGATAGACAGGCCTAAGCCCGTGCCCCCGGTCTTGGTGTTGCGCGAGCTTTCCACCCGGTAGAAGCGGTCAAAAATCTTCTTCAATTTGTCCTTGGGAATCGGTTCCCCGTTATTCTCCACCCGCAGCTCAACCTGCTCGTGGTTGATCAGGTTGGCCACCAGGTTGATCCGGCTGGCCCCAGCCGCGTACTTTAAGGCATTGGAGATCAAGTTGTTGTAGACCCGGACCAGCTTTTCCACGTCGGCGTTGACGATCAAGTCATCCGGCCGGGCCTTGACGCTAAAAGCAATGCCCTTCTTCTCCGCTTCCAGCTCAAAGCCGGCCGCCACCTGCTCCATCATGCCCTTGATATTGATCGGGGTTACGTTCAGCTTGGTCTTGGTCGACTTCAAGGTGGTGTACTCGAAAAGGTCATTGGCCAGGGACTTCATCTGCTCAGCCTTGTCATAGGCGATATTGATGTACTTGAGCATATCCTCCTGGCTGGTCACGGCCCCATTCTTCAGCAGGCCCAGGTAGCCGATGATGCTGGTCAAAGGGGTCCGGATATCGTGGGAAACATTGGTGATCAGTTCGTCTTTCGACTGCTCGATCGCCTTTTCTTCATTGATCGCCCCCACGGTTGAGTCGACCAGGGAGTTGATGGAATCGATCACCTTTTGCATGTCGGTGTTGACGCTGAAGGAAATCCGGTGGTCAAAGTGGCCGTTGGCAATATAGTGCAATTCGGAAATGATGTGCCGCAGCTGCATCTGGTGGTAGCGGCGGATTAAGCGCCAGTACAAGACGATGACGTCAGCGATCCCCATCAAAATGATCCCGATTCTTTCCCAGGACCAGATATGATAGCCCGGTCCGATCGTCATGGTCTTTTTCAAAAAGTAAATGCCGTTGACCAGGCTCTTGTCCTGCAGGACCGCTAAATGGTAGAGGATGATGACGGACATGTTCAAGAGCAGCATGATGATGACCGTTACCACGCCTTCGGCAAAAAGCTCGCTCTTCTCAGCCGCGGTCAGCTTAACCCGGGGCCGCTTGCCCTGGATGACTTGTTTTTCTTTGTCTTGCTTAGGCTTCAACCTTGTAACCTACACCCCATACAGTCTTGATGACTTCTTCGCCGTCGGTGGCCTTCTGGATCTTGTCCCGCAAGTGGGAAACGTGAACCATGACCGTCTTGGCGCTGACGATGGACTCTTGCTGCCAAACCCGCTCGAAGATCTCATCAGCTGAGAAGACCCGGTTGGGGTGGCTGGCCAAAAGGTAGAGAATGCCGAATTCCAGGGCCGTGAGCTGGATTTCCTTGTCTTCGACCGTCTTGACCTCATGGGAGTCCTTGTTGATGATCAGAGGCCCGACTTCCAAAACGTCAGGCTCCTCTTCCTTGACCTGCTTCTGGCTGCGGCGCAAAAGGGACCGGACCCGGGCCATGACTTCCAGGGGGTTGAAAGGCTTGGACACGTAGTCGTCGGCCCCGGTGATCAAGCCCTGGATCTTGTCCATGTCGCCGGTCTTGGCGCTGACGATGATAATCGGAATGTCAGAATCCTTGCGAACTTCCTTGACCACATCGATGCCTGACATGTTCGGCATCATCACGTCCAGAATCATCAAGGCAATATCTGGCGTGGTTGAGAGCTTGGTCAAAGCTTCCTTGCCATTGTAGGCGGCAATCGGCTCATAGCCTTCGTTCTTTAAATAAATGCTTAAGAGTTCCACGATTTCGTGGTCATCGTCGACAACGAGAATTTTCATCTGCAAAACCTCTTCTATTCCAAACTTATCTATCCTATATTGTAACCTTTATTTTAACCAATATACCAAAAAGAGCGTACTTTGACGTACGCTCTAACTTGGATTTTAGCAAAACATAAGATTCGCTCTTATTGAATTTCCTTTTTGCCGGTGTAGAGCTCGTAGTAGTAACCCTGCTTGGCCAAAAGCTGGTCGTGGTTGCCGGCTTCCAGGACCCGGCCGTGGTCCAGGACCATGATCAAGTCAGAGTTGACAATGGTGGACAGACGGTGAGCGATGACGAAGCTGGTCCGGCCAGCCAAAAGGTTGTCCATCCCGGCTTGCACCAAGCGCTCAGTCCGGGTGTCGATGGAACTGGTGGCTTCGTCCAGGATCATGACTGGCTTGTCAGCGATCATGGCCCGGGCAATGGAGAGCAGCTGCAGCTGCCCCTGAGAGAGGTCACCGCCGCCCCCGTCGATCACCGTTTCATAGCCGTCATCCAGGTCATGAATGAACTCGTCAGCCCGGGCCAGGCGGGCTGCCTGGTAGACGTCGTCATCTGAGGCGTCAGGCCGGCCGAAGCGGATGTTTTCCATGATGTTGCCGGTAAACATGTGCGTTTCCTGCAAGACGATGGAGACTGACTTGCGGAGGTCATCCTTCTTGATGTCCTTGATGTCGATCCCGTCGTAAGTGATCGTACCGGAATTGATTTCATAGAAGCGGTTGATCATGCTGGAAATGGTGGTCTTCCCGGCCCCGGTTTCCCCGACCAGGGCCACCTTCATGCCTGGCTTGGCCTCAAGGGAGATGTCGTGCAGGATCTGCTTGCCTGGCACGTAGCCGAAGTTGACGTGGTCAAAAACGATATGGCCCTTGACTGGTACGTACTTAAAGCCATTTTCAGTCGGCACCTTCCACTGCCAGGCATTCTTGACGCCCGGCTTTTCTTCGATAGTTACCTGGCCGTCGTCGACTTCGACTTTTTCATCCAGGACCTGGAAAATCCGCCGGGCCCCGGCAATAGCCAGAACGATAGCGTTCAACTGCTGGGAAATCTGGGCGATCGGCATGATGAAGGCCTTGGACAGCTGCATGAAGGAAGCCAGGGCCCCCAAGGTCAGCGGAATGTTGCCGGCTAAGATTGCCGCCCCGCCGATCAAGGCGATCAAGACGTAGAGCAAGTTGCCGATATTGCCCATGATTGGGAACAAGATGGTGGCATAGGTGTTGGCCTTGCCTGAGGCAATCCTCAGCTGGTCATTGTAGCGGTCAAAGTCGGCCTTGGCTTCCGGTTCATGGGAGAAGACCTTGATGACCTTCAAGCCGTTAAGCATTTCTTCGTTGTAGCCGTTGACCGTCCCCACAGTCTTCTGCTGCTGGTCAAAGTAGTAGCTGGACTTGCCGGTCAAGTAGCGGACAACGCCTAAGGACAGGAGAACCACTACCAGGGAAACCAGGGTCAATTGCCAGCTGAGATAGAACATCCCCGCCAAAACGAAGACTACTGAAAAGACAGAGTTAGCGAACATCGGCAGGGCCTGGGAAATCATCTGCATCAAGGTGTCGATGTCGTTAGTGTAGCGGGACATGATGTCGCCGTATTCGTTCTGGTCAAAAAAGGCGATCGGCAGCCGCTGCATGTGGGTAAACATTTCATTTCTGATTTGCTTTTGCACCTGCTGGGACAAGACCATCATCAGCAAGGTGAAAAGGTAGTTGGCTACCAGACCGATGGCGTAAACGCCGGCCATGAGCAAAACCGCGTGAGCCAGAGGGCCGAAGTCCGGGCTCTTTTGCTTGAGCATCGGAGTGATGTAGCGGTCGATAACCTGTTCAATGAACAAGGAGCCGACAACGGAAGCTGCCGCGCTGATGATCACGGAGACCAGGGAGATAATCAAAGACGCCGGAGAAACCCGGTAGACGTATTTCAGCAGGCGGTTTAAGGTCTGCATTTGTGATGGTTGCTGAGCTTGTTTTTTAGTCATCGATTATCACCTACTTACTGTTTTCTTCCTGGAACTTGGCGATGGATGAGTACAAGTCGTTGCGCTTGATCAGTTCATCGTGAGTTCCGACGTCTTCGATCTGCCCGTGGTTCATGACCACGATCCGGTCGGCATCCTTGATGGAGACGATCCGCTGGGAAATGATGATCTTGGTCGTTTCCGGCAGGTCCCGCTTCAAGGCTTCCCGGATTTCCCGTTCAGTCTTGGTGTCGACGGCACTGGTTGAGTCGTCCAGGATCAAGATCTTCGGCTTCTTTAACAGAGCCCGGGCGATCGTGATCCGCTGCTTTTGCCCACCGGAAACGTTGTTGCCACCTTGTTCAACCATGGTGTCATAGCCATCCGGCATTTCCCGGATAAAGCCGTCAGCGTGGGCAATCTTGGCTGCCTGGACGATTTCCTCGTCGCTGGCGTTTTCATTGCCCCACTTGAGGTTGTCCTTGATAGTGCCGGAGAAGAGGACATTCTTTTGCAAAACGACTGCCACGTTGTCGCGCAAAGTCTTGAGGTCGTAAGAGCGCACGTTGTGGCCGCCGACTCTGACTGCCCCGCCGGTCACGTCGTAAAGGCGGGGAATCATGGAGATTAAGGTTGACTTGGAAGACCCAGTTTCCCCGATAATCCCCAGGGTTTCCCCGGACTTGATCCGCAGGTCAATATCCTTTAAGGCATAGTGGGCATCTTCCTTGTCGTACTTGAAGTCAACGTGGTCAAAAACGATTTCCCCGTTGGTCACGCTGGTCAAAGGTGACTTGGTCGGGTTGACAATAGTTGGCTTGGCCGTCAAGACGTCAGCTACCCGGTGGCCGCTTGACTGGGCCATCATCAGCTGAGTGAAGATCATGGACAAGATCATCAAAGACATCAAGATAGACATGGTGTAAGAGAACATGGAGACCAGCTGGCCGGTAGCCAATTGATGGCCCACGATCAGTTTTGCCCCGAACCAGGATAGGGCCAGCATAACAGCATCGATCATTAGGGTCATGACCGGGCCGTTGAAGGCCATGATGAACATGGCCCGGCTGAAGAGCTTGTAAATCTTGCTGGTGGACTTTTCAAAGTTCTCGATCTGCTCTTCTTCGTGGACGTAAGTCTTGACTTCCCGGACCCCGCGGATGTTTTCCCGGACCTTCCGGTTCAGTTCGTCATAGGCCCGGAAGATTCTCGGGAAGTATGGCCGGGCATTCTTGATAATCATGATCATGGCCAGAGCCAAAACCGGAACAGCCACGAGGAAGACAAGGGTCAGTTTCCAGCTGATCGTCACCGCCATGACCAGGGAAATGATCATCATAAACGGAGCCCGGACGGCCATTCTGATGCTCATCTGGTAGGCCTGCTGGATGTTGTTGGTGTCGGTCGTCAGCCGGGTCACCAGACTGGCGCTGGAGAACTTGTCAATGTTTTCAAATGAGAAGTCCTGCATATGATAGAACATGTCCTGGCGGAGGTTGGCAGTAAAGCCGGCTGCCGCGTGGGCTGAAAAGTAGCTGGCGCTGGCCCCCAGGACCAGGGAGACCAGGGTCAGCAAGATGGTGAACAGACCCATCTTGCGCACGTAGTCCATGTCGCCCTTGTTGATCCCGTTGTCAATCAAGAGCCCCATGATATATGGGATATACATTTCAATGAAGACCTCGACGACCACGCACAAAGGAGACAAGAGCGTCTCTTTTTTGTACTGGCGGACGGACTTCAATAAAGTCTTAAGCATTGATGACCTCCTTCTTTTATTGCTCATTGCTTTTTATAAAAAAATCGTTAAACAAAAACAAATAGATGCTCAGCATCTATTTGTTCTTTAATTATCAGCTTATTTATTTTACACCCATTGGGATTAAAAAGCACGCTATTGATTTACTTTTTCTTCATGGTCAGCTTGTCCGGGCTGAGA
Organism: Lactobacillaceae bacterium AF64-9pH9TA; assembly: GCA_027681045.1. Lineage (GTDB taxonomy): Bacteria > Bacillota > Bacilli > Lactobacillales > Lactobacillaceae > Lactobacillus. The sequence continues at coordinate 14,873 of JAQDCK010000017.1, read as the reverse complement.
GAGGTCCCTTCGATCCCGTAGTGGCGGCGAACCAGCCAGCGGATCCCGTAAGCGGCTGCGGCTACCAGGATGTCAGCCCAGCCTGGCAGAACCGGGTTGATGACGGACAAGGCCGGAATTGAGAGGACAAAGACGATCAGCATGATGATCAAAAGTGACCCCAGAAGGCCCCAGACTACCTTGCCCCAGGCCGGCTTGCCGGTCTTCGGGTCAGGCTGCATCCAGGAGTTGTATTTGGTGAAGTACCAGCCCATGGCCAGACCCATCACGATCAAGGTCACGATCCCGGAACCGGAGGAAGTGGACTTGCTGTTGTCCGTGAACAATTGTAGGATCCCAAACAGGGCCGTCAGCATGGCCGTGTAGAAGAGGGCCCCGTCCAGGGCCACCAACTTGTCCGGCACCTTTTCCGGCTTAACGACCGGGTGCAGGATCTGGCTGGCCTTCAACTTAGGCGCGGCGCCAAATAAAACGTTGGCCGGCTGCCCCTTGATCTGGGCGTCGTAGATTTCCGGCAAAAGGCCATCGATCTTGGCGTCAGCGTCACCTTCACTCATGCCGCCGGCAACCAGTTCCTTCTTCAAGCGGTAGATATAGTCCTTGTTCTTGTTAGACAATTTCCCCCGGAGTTCTTCCGGGTCCGCCTGCTTGATGCTTTCCGTCTTGGCTTCTGCCTGCCCCTGCTTTTTCAGCTTGGCTTGAGAAGCGTTCTTCACTTGCTTTTCTTCGCTCACTTCTGTCTCCTGCCTTATACGTTAAATCTGAATTCGATGATGTCGCCGTCCTGGACTTCGTATTCCTTGCCTTCCAGGCGGACTCTGCCGGCTTCCTTGATCTTCTGCATACTTTCGTACTTGTCCAGGTCTTCGAAGGAAACGACTTCGGCCCGGATGAAGCCCCGTTCAAAGTCGGAGTGGATGACCCCAGCGACTTGCGGCGCCTTCATGCCCTGGTGGAAGGTCCAGGCCCGGGTTTCCTTGCCCCCGGCCGTAAAGAAGGTTCTGAGGCCCAGCAGGTGGTAGGCAGCCCGGATCAAGCGGTCCAAACCGGATTCTTCAACCCCTTCAGCCGCCAGCATTTCTGCCTTTTCTTCATCGTCCAGGCCGGCAATTTCTTCTTCGATAGCCGCGGAGATGCCCAGGCAGCCAGCCCCTTCCTTGTCGGCGTGGGCCTTAACGATTTGGTAGTACTTGTCGCTTTCCGGATCAGCCATGGATTCTTCCGCGATGTTGGCCACGTAGATGACCGGCTTGGAAGTCAGGAGGAAGAGGCCCTTGACGATCTTGGCTTCGTCATCAGTGAACTTGATGGACCGGACCGGGTCGCCGGCTTCCAGAACTGGCTTGATCTTTTGCAGGACATTGTATTCAGCCATGGCTTCCTTGTCCTTTTGCTGGGCCATCTTCTGCACCTTGCCGATCCGGCGGTCAACTGAGTCCAGGTCAGCGTAGATCAGTTCCAGGTTGATGGTGTCGATGTCTTCTTCCGGGTCAACCTTGCCGGAGACAGAAGTGATGTTTTCATCGTCAAAAGCCCGGACCACGTGCACGATGGCGTCAGTTTGGCGAATGTTTTCCAGGAACTTGTTGCCCAGGCCTTCACCCTTGGAAGCCCCCTTGACCAAACCGGCAATGTCGGTGAATTCAAAAGTCGTGTGGACAACCTTCTTGGCCGGGATCAGTTCCTGGATTCTGGCCAGGCGCTTGTCCGGCACTTCAACCATCCCCACGTTCGGTTCAATAGTCGCGAATGGGTAGTTGGCCATTTCCGCGCCTGCCTTGGTAATTGCGTTAAACAGAGTTGACTTGCCGACGTTTGGCAAACCGACGATACCAGCAGTTAAAGCCATATTTTGTAATTCCTCTTTCTTGTTTTTTCTTGCTTGCGTGTTTAATTCTTGGCCTTTTGGCCAGATTAGTCAATGCCTAGTCGAAATTTGGCCGGGCGATGTCTTCCTTGGCCACGTAAAAATCGTTCTTCAAGTTGACGGGATCATTGCTCTTGGCCAGGAGCTTCTTGACCTTCTTGTTGAAATCAGCCCGCGACATCATGACCACGTGCCCGCAGCCCATGCATTTGAGGCGGATGTCGGCGCCCAGGCGCAGGACCTCCCAGTTGTTGGTCTGGCAAGCGTGGGGCTTCTTCATTTCAACCGTGTCCGCCAAGTCAAAAGTAATATTTTTAGTCATCGAGATTCACACCTAACAAATCCAGAATCCGGTTCAGTTCATCCGGGGAAGTAAAGTCAATTGACAAGTGCCCCTTCCCCGTCTTGTTTTCCGTAATGCTTACCGGCGAGCCGAACTTGGCGGCCAATTGGCTTTCGCTGGCCCGCACGAAGGCTGACTTGCCGGCATTCTTTTTCTTCTGCTTCTGCCCGCGCTCGTTCATCTTGGCAACCAGCGCCTCGACCTTGCGGACCGGCATCCCTTCCTTAACCACCCGCTTAGCTAGTTCATCGATCCTGTCCTTGTCCTTTAAGCCCAGGAGGGTTCTGGCCTGGCCCATGGACAATTCCCCTCTTTGCAAAAGGCCCTTGGTCTTCTGCGGCAGGGTGAGCAGGCGGAGGTAGTTGGTGATGTAAGGGCGGGACTTGCCCATCTTCTTGGAAACCTCTTCCTGGGTCAGGCCCAGGTTCTTTTGCAGCATTTCGTAAGCCTGGGCTTCTTCCAAAGGAGTCAAGTCTTCCCGCTGCAGGTTTTCCAAGATGGCCACTTCCATCATCTGGCTTTCGTCAAACTGGCGGATGATGGCCGGGATGGTGGCCTGGCCAGCTAATTCTGAAGCCCGGCAGCGGCGCTCACCGGCGATGATCTCGTAGCCGCCGACTGACTGGCGGACGATGATCGGCTGCAGGACCCCGTTTTCCCTGATGGATTCAGCCAGTTCGGCCAGCTTCTTTTCGTCGAAGTTCTTCCGTGGCTGGTAGGGGTTAGGCCGGACTTCTACCAGAGGCAGGTCTTCAATTTCCTCGGCCGGCTTTACCTGGGGCTCTTCTTCAAAAAGCGCCCCCAAGCCCCGGCCCAGGCCGCCCTTCTTCTTTTCCTGTTTCTTATTTCTTGAGTCTCTTGCCATGAGCCTTCAGCACCTCTTTTGCTAAGTCATCATAAACCTTGGCCCCGCGCGAACTTGGCGCGTATTCCGTGATTGCCTCCCCGTAGCTTGGCGCTTCGGCCAGCTTGGTGATCCGCGGGATGATCGTCTTGTAGACCCGGTCGCCGAAATACTCCTTGACCTGCTGGACCACGTCGGCCCCCAGGTTGGTCCGGGCATCCAGCATGGTCAGCAGGACCCCTTCCACGCCCAGATTCTTGTTAAAGTGCTTCTGGACTAAGCGGATGGTGTTGAGCAGCTGGCTCAATCCTTCCATGGCGTAGTATTCACTTTGGACCGGAATCAAAATCGACTGGCTGGCCGTAAAAGCGTTGATAGACAACTGTCCCAAAGAAGGCGGACAGTCGATAAAGACGAAGTCGTACTTGTCACCCAGGTCTTCAATGGCCCCCTTCAAGCGGGTTTCCCGGGCCATCATGCTGATCAGCTCGGTTTCCGCCCCGGCCAGGTTGATCGTGGCCGGCACGATGTCCAGCTTCTTGCTACTGGTCGGCTTGATGGCTGAGACGATCGGGATTTCATCGATCAGAACATTGTAAATATCATACTCGATGGTCGACTTCTCAATCCCCAAGCCTGAGGTGGCATTGCCCTGCGGGTCAATGTCGACAATCAATACCTTGTAGCCTCTTTTAGCAATGGAAGCGGCCAAATTGATGGTCGTCGTGGTTTTGCCAACGCCGCCCTTCTGGTTGGCGACTGCGATGACGCTGCCCATGCTAGTCCTCCTTCTTCTTTCTCTGATTCTTCATCACGATAGTAATCTGGTACTCATCCGGGCTCTTCGCCTCGGTAACCTTGACTTTCACGCCGGACTCCTTGGCCAGTTTAACCGCCTGCTTGATCGTGTTGATCTGCAGCTGCATGTCCCGGCCATAGCGGACCACCGCCTTCTTCTTAACAGCTGGCTTAGGATTGGCCAGCTTGGCCGCCCGCTCTTCCGTCTCTTTCACGCTGAGACCTTTTTCGACAATCTCTTCAGCCAATTTGACCTGGTCTTCTTCGCTTAAGCCCAAAATGGCCCGGCCATGGCGGGCGCTGAGCTCGCCTTTGGCCAGATACTCTTGGACAGGTTCAGCTAGCTTGAGCAGGCGGAGCTTGTTAGCCACGTAGGACTGGGACTTGCCGATGTCCTGGGCCAGCTGGGTCTGAGTCAAGTCGTTGAGCTGCATCAGCTGCTCATAAGCCTGGGCCTCATCAACCGGATTCAGGTTTTCCCTTTGCAGGTTTTCGATCAAGGCCAAAGAAGCTGTCTGCTGGTCATCGAGATTGTTCACGATAGCCGGGATCTTTTCCCAGCCCAGGCTCTTGGCCGCCCGGAAGCGGCGCTCGCCGGCAATGATTTCGTAGCCGCCCTGGTCTTCACGGACGATGATCGGCTGCAAGAGCCCTTCTTCTTGTAAGGTCTGGGCGAGTTGCTGGATGGAATCGTCGCTAAAAGTCCTTCTTGGCTGGTAGCGGTTCGGGTGGATTTCCGCTAAAGGCAGGTCCTGGACCTGCTTGTTTTGGGGAATTTCATTTCGATGGAAAAAACCAAAAGCCATTTAGGCACCTCCAAAAAACTACAAGGGTTTCCGGTTTGGCGTGCCTGCCTGGCGCGGGTACTTGCCCGGAGTTGCCTTGACCTTGTCAACCAGGACGAGGGTCCGCTCTTCAGCGTTGCCTGGCAGGGTGAAGACCTGGCTGAAGACAGCTTCGCCGCCCAGTTTCTCCAGGGCACTCTTGGCGTCTTCCAATTCTTCGTCAGCCCGCGGCCCCTTTAAAGCCAGGAACTTGCCGCCGACTTTGGCCAGGGGCAGGCAGTATTCGCTCAAAACGCTCATTCTGGCCACGGCCCGGGCAGTTACCAGGTCAAACTTATCCCGGTAGTCCGGCTTTTGCCCCACGTCTTCAGCCCGGCCGTGCACCAAGTTCACGCCTTCGATGCCAAGCTTCTCCAGCAAGTCAGACAGGAAGTTCAGCCGCTTGCCTAAAGAGTCAACGATGGTGACTTCCAGGTCCGGGCGGAGGATCTTGATCGGCAGTGACGGAAAGCCGGCCCCGGCCCCGACATCGCAGAGCTTGGCTCCTTCTTGAAAGACCTCTGGCCAGAGCAGGAGCGGAGTCACGCTGTCGTAGAAGTGCTTGAGGTAGACCTCGTCTTCGTCCGTGATCCGGGTAAGGTTGACGTGTTCGTTGACCCGGACCAATTCCTTAAAATATGTTTTAAATTGTTGCTCTTGGACAGGGGACAACTTAAAATTATATTTTGACAATGTTTCTGCAAAAAGTTCAGGATTCATTCTTTCACCTGTGAAACCGTGTTTCACACCCTTAAATGTAACGCAAAAAGCAATCTTGCGCAAAAAATGTTACACAAACCATCTTAACAATTATGGATTATTTTTGCTTGAAGGTCAAAAAGAATCCATGGAAAATTACAGCTAAAAACAAAGGATATAAAGATGCTCTTAGTTATTTTCGTCATTCTCTACATCGCCTGGCAAACCTACAAGGGCTACCATGTAGGTTTCTCCAAGCGGATCGTCAATTTGATCTTCGCCGGTCTGGTCTTCATGCTGGCCATCATGCTGCAGAATCCGGTCGGCAACCTGATCTACACCCAGTTCGTCCAGGGGCAGGCGGGCGACTCCAGCCTGGTCCTGCAGGCCTGCCGCTTCGGGGCCTTCTTCGCCCTCTTCTTCATCCTCAAGCAAGTGGCCAAGATCTTCAAGGCCTGGCTGCCCGCCCAGGAGACCAAGACTGGTTTCACGGCCACTTTGGACCACATAGCCGGGGCCATTGTTTCTTTCGTGGCCTCCTACTTCTTCATGTACGTGGTCTTGTCCATCCTCAACTCCGTCGGCGTCAGCCAGCTGAGCCAGCTGATCAGCGATTCCCAGCTGCTCAGCTTCATCGTCAATGACACGCCAGGTCTGTCGACCGGGGTCTTCAAGACTCTCTTCAGCGTTAGCCGGACCACGGCCTAAGGAAAAAGCAGCTTCACCAGAAGGTGAGGCTGCTTTTTCTTTACTTTAGTAATCCAGGCCGACTTTTTCCACCCGTTCATCGTTATACACGTAAACGGCGCCTAAGCGGCGATTATTGACCCAGTTGGCAATTGGCTGGCCGGCAAAGAAGCAGCGCTTGCACTCGATTTCCGCGTCAACGGAATTCTTGGTGAAGGTCGTCACCCCGGCGATGTTGGTTTCCACCGGGTAGCCGGTCCGGGAGTCGATCAAGTGGTGGTACTTGTGCCCGTCCACTTCCAAAAAGCGCTCGTAAGTCCCGCTGGTGACCACGGAGCATTCCGGGATCATCATGGCCGTGATATTTTCTCCCCGCGGCTTCAAAGGATCCTGGACGCCTACCGTCCACATCCCGTTGGCCCGCTTCGGGCAAGGGTTGACGAAGAGGACATTGCCGCCAAGGTTGATGATGCCGGCTTCGACCCCGTAAGCCCGCCAGAGGTCCCGGATCCGGTCGGCCGTCCAGCCCTTGGCGATCCCGCCCAGGTCCAGCTCCATGCCTTCCTGCTTCAAAAAGACCGTGTGGTCATCGTCATTTAATTCGACCATCCAAGGGTCGATCAGCTTCATTTTTTCTTTGATTTCCGCGTCAGTTGGCACGTGGGCATCCTTAAAGCCGATGGACCAGAGCTTGACCAGGGGGCCGATTAAGGCATTGAAGCCGAAGTCTTCCCGGCTGGTCTCAACGGCTAGCTTGATCAAGCCGTAAACGCTGCTGGAGACTTGCACGGCCTCCTTGCCCGCCTGGTCGTTGACCCGGGTGACTTCGGACAGGCCGTAGCGGGGGTGGTCCGGCTTGCGGTTGACCGTCAGCAGGTCTTCAAAGTGGTCGATCAAGGCCTTGGTCTGGTCCAGGATCTTTTCCGGGTCTTCCCTTGCCCCGTAGATCTGCAGGCTGATATGAGTCCCCATGGCCTTGTGCTGGGCCATGACTTGGTCAGTTGATATGTATTTGATGATTCCCATTTTTTTAATCCTTACTTTTCTAGATACTTGGCCCGGAGCTGGTCACGAAGGGCCGGGCTGACGCCCAATTGCCGGGTCAAAAAGGCTTCCATGCCGCCATATTCCTGGTCGATAGTGATCAAGGCGCTGTCTAAGTACTCATTGTTGACCGTACCCAACGACCTAAGGTTGGCCCGCTGCACCAGGCTTTCCCCGTTTTCCCGGGCTTCCTTGTCCCTTTTGGCCCGGTAGCCGTTAAGGTAGGGAGCGGATAAAAGATAGTCCTGGCGGATGGTTTCCGGGTCAACCCCCAAGACCGTCAGCAAAAAGACGGTCATCAGGCCTGTCCTGTCCTTGCCTTCTGAGCAATGATAAATGGTTCCGCCTTCAGTTTCAGCCAGATAGGCCAGAACCTGGCCAAAAGCCGCCTGGGCGTGCTCTTCCGTCACCATCAGCCGGTAGCTCTCCACCATATGGCGGAAGCCCGCCAGGGGGTCTAAGCCGTACTGCCTGGCTAATTCCGCCAGGCTGGCTCCGGCCTTGGTCTGGTCCCGGCTATTAACGGGGATATTGACGTTCTGGATCCCGGCTAGCTTTTTATCCGGCCGCTTACGGCATTCTTGCGGAGAACGGAGGTCGATGATGGTCTTCACCCCGCGGGCCCGCAAATAATTGCCGTCTTCTTCACTGATCGCCGCGACCGTCCCGGTCCGCAGCAAAAGTCCGGCCTTGATCTTCCTGCCGGCAAAGCCGGTATAGCCGCCAAGGTCCCGGGGATTGCGGACTGTTTTCAAGGGTAAAAGATCCATCGCCATCTTTTTCTCCTCCTTCACTTCTCTCTATAATTTTAAAACAAAACAAGGCGGAAGCGCCAAGCTATCCGCCTTATTTTGCAATTTTTCTTTTACATTACTTCTTGGCTTGGGCAACGAAAGCAAAGAAAGCTTCCATGACCTTGTCCAGTTGGGCGATTGAAGCTTCGTCAACCAGGTCGCCGCTTTCCTTGTCAAAGCTGCTGTAGGCCCGGCCGATCAGCAATTCGTTGCCTGGCAAAACATTGGCCGTCATGTCTGGTGACAGCAGGATTTCCCGGGCATCTTCCTGGGCGCGGGAAGCGCCTTGGCCGCCCAAGGACACGCCTACAACACAGACTGGCTTGTAGGCCATAACCTTGCTGCCAGCGTGGCTGCCCAGCCATTCCAAAGCGCTCTTCAAAGCGGCTGGGATACCGTGGTCGTATTCTGGAGTAGCGATGATCAAGCCGTCAGCTTGGTCAACCTTTTCCCGCCATGCCGTAACGCGGGCATCAGCTTGTCCTTCCTTGTAGAAGGCTGGCAGGTCGCCAATTTCAGCGACTTCGATTTCCGCCTTATCGCCGAAGCGCTTGGCGATGAACTGGCAGAGCAGACGGTTGAAAGAAAAATCGGCATTAGTTCCGACAATAGCTAATAATTTCATTTGAAAACCCCCACTTACTTCGTGATCTGTGCGTACCAAGCGTCGACTTCGTCAAAGAAGTGTTCCAGGAAGTCAACCGTACCAGAAATCTTCAAATCGCCGTTTTCGTCAAAGGCAGTAGCTGCCCCGCCCATCATGAATTCATCGTCGTTGAAGACAACCGGGTGCAGGCCTGGGGAAGCCAAAACCGTCTTCAGCTTGGTCTGTGACCGGGCAGCCCCTTGGGCCAGCGGTGAAGTTGACACGATAACGACTGGCTTGCCATTGAAGGGGTGAGTGTTGGTTGACAGCCATTCCAGGGCGCTCTTCAAAGCGCTGGTTACTGAGTGCTGTTGTTCCGGTGACCCGATCAAAACCAGGTCAGCAGCGGCAACTTGGTCACTCAATTTAGTCACGTCAGCCGGGTCTTCCTGGCCTTCCTTAAACATCGGCAACCCCTTCACGGTCGCGAATTCAAAATCATACTTATCAGCGAAGTGCTTGGCAATGAACTTCAGCAGCATTTCGTTGTAAGACTTGTCAGCGTTAGATCCGTTAAGAGCTAAAACTTTCATAAAAACCACCTTTCAGATTTTCCATTACCCCCCTTATTATACCCAAATTAAAGGGATTTCAGCAGGGTTTTTGTGAAAAAATTACAAGGATAGAAATGCCCGATTGATAGTTTGATTTTTTAAATGGATCAGCAGTCAAAAAGGCTTTCCAGCTGCCGTTTGATGATCCGGACGAAGCCGTCCTGGTCATAGTCAATCAGGCCATCGACCAGCATTACGGCCAGGCCGTTGACGATAATCCAATTGAGGGCGATGAGCCACTTCTCCAGTTCCGGGTCAAGGTCGCGCTGGTACTGTTCGTGGAGCTTGGTGTGGCCCAGATCCATCAAGGTATCGCGGATTAAGTCGTTACCAAATTCCCCATTGACGAAAATCGTTGAGAACAGGCTCCGGTGGTTGCGGGCAAATTGCAGGTAGGAGAGGTCAACATCGTATAAAGGCTCGCCAATAAATTCCTTCTGCAGGATTTCATCGCGCAAGGTGCGGGAGACGCGTTTAAGCACTTCCTTGCGCAGGCCATCCATGTTCTTGAATTCCAAATAGATCGGTTGAGTTGAAAAATGGCCAGTCTGGGCAATGCTGCGGGCAGTCAGGTTCTCGATCCCGTCGGTCAAGGCCTTCTTGTAGGCGATGTCCAATATTCGCTCGCGATCAATCTCTTTCCTTCTGGCCATCATCTGCTCCACCTAATTTCATCATATTTTGTAAACACTTTACTATTTCATTCCTAACCAGAACAAGCTTTTCTAGCTGATTCTATTAGCTTAGGCTAATGAATCATCGGCAATCAGCCTATAAAAAACGCTTATTCGTACTAATTTATATATTAGCACAATATCAAACCAGCGGCGTATTTTTAGTAAAAAATTAGGCAGATAAACCCCGTCCCTGCGGGCAGAGGCAAAATAAGGTAAAATCTAAACAAGAGCACAAGAAGAAAAGAGGACAAAATTATGACAACACACGGACGTTCATCCTGCACTTCAATCTTGATCGGGAAAAAGGCCAGCCTTGACGGCAGCGTGATTATTGGCCGCAATGAAGACTCACGGACGGCCTGGCCCAAGCACCTGGCCTTCCACCAGCGGCAAGCAGGAGCCCAGACTTTCAAGTCACATGATAACAAGTTCACAATTGATTTGCCAGAGGAAGCCTTTGCATATTCATCCACTCCAGAATGGACGAAAAAGTACGGGCTTTTTGAAGAAGACGGGATCAATGAGTACCATGTGGCCATGAGTGCTACGGAAAGTGCTTATGCCAACGAGCGGGTTCTGGCCATCGACCCCTTTGACGCTGAAAAGGGCCTTTTGGAAGAATCCATGGTGACTATTGTTTTGCCTTACGTCAAGACAGCCCAAGAAGGGGTCAAGCGCTTGGGTGGAATCGTGGAAAAGTACGGGGCGGCTGAATCAAACGGGATTCTGTTTGCGGACAGAGATGAGGCCTGGTACTTGGAAATCGGGTCCGGCCACCACTGGGTTGCCCAGAGAATCCCGGACGACTCTTACGCAGTGGTTGCCAACCAGCTGTCAATTCAGGAGATCGACTTTAGTGATCCGGCCAACTTCCTTCATTCAGCCGGCCTGCAGGAATTCGTTTATGAACACCAGCTGTGGCCAAAGGAAGCCAAGTTCAACTGGCGGGAAATTTTTGGCACGAGAAGCGAGAGCGACCTGCACTACAACACCCCGCGGGTTTGGTACGGGCAGAAGCTGCTGACCCCGTCAGTTAAGCAAGAGCCGCAGTCTTTTGACCTGCCATTTATTCAAAAGGCGGACCGGCCGCTCAGCGTCCAAGACGCCCAGACGGTGCTGGCCAGCCACTACAGCGATACGGAATATGACTTGACCAACCCGAAGAACGCGGGCCAGGCAAGCTTCCGGCCGATCGGGGTGGCAACGACCCAGGAATCCCACCTCTTGCAGCTTAAGGGCGAGGATATGTACCACTGGCTGGCCATGGGGGTCACGGCGCAGAGCGTCTACATTCCTTTCTTCCCGCAGGGGACCAAGGTGCCTTACATGTGGGGCAACGGCAAGGTCGACTACAGCCCGAACTCTGCCTACTGGATCTTCAAGCTGGCCGGGGTTCTGGTTGACCGGAACTGGGGCAAGTACGGCAAGGAACTGGCCAACGCCCAGACAGAAGCCAAGGAAAAGGTCCTTCGCCTCCGCTATGAATACGACCAGAAGCTGCATGCTGACCCAAGCCAGGCCACGGCGATCGCGGATGAGGCCAATGCCAAGATGGCCAAGACGGTGACGGACATCTACAACAAGCTGATCAGCAGCTTGATTACCCAGCAGACGGGTGATTCCCCGCTCAGCTTCCAGATGGACCCGAACTTGTAAAAGAGCATATTAAAAAAGGCGTGAAAGTGCACCATTGCTGCTTTCGCGCCTATTTTTTGCTGTTCTAACTTCTATTTTTCATTTTTGCAGATTGAAATGATATTTGACGTACTTGCCTTTTTGGGGGTTAACGAGCAAATAGAGATATTGCTCATTGCCGTTTTTCGGGGCTTTGACCTGGACCTTGTTTACGCCGGATCGCAGGCGGCTAGTTGCTTGACCATTGATTTTTAAAGAGTCGATCATTGTCGCTCCCTCTTTCAGCCCTTGATAAAGGTAGAAATCATTTCTGGACAGCTTCTGCCCAGTCTTGGCCTTGACGTAGATGGTTGCCAGATAGTTGCCTCCTTCAGTCTTACCCTGCCCGCTTTTGACAGCCAGATTCTGGCTAACCTCGCTATAGGCAGTCTGACTGACTTCAGTTTGGGAGACCTGCAAGTTCTGGTAGACTTGGTCGATATGTTTTTTGCTTAGGAAAAGGCCCAGCAGGCACAAGAGAAAGATTGCAGAGAACCAGATTCCTTTATGCTTCAACTTCATGATCTTGCTCCAATTCTTTGACAATCTTGCCTTCACTGTAGACGAAGATGTGGTCGGCGACCCGGTTAAGGAAGTCTTTATCATGGCTGGAGACGAGGATGGTCTTGCCCTGGTCCTTCAATTCCAGCAGGAGCCGGGCCAAAAAGTCCTGCCCATCTTCGTCGAGGGCATTGGTTGGCTCATCAAAAAGGAGGATCTGCTTGTCGCCTAGGAGGGCGGCCGCGATCAAAAGCCGCTGCCGCATGCCCAGAGAATACTCTTTCAGTTTCAAGGGATTGGCTGGATCCAGGCCTACCCGCTGCAAGATCGCTTCTGCCTGGCTGCTTTGGTCATCGTTCAAGACTTTGAGCAGGTTGAGGTTTTCCAGGCCGGTTTTGTCTTCCAGCAGGCCGTATTCAGAAATCGCGAAACCGGTGTCCGGGGCAAAGATGACGTCCTGGCGGATTTTTTTGCCCAAAACTTTGACAGTCCCGGAGTTTGGCCGGATAAAGCCGAGAACGGTTTTGAAGGTCACGGACTTGCCTGACCCGTTGGGGCCTCGGAAGCCATAAATTTTGCCAGCATCAATGCTGAAGGAAACGTCATTAAGGGCCAGTTTGTTTTTAAAGCGCTTAGTGACATGGTCAACTTCTATAATTTTCGTCATTTTTTACTCCAAAGAAAAATCGATATATTTTATCATTCGGCTGAGAATCCAGGCTGCCAATAGGCAGAGGCCAGAACCAAGCAGGCCGTCCGCCCAGTGAGCTGAGTAGCGCAAATACATCAAGCTGGACAGAAAAGGCAGCTGGTTGACCAGAATCGCTAGTATAAATGCTGCCGCGTACAGTCCCAGATCCAGCAAGGATGAGATAAAGAACTGCAAACTGGCGTACAGGGCAGTCAAGGCCAGAAAAATCAACAGCATTTCTAAAGAAAAGATTAGCGGCAAGCCGCCATAGAGCTGCCAAGTCAGCCAAATCATGACCGTCAAGCTGGCATTCATAAAATAAATCGTCGCCAGATAGCTACCAGCAGGAACCCGACTAACGATTGGATAGTCCTTTAGGAAGAGCTCCCGGGGGCTGTCGCCAATGATTAAAAAGACAGCCAGCATTATAAAGAGCCAGTCAAAAGGAAAGACAATTGCTCCTGGGACCTGCAAAACGCCGGAAAAGAGCCGGATCCCGGCCATCCCCTGCCAGCTTTTAAAGGTCAAAAGCAAGAGCATTGCCGGATAAACGATAAGAAAGCGGAACTTGATGTTATGCCAGTACAGCTGCAAGTTTCTTTTTAACAAGGTCTTGTTAAGCATATTTGACCTCCTGGTAGAAGGCCCGGCTGGCCAGATAGTAGTAAAGCAAGAGGCCATAAGCCAAGTAGACTGCCGGAGCGGTCACGAAGAAGCCTTGGCCGGGAACGATTGCCAGACCATGATTTAAGAAAACAGACCAGCCCAGCCGGTCCAGACAAAAGGCATCTAGCAAAAGCAAGGCTTCAATTGCTGCTCCAGCCCGCAATTTACCAGCCAAGAAGATCGCGGTCTCTAAAAAGAAGAGCAAGGCAAAAACACCTAAATAATGTGCCAGCAAAAGCAAGGATTCTAAGCCGATTTGTAAATCCAGTGGCGCTTTCGTCACGAAAGCTGAAATCACGAAGCTGAGCAAAAAGCTGCTGATGAGCAGAATGGTTTCAAGAACGGTATAGATCAGCAAGTACTGCCGCAGCCGCTTCTTCAAGGTCAAGTAGAAAAATTCAACGCTTTGAGGGCGGCTGAAGAAAAGCAGGCTGCTGACTATCAGCAAAGGGGCAAAGAAATAAAGCTGGTTGTGAAGATTGCTGACAGTCAAACGGGCATTGCTTAAAGCAGGCGTGCCAGGCTCAACGATTTTTGCATTTGACAGAATCAAAATTGTGTAAACCCCTGTCCAGATCAGCACAAACAAGATACTTTTTATCGCCAGCCAAGTCCCGCTCTTTTGCCGCAAGTAGTTAACTAAAGACATGGCGTCTTACCCCGTAGAAATAGATTAAGCTGAACAGAAGCGTTCCTAAAAGGAGCTCTGACAGAGCTACCGCTAAAGAAGGAATGTAAAGCGGGCAAACTGGTATGACCAAAAGGTTTGGCGAAAAAAGTGCCGAAGTCGTTGCTGCTGAAAAAGCGTTAAAAATCAGCGACAACAGGAAGGCCATGGCTACATCAGTAAAATAATTGCTGATAAAGCACGTTACAGCCAAAGAAATGGTAGCGGCCAAGCCTCCGGCAAGTCCTGCCACGAATAGATAAAAGGCCACGTGCAGCAAGGGATTTGAATAGTACAAACCAGCAAGATAGGTTAAATCTGACGTAACACCCGCGCTCATATTCAAAACAGGATCTGGCTTCATATTAGGCAAGCTGCAGTAATAAAGCACAAAGTCCAGGAGCAGCGGCAAAGATACCGTCAAAAATCCTGCCAGGAAGCTGATCCCCAAGTGAGAAAAGCTGTACTTTGCAACCCCTTGTTCCTTAACTGCATGCTTGATAAAGCCACTTTTTAGGTCTTGATAGAATAGCTGGTTGGCTGTCAAACAGGCTAACAACGGCAACAAAATATAATAAAAAGTTGTCATAGCATCAGTATCATAGCCAATCCATCGTGTATAAGGAGTAAAAAACGTAACGTTTCCATCAAGTTGTGGCTTAATGATATAATAGTCAGAAATAAAATGAAAAAGTACAATTATCGTACCTATTACTATCCCTATATACACTTTTGGCGACTTTAGTCGCTCTCTAATATACACAATTATCCTCCTCCATATTGAACAATTAATAGTCAATAAAAATTATAGTTCTGTCATCTTTTGTTTACAAGTTAAGTTTTTATTTAGATCGCCAATTGTAAAATCAAATTGAACACTGTTCCGATCCAGTAAGT
>JAQDCK010000016.1:20149-28715 GCA_027681045.1 Lactobacillaceae bacterium AF64-9pH9TA | reverse complement strand
CACTTACTGGATCGGAACAGTGTTCAATTTGATTTTACAATTGGCGAAAAATATCTAAACAATAAATCAGCCCTGTTTTTACCGCAGCCAAAGCCAAATCAAACAATAATCAGCCCCGGTTTTACCGCAGCCAAAGCCAAATCAACAATAATCAGCCCCGGTTTTTCCACAGCCAAAGCCAAATCAACAAAAATCAGCCCCGGTTTTTCCGCAGCCAAAGCCAAATCAAACAAAATCAGCCCCGGTTTTTCCGCAGCCAAAGCAAAATCAAACAAAATCAGCCCCGGTTTTACCGCAGCCAAAGCCAAATCAAACAAAATCAGCCCCGGTTTTACCGCAGCCAAAGTCCATGCCTAATTGTTTGCCAGGGCTGGCGAAGATTGGTAGAATTTTATTTAGGTGGTTACTTTTTGTAACCAATTTCAAAAAAAGCAGGCAGAAAAAATAAACATTAGGAGAAAAAGATGGACTTAAACTTTAAAGAACTGGCGGAAGCCAAGAAAGACGCGATCTTAAAGGACTTAAGCGAATTGATCGCTATTGACTCTTCCGAAGACCTGGAAAACGCCACGGAAGAATACCCAGTTGGCAAGGGCCCGGTTGACGCCATGACCAAGTTCCTCAGCTTTGCCAAGCGGGACGGCTTTGACACGGAAAACTTCGCCAACTACGCTGGCCGGGTCAACTTCGGTGAAGGCGACAAGCGCCTGGGCATCATCGGCCACATGGACGTGGTGCCAGCTGGTGAAGGCTGGAGTCGGGACCCCTTCAAGATGGAAATCGACGAAGATGGCCGGATCTACGGCCGGGGCAGCGCCGACGACAAGGGGCCAAGCTTGGCCGCCTACTACGGGATGCTTTTGCTCAAGGAAGCCGGCTTTAAGCCAAAGAAGAAGATCGACTTCGTCTTAGGGACCAACGAAGAAACCAACTGGGTCGGGATCGACTACTACTTGAAGCATGAACCAACTCCAGACATCGTCTTCTCACCAGACGCTGAATACCCGATCATCAACGGTGAACAAGGGATCTTCACCCTGGAATTCAGCTTCAAGAACGATGATACTAAGGGCGACTATGTCTTAGATAAATTCAAGGCCGGGATTGCCACTAACGTGACTCCGCAAGTTACCCGGGCTACTATCTCCGGTCCTGACCTGGAAGCTGTCAAACTGGCTTACGAAAGCTTTTTAGCAGACAAGGGCCTGGACGGGTCATTTGAAATTAATGACGGTTCCGCCGATATCGTCTTGATCGGTCAGGGGGCCCACGCTTCAGCTCCGCAAGTCGGCAAGAACTCAGCTACTTTCCTGGCCCTCTTCCTGGACCAGTACGCTTTTGCCGGCCGGGACAAGAACTTCCTGCACTTCCTGGCTGAAGTGGAACACGAAGACTTCTACGGCAAGAAGCTGGGCATCTTCCACCACGATGATCTGATGGGCGATCTGGCCAGCAGCCCGTCCATGTTCGACTACGAACACGCCGGCAAGGCCAGCCTCTTGAACAATGTCCGCTACCCGCAAGGGACTGACCCGGACACCATGATCAAGCAGGTTATGGACAAGTTCAGCGGCATCCTGGACGTCACTTACAACGGCTTTGAAGAACCGCACTACGTGCCAGGCAGCGACCCAATGGTGCAGACTTTGCTCAAGGTTTACGAAAAGCAGACCGGCAAACCGGGCCACGAAGTCGTAATCGGTGGCGGGACTTACGGCCGCCTCTTTGAACGCGGGGTTGCCTTTGGCGCCCAGCCGGAAAACGGCCCAATGGTTATGCACGCGGCCAACGAGTTCATGATGCTGGACGACTTGATCCTGTCCATCGCTATCTACGCAGAAGCCATCTACGAATTGACCAAGGACGAAGAGCTGTAAGAAGAAATAGAGTAAAAAAGCTGTTAGCATTTTCCTTGCTAACAGCTTTTTCTATTGCTTGTCTATTCAGTTCATCGCCTGCTTTTTTTGTCTAAACGGGATTGATCAAACTAACCTAATAAACCGTCCAGCTTTTCTTCACTCATCAAGTGACTTTCCAGGACCAGTTCCCGGACGCTGCGCTTTTCCTTAAGGGCCCGCTTGGCGATCTTGGCTGAGAGCTGGTAGCCCAGGTATGGGCAAAGAACAGTGGCGATGCCGACGCTGCCTTCCTTGAGCTGCTTGCAGCGGCCCTTGTTGGCGGTGATGCCCGTAATACAGTTTTCTACCAAGGTATCGACTGCTCCGGTCAAAGCCGTAAAGGATTCGAAAAGCTGGTAGAAGACAACTGGTTCAAAAGCATTCAGTTCCAGTTGCCCGGCTTCTGCCGCCATGGTAATGGTGGTATCGTGGCCGCAGACTAGGAAGGCCGCCTGGCTGACGACTTCCGGGATAACCGGGTTGACCTTGCCCGGCATGATGGAAGACCCGTTTTGCTTGGCCGGCAGGTTGATTTCGGCAAAACCGCAACGCGGGCCGGAAGACAAAAGACGGAGGTCGTTGGACATCTTGGACAGGCTGATGGCGCAGGCCTTCAGGGCACCAGAAACTTCCACGAAGGAGTCCAGGTTTTCCGTAGCGTCAAAGAGGTCGTCTGCCTGCTTGAGTTCAAAACCAAAGAGCTTGCTCAACTGCCTGGCAATGTGATCTTCGTAATACTGGGAAGCGTTGATCCCAGTCCCGATCGCCGTTGCCCCTAGATTGATCTCATGCATTTCCATGGTGGCTTTTTCCAAACGCTTCTTTAAGCGGCTAACCATTGAAGCGTAGCCGGCAAAGCTGGCACCCAAGGTCATCGGCACCGCGTCTTGCAGCTGGGTCCGGCCCATCTTGATCACGTCAGAGAATTCATCCGCCTTGATCCGCAAAGTAGCTTCCAACTTGTCCAGGCTGGCAACCAGCTTTTCACTGAGCAGGATGGTGGTCATCTTGCCGGCAGTTGGAATGGTGTCGTTGGTAGACTGGGCCATGTTAACCTGGTCATTTGGGTGAATTAGGTCGTAAGTCCCCCGCTTGCCGCCTAAAAGCTCGTTTGCCCGGTTAGCGATGACTTCGTTCATGTTCATGTTAGCACTAGTCCCGGCCCCGCCTTGGATTGGGTCAACGATGAAATCTGCCGCGAATTTGCCGGCAATCACTTCATCGCAAGCAGTTTTAATCGCGTCAGCCTGCGGTTTAGTGAGTAGACCAATTTCAAAATTTACGCTGGCAGCTGCCTTTTTGATCAAGGCCAGGTTACTCAGAAAAACCGGGCTCATCTTCAAGTGAGTGATTTCAAAATTCCGGCTGGCCCGTTCCGCTTGCACACCGTAGTAGGCGGCTGTAGGAACTTCAAGACTGCCAATTGAATCTGCTTCTAATCTGCTTGCTGCTTTCATCTGTTTTTGCCTCATTTTTTTAGCTCTGTTTTTTAATTTCTTTCTATGGCCAATACTATAGTTTAAAATTAGACCAATGTTAAGTGCCTTTCCCCTTTTCTTTGCCATCTTTTTGGAAAAGGATTACAAAAATTAGATTATTAACTATTCTGTAGGGAAAAATTAATCATGAAAGGCTAGAAAACTTAGTCCACTCATTGGCCAAAAGATATAAAACAGATTATCCTCCTAAAAAAATGCAGGAAAAAAGAGGCTGATTGCTTAGCCTCTTTACACATTATTCTTTTGTCGATTCTTCTTTACGCCTTAAAATTGCCCCAGTAGGCGCCGCCGTAGGCCCACTTAAGGTGAGACGGCACCCCGATGTAGTGCAAGGAGTAAGTACCGTTAGTGTAGGAAACGTTAAAGCCGTAGTAGTCCCAGTCGCCGTCATACTTACCGCCCTGGGTGTTCATCAAGTCCCCGGCGTGCTCCCATTCCGTGTACTGGCCCAGCTGCTTGACCTTGCTCTGGTTAGCGTAGCGGTAGCCAAACATCATGGTCTTCAAGCCGAAGTAGATGTCCTTCTTCATAGCCGTCATGGTCACCTGGCTGCCGTCCTTAAAGCCGGCCATGTCTTCAACGTAGTTGTAATTGCCTGGCAGTTTCAAGCCGACCCGGTTAGTGGCCCGGACGATCCCTGGCACATAGTGGCCAGTGGCGATAGTCTTCTTGTTTGCCACGTATTCCTTGGAAATTTCCAAAGCCAGCTTCTGGGTCCCCTTGCTGTACTTCCACTTCTTCAGGCCCATCTTGGCCCGGGCCTGGTTGATCAAGCGGAGGGAGTACTTAGCTAAGGTCTTGGACTGGCTGCTATTCAAGTGGCCATTGGTCAATTTAACAATAGTCTTGTTGTCCTTGCTGGACTCTGACCAGGAGCTTTGGTCAAACTTGTTGGCCTGCATCCCCTTGATATTAACCTTCCGCCACTTCTTCAGCCAAGCCGCGTTCTTCTTGTTTTTCAGCCACTTCTTCTGCTGGCTCTTGGACAAGTTGGAGTACCAGTAGGCCTTCTTCAAGTTGGCCTTAGTATAGCCCTTAGGCAGGGTAAAAACTGCCTGCCGGCTACTGGCTGCAACTGGTCTTACCTGGCTGGCCGCAAAAGCCGTCCCGATTGCCAAGGCCGCTGCCGCGCTTACGAAAAATTTCTTCATCTTTGAACCTCTGTTTCTCAATTCAAATTCTATCCTATCTCTTTTATTATAACTTGTTTAGCAGCTTTTTTCTCCGCAAAAAGGCAAAGAAAAAGACGGTTCCCCGAAAGGAACCATCTTTGACCAGCTGCTGATTAGTACCAGCCATTAGCTTGCCAGAAGGCCTTGGCTGCAGTCCATGAACCATACCGGCTTTGAACGTAGCTGTTGGCAACCTTTTCCTGGTTGGCGGCAGAAGTGTCACCGTTCAGGTAGCTCAAGCTTAATTGGTACTTGCCATAGTAGTTACCATTTGAGGCAGTGTATGAGCCGCCGCTTTCCTTGCCTGCGATCCAAGCCTTAGCTGCTTCTTCAGATGATGAAGAAGAAGTTGAAGTTGAAGTTGAAGTTGAAGCAGAAGTGCTTGAACTGGTCGTGCTTGCTCTGTAGCTGGAAGTGTTGGCTGAGCCAGTGTTTGCGCTGTAGCTGTAGTTATAGTTTGAGCCGTAGCCGTAGTTATTTGCTGATGAGCTGTAGTTCGTAGTGTAGCCAGTGCCAGTTGAGCTAGTCGTGCTGTTAGCAGTGTTAGTGCTGGTAGTATTCGCGTTGTAAGTGCTGTTTGAAGCAGTTGCTGCTTCAGTGGTGTACTTGGCCATGATCCATTGACGCTTGCCGATCTTGTACCACTTTTCACCTGAAGCGTCGCGGGCAGTCTTAACTACCTTCCATGAGCTGCCGTCCTTAACAGAACCGCTAACCCTAGCAGTGTGGTAGTTTGACCAAGTTGCAATTGATTGTCCATCAATGTAGTCAACCGTTACGCTGTCACCGATGGTTGCTGCGTCTGCTTGACCGTTCGTGCCTAAGCTGATCGCTGCCACGCCAGTCAAAACCAAGCCTGCAGCAAATACTGATTTAAGTACGTTAGATTTGATGTTCAAAAAAATTCTCCTTTATTTGTCGCAAGCTCTCGTCTGCCAAGTTACTTCTCCTTTGGCAAATTCCTTCTTGCTGCTCTTGTGTCATTTGACAGTCTATATGTTAACAGGGCCAAATTTCAAAACCATAGCAAAAAAGTAACGGTCCAGTTAAGAAGAGATTACAGGGAAGACATTTTCTGTAACATTTGTAATATTTTACCAAACCTTAACTGCCCTAAATTATTTGCCTAAAAGCAAAAAAGACACCATGTACACACATGATGTCTCGCGATGGGTCGTCAGGGGATCGAACCCTGGACACCCGGATTAAGAGTCCGGTGCTCTGCCAGCTGAGCTAACGACCCAAGTGGGCTACGGCTGACTTTCGTCAACCGACATTTATTTATTATACAGAAACACGATAGGAATGCAAGCCTTTTGGCAAGATTTTTGCTCAAAAACTTCCATTTTCTGTCCAGCCCTACTAAAAGCCTTCTCTTTCTACTTTATTTTTGCCAAAAAACACCCCGCGGGGCAACTTCCAGCCGGCGGATTTCATCCTTTAAGCCCGCCTTCCTGACCGCGTCGACAAAGTCGCCGATATGCTGGGGGTCAACCAGGCTCATGATGGTCGGGCCGGCTCCTGACAGGTAGGTCGCTACCGCCCCATGCTCATGGCCAACATTGCGGATAATCTCCAGTTCCGGCACCAATTTGCTTCTGTAGCGCTCATGAAAGAGGTCAGCCTCCATTAACTCCCCGGCCTTTTCATAGTCCTGGGCAAAAAGGGCCGCTACCGCCGTGTTGGCTACAGCACTGGCCTGGACCGCGTCTTTAAAGGAAAGCTCCTTGGGCAAAACAGCCCGGGCATCGCTGGTCTTCAAGTTATAGGCCGGGATGTAGGCGATCATGGCAAAAGGCGGCACCGGGGCCTTAACAGCTGTAAAGTGACCGTTGACCTTGCAGCCGACAACCAGGCTGCCCAGAATGGTCGGGGCTACATTGTCCGGGTGCCCTTCCAGTTGGGCCGCGATTTCAATTTTTTCATGGGGAGCCAGCTTGAGCTGGCCCAATTGGTCAGCCAGCTCAATCCCGCCCACGATGGCGCTGGAACTGGAGCCCAGGCCGCGGGCCAGGGGGATGTCTGATTTCACCCGCAAGTGCTGGGGAGTTAAATCCGGCTTGACGCTTAAAGCCGCTTGGACGATCATATTGTCTTTCCCGCTCGGCAGGTCTCCTAAGTTATGGTCTACCTGCCAGTGGTCGCTCTCCCCCAGGACTTCAATGGTCAGGTACAAGGAAATGGCCACCCCGATGGAGTCGAAACCCGGGCCCAGGTTGGCGCTGGATGCTGGAACTTTGATTTTCACGCTATTTCACCTCAATAATTGGCAATTGCTAGTTTTCAATCATTTTATCATGTTTTCCCTTTTAGAAAAATGATTTCCCCGTTATAATTAGCCATAAAGGAAAAAATCTTTTTCAACCATCGTTACTAGTGTACAGATCACGCATCTGACTTTTAGGGAGGATTTATGATTTACCGCAGTACCCGCAGCCAGGGGCAGGAAGTTACCGCTGCCCAGGCAATCGTCCAAGGCCTGGCCCCAGACGGCGGCCTCTTCGTACCCAAAGAATTCCCGGCTCCATTTTCAGCCGCTGCTTTAAAGGAAATTTTTGCCCTGCCTTACCAGGAAATGGCTAAAAAGATCCTGGCTTTGTTCTTGACCGATTACAGTGAAGAGCAGCTGGCAGAGATTGTTAAAGGCGCCTACGGCCAGCAATGGGATAACGACCGGATCGCCCCGCTGACTGATAAGAAGGCCGGCAATTACTACTTGGAGCTCTTCCACGGGCCAACCCTGGCCTTTAAGGACGTGGCCTTGCAGTGCCTGCCCCGCTTGATGAAGACAGCCTTGGAAAACTCAGACGACCACAGAGGGATAGTGATTTTGACCGCGACTTCCGGGGACACCGGGACCGCCGCCATGCGGGGCTTCCAGTCCTTAGCCAAGACCCGGGTCATCGTCTTTTACCCTTACCAAGGGGTGGCCCCGATCCAGCTCAAGCAGATGCTAAGCGAAAACAGCGACAACACCGTGGCTGTGGCGGTTGAAGGCAACTTTGACCAGGCCCAGACCAGGGTCAAGCAAATTTTTAACGACCCGGACATGAACGAATTGCTGGCGGGCCACGATTTGACCTTTTCCAGCGCCAACTCCATGAATGTCGGCCGCCTTTTGCCCCAGGTCGTCTACTACTTCGCTGCCTACAAGCAGCTGCTGGACCAAGGGGCGATTAAGTTCGGTGATTTAGTCAACTTCTCCGTGCCAACTGGGAACTTCGGCGACATTCTGGCCGGCTATTATGCTCAAAAACTGGGCCTGCCAGTTGGCCGCCTGATCTGTGCTTCCAATAAGAACAATGTCTTGACCGACTTTTTCAAGACCGGCAAGTATGACAAAAAGCGGGACTTCTACGTGACCAACTCCCCGTCCATGGACATCCTGGTTTCCAGTAACCTGGAGCGCCTGCTTTTTGACCTCTGCCAGGACCCGGATACGGTCAAGGAATTGATGGAGCAACTGAATACTAAGGGCGAATACCAATTGCCAGAAGACATGCAAAAGAAGCTTTCCGGCTTCTGGGCTGACTACGCTAGCCCGGAAGAAATTGAGGGCGAAATCAAGCGAGTTTACGAAGAAAGCAGCTATGTCATCGACCCGCACACGGCTGTCGCTTCTTTAGCCGCCAAGCGCTTTAAGGCAGAAGATGACAAGCCAACCGTCGTCCTCTCTACCGCCAGCCCTTACAAGTTCCCCGAAACCGTCGTTCGCGCCATCAGCGGGCAAAATGTTAAGGAAAAAGGCCTGCCGGCTCTTAAGGAACTGACTGACTTGACTGGCCCTGCCCCAAAGGCCATGGAAGACTTCTTAGGCCACAGCTCCCGGGAAATCGTCATCCCGGCTGATAACATGGCTGACGAAGTCAAGCGGCAGCTGGATCTGGACTGATTTTTGCCAAAAAAGAGAAATAGATAAAGGAAAAAGCAGCTGAGGATTTACTCCTGAGCTGCTTTTGCCGTGTAATTGGAAATAAGAAATAAAAAGAAAATAAAA
>JAQDCK010000016.1:0-20139 GCA_027681045.1 Lactobacillaceae bacterium AF64-9pH9TA | reverse complement strand
ATCCTCCATATGACCCGTACGGGATTTGAACCCATGTTACCGCCGTGAAAGGGCGGTGTCTTAACCACTTGACCAACGGGCCATTTATTTTGCTTGGCCTTTTCGCAAGGCACGACTATTAGTATACCCGATCCAGGAGAAAAAGCAAGGACTTAGGGCAAAAAACTCATTATTTTTATTTGCAAAAAGCACTTGCACTTTTCCCTGCCTTTGCTATACTAGTAGATGTGCTTGCGGGCGTGGCGGAATTGGCAGACGCGCAAGACTAAGGATCTTGTGACCGCTTTTGGTCGTGGAAGTTCAAGTCTTCTCGTCCGCACTAAGTGAAAGGAACTGGTTTGTCCAGTTCCTTTTTTGTTTCTCCTGGGGATTTTTTGCTAGAATTTATTTAGACCAAGAAGAAAAAACAGGAAATAATTTAAGGAGAAAAAAGCATGACTGAATTAAACTGCCGCTTGGCAAGGGAAGCTGACTTGGCTGCCCTCTGCCAGTTCTACCAGGACATCTGCGCCCACCAAAAAGAGGACCAGTTCGGGGCCGACTGGCACTGGGGGATCTACCCAAGCGAAAAAGACATCGCAAAAGCAATTGCACAAAAGCGGGCCGTGGTTGGCATCAAGGACGGCAAGATCGCCTCAGCCGGCATCTTGACTGTGGGAAACGATCCCCTTTACAGCAAATTCTCCTGGCCAACTGCTGCTGAAGATAACGAAATCGCCGTCCTCCACCTCTACGGCGTCCACCCGTCCTTCCGCCGGCAAGGCCTGTCCGGCATCCTTTTGACCTTCATCAAGGGCCATGCCAAAAAGCTCGGCTGTAAGGCCATCCGCTTGGACAGCATGGATGGCAACGTCCCAGCCCGCCGCCTCTATGAAAAGAACGGCTGGCGCTTTGTCAGCCAGGAAACTGTCCACTACGACGATATCGGCGACACCAAGGTCGACCTGCTTGAATTAGCCTTATAATTACAAAAATCCACAAGCCTGGCTTGTGGATTTTTTCTTTACTCTTTTTACTGTTCTTACTTCTTACTTTTTTTCTGCCATTCCTTGGCCCGCTGGTCCGGCATAAACCACATCAGCATGACCAAAGCCATGAAGACCCAGGACAAAATTGGCCAGGCAAAGCCAGGCCCAATTCTTCTGCTTTATTCAGCAGTTAGCACTATTCTTGATTCTTGTAGTCAGCTTCCATTTCCTGCGGATCTTCCGCCTCTTCTTCAGCGAAGCTGTATTCCATCTTCTTGTTGCGGTCCTTCATAAAAGCATAGGCAATTTCCGCCCCGTAGACCAGGAGGCCGATCAGGCTAAAAGCCAGAATGAACAGCCAAACACGTTTCTTCTTCTCCATGCTTGTCACCTTAGCTTTCTTTTAACTAAAAATTGCTTCCTAATTGTATTATAAGCGCTTTACGGAAAAAATACAGATTATACCGCAAAGAAAGGAAAAGCATCCCCCCGCAGGAGATGCTTAAACAGTCTGGTTTCTCAGCAGCTTGACCGGGAGTAGGTAGCTGTTTTGGGCCAGCTTTTTCTCCGGGTCCGCGATCCGCTCATAGAGCAGCTTGACCAAGGTTCCGGCCAGGTCTGAAACCGGCTGAACGACCGTGGCTAGCTCTGGTACATAGTTCTGGACCAGATGGGTCCCGTCAAAGCCAACGATTTTCAAGTCCTCCGGCACCCTAATCCCCAATTTCTTAGCTTCTTTTAAGAGCAGGATAGCCGTCAAGTCATCTGAACAAAAGACCCCGTCGATCTTCCGCCCGCTGGTCAAGAGCTCCCGCAGTTCCCTGGCCTTAGCCGCCGGAGACTCGTAAAATGCTGACCGGGCAGTGTGGACTGTCAGCCCTGCCGCGGCCACCGTGTCCGCGTAGCCGTCAAAGCGGCGGGAGGTCGGATGCCCGGTTTTAACCGGGTTGCCAACAAAGTAGATATGCCCACATCCCGCGTCAACCAAAGCCTGGGTAGCCAGGCAGCCGCCCTGGTAGTTGTCACTGGTCACAATCGGCACCTGGTCGGACAGGTCCCGGTCAAAGGAAACGATCGGCAGGCCATAGCGCTGGTATTCTTCAATACCCAGGTTGTGCGAACCCGCGATGATCCCGTCGACCTGGTTGGCCTCCAGCATCCGCAGATAGCGCCGCTCTTTATCGCTGTCCTGGCCGGCGTCACAGAGTAGCATCTTGTAGCCATCCACTTCCAGCTTGTCTTCAATTGCCGCAACCAGTTCCGCGAAGAAGGGATTGGTGATGCTGGGCATAATCACCCCAATCATCTTGGTCTGCTTGCCCTGCAAAGACCGGGCCAGGGTGTTGGGCTGGTAGTTCAGCTCCCGCATAGCCGCGTACACCCGGTCCCTGGTCTTCTGGCTGATGTAGCCGTAGTTGTTGATCACCCGCGAGACAGTTGTCGGCGAGCAGCCAGCCTTCTCCGCTACATCAGTTAATTTTGGCCTCATCGTCATCTCCTCTTCTGCTCTCCTACATATCCTTTAACCGCCAAGTCTTGGCCTGGTAGTCAACATCACTATCCATCTTAACAAAGGTTTGTCCATTTTGGGTGAAAAATCTCCCCGTAATGACTTCTTCGCCGCCATTGACGAAAATTTCAAAGAGGGAGTGGTCCATGAAGATCCGCAAGTCCAGGTCTTCCCCAGCTGGCAATTTCACCGTCCGGCTGGTCCCGTAGTCCGGGTTCACGGCCTGGCCGCATTCACCCCGGTCAACCGTTAAGCGGGCGTGCTTACCAGTCTTGAAGCGGAGCTTGATGCCGTTTTTACCCTCACTATCTGCCGCCAAAAGCAGCTTGCCCTTCTGCCCCTGCTTAATAGTCAGCTTCAGTTCGCTTTGCGCGCCAGCATCAAAGGCCAGGTCACCGGTAAAGTCTTCTTCGACTCCTCTCAGGCTCTTCATGTCCTTGACCGGCTTTTGCAGCAAGCGGCCGTGCTTTAAAGACAAGCACTTGACCTGGCTCAAGCAGTTGGCCCAGCCTTCCTTATCACTTGGGTAAGTCATGTCCGGCAGGCCAACCCAGCTGATAGCGTAGGCATGGCCGTCTGGCGCGTTGAAGGCCTGAGTGGCGTAGACGTCAAAGCCCCCGTCCAAGTTGATTGGGGCCTTCTGCTTAGTCTCAAAGTGGCCGGTCTCAAAGTCAAAGCTTTCCCCCACCCAGTACATGTTCGGGTAGACATTCTGGTAGTCAGTCACATTTTTGTCCAAACCCTGCGGGCAGAAGATGAAGACCGGCTTGCCGTCAACGAAGACCAGGTTCGGGCATTCAACCATATAGCCCATGTCTGGCAGGTCAACATAGCCCAGATCCTGCCATGGACCCGTTACAGCATCTGCCTTGTAAAGGCTGATCTTGCCGGCCTTGGTTTCCTTGTCTTGGGCACCCAGAATAGCGTAGTACTTGCCGCCGTGCTCCAAGATCTGCGGGTCACGGAAGTGTTCAGTCACATGCTCTGGCGCGTTGATCAGAGGCGTCTCCAGCTTGGTCACCTTTCCCTCTTCGTCCATCCAGGCCCCAACCTGGTAAGAATGACGGACCCAGTTTTCGTCGCGGACATTGCCCGTGTACATCAGAAAAAGCTTGTCGCCAATTGCTCTGGCTGAGCCGGAATAGGCCCCATGGCTGTCCAGCGGGGTGTCGGCGTAAACAGCTTCGCCCAGGTTTTCCCAGTGAACCAGGTCGGAACTAGTCAAGTGCACCCAGGACTTCAAACCGTGCACGGCCCCAAAAGGATAAGCCTGGTAGAAGACCTGCCAGCGGCCATTATAGTAGGAAAAGCCGTTAGGGTCGTTCAATAAACCGGAAGTTGGCCGGATGTGGTAGTGCAATTGGTAGTCTGACCGGGCTGCCTGGCTCTGCAGCTCGAGCAAAGTCTTGGCATCCCATTTCTCATATGGAAGATATCTTTTTTCTCTTGTCCATTCCATGTTAAGCAACCTCCGCTTAATCACTAATCTCTTTTTTAAAATTTTAGCTTCCTTTGCCAGATTATTGTTAGGCAAAAACTTCTAAACAATCGGTACTTTATCACCTTCTATTTTATGGTTGAAGCGCTAACATGTCAAACGGTTAACAGGCTCTTTTTGCTCAACTGAACTTTTTACGAAATATTTTCTGTTAAACGATTGACATATTTGTCAGAAACCGTTATCATGTTAAGTGAATTAAAGAAAAGCGTTTTCAAAGGATAAGGAGAGTGTTTCTCGTGGCAATGAATTACAATGCAGTTGCCAAGCGGGTGATCGCTGCCGTAGGTGAAGACAACCTGGTAGCCGCTGCCCACTGTGCAACTCGTCTGCGTTTAGTCTTAAAAGACGATACCAAGATCGACCAAGCAGCCTTGGACAAGGATCCCGACGTTAAGGGGACCTTCAAGACTGACGGCCAATACCAAGTTATCATCGGGCCTGGTGACGTTGACAACGTCTACAACGAATTGATCAAGCAAACCGGCCTGTCCGAAGTTTCTACCGACGACTTGAAGAAGATCGCCGCCAGCGGCAAGAAGGTCAACCCTGTCATGGCCTTCATCAAGCTTTTGAGTGACATCTTCGTGCCAATCATCCCAGCCCTGGTTGCGGGTGGTTTGCTGATGGCCTTGAACAACTTCTTCACCAGTCCTGGCCTGTTCGGGCCTAAGTCCCTGGTCCAAATCAACCCGGCCATCAAGGGCCTGTCTGACATGATCCAACTGATGTCAGCTGCCCCATTCATGTTCCTGCCGGTTCTGGTCGGTATTTCCGCCGCTAAGCGCTTCGGCGCCAACCAATTCCTCGGGGCTGCAATGGGCTTGATCATGACCACCCCGCAGCTGGCTGGTGCAGACCACTACTGGAACATCTTCGGCTTGCACGTAGCGCAAACCAACTACCAATACCAAGTTATTCCAGTCCTGGCAGCCATCTGGATCTTAGCCTTCTTGGAAAAGAGGCTGCACAAGGTCCTGCCAAGCGCGGTTGACTTTACCTTTACCCCGCTTCTGTCAATCATGATCACTGGCTTCCTGACTTTCACCATCGTTGGGCCAGTGATGAAGACCGTTTCTGACTGGATCACCAACGGCTTCGTATGGCTGTACGACACTGCTGGCTTTATCGGCATGGGTCTGTTCGGTCTTTGCTACTCAGCCATCGTTATGACCGGTTTGCACCAAAGCTTCCCGGCCATCGAAACTCAATTGCTGGCTGCCTTCGCTGCCGGCAAGGGCGCGGGCGACTTTATCTTCGTTGTTGCTTCCATGGCCAACGTTGCGCAAGGTGCCGCAACCTTCGCTATCTGGTTCTTGACTAAGAACAAAAAGATGAAGGGTCTGTCTTCATCAGCCGGTGTTTCTGCCCTCTTGGGGATCACCGAACCAGCCCTCTTCGGGGTTAACTTGAAGTACCGCTTCCCATTCTTCTGCGCCCTGATCGGGTCCGGTGTTGCTTCAGCCCTTGCAGGTCTGCTGCACGTTGAAGCCGCATCCCTTGGTTCTGCCGGTTTCCTGGGCTTCCTGTCCATCTACCCGAAGACCATCCCAATGTACGTTGTCTGCGAACTTGTTTCCTTTGCTATTGCCTTCGCCTTGACTTTCTTCTGGGGCAAGGGCCACTTGAAGGAAGAAGTTGCCAGCGTTGAAGGCGAAACTGGCGTCAGCGCTTCAACTGAAGTTCCAGATGAACAACAAGTTGAAGCTGCCAAGACTGCTGGTTTGGAAGACGAAGTAGTTCTGGCACCTGTAGCCGGCGTTTCTGAAGACCTGTCTGCCGTAAATGACGAGGTTTTCTCCCAGAAGCTCATGGGTAACGGAGCAGCCATCGTTCCTAGCGACGGCAATGTCTACGCTCCAGTTACCGGTACTGTTTCCGTTGCTTACAAGACTGGCCACGCTTACGGGCTTAAGTCTGACGACGGTGCCGAAGTCCTGATCCACATCGGTCTGGACACGGTCAACTTGAACGGCCAGCACTTCAAGTCCCTGGTCACTCAAGGCCAGCACATTGAAAAGGGTGAAAAGATCGGTGAAGTTGACCTGGATGCTGTTAAGGCTGCCGGCTACGACACCACTGTCATGGTTGTCATCACCAACACCCCTTCATACAATGAAGTGGCCCGGATTGACGCGAGCGACGTAAAGCACGGCGACAACTTGATTGCTTTAACTGCTCACTAATCAAAACTACTACCATGAAGCAGCCCTGCCCGGGCTGCTTTTCCTTTACTAATTTTTATTTGACAATATATTCATGATTTTTTCAATTAGATTAAAAAATCTGCTTGCATCTTGGCAGGTACATGACTAAGATTTAAATTAAGCCAAATTTTAGAGAACTGTTTAGCACGGGGAGGAATTTAAGCATGACTTTACGAGTTGGTATTTTGACGAGCGGCGGCGATTGCCAGGCGCTCAACGCGACCATGCGGGGTCTGGCCAAGACCCTTTACAAATGTGTCAATGACGTGGAAATCATCGGTTTCAAGCGGGGCTACTACGGCTTGATGCATGAAGACTACGTCAAGATGAAGCCGCGGGACTTCTCCGGCATCATCAACCAAGGCGGGACGATTCTGGGCACTTCCCGCCAGCCATTCAAGGAAATGCGGGTCATCGTTGACGGCTTTGACAAGGTAGCCGCCATGAAGAAGACCTACAAGAAGCTCAACCTGGACGCTTTGGCGGTTTTGGGCGGCAACGGGTCACTTAAGTCAGCCAACATGCTGGCCCAAGAAGGCTTGAACGTGATCGGCCTGCCAAAGACCATCGACAATGACACTTGGGGGACTGACTACACCTTCGGTTTCCAAAGCGCCATTGACATTGCTACCAGATACCTGGACGACATCCACACTACTGCTCAAAGCCACTCCCGGGTCTTCGTCGTCGAAGTCATGGGCCACAAGGTTGGCCACATCACCCTGGCCGCTGGCCTGGCTGCCGGCAGCGAAGTCATTCTTTTGCCGGAAATTCCTTACGACATCAATGTCGTGGCCAAGAAGGTCAAGGAAAGACAAAAGTCTGGCAAAGGCTTCACGGTCATTGCCGCCGCTGAAGGGGCAATTTCCAAGGAAGACGCCACCCTGTCCAAGAAGAAGTACAAGGCGAAGGTTGCCGCTAGAAATGGGGCCAGCGTGGTTAACGAAATCGCTGCCCAATTGCAGGAAGTTTTGCCAGACGCTGAAATCAGAACGGCAGTTATCGGTCACGCTCAGCGGGGCGGCCGGCCAGATGCCTACGACCGGCAAATCTCAACCCGCTTCGGGATTGAAGGCGCCCGCCTGATCATGAACCGGTCCTTCGGCCGCCTGGTTGTCTTAAAGCAAGGTGAAGTTGACTCTATCGCCCTGGAAGACACGGCCGGCAAGCTCAAGTACGTTGACCCAAACGGCAAGACCGTAAGCAACGCCCGCCTCATGGGCGTCACCTTCGGGGACAAGTAAGAGCCTATAATTCTTAACAGCACACAAGCACCAAAAAGAAGCATCGCGTTCGCGGTGCTTCTTTCTTTGTTGTTTTAAAATTACTTCAGCAATTCGCTGATGGCGTCTTGGTAGCTTTCAGCTGCCTTTTCAGCAGTTGCGATGTCAGCCTTGTTGACGCCGACATATGCCTTGATTACTGGTTCAGTACCAGATGGCCGCAGGGCTACCCAAGTTTCGTCATCCAGGAAGTACTTCAAGACGTTTGACTTCGGGAAGCCAGTCAATGGAGTTTCTTCGCCGTTTTCGACAGTAACTTGTTCTTGGTAGTCTTCGATCTTCAAGACCTTGGCCCCGTTGATTTCGCTGAGGTGTTCGCTACGCAGCTTGCTCATCAATTCAGCCATCTTCTTTTGCCCGCCGATCCCTGGCATTTCGATAGCCCGGGTGATTTCGTAGGCAACGCCGTACTTCTTCCAGATTTCCCGCAGGCCGTCAAAGACAGTCATGCCCTTGGAAGCGTAGTAGCTAGCAACTTCGGCGAACATCAAGGCCCCTTGCATGGCGTCCTTGTCGCGGGCGAAGGCTTGGAAGAGGTAGCCGTAGCTTTCTTCAAAGCCCATCAGGAACTTGCCGTCCCCTTCCTTGTTCATCCGGTCGACTTCTTCACCGATGTACTTGAAGCCAGTCAAAACTGACTTGGTCTTGATGCCGAAGTCCTTGGCAATCTTGAATGGCAAGGCACTGGAGACGATTGAGGTAACGATTTCGTAGTCCGGAGTCAGCTTGCCTGAGTCCTTCAAGTTTTGCAGGAGGTAGTAAGACATCAAAGTAGCGATTTGGTTCCCAGTCAAAACTTGGAAGTCGCCCTTGTCAGTTCTTACGCAGGCCCCCATCCGGTCAGCGTCCGGGTCGGTAGCCACGATCATGTCAGCGCCGATTTCGTCGGCCAGTTCCACGCCTGGGTTGAAGACGTCACGGAATTCCGGGTTAGGCTTCTTGCAAGTTGGGAATTCTGGGTCCACAATCGCCTGGCTTGGCACTGGAACAACGTTGCTGAAGCCGCCCCGTCTGAAGGCGCGGTCGTAAAGCATCTTGCCCGTCCCGTGCAGCGGAGTGTAAACAATCTTCAGCTTGTCGGCGTTTTCCTTGATCATGTCCTTATTGACGTTGACCGTTTCCAGCTTGGCCAGGTAGGCTTCGTCGACATCTTCGCCGATTAGCTGCAAAGTACCTTCAGCGCGCAGCTTCTTGACTGGAGCTGCCTTAACGCTGAAGATGTCTTCAACCTTTTGCGCGTAGGCAAAGAGGCGGTCAGCGTTTTCCGGCCCCATTTGGGCACCGTCTTCGCCGTAAGCCTTGTAGCCGTTGTACTGCTTGGCGTTGTGGGAAGCAGTGATGTTGATCCCGGCAAAGGTGTGCAGGTAGCGGACAGCGAAGGACAGTTCCGGCGTTGGACGCAGGTCGTCAAAGAGGTAGACGTGAATGCCGTGAGCCCCCAATACGCGGGCAGCGTGGGTGGCCAGTTCGCGTGAGTTGTAGCGGGAGTCAAAGGAAATTACCACGCCCCGCTTCTTGGCTTCTTCGCCGTTTTCGTCGATCAAGCGGGCCAAACCTTCAGTTACCCGGCCGACCGTGAAGACGTTGATCCGATTGGTCCCTGGTTCCAGGAGCCCCCGCATCCCGGCAGTCCCAAAGTTGATGTCCTGGCCAAAGGCGTCTTCGATCCACTTCTCGTCGCCGCCTAATTCAGCCATTTGTTCAGCCAGGTCTTCTGGCAGAGCAGCTTGTTTCCATTGTTCAAAAATTTCTTTTGCGTCCATTTATATATTCCTTTTTTATTCTTTTTCATTCCTGTCCAGCTTAAATGTTTTTAACAGATAAGCCTTCTGAGCTATGCTTTCTTGATCCAGTATATCACTTACCAGCTCTCCAATCTTCTCTGGCAGGCAATATGTTTGAAATTCTCCCGCGTCCAGGATAATATCCTGGTCGGTCTTGTTATAGCAGTAAATTACCAGTTCCCTTTGGTTGTAGCGGACCAGGGCGTTGATGCCATAAGCAATCTTGACGTAGCCGACTTTCCCGTTGACTAGTGCCCGGTTTTCCCGCCGCCAGTGGGCCAGTTCCTTGACTTCTTTTTCCAAAAAGTCGCTTTCCTTGCCCCATGGGAAGTAGCGGCGGTTGTCCGGGTCCTTGTCCCCTTCCAGGCCGGCTTCATCCCCATAATAGATGCATGGAACGCCGGGAACAGAGAATAAGAGGCCAAAGGCCAGAGCGACCAGCTGCTCGTCTCCCCCAAAGACGGTCTTGATTCTGGCCGTGTCGTGGGTGCCAATATTGTTCAAGCAGTTTTCCAGAAAGGCCTTAGGGTAGTTCTCAACCAGCTTTTCCAGGTCATTCAAGGCGGCCACTTCTTCCTGTTCGTTATTGGCCTGCAAGAGCGAAACGATAAAGTTGCGGACCGGATAGTTCATGGTCCCGGTTAAGTTGTCCCCGTCCATATAAGTCCGGAATTCACTGTTGACGAACTTGTGGGAGGCATCTTCCCAGACTTCCCCGATCAAGACATGGCAGTCTTCATTCTGCAGGCGCTCGCGGATTTCCCGCAAGAGTGGCATTGGCAATTCGTCTGCCACATCCAAACGCCAGCCGTCGACATGCATCCGGGTCCACTTGGCTAAAACGCCGTCGGGCCCGCAGATAAAGTTCTGGTAGTCAGCATTGTTCTTGTTGACTTCAGGAAGCGTGGTTACCCCCCACCAGGATTGGTACTTGCTCGGATAGTTGATGAAGTTGAACCAGGAGTAGTAAGGACCCGTCTTGTCCGTGACCGCGCTCAAGAAGTACTTGCTGTCGGCCCCGACATGGTTGAAGACCCCGTCTAAGATCAAGGCAATCCTGTTTTTGTGTAGGTCCTTGATCAGGTTCTTGAAGTCTTCCTCGGTCCCCAGCATGGGGTCGATCTTCATGAAGTCCTGGGTGTCATAGCGGTGGTTGCTGGAAGCCTGGAAGATTGGGTTCAAGTAGATCGCCGTCACTCCCAAATCCTTTAAATAGGGAATCTTTTGCCGGATACCTTCGAGGTTGCCGCCAAAAAAGTCCCAGCGGGCAATATCGCCATGCTCATCCTTAATATAGTAAGGACTGTCTTCCTTGGTCGCGTAGATGAAACTGTCCTTCTTACGGCCCTGGATCTCCCCATGTGGGTTGCCATTGTTGAAGCGGTCCGGGAAGATCTGGTAGACCACCCCCTGGGTGTACCAGGGAGCCTGCGGGACCGCCCGGTCATAGCAGGTCAGCTGGAAGGTCCGGATATCCCGGCCGTCCTGGCTGATCTCCCCGTCGCCAAAACCGTCCTGGCTTCTTTCCAGGAAGTAAAACTGGTCGTTTTGCTTGATGTTGAAGTAGTAGTAGTAGAGCCCGGAGCTGCCGATCTTGACGCTGGTCTCATACATCTTGCTTTCATCGTTGAAAGTCATGGGGTAAGCCACCGGCGACTCATTGTTTTTAGTCAGCCAAAGGGTAATCTCCTGGATCTCTTCATCGACTTTAACTGCCCACTTGACGCTGGTATTGGCCTGCGTGGCGCCAAAGGGCTGCTTGTATTTAGTGTCCCAAGAATTAAATATAGCTCTCATCAGTCACTCTTACGCTTTTCCAGCGTCCACTTCCACCTTGTCCAGGTGCCAGATTTCACTGGCGTAGCGTTCAATGGTCTTGTCAGCGTCAAAGCGTTCAGAGTGAGCGATGTTAACCAGGCTCATCTGGGCCCATTGCCGCTTGTTTGCCCAAACCTTCTCCACCAGCTTCTGGGCCTTCAAGTAGGCTTCAAAGTCGGCCAAAACCAGAAATTCTTCGTTGTCCTTCAAGAAGTCGTCGTACAAGGCCCGGCCTTCGCTGACGCAGCCAGGAATCGTCCCGTCGATCAAGGCGTCAACCGTCTTCTTCATGACCGGGTCGCTTTCGTAGAGGTCACGTGGGTGGTAGGAGTGGTTTGCATAATAGTTGTAAACTTCATCCTGGTCCAAACCGAAGGCAAAGATGTTGTCGCTGCCGACCGAGTCCTTGATTTCGATGTTGGCCCCGTCCATGGTGGCGACCGTCAAGGCCCCGTTGGCCATCAGCTTCATGTTGCTGGTCCCGCTGGCTTCCTTGGTGGTCGTGGAGATTTGTTCGCTGAGGTCTGCGGCTGGAATGATTTGTTCAGCCAGGGAAACATTGTAGTTTTCCAGGAAGACAACCTTCAGCTTGCCCTTGATGTCCGGGTCATTGTTAACCAGGTCAGCCACGGAGTTGATCACCTTGATGACCTGCTTGGCAAAGACATAGCTTGGAGCAGCGATAGCCCCGAAGATGACTACCCGCTTCGGGTGGTCGATGCCGGCCTTGAGGTCTTGGTAGAGCTTCAGAACGTGGAGCAGCTTCAAGGTTTGCCGCTTGTAGGCGTGCAGACGCTTAACCTGGACGTCGAAGATGGCTTCTGGGTCAACCACGATGCCGGTCTTGCTCTTGATGACCTTGGCCAGCTTTTCCTTGTTGGCCAGCTTGATCTTTTGCAGGCTGGTCAAGGTAGCCGTGTCGTGGTAGAACTTTTCAAACTTCAGCATTTCCTTGCTGTCAAAGCGCCAGTCAGTCCCAATGGTCTTGTCCAAGAGCTTGGCCAGGTCCGGGTTGGCGATTTGGATCCAGCGGCGCAGGGTGATCCCGTTGGTCTTGTTGTTGAAGCGGTCTGGGTAGAGCTGGTAGAAGTCGCGCAGAACTTCAGTTTCCAAAAGCTGGGTGTGCAAGGCGGCAACCCCGTTGACTGAGTGAGAGCCGATGATGGCCAGGTGGGCCATGTGGACTTGCCCGTTCTTAACAATTCTGGTTCTTTCGATCACGTCACCGGAAACCTTGCCTTCCAGGCCAGCCACGTAGCGGCGGTCAATTTCCTTGATGATGTCAAAGAGCCGCGGCAAAAGCTGGCTGAACATGCCCACGTCCCACTTTTCCATGGCTTCAGCCATGATGGTGTGGTTGGTATAGCTCATGACTTGCTTGGTAATGTCCCAGGCTTCGTCCCAGTCCATCCGGTATCTGTCAACCAGAAGGCGCATCATTTCAGACACGCACATGGCCGGGTGGGTGTCGTTGATGTGAACAGCAACGTACTTCGGCAGGTCAGTCAAGCCGTCTTCACCGTAGTCCTTGATGAAGTTGTTCAAGATGCTCTGCAGACCAGCAGAAACAAAGAAGTATTCCTGCTTTAAACGCAGAAGGCGGCCGTCATAGCTGGAGTCATCCGGGTAAAGGATGGAAGTCAAGTCTTCCACCTTCCGCCGGTCAGCGATTGACGGGTACTTCAATTCGTCTTCCGGGGCAATTTCCGCGTCCCACAAACGGAGGGTGTTGGCCACCCCGTTGTGGTAGCCAACCATGGCTACATCATAAGGTACGGCCCGGACAACAGTAGCGCCTTCGTATTGCGGAGTCAGCCAACCATTGTCGTCAACCATGTTGACCCGGCCGCCAAACTTAACCAGAACAGACTTGCTTTCCCGGCGGACTTCCCAGTAGTCCCCCTGCTTCAGCCAGTCGTTTGGCAATTCCTTTTGGTAGCCGTTGACAAACTTTTGCTTAAAGAGGCCGTACTTGTAGCGCAGGCCGTTGCCGTTACCGGCATAGCCAGTTGAAGCCAAAGAGTCCATGAAGGCGGCAGCCAGCCGGCCCAGGCCCCCGTTTCCCAGCGCCATATCTGGTTCAACAGCAGCGATTTCATCCAGGTCGATGCCTAAGTCAGCCAGAGCTTCTTTTGCCGTGTCCAGCCAGCCCAGGTTAAGCAGGTTGCTTCTCAGCAAAGTCCCTGGCAGGAATTCAATGGAGAAGTAGTAGGCCTGCTTATGGCCATTGGCGCTTTCCGCGATCCGGGTTCTGCGCCACTTGCTGGAGTAGCCGTCACGGACCATTGAAGCCAAAGCAGCAAAGATGTCTTCCTTAGAAGCTTCCTCTACGCTTTCTTCAAAGTGCCGGTCCAGCTTGCTGGCCAGTCTTTCCTTGAATTCTTCGGGGGTAATTCCCCGCAAATTGCTGTTTACTACTGATACTTTACTTGATTTCATGCTCATCTTCCTCATTAATTGCGACTATCCCAGTAATTCGCCGTACATCCATTGGTACTTGCTTGCTGAGCTCTTCCAGGAGAAGTCAGACCGCATGGCCGTTCTTTGTGCCTTGGCCCACTTCTCCTTTTCATGGTAGAGTTCCAGCATCTTCTTGATGGCTTCAACCATTTGGTAACCGCTGAATTCGCGGAAGCCGAAGCCAGTGCCTTCGTTCTTGGTCTTGTCGTAAACCCAGACCGTGTCGGCTAAACCGCCGATTTGGTGGACGATTGGCAGGGTCCCGTAGCGCAGGCTGATCAGTTGTGACAAACCGCATGGTTCAAAGGCGGATGGCATCAAGAAGGAGGCAGCGCCAGCGTAGATCTTCTGAGCCAGGTTGACGTCAAAGGCCAGGATCAGCTTGAACTTGTCCGGGTAGCGGCTGGCAATGTCGCTTAAGGCATGTTCATAGTACTGGTCCCCGCTGCCCAGGATGACTACCTGCAGGTCAAACTGAAGGATATTGTCCAGTTCTTCCAAAAGCAGCTGGCAGCCCTTTTGGGCAGTCAGGCGGCTGACCATCCCGATAACCGGGGTAGTTGGCGCTACCGGCAGGCCAACCTGCTTTTGCAAGTCAGTCTTGTCGCGACGCTTGTGCTTCAAGTGGTTGACGTCATAGCGGACCTTGATGACCGGGTCAGTGGCCGGGTTGTACTTTTCAAAGTCAATCCCGTTCAAAATCCCGACCAGCTTGAAGTTGACTGAGCGGAGGATTTCATCCAGGCCTTGGCCGAATTCCGGCGTCTGAATTTCTTCAGCGTAAGACGGACTGACCGTAGTTACCCGGTCGGCGTACAAGATCCCGGTCTTCATCCAGTTGACGTCGTTGTTGAAGCGGACAGTCCCATTGTCAAACCATTCATAGCCCAGGCCGAAGAAGTTCGGCAGGGTCTTGGCGTCGTACTTGCCTTGGAATTCCAGGTTGTGGATGGTCAAGACAGTCTTGATGCCGCGGTAGGCGTCGACAAAGCCCCATTTTTCCCGAAGCAGGAATGGGATAAAGGAAGTGTGGTAGTCATTGCAGTGCAGGATGTTTGGTACGAAGTCAAAGCGTTCCATCATCATGATTACGGCTTGCTGGAAGAAGGCGTAACGTTCGCCATCATCGTAGTAGCCGTAGATGCCTGGCCGCTTGAAGTAGTATTCGTTGTCGATGAAGAAGTACTTAACCCCGTTCATTTCCAGGGTGAAGACCCCGCAGTACTGGTTCCGCCAGCCGACTGGAACATAGAAGTTACCTTGGTATTCCAGCTTTTCCCGGTATTCTTCCGGCATGTCCTGGTACAGGGGCAAAGCCACGCCGACTTCATCGCCGTCTTTGGCCAGCTGGTTGGGCAAAGAGCCCAAAACGTCGCCTAAGCCGCCAGTCTTGAAGAAGGGTGCGCATTCGGCCCCGACAAATAAAACTCTCACGATTTTTCCTCCCGATTAATCCAGTACAAAGTCCTTGCTGATGACGCTGCCCTTCTTAATAACCACTGGGCTGTCAGGCTTGCCCTTGACGGTCACGCCCTTTTCGATCACCACGTTCTTGTCTAAGATGGCGTATTCAACGTCAGCCCCACTCTTGATCTTGCAGTTGGCCATGATTACGACGTTCTTAGCAACAGAGTCCTTGGCAAAGTTTACTCTTCTGGAAACGATGCTGTTCTTGATTTCACCCTTGACCGTGCAGCCAGTGGAAATCAAGGTGTTCTTGACGTCAGATTCCTTGTCGTAGTAAGTGCCGACTTCGTTTCTGATCCGGGTGATGATCTTCTGGTTGCCGTAAAGGAGGGAGTCACGCTTGTCCTTTTCCAGCATGTCCAGGTTGGCTTGGTAGTAGCTAGGAATGTCGTGGATGTTGCGCAGGTAGCCAGTGTATTCGTAGGCGTTGGCCTTTTCCTTGACGGCCAAATCGGCCAGCCGTTCTGAAACATCGTAGGAAGCCCCGCTCTTTTGGGCCTTTTCCAGTTCGTGGATCAGCCAGTCAGTGTTCATCACGTACACGTTGGCTGAAAGGTTGAAAGGACCATCGCTGGTCAGTTCAATGGCTTCTCTTTGTTCAGTCACGACATTGTTGTCGCTCAAGACAAAGGTGTGGTCATCTGGAGCCAGGTTATCCTTTTCCACCCGCTTGAAGACCGGAGTGATCCGGTTGTCATTTGCCTGGTGGAAGTGGAGGATGGCCTTTAAGTCAAAGTTGGCAGCCATCTTGTTGCCGATGAAAACAGTGTATGGCATCTTGCAGGTTTTAAGGAAGAGGATCAAGTCGTCAAAGTAGTTTTCCCCTCTTGACCGCCGCCGCATCAAGTTCTGGTAGAAGTCCAGGTATTCGTAGGAACCGATCGTATCCAGCCCCCATTCCTTGCCCCCGCCCAGGTGGTCCAGATAAGAACGGACCTTTTCTTGGCTGATCAGGGTGTAAATATGGTTGATGTCAGCGTTGACGATGCTGGAGAGGGCAAAGTCCATCAAACGGTACTTGCCGGCAAAGTACAGAGTTGACAGGGCTCTTTCGTCGGTCAGCGGCTTCAGCTGGCTGTATTCGTGCTGGTTGCTGAAGATTGCACACATCTTACTTGTTTTCATTTGGTAACACTCCAATCTTTTCCTTGTTGCCGACTACGGCAATTTCCCCATTTTCTTCACCAACGACAGAGTTGCTGCCGATCACGGCGCCTTCGCCAACGATGGCCTTGGTGATCTTGACGTTCTTGCCGATCTTGGCGCCCGGCATGATGACTGAGTCAACAATCTCGCTGCCGCGTTGGACGTCAACGTTGGCTGAGATGATTGAGTGCTTGATCTTCCCGTCAATGTAGCAGCCGTCAACGATCATGGAGTCAGTTACTTCCGCGTTTTCCGTAATCATTTGCGGAGCGTCGATGGTGTTCTTGGAGTAGATCCGCCAGCTGCGGTCGTTCAGGGCCAAGCCGTCTGACCCGTCCAGGAATTCCATGTTGGCTTGCCAGAGGGAGTCGATGGTGCCGACGTCCTTCCAGTAGCCGGAGAACTGGTAAGCAAAGACTCTTTCGTCACTCTTCAGGTAGTAAGGGATGACGTTCTTGCCGAAGTCGACCATATCGTCGGCCGTAGCAAAGCCCGCGGTCAATACTTCCCGCAGCCGCTTCCAGTTAAAGATGTAGATCCCCATTGAAGCGTGGTTGCTCTTTGGTTCAGCTGGCTTTTCTTCAAATTCGATGATCCGGCCGCTGGAGTCGGTATTCATGATCCCGAACCGGGGTGCTTCTTCCCAAGGTACGTCGATCACGGCCACAGTCAAGGAAGCGTGGTTCTTTTCGTGCTCTTCCAGCATGTCGGCGTAGTCCATCTTGTAGATGTGGTCACCAGACAGGATCAAGACATATTCCGGGTCCTGGCTGTCGATGTAGTCGATGTTTTGGTAGATGGCGTGGGCGGTCCCTTCAAACCACTTGCTACCGCCGTTGTCCGTGTATGGCTGCAAGATAGTGGCACTGGAGTTCAAGCCGTCCAGCCCCCAGCTGGAGCCGTTGCCGATGTGGTTGTTCAGCCGCAGCGGTTCGTATTGGGTAATGATGCCGACATTGCGCACGCCAGAGTTGGCGCAATTGCTCAGCGGAAAGTCGATGATCCGGTAGCGGCCGCCGAATGGCACGGCTGGCTTAGCTTGATTGGCGGTCAGTTTGCCCAGCCGGGTCCCCTTGCCCCCGGCTAAAATTAAACCTAGCATTTTTGTACTCATGGTAAAAAATCCTTCCCTACTTATCTTTTATCTTTTATCACATTACATCAACGTTTCTTCGAACGCTTTCTCTTGATTGTTACCTGGTCAGGCTTGATGATCATGGCACTGAAGCCTGGTAGGTCAACAGAAATCTGGTAGTCGAAATCCTTGAATTTCTCCTTTGTGGTAGCCATTTCCTGTGGTTTCGCGGTCCAGTCGCCGCCAAATTCACTGCGTGAGCTGTTAAGGACTTCCTTATAAGTCCCTGGGTAAGGCACGCCGACTTTAAAGCCGTCGCGCTGAACCGGCGTGAAGTTGAGCAGGACGATCAGGAAATCATGCCGCACCTTCCCTTGCCTAATGAAGGAAAGGACGGACTGGTCGCGGTTATCCGCGTCGATGATTTTCACTGACTTGTCTTCCTGTTCCAATTGCCACAAGGCCGGTTCGTTCAAGTAAAAGTGGTTCAGTTCCCTGTTGTACTTGAGCATTTTGGCGTTCAACTCATCACTTAAAGAAGACCACTCCAAGCCTTCTTGGTAACGCCATTCCAGGTACTGGCCGAATTCCCCACCCATGAAGAGCAATTTCTTGCCCGGGTAGGTCATTAGCATGGTATTCAAATTCCGCAACTGGGCGAACTGGTAAGG
The DNA here is from genome assembly GCA_027681045.1 of Lactobacillaceae bacterium AF64-9pH9TA. Classification (GTDB taxonomy): domain Bacteria; phylum Bacillota; class Bacilli; order Lactobacillales; family Lactobacillaceae; genus Lactobacillus. The sequence continues at coordinate 2,252 of JAQDCK010000016.1, read as the reverse complement.
CCGGTCGCCAAACATCTTGTTCATCAAGCTGCGCTTGCCGTGGACGACTTCGTCGTGGGACAGCGGCAAGATGAAGTTTTCACTCATCCGGTACATAAATGAGAAAGTGGACAGGGCAAAGTTGTCTTTGCGGAAGTATGGGTCCATGGAATAGAAGCGGAGCTCATCATTCATCCAGCCCATATTCCACTTGTAGTCAAAGCCCAGGCCCCCGTCTTCAACCCGGCCGGTGATCTTGACTTGGGAGGAGCTTTCTTCTGCGATCAAGATTCTTTCCGGGTGGATCCCCTTGATGGTCTTGTTGAACTTGTGGAGGAATTCAATCCCTTCAATATTGCGGTTACCGCCGTACTGGTCAGGCTTCCACTCGCCCGGTCCCCGGTCGTAGTCGCGGTAAAGCATGTTGGACACCGCGTCGACTCTGAGCCCGTCCAGGTGGTAGTATTCCAGCCAGAAGAGGGCGCTTGAGATCAAGAAAGACTGCACTTGCGGCTTACCCAAGTCAAAGTTCAAGGCACCCCAGCCCTTGTTTTGGGCCCGCCAGCCTTCTTCAAATTCGTAGCAAGGCGTCCCGTCGTAGTAAGCCAAGGCATCGCTGTTGATGCAGAAGTGGCCTGGGACCCAGTCAGCCAAGACCCCGATGTTTTCCTTGTGGCAGGCTTCCACGAAATCCTGTAAATCCCGCGGCTCGCCATATGCCCTCTCCAAGGCAAAGTAGCCGGTCGTCTGGTAGCCCCAGGAGGCGTCCAGCGGGTGGGCAGTCAAAGGCATGAACTCAATATAGTTAAAGCCTTGCTCCTTAACGTAGGGAATCAGTTCCTTTTGCAAGTCGCGCAAAGTGTAGAGTCTGCCATCTTCATGCTGCTTCCAGGAGCTGGCATGCACCTCATATATGTTGATTGGGCGGGCAAAGTGGTTTGACCGCTTGTGCCAGCCGAACCAGGCACCGTCAGTCCACCGCTTCTCCGGCAAGTTGCTTACCACGGCAGCGTTGCCTGGCCGGTGCTCATATTCCAAGGCCATCGGGTCAAACTTCATGACTTCTTCGCCGCCCACCTGCTTGACTAAGAATTTGTAAAGCTGGCCAGGCTGGGCGCGGTCAGTTTCAACAGACCAAATCCCATAAGAATTCTGCTGCATGGGCAGGTCTTTCTCCCAATTGTTGAAATCGCCGACCAGCCAGACTTGCTGTGCTTTAGGCGCCCAGACGCGAAAGACATAGCCATTTCTAGCCGCGTGGCAGCCAAGATAATTCTGCAGATAAAATTCATTTCCAGCGGCAAAGTTCTGTAAATATTGCTCTATCTCGTCCATTTCTTACCTCACTTTCTATAAAAAATCATCTGTTATCCATAAAAACATCAAATCATTTCCACGTTAACGCTGTAAGCGTTTTTCGCCTACTTACATTATAAGCCTTTTTTCGTTTTTTTCAGTATAAAAAATGAAATTTCTCAAAAAAAACGGCTTTTTTCGCAAAAACTAGATTTCATCACAGTTTTTGCTTATTTTTTAGCCGAAAAATCGAACGATTCATTCAACTTATAATGTGTGTAGTTTTAAGAAAAATGATACCATATTCTTATTTTTCTTTCATTTGATTGATGAAACTGTTTAAATCGCTTACTTTATCATAGGATCAAGATTTTTAAAGTGATGCAGACTGGATTTTTTATATATTTGTATCATATTTTTTCTAAAATCATTACATTCTTTCAATAACATTTCAAACAAGTTATTGTTCCTTTTGGACAAAGCGATGGCAGTAAAAGCGGCAGTAAGGAAAAGAAAAGCCGCTGAACTAAATCAGCGGCTTTATTAATTAATCAGTCATGTATCCCTTGATAGACCATTTTACCAATCCAGAAGAGGATTAGGAGCCAAAATATGATAATTGGCAAGGCATAGTACCATTTTTTGGGTTTCCCGCTCTCCCGCATCCCCTGGCTTTCCTTCAAGCAGTCCTGCCAGACGTCTGCGGGAATCAACTTGATGGTCAAAGCAGCCAGAAGAGGCAGGATTAAAAGATCGTCTAAATAACCAATTACCGGGATAAAGTCAGGGATCAAGTCGACCGGGGACAAGGCATAGGCCACGGTTAAAAAAGCCAGGAGCTTGGCCAGCCAGGAGGTCCTCCGGTCTTTAAGGGCGAGAAACAGGGCCGGGAGTTCAACTTTAACTCTGGCGGCCAGGGCTTGGAGTTTTTTCTTCATTAAAATGTAGCGTGCGGAAACCTTCGATTTCAATCGAGG
>JAQDCK010000015.1:608-31320 GCA_027681045.1 Lactobacillaceae bacterium AF64-9pH9TA | reverse complement strand
GATAGAATATCATAGAAATCTATCAACAGGATTTATCATAGAACCAAGCTTTTGAAGGAAATCGACCAAGAAGCAGCCATGATGTTTGGCGATCTGGAATCCCATCCCTTGTATGGGGTGCCGACCTTAATTTTGGTCTCTGCCAAAGAGCAGGACGAGATGGCTTATGCCAGTGCCGGGATTATTGCCCACAACATGGTTTTGGCTGCTGAAAACAAGGGCCTGGGGGCCTGCTACCTCTTTGGCGCGGCAGCTGCCTTGGCCGCTCACCCGGAAACAGTTATGAAGCTGGACCTGCCAGCTGGCTTCATGCCGGTCTGCGGGGTTGGTCTCGGGGAAACTGAAGAAGAACTGACCATCCGCGACCAGAAGCTGGACCGGATCGGCATCAACGAAATTTAACCGGCAAGAGTTGCTCTCATCATTAATTTGTCAGCAACTTGTAAGAGCGTGGCCATTTTCCGGCACGCTCTTTTTTATGGCTAAAGTAAGCTATCATGGCACTTATTGAAGTGAAGCATAATACAAAAACTTACCAATCCGGTGAGACGACGGTTTACGCCAACCGGGACATCAACTTCATGATTGAAAAAGTCCACCATCAATGTTGAGGAACATGCTGGATACTTTAAATTCTGTCGATTAAAGATCAAATAAAAGAACGGAACCAAGCGGTTCCGTTTTTCTATACGAGAATATCTTGCTAAAAAGCAGTCACTGTCCGGTTGTAGTAGACCAGGTGCTGTTTAAATGACAAGGGGTCAACCAGGATCTTGGTGACGGAGCAGTTGTCTGGTTCCAGGATCTGCAGGCCCTTCCCGCCCGTGGCATTAATGGCAAAAGATCTGACCGTGAAGCCGTGGGTCACTACCACGATCTGGTCTTCTGGATACTTCTGGCTGACTTCCTCGACGAATTGAGCGGTCCGCATTTCCACGTGGGCGAAGCTTTCCGCCTTTGGGGCTGCCTGCACGTAGTCTTCCGTCACGTCATTGACCAGGGGAGAAAAGTAATTCGAGTATTCAGCCATCAATTCGCTGTTCTTTTGCCCGTCCCAGTCCCCGTAGGAAATTTCCAGCAGGCGGTCGTCTATTTCAACCGGCAAGCCCGCCTTTTGGTTCAAAATTTCCGCTGTCTGCTTGGTTCTGACCAAGGGAGAAACGAAAAGGCGGTCGAAATTGCTGATATCAAACTGGTCGGCCAGTTTTTGGGCCTGCTCCTTGCCCAGGTCAGTCAAGTAAGTGTTAGGAGTATTGATAGTCCCCTGCTTCAAACCCGCCTTGTTGGCAAAAGTTTGCCCGTGCCGGATAAAGTAGAATGTGGTCATGCGCTTCCTCCATTGTTTCTAAATTTTCTTTTTCTCTTTTCTTCGCTAAGAAATATTATACAAAAATTAGAAGTCCGTTGACATTTCTAATTTTAGGCTTATAATAAATTTAATCACACGAAAGGAGCGAAAAAAATGTTTACCTTACAGATTGAACAAATGCAAGATACACTTTTTTCCTCCTCCCAGTCTTCTTCCACTTAAGAAGGCTGCGATTTGTGATGGCCTTCAGAACAGTTTAAAACAGTGAGGCCGAAACAACAACTCCAACATAACATCTCATGACAAAGGGCACTCACGCAAGGCGGGTGCCCTTTGTTTTTTCGGAAAGGAATTTACCACTTATGACATGCTACAATTTCGCGGCTGGTCCAGCCATGCTGCCGGTCGAAGTCATTGCCCAAATCAAACAAGACTTGCCTGATTACGCCCACAGCGGCATGAGCGTCATTGAAATCTCCCACCGGTCAGCCCTCTACAAGGACCTCTGCGCGGAAACCAAGTCCAACCTCCTGGAACTCATGAAGCTGGATCCTGCTGAATACGACGTCCTCTTCTTGACCGGCGGGGCAACCCAGCAGTTCACCACAATTCCTTTGAACCTGGCCCGCAAGTACCACCGGATCGCCGTCGTAGACAGCGGCCACTGGGCCCAAAGAGCAGCTGAAGACGCTGCTAAAGTGCCAGGCCTAACCGTTGATATCGTAGCTAGCGCTAAGGGCAACAATTACACTGCTGTTCCTGAAATTCCAACTGAATTTGACCAAGACTACGACTACCTTCATATCACGACCAACAACACCATTATGGGGACGGCCTACAGAGACGACCAAATTCCTAAAACTGACATCCCGCTGGTAGCTGACGCTTCATCAAATTTCCTGGGCCAGGAATACGACTTCAGCAAGTTCGCTGTTATCTATGCCGGGGCGCAAAAGAACCTGGCCCCTGCCGGCTTGACCGTTTTGGTCATCAGAAAGGACCTTTTGGTTAAGCATGATGACCTGCCTGGATTCTTTGATTTTGCTACTGAAGCTAAGAAAGAGTCAGCCTTGAACACCCCGCCAGTCTTCCAAATTTACGTGGCTGGCCTGGCCCTTAAGTGGCTCAAGGAAAAAGGCGGCGTGGCCGGCATTGAAGCCATCAACCAGGAAAAGGCCAAGCTCCTTTATAACTGCCTGGCTGAGTCCAAGAATTTTGAGAGCAAGGTTGATCCAGACAGCCGGTCAATCATGAACGTGCCTTTTGTCAGCGGAGATCCGGACCTGGATGCTGAGTTTGTCAAAGAGGCAACCGACCACGAGCTCCTTAATTTGAAGGGCCACCGCCTAGTTGGCGGGATGCGGGCAAGCATCTACAACGCCATGCCGCTGGAAGGGGTTCAGGCCCTCTGCAACTTTATTAAAGATTTTGACGCCAAGCACTAATTTTCGAAAGGATTCCTCATGTACCAAATTAAAACTTACAATGCCATTGCTAAAGAAGGCTTAGCCGAATTCGGCGACAATTACCGGATCAACCAAACTGACAATCCAGATGCCTACCTGATCAGATCAGTTGACCTCCATGACCACGAATTTCCAGATAATTTGAAGGCTATCGCCCGCTGCGGGGCCGGCTACAACAATGTGCCTTTGGACAAGGCCTTGGAAAACGGGACTGTTGTTTTCAACACCCCGGGCGGCAACGCCAATGCCGTTAAGGAATTGGTTCTGGCTTCCATGATCATTGCCAGCCGGAATATTGTCGCTGCCGCTAACTGGTCAGCTAACGCCAAGCCGGGCGCGGACATCACCTTGCGGACGGAAAAGGAAAAGACCAGTTTCAACGGGACTGAGCTGTTAGGCAAGACGGTGGCTGTAATTGGTTTAGGCCACATCGGTTCTTTGGTAGCTAATGCCTGCCTTAATTTGGGGATGAAAGTTGTCGGCTACGACCCATACTTGACTGTTGAAGCCGCATGGCGCTTGTCAGACCATATCAAGCGGGCCACCAGCATTGCCGACGCCGTTAAGGACGCGGACTTTGTGACCGTCCACGTGCCAAAGAATGAAGAAACGACCGGTTTGATCGCTGATGCCAAGATCGCGCAGATGAAGCCAAATACTATCTTGCTTAATTTTGCCCGTCTGGGGATTGTTGACAACAAGGCCGTCGTTGAGGCTTTGGCAGAACACCGCTTGGGCAAGTACTACACTGACTTCAGCGATGCCATGATTTTGCACAATGACGACATCGTCATCATGCCCCACATCGGCGGATCAACGATTGAAGCAGAAATTAACTGTGCCCGGATGGCGGCAAAGCAAACCATTGAATTTTTGGAAACTGGGAACATTATTAACTCAGTCAACCTGCCAAACGTGTCTGCACCGTTTGAAAGCGACCACCGGATTACTTTGATTCACAAGAACATTCCAAACATGATCGGGCAAATTTCTACTTACCTGGCCAACCAGGGCATCAACATTGAAAACCTGGTCAACAAGGCCAAGGACAAGTACGCCTACACCATGATCGACATCGATGAAATCGACCAGACGACCCAAGACGAGGTGGTGGCCAACCTGGAAAAGATCCCGGCTGTTACCCGCGTCAGATTCTTGACCCACAAGAAATAACTGAATTTTAAGCTTTGACTCTCTATCCTTACCATTGAAACAAACCCTGGAAGTTGTTGATCGCGGCTTCCAGGGTATTTTTTGACTTTGTTGAAGATAAAAAATAACAGCGCCAGCAGATTTTTCCTGCTGGCGCTGTTTTGCTTTAATTTTCGGTTATGTTTAATTGTCCGAATCAGAGTAATTTAGATCATCAAATCGTTGATCTTGCATCTTTTCCGCCATTGCCTGGCTGCGGTAGGCAATTCCATCGACCCAAATACCAGCACCGCCAGCAAGTACCAAAACTTGAACGTCATTTCCGTCAATTTCTTCAGTATGAACTGCGAAATATTCACCATCACCAGCGCCTTGGTACCAGCCCATGACGTTTAGATAGTTAATTCCCTTATACTGAACTATTTTCGGCAAGCCCCAGCCTTCTGCCCGCTTTATTTGTTCTTCGGATGGATGATCTGGTGCTTTATAATTAGCAGCCCGCGTGTACAGGGTGGTTGTAGTTCCCTTTGTATCATACTTGTCATCCTGGCTAAAAATTGTACTTTGGCCAAAGACGTACTTAGAATGCGTTGTCTCATCATCATAGTTGCTTGCAGAATACCAGGTCCCCTGCATTTCAGTAGGGATGGTAAAGTAGCCGCTCCGCCCGTCAGACAGGCGCTGAGTTTGACCAGACTTATCCACGATCTGGACTTTCTTAGCCAGCTGCTTGAATTCCGTCAGCTGGCCTTTTTTGCCGATATAGTCAGCCATTTCCTGCTTAGTTGCCTGGCCCAAAAAGCTGCCACTGCCCGCTACTTTTACTCCTTGGTAGAAGTAAAAAGTGCTGTCGCTGAGAGTATAGTAGGTCGTCCCTGTTTGCCCGGACGCCGCGGCTTCATATGCATAGCCGCTGCCTGGCTGCTTAAATTCGTAATCGCTGGTCTTGTGCAAGGTAATGGTTAAAGAGCTATTTTGCCCAGCTTGAAGCAAATTAGCCCATTCCCCGCCAAATCGGTCAGCACAGTAAAGCGTAATCAAGCTACCGCTTTCCTGCGGCGTCAGTTTTGCCGCGTTCAGTTTTACTGCTTTAGCTGAACTTGACGAAGCTTTGCTGGTCTTTTTAGCGCTAGACTTGCTACTCTGACTGCTTTTATTTGAACTATTGCTTGCTTCTTTTGACGCGGTCTGCTTGCTGCAGCCTGTCAAAAGTACGCCGCAAAAAAGGGCCAGAACGGCCCACTTTTTGATGCTCATTTCCAAATTTCCTTTTCTTTCACTGAACACAGCAAATTCTGAAGTCTAAAAACTAGAATTCCATCTGTTCAACGTCAATCATCCAAGTAATGCCGATTGACTTTTCGCCCAGATAAGTCGCGATAACCGGGCTGAATTCGTCCATTTCAAAGACAGCATTTGGCACTTCAGCCTTGAAGTAGTTCATAACGTCTTCAGCTTGGTCAGCGTCATTTGACTGGATGATCAAGATCCGCAGCTTGTCTTCTGGGATATCCAAAGACTTGATCTTTTCCAGAGATTCTTGTTCGATCTTCTTAACTGCCCGCTTCATTGACCGGACCTTGTCATAAGCCACGATCTTAGCTTCATCGTTGAAAGTCAGCAAAGGCTTGATGTTCAAGAGTGACCCGATAAAGGCGCTGGCATTGCTCAAACGCCCGCCCCGGCTCAAGTTGTTCAAGTCATCAACGATGAAGAGTTCGTCGACAGTTGACCGGATTTCAGCCAGCTTGGCAATGATCTCTTCCGGGCTGTAGCTGCCCTTTTCGATCATCTTGGCTGCTGCCAGAACTTGGTAGCCCTGCAGGCGGACAGTAATTTGTGAGTCAAACGGGTACAGGTGGTAGTCCGGGTTGCTTTGCGCGATCCCCATCAAGGTGCTGTAGGAACCTGAAATCCCGCTGGAGAGGCAAAGGTAGATGATCGCCTCGTAACCCTCATCCTTCAAGTTGTCAAAAGTCGTGATGAGATCCCCCATCTTCGGCTGGGAAGTGGTCGGGAAGCTGGAGCCACTCCGCTGCGATTCAAAAAGCTCTTCAGAAGTGATGTTGATACCTTCCAGGTATTCCTTGTCATCGATGTAAATCGGAATAGGAATGACCTTGATATTATACTTTTCAATTTCGGCCGCGGACAAATTGGCCGTACTGTCGGTAACTAATGCGATCTTCATATTAAACCTTCCGTATTTAACGTTTTAACATGAAAATTATAGCATACTTGCCCCAGCTAAACTAGAAGAATCTTGATCACGCCTGTTTGCGTATAGAATAACTGCTAACTAGATCAATCAAGATATCCGATAAAGCCCGCAATTTATGATAAAATAGTTTATTGAACAATTTTCAATTTACGAATGAGGTGTGCTCAATGGCTTTTGACGGATTATTTATTCATAGCCTGCTTAATGAACTACAAGATGAGATTACTGCTGGCCGCTTACACAAGATCTACCAGCCTTTTAACAACGACCTGGTCCTAGTCTTTAGAAAGGGCCGCAAAAACAAGCAGCTTTTAATTTCCGCTAATCCTGAATATCCCCGTCTCTACTTGAGCAAGGAGTCCTTCTCCAACCCTAACGTGGCTCCTCTCTTCGTCATGGTCCTGCGTAAATACCTGGAAGGGTCAGTCCTCCAGGAAATCAACCAGGTCGGCCTTAGCAGGATCGTCAACTTCTCCTTCAGCAACCGTAACGAACTCGGTGACGAAATGCAGCTGATCCTCTCCGTTGAATTGATGGGCCGGCATAGCAACGTCATCCTCTATGACAAGCAAAGCGGCAAGATCATCGACTTGCTCAAGCGGATCAACCCCGACGAAAACCGGGCCCGCCTCCTCTTGCCTAAAGCCAAGTACGAACTGCCCCCACTGACTCCCGGTATCAACGGCTTTACTTTAACGGAATCAGAATTTTCTTCTTTGAAAAAAGACTACTCAACCCCAGCTGACCTAGCCAAGCAAATGGACGGCTTAGATGGCGATGACCGGCAAGAACTGACCGGCTACTTGGAAGACGACTACTCCTTCTCTTCTCTGAAGACTTTCTACAACCAGTTCTCCTCCCCTAAGGCCTACGTTCTCTTGACGCCAAAGCACAAGCGGCGGATCTACCCTTACCTGCCATATCATTTGGAGATGACCAAGGAAAGCTCCTCCACTAACTTAAATGAAGCCTTAGACGAGTTTTACGCCTACCAGGCCAACCGGGACTGGGTAAAGCAGCGGTCCCAGCAGGTGACCCGGGTCGTCACTAATGAGACCAAAAAGCTCCAAAAGAAGCTGAAGAAGCTGGAAAAGCAGCTGGACAGTGCTGAAAACTCCGAAAATCTCAGAGTTTCCGGGGAACTTTTAACCGCCTACTTAAGCCAGGTTAAGCCCGGCATGGAAAAAATCGACCTACCTAACTACTATGAAGGCAACCAGCCCATGACCATCAAACTTGACCCAGCCCTCTCCCCTCAGCGCAATGCCCAGAAATACTTCAAGCGCTACAAGAAGATGCGGGATTCTATCAAACACGTGACCAAACAGATTGAGATCACGGAAGAAAACCTCCGCTACCTTGATTCCGTTCAAACGGAAATCGACAACGCTGACCCAGAAGACGTCGAAACCATCAAGGAAGAGCTGATCAACCAAGGTTACCTTAGAGCTGATCAAAAGAAGCGCCGGAAGCCGAAGCTGACCGAAAAGAGCCTAAACAAGTTCAAGCTCAGCTCCGGCAAAACTGTTTTAGTCGGCAAGAACAACCTGCAAAACGACTGGCTGACCTTGAAAAAGGCCGACAAGAACCACTACTGGTTCCACGTCAAGAACATCCCCGGCTCCCACGTTATCTTGACTGACAGCCAGCCAAGTGACAGCGACATCCAGGAAAGCGCGGAGATCGCTGCCTACTTCTCCAAGGCCAAAAATTCCGCCCACGTGCCGGTTGACTATATCCAGGTCAAGCGGATCAAGAAACCTAACGGGGCCAAGCCTGGCTTCGTCATCTACACCGGACAGAAGTCCATTGAAGTTACCCCGGAAGCTAACGAGATTTTAGCTAAGCGGATTGACTAAGATGCAAAAAAGAACCGTATTATCCCAAAATGGGTAGTACGGTTCTTTTTCTATATATTCTAAAAAATTAGTTCTTAAAGCTGTGCACTGGGGCTGGAATCCGGCCGCCGCGGTTGATCATCGCCGCGCTTGATTCCTTGTGAACAGGCATAATCGGGGCATAGCCGAAGAGGCCGCCAAATTCAATTGTGTCGCCCACGTCCTTGCCTGGTACTGGAATAACCCGGACAGCCGTGGTCTTGTTGTTGATCATCCCGATTGCCGCTTCGTCAGCAATCATGGCACTGATCGTTTCAGCTGGCGTGTCGCCAGGTACCGCAATCATGTCCAGACCAACTGAGCAGACAGCGGTCATGGCTTCCAATTTGTCGACCGTCAAAATCCCCTTTTCTGCCGCTGCAATCATCCCGGCATCTTCTGATTCCGGAATGAAGGCACCTGACAAACCGCCGACATGGCTGCAGGCCATGATGCCGCCCTTCTTGACAGCATCGTTTAACATGGCCAAAGCTGCCGTGGTTCCGTGGGTCCCCACGCTTTCCAGGCCGATTTCTTCCAAAATGTTGGCTACTGAGTCGCCTTGGGCAGGAGTTGGCGCCAAGGACAGGTCCACGATCCCGAAGTCAACGCCCAGGCGCTTAGATGCTTCCTGGCCCACCAACTGGCCCATTCTGGTAACCTTAAAGGCCGTCTGCTTGATGGTTTCAGCAACCACGTCCATGGATTCGCCCTTAACCTTTTCCAGGGCCGTCTTAACCACGCCAGGACCAGATACGCCGACATTCAAAGCCACGTCGCTTTCTCCGACCCCATGGAAGCCCCCGGCCATAAACGGGTTGTCTTCAACCGCGTTGCAGAAGATGACCAGGTTGCCGTTGTTCAGCGGGTTAATCTTTTCGTTCTCAATGACGATCTGGCCCATTTCCTTGACGGCATCCATGTTGATCCCGCTTCTGGTTGAGCCGACATTGACGCTAGAGCAGACTCTTTCGGTTTCCTTTAAAGCTTGGGGAATTGACTTGATCAAGACCCGGTCACCGTTTTGGTAGCCCTTGTGCACCAAAGCTGAGAAGCCACCGATCAGATCCACGCCGACTGCCTTGGCTGCCTTGTCCAAGGTAATCGCGTACTTAACATAGTCGCTGTCCCCTGAAGCTGCCGCGATCAAAGAAATCGGGGTTACAGTAATCCGCTTGTTGGCAATCGGAATCCCGTATTCAGTTTCCAGTTCTCTAGCTACCTTGACCAGGTTTTCCGCCTTAGTCGTGATCTTGTCGTAGATCTTCTGGCAGGCCCGGTCACTGTCTGAGTCAATACAATCTAAAAGTGAGATCCCCATAGTCGTCGTCCGCAAGTCCAGGTTCTCGTTGTCGATCATATTGACCGTTTCCATAATCCGCCGCAAGTCCATTATTCCAGACCTCCGCCCAGTTCATGCATGGCTGCGTACATCTTTTCATTCCGGATGTTAATTTCCACGCCCAGTTTCTTGCCCAGTTCCTTGAGGTCCGTGCTCAAGGCGGAGAAATCTGCCTCATCGCTGACATCAACGACCATCATCATCGTGAAGTAGCCGTCCATGATCGTCTGGGACAGGTCCAGAATGTTAATGTCTTTTTCAGCCAAAAAGCTGCTTACGCCGGCAACAATCCCGGTCTTGTCTTGGCCGACGGTTGTCAAAATTGCTCTCATCGCTTGCCCTCCTGCTTGCGAAGCTTCTATCCTTGTCGGGATAAAAAATATAAATAAATTTGATTTAGATTAAAAAGTTCTGCCTTGAGTATAGCATCTTTTAAATTGGCTGGGTAGTCAAGGCCAGCGATTCCAGAACATCCAGAATCAGCTGGACTGTTTCCAGGCTGGAGAAAACCGGAATATGGGTATTCAGGGCCTGGTCCTTGATCTTGATCGAGTCTTCCACTGCCGAGTCCGACAGATTGACGACATTGACCACCATCACAATCCGGTGGGTCCGGATTCTTTCCAAAAGGTTTCTTGACCCCTCCTGGATCTTGGCGATAACGCCAGTGGTAATCCCGGCCTCAGCCAGAATATTGGCCGTCCCTTCCGTAGCTGTAATCTTGAAGCCCAGGCGGGCAAAGCGCTTGGCCAGGTTGGCCACTTCCTGCTTTTCTTCATCGCTGACTGAGAAGAAGATCGTCCCATAACTTGGAATATGCAGGTCGCTGGCTTCATAGCCCTTGTAAAGGGCCTTGGATAAAAGGCTGTCTCTGCCCATCACGGCGTCAGAGGACTTCATCCTGGAGTCAAAAGTATTGTCTGAGCTGTAATTGAGGTAGGAGAAGACCGGCATCTTCACGTGGATGAATTCGTCAACTGGCCAGACCTCATTCGGGTAGCCCAAGTCGGCAATCTTTCTGCCCGCTAAAACCTTAACCGCATATTCGACCAGGTCCTTGTTCATGGACTTGGACAAAAAGGCCAGGTTGTGACCGGCATAGGTCTTGATCTGAAGCAGGTAGATTTCACTGCCCTTGAGCAAAAAGTGGAGGTTGAAAATCCCTCTGACCTTGAAGCTGGAGATCAGCTTGATCGTTTCCTCTCTTAGCTTTTCGGCATGTTCCCTGCTTAAATACTGGGGGCCAAAAACAGCAATTGAGTCTGATGCATGCGACCCCGACTGCTCCAAGTGCTCCACGATCCCTGGAATTGTCACGTCTTCCCCATCCGTGATCGCCGTAATCTCATACTTCATCCCCGAGATAAACTGGGAAATCGTATAGTCATCAACCTGGTTTTCCCGGAAGTATTTGTCCAGGGCCGGCTGGTCATAGACCACGGCCGACTTTTGCTTGCCCTTTTGGTGGTAACCCCCGACCAAGACAGGATAACCTACCTGGGCGACAAAGGCTAAAACTGCCTGGTAATCAGTCGTTGCCAAATACGGCACCCGTTTGACGTCAGAAATCTTGGCCGTGTCCAAGTGACTGATTGGCAAAAGGCGGTCGATGTCGTGCTGGCCAAAAATCTTCAAACCGTGGCTCATCAAAGGCAGGCGCAAGGCGGAAACCTGCTTGCCGGAGAACTGGGTGACCACGTCCGTGATCCCTTCTTCTTCGCAGATGGTGATGATGCTGTCCAGGTTGATCGGTTCAAAATAGACCCGGCCAGCCAGGTGGTAGTCCATCGAAGCAGATTCAGCGTTGTTGGACAAAAGGACCGTCTCATAGCCCTCTTTTTTCAAGGCCGCCAGGGCATGGTAGAGCATGTAGTCAAATTCACTGGTTACCGAGACTTGGAAAGGCGGCATCCCCAGCAAAAGAACCTTCTTCTTCTCCGAATCCTTGGCAAATTCCAATTCGCTTTCGACCCCGTAGCTCTGGTAGTAAACCTTGACTTTCGGCTGGTAGACCCCGGCACTGTCATCAATGGCTGAGAATGACGGCCGGATACCTTTTTCATTGAGCAAAGGGAAAATGTCATGGACGTCCATCTTGGTCAATTTGGCCAAAAGGTCGCTGGAGAAGCCCCGGATCTTGGCCTTTAAGAGGAGGTCATGGTCTAATTCACCCGCGTGGGCAATGTCCCTACCGATCTTGACCAGGTAGCGCAGCTTCTGGTAGTAGACCGGATGAATATTGAAGACGCTGCTCAGGGCCTGGTAGTCGATCCCCTGGCTAAGGGCAGCCAGCAGCTGAACCAGGTGCATTTCGTTAGGGTGACGGAGGTCATCCAGGATCACCTCATCGCTCTTTCCCCTTTCCTTGACAAAAGCCGACCAGAGGACTTCCAGGTCATTGCTGGAAATCAAGGCCTTGAAAAAGGCACTTTCAAAATTCCGCCCGATCCCGACCGCTTCTCCAGTTGACTGGGTGTGCTTGCCCAGCTGGTAGTGGTTGTAACCAGTCTGGGCAAAGGACCAGTAAGGGATCTTGACGCTGACAGTATCAGAGACCGGTTCAATCGCCGCGCACAGGCCGGTGGCCGGGTCAGTGACTTCATTCAGTCGCATCCCGATCGCCAGCTTGGCCAAGACATAGCCGATTGAATACAAGCTGGTCTTTTGGTCCAAGACCGCCGTTCTGGTCAAGCGAGGCTTGACGGCCAAGAGCTTGTAGACCATTTCCGTATCCCGGTGGCTGATGGCGAAGTGGATGCTCAAAAAGCCGACTAGCTGCAATTTGTCCGCGATCTTGCCAGCTTCTGCCCGCAGGACTTGAATTTGGTCATTGTTCATGGTCAAAAGGGGCTTGATCAAGACCGAGTCGCCTGAGTCAATCCCGACCGGTTCCAAAGACCCAGTTGCCCCGACGAAGCAGAGGTTGCCGTCTTCATCGCGAAGAAGGTCCAGGATGACTTCCTCACAACTAGACAGGTCTTCCGTCATCCGGTAGCTGGCCGGACGGAAGTCCTTGTCCTGGCTCTCCTGGCGCAGGTACTGGGCTAAATCCCGACTGCTCTTAAAGGAGATGTGGTCATCGCGTTCAAAGTAGTATTTCTTGGTCAAAAGGATCGGGAAAGAGAGCTTGTTTTCCAGCTGCTCTTGCAGGTGCTCATCGTATTTGAGTCCCAAGCTGTCTAAAAACCAGGTCTGACCTACTGGCAGATGATTGGCTTCTAAAAAGCGGGTCCGCTTTTGCGGGTTGGACATGGAAATGGCCCTCTCATTGATCGTTAACAGCCTGATCCCCATCTGGTGGAGGATTCCATCAGCCTGCAGCTTCTTGGTCACGTCCAGGGCCATCAAGGAACCAAAAGCCGTCATGATCGCATCGGGTTCTTCCATCCGGAGGATCCGCTTCAAGAAGTCCAAAGTCATCGGCTCCAGGTACACGGTCAAGCCCGGCAAGGGGTCCGTTGACACGCTGGCTGGATTGGGGTTGACCAGAACCACCTGGATATTCTCTTCTAAGAGGGCCTCGATGGCACCCTTGGTCAAGAGGTCCGTATTGGCCACATTGCCCACCAGGGCTGAGCCGGCACCAATAATCAAGATTTTGTTTAAATCATTTTCACGTGGCATTATTTCACCAGTTTCAAAAAGTCGTCAAAAATCACCTGGGCATCTTCCGTCCCCGGGGCTCCTTCTGGGTTGAAGGCCACCGCCAGCAGCTGCAGCTTGTCATTGCTGAAGCCAGCCAAAAGCTCATTGTGCAGGTCGAAATACTCTTCATTGAAGGTCATGGCCGTGTCATCCGGCAAAACCAACTGGCCGATGTTCATGGCTGTCTGCCAGATCTGCCCGCTACTTTGCCCGATTACAGGAAAATTGGTCCCGTTCTGATACTGGGGCAGGTCGACCAGGCTGAGGTCCAGGTAGGATGAAATCGCCAAAAAGCCAAGGCCGACCCCCAGGATCGGCAGCTTGCCCAGATATTCATCTAAAATCTGCCGCAAATATGGCAAAACTTCTTTGGCCTGGCTGGGGCCGTTAGAAATGATGATCCCGTCCGGCCGCAGGCTCTTGATGTCGCGGACAGTCGCGTTGTATGGCAGAACATTGGCATTGACCTGTCTTAATGACAGTTCCCGGAGCATGGAGTGCTTGAGGCCCAGGTCGATAACGGCAATCGTCTTGCCGACGTTTGGCGCGGCGTAGGCGTTCTTAGTGGAAACCAAGGAGCTCTTGTTTTTCGGCAAAACCAGGGCTCTGATCTGGTCAAAGGCGTGTTCATCATTGGTATCCATGATTGAGGCCTTTAAAGGGCCCAGATTCTGCAGTTTTCTGACCAAGGCCCGGGTATCAACGTTAAAAATTGCCGGCACCCCTTTTTCCTTTAGAAAGTCGCCCAAAGACTGAAAAGTGTCATTGTCGGTAATGTTCAAGGCAATGTCGTTGGCAATAACTCCTTTGACACTAGGCTGAATGCTTTCGTAGTCAACGGCGTTGATCCCGTTACTTCCGATCATCGGAGTAGTAAAAACAATGATCTTGCCCGCGTTTGACGGGTCGGTTAAAACCTCTTGGTAGCCATAGTTGCTGGTCTGGATGGCCAATTCGCCCGTGGCGGTGATCATGGCCCCAATACCGTCACCGGCATAAGAGCTGCCATCTTCAAGAATAAGGTAGCGTTTCATCTTATTTCACCCGCTTCTTTCGCAAGTCTGCAACCGTCTGCTGGAAAATTTCCGGCGGCTGGACGGAGAACTCCAGCCACTCACCTGTTGATGGCTGCTCAAAGCCCAGGGTCTTGGCATGCAAAAACTGACCATGGCCTGCCAGGGTCTTTCTTGGTCCATACAAAGGATCGCCGGCCAAAGGATGGCCGATGTAGGCCATGTGCACCCGGATCTGGTGGGTCCGGCCGGTTTCCAGCTGGCATTCAACCAAGCTGTAGCCCTGGTATTGCTCTAAAACCTTAAAGTGGGTCACCGCTCTCTTGCCCTTTTCCACGACGGCCATCTGCTTGCGGTCCTTGGGATTGCGGCCAATTGGGGCGTCAATTGTCCCCTCTTCTTCCGCAAAATTGCCATGGACGATGGCCAGGTACTGGCGTTTGTTGGACTTGGCCGCCAGCTGCTTTTCCAGCGATTCCCGGGCAGCCGCGTTTTTAGCCACCATCAACAGGCCTGAGGTGTCCTTGTCGATCCGGTGAACGATTCCGGGCCGGAAGCCTTCCGGACTATCTGCCAGGTCCCTGGTGTGGTAGAGCAAGGCGTTGACCAAGGTGTGGCTGGGGTGGCCGGCAGCCGGATGGACCACCATCCCCTGGGGCTTGTTGACCACGATGACGTCTTCATCTTCATAAACAATGTCCAAGGGAATATTTTCTGCTTCAAGCGCCAATGGCTCTAACGGCAAAACGGTGACCTGAATCAGGTCACCTTTCTGCACTTTATATGAAACTTTACTCTTTTTACCATTGACCAGGATTTCCCCAGCTTGGACCAATTCTTTGATCCGGCTTCTGGACAGGTCGGCTATTTCCTCTGCCAGATACTTGTCCAGCCGCTGGCCGCTTGCTTCCACGGTCAGTTCATACTCACGGTTCATCCTAGTCCTCTCTTTCAATGAATAACAGATAGCTGAAGATCAGAATCACGCCAACGGTAATGGCGGCATCAGCCAGGTTGAAAATATTGAACTGCACAAAGTCCAGCTGAATCATGTCAATGACATACTTCAAATGCAGGCGGTCAATCAAGTTGCCGATAATCCCGCCCAAAACCAGAACCAGGCCTGATTTGAACATCCAGTGGCTATACTTCTTGTTGAAGTAGTAGTAAAGCACTACGGCAATAGCAACAGCACTGACTACATAGAAGAACCACATTTTCCCGGACAAAATGTTCCAGGCCGCCCCGTTATTCTGAATATAGGTAAAGGAGAACAGCCCCGGCATCACGTCGTGGACTTCGCCCAAACGGTAATTTGTGACAATATAATACTTCAAAGCTTGATCAGCCGCCGCGATCAAGGCAGCGATCACCAATCCAACTATCTGCATAATCCTCTTTTCTAGAACAAACCGCTGATCTTGCCGGTTTCGTCCACATCAATATCCAAAGCGGCTGGGTGCTTTGGCAGGCCTGGCATGTCCAGAATGTGGCCAGTTGAAACGACCACGAAGCCGGCCCCGTTGCGGAGGCTCAAGCCCTTGACATGCAAAGTAAAGCCGGTAGGAGCCCCTAATTCCTTGACATTGTCAGTAAAGCTGTACTGGGTCTTGGCAATAATGACTGGCAGCTTGTCCTTGCCCATCTTCTTCAGCTTGTCCAGCTGCTCCTTGGCCTTGTCCGTGTATTCCACGGCAGCCGCGTGGTAGATACGCTTGGCTACCTTTTCAATCTTGGTTTCCAAGTCGTCATCCTCATCGTAACTGCGCTTGATTTCGTAGTCGCTCTTGTCGGCCAGTTCAACGATCTTTTCGGCCGCTTCCTTAGCCCCCTTTGAGCCTTCGTCATGGGCAGTCACGATTTCGCATGGGAAGCCTTGTTCTTCAATCATTGACTTAAGCAGGTCAAGTTCAGCTTCAGTATCAGTCGGGAACTTGTTGATGACAACCAAAACCGGGATCTGGTATGAACGGACATTGTTCATGTGCCGGTCTAAGTTAGCAAAGCCTTCCTTTAATGAGTCCAGGTTTTCTTCCTTCAAGTGGTCGGTTGACTTTTCAGCCTGGTACTTCAAGGCCCGGACAGTCGCAACAACAACGGCGGCATCTGGCTTCTTTTCCAGCTTGGTTGAAACGAAGTCCAGGAACTTTTGCCCGCCAAGGTCTGAGCCGAAGCCGGCTTCACTTAAAACGTAGTCGCTGAGATGCAGAGCCAGGTTGGTTGACAGGATGGAGTTGTTGCCGTGGGCAATGTTGGCGAAAGGTCCGCCGTGGACGAAAGCTGGAGTATGTTCCAAAGTTTGAACCAGGTTTGGCTTCAAGGCAGTTGACAAAAGGGCAGCGATGGCGCCTTGGAAGCCCAGGTCCTTGACAAAGACTGGTTCATCCTCGTAAGTGTAGCCGACCAGAACCTTGCCGATTCTTTCCTTTAAGTCAGCAATGTCCTTGGACAGGCAGAGAATAGCCATGAGTTCGTGGCCCACAGTCAGTTGGAAGCTGGCAGGGCGTTCAACTCCGTTGAACTTGGATCCTTGGCCGATCGTTACCTTGCGCAAGGTCCGGTCGTTGACGTCCAGGCCGCGCTTAATGACGATCTTTTCCGGGTCCAGGCCCAGTTCGTTGCCTTGGTAGATGTAGTTGTCAACCAGGGCTGACAGGTTGTCTATGGCTGAAGTCAAGGCATGCATGTCCCCGGTAAAGTGGAGGTTGATGTCTTCCATTGGAATGACTTGGGCATAGCCGCCGCCGGCAGCCCCGCCCTTCATCCCGAAGACTGGCCCCATGGATGGTTCTCTTAAGGCAATGACCGTCTTCTTGCCTAATTGGTTGTTGATGGCATCCCCGATCCCGATCGTCATCGTGGACTTGCCTTCCCCGGCTGGAGTTGGTGAAATTGAAGTCACCAAGATCAGCTTGCCCAAGTGGCCGTTTTCTTCACTGCGCTTGATTGCCTGCCAGTTGACCTTGGCCTTGTCGTAGCCGTATGGTTCGAGGTCTTGGCTGGTCAAGCCCAGCTTGGCCGCAACGTCAGTAATAGGCAATTCTTCTGCAGCTTGCGCAATTTCAATATCTGATTTAACCATTTCTGTCACGCTTTCTATTAAAAACAAGATAATCAATGCTTTGATGCTTGGAAACCGGCGCCCGGTAGACTTCAAAGCCACGCCAACTAGTCACCAATTCTGGTTTTTCCTCCAGGACGAACTCCTTCCGGTAAGGCAACCGCAAGTGCGCCTGACCGTCAAAAGAAATGTAGGACTTTTTCCATGTAAAAACAAACAGGAGCAGGAAGATGATGCCGGTTATCACAGTCGGCAGGTTGATGAACTGGCTGCCTTCCAGACAGAAGATCACAGTCAAGAAAAGCACCAGCAAGAGCCAGCTGTAATAAATGACGCCAAGGTCTCCTAAAAAGATCAAATGTTTTTTCATGAAAAACTCCTTGTCACTAGATATCTAGATTATAGCAAAAAAGCAGGAAAATACCGAGAAATGCGAAAAATATTTTTAACTATTGTTTTTAATATTCGGTAATCAAGCTATAGTTAGGACTTTAAGCAAAAAAACTTAAAAAATAATCGGCTTTTCACCAGGTCAAATCTAACTTCTGACTTGACTGGGTGCTCTCGTAAAGGGAGCTGATATAACTTTTCATGCTGGGCATGGCTGCCAGCAAAGTTCGGTAAGCTCTTGATTCATAAATTGTCGCGATCTCGGCTTCACTCTTATAGCTTTGCCCGGTGAAAAAGTCCCAGTGCATATTTTTGAGCATTTCCGCGGCTTCCGGCAGGTCCTTTTCTGCTCCCTTGAGCAAGTGCTGGCGCAGAAGCAGATCATTGCTTTGGTCAAAAACTTCCTTCAGATAAGCGTGAAAATCCGCAAAAGGCGGCTGCTTTTTCTCTTCAGCCGTTAAAAAATCGTCGATGTCAAAAGAGTGGCGCTGGTAGCTGAGGGAGTTAGCAGTCAGCTCAACCATCCCATAGCCCTGGTCGCTTTCCGCGAAGCAGGACGAAACAACCTCGGGAACCGGAACCCAGCCGGACATGATGTGCTGGGCATGGATATGGCCGGAAAAAGCGCAGCGGACCGGATACCGACTGAGCAGCTGGACAATTTCACCGGCATTATTCAGTTTAAAGCCGTCATGAACCACTGAATTATGACTGTAGAGGTTATGGTGCATGAAAAAGAGGACGTCTTGTCCCAGTCTTTTTGCCTCAGCCAATTCCTGGCCCATCCACCGTCTTTCCCCATCATCGATGGCCCCGCTGGTCATGGGGTGGGTGTAGGAAAACTGACTGCCATAGAGGTTGGAATCCAGCAAAAGCAGCCGCCAGTGCGGATTCAAGTTGACTGAATATGATAAAGAGCCTGGCTCCTGGCTTGCCGCCAAGTCATAGCTGGCGGAAAAAATATCCTTCCAGTCATCTGGTGAAATCTGTTCTACCCGTCTTTCCTCACTGCCAGCAAAGCTCCTGGCCCAGCCATCATAGATGTCGTGGTTGCCCGGTATAACCAGCAAAGCAATGCCAGCTTCTTTTAAGGGGGCAAAAATCTCTCCCAGCCTTTCAGCTGACCTCTTGGCCCCGTTAAAGGTCAAGTCCCCGGTAATGACCAGGGCAGCCGGCTTTTCTTTTAGGACTTTTCTGACAAAAGCCCTGAGAACTAGGTCTTGATAGGCAATATCCTTACCGGCACTAGTCCGGCGCATCTCTTGGAACCTAGCGCCAAAATCATGCAAGTCATCAGCAATTAAGTGCGGGTCTGAGATCAGCCAGAAGTCTGGCTGTTCACTATCCGTAATCGTCTTCATCAGCTTATCTCTTTATCATTACTTGCGCTTGGCCCAGAACTGGTAGTAGTCAACCCGGAGGTTACCGTTATAGAGCTTGCGCTTCTTGCTGGCCTTTTGCCCGAAACACTTTTCAAAATCCGGGTCAGCCGTTAAATAGTACTGACTGAAAGAAGTCAGCGGCCGCAAAACTTCTCCCATCTGCCGGTAGAGCTCTTCTGCCCCCTGCTTGTCTTTCAAGCGTTTTCCGTATGGCGGGTTGGAAACAATGACCCCGTTTTCCAGGTCGGTAGTAAAGTCTTTAACGGCAACCTGCTTGAAGCGGATATCTTGCAAAACGCCGGCATTGTGGGCGTTCAATTTGGCTACTTCCAGAATCGACTGGTCGATGTCGCTGGCCCAGATTGGCGCTTCAGCTGGCTTAACCTGGCTCTTGGCTTCTTCCAGCAGCTCTTCGTGCAAGCTCGGATCAAACCAGTCAAAATCGTCAAAGGCAAACTTCCGCCAAGTACCTGGGGCAATATTGCGAGCAATCAAGGCTGCTTCGATCGGCAGGGTCCCCGATCCGCACATCGGGTCAATAAATGGATGGGTTCCGTCATATGGCGTCAGCTTGATCAAAGATGCCGCGAAGTTTTCCTTTAAAGGCGCTCCCCCGTGCTCAATCCGGTAGCCCCGCTTGAAAAGACTTTCCCCGGTCGTGTCCAGGGACAGGCGGACAGTGTCCTTGTAAATGTGGACGTCCAGCTGGTAGAGGCTGCCGCTTTCCGGCAGCTTGCCCCGCCGGTGGTATTGGGCCGCCATCTTGTCAACGATGGCTTTTTTGACAATGGACTGTACGTCCGGCTCAGAGTGCAGTTTCGAGCGGACGCTGCGCCCCTTGACTGGGAAAGCCGCGTCAACTGGTAAAAGCATGGCCCAGTCAAAAGCGTAAGTTTCGTCATACAAGGTTGAAAAGTCTTTTGCCGTAAATTCCTTTAACAGGATCTTGACCCGGTCAGCCGTTCTGAGCCACAAATTGCATCTGACAATATCTTTCTGGCCGCCTTTAAAAAAGACCCGGCCGTTTTCCGTCATCGTTTCATAACCCAAGGACTGCAGTTCCTTAGCCACGACGCTTTCAAAACCCGCCCCCATGGTCGCGTATAATTGGTATTCTTCCATCGCTGTCTCCGTTCTTTTCTTTCTGATCTTTATTCTGATTACTATTCTGATTTTGATATTTGCAGGCTTTTTCCTTAAAAAAGAAAAAGTTGGGCTTCAAACGAAGTCCAACTCTCTGCCTTGCAAATTTCTATAAGCCACGTTCTGTTCCACCAACCGCCGGCCGCGGCTGGTATCAGCAGCCATCTATCTCTACATGATGTAGTCCAACTTTTGGTTCATTTGCCTAAGTTGAGACGCCCCTACCAAATTTTGGGTTACACGCTCGCAGGGTTTACCTCGTTCCACCAAGCCGGTTTCCCGGCTTGCTCCGTCACTGTGGCACTTCCAAGATATTCACGCATGGCTAGGCTTTAGCGCTTTCTCTGCCGTGAGGCCTAAGGCCTCCTCCAGCTTATTGGGCTGAATACGATCACTACGGGCATCGCAGCCCGTGCGTGCGTGGACTTTCCTCAGCCGACTCAAGGCCGGCCGCGACTGCTCAAAATTTGCAACATTACTATTATAGCAAACTTTATTTACTTTTGTAAGTCCTGAATTCCGTAAACTCTTTGTTCCAGATTGTAGACCTTCCGCTCCAGAGTAGAAAGTCTTTGAATGATTGCCATGTTAGTTGAAATTTCGCCGCTAGTACTGCTGCTGTTATCCAAAGCGAAGTCGGCCCGCTGCCTCTGAGAGCTTGGCACGTAGGTCTTAACGTCTTCTTCCTTGCTTTCAGTAGTCGCTGAAGCTGGTACAGCTGCTGGGATTTCCTTGACAGCCTGTTCTTCTTGCTTGACCTGCTTCTCAGCGTCGATTACTTGCCCCTGCAGTTCACCAATCCGGCCGTAAAGGTCTTCAATGATGTCCTGGAAGGTTTCATAGTCGGAAATGATTTGGTCCAGGTAAGAATCAACCTCATCCGGATCATAGCCCTTGACCTTGCTTCTGAACTGCTTCTTCAAAATGTCCTGCGCGGACAACTTAATATCGTTTAAATCTGCCATTAACTCTTGACTCCTTTATACTAAAGTCATTTTATCAAAAAGCGGCCCCATAAAAAAGAAAGAAAGAGTTAAAATTTACCATTCCCTTTGATTTTCTTCATAATCCCTGGCGGCCTGCTCCAGGTCATAATAATCAAGCAGGTCCAGCTGGTAGTCATCCCGCTTTTCCAGGTATTTTTCGATCATCTCGTAGTCATACTTGCTCTTGCCCGGATATTCCGGGTCATAGACCAGAAGGGCCCGGTCAGTGTGCTGGAACATGAACTGCTGGTATTCCCGAAATTGCCGGCCGCCTTGGTAGGGTCCTTTTGAAGTTGCGGACCAAAAGTCGGCTCGATTTTTCAAATTCTGCAGCTTGAGCTGGTTGTTTTCGCTCCAGTGGCTGCCAAAGTCCAGATAAGGCAGCATCACTGCCAGGCGCAGGTTATAGTCCTGCCTAAGTTCCAGGGCCACTTCCGCGCTCCACTGCTCAACGCCCAGGTTAGCGCCAGTGATGACCCAGTCCAACTGCCCTTCTTCCAGCAGGCTGGTCAGGCGCTGCTTTATGGCGTACTTGATCACCGTGATTTTTGGATCCTTGTCGCCAAAAGTTCCCAGTTCATAGCTCCGGTAGCCGCTGATCCAAATTCGCTGCATGTAAATTCCTCCCTTAATCTTTTTGCTTTGCCAGTTCCTTAAAAACATTGTAACATTAACCACAAAAGCAGGAATGATCTAGCTTCAGAGTCAGTTTGCAAATAATCTGATTAGGTTTCTCAAGTTTTTATTGTTATAATGACTTCCAGGAGTGAACTTTATGGTCAAATACCCAACTGGATCTGTCATGCCCCTCAGGGCAGCCCAGCGGCAAGGAGAAAAGCCCCTGCTTAAAAAGGCCAGCTTTTCTGACCGCGGCATGACCCTGGAGCAGCAGATCAATGAATCAAACCAGTACTACCTTGACGCGGGCATCGCGGTCGTTCACAAGAAGCCGACCCCAATTCAGATCGTCAAGGTCGACTATCCCAAAAGATCGCGGGCCGTCATCCGTGAGGCCTACTTTCGTCAGGCCTCAACGACTGACTACAACGGCGTCTATCAAGGCTACTACCTTGATTTTGAAGCCAAGGAGACGCGCAACAAAACTTCTTTTCCTTTAAAAAACTTTCATGAGCACCAGATCCTGCACCTTGAGCAGTGTTTGGACCAGGAGGGGATTTGCTTTGCCCTTATCGGCTTCATGACCCTGGAGCGCTACTTTGTCACCCCGGCATCTTTTTTGATTCAAGCTTGGCAAAACTGGAAGGCTGCCGGCAAGAGTTCCATGACTCTTGCTGAAATCGAAGCTAACTCCTTTGAAATTAAAAGCGGATTCCGGCCTTCCCTGCCCTATTTAGAGGCAGTCGACCGGATCATTGCGGATAGGAAACAAGAACATGGCAACAAATAGTCCAGAGCAAAAGAACACGCGGATGGCCCGCCTTCATGCCAATGACAGCGCCAAGAAGGCCCGGCCCGTTCTGCGGGTAATTAAATGGCTTTTTCTGCTCTTTTTCTTGCTGATCATCTCCGGCGTCGGCGTCTTCGCCTACTACGCCAAAGACGCGCCGAGCATCAGCACCGCCAAGCTGCAAAGCGGCGGCACATCAAGTTTTTACACTACCGATGGCAAGTTTTTAATGTCACTGGGTTCACAGACCCGGGTTTATGCTAAAGACTCGGCCATTCCCCAGACTTTGAAAGATGCGGTCGTCTCTATCGAAGATAAGCGCTTCTACTCTGAAAGCCTGGGGATCGACCCCCTCCGGATCGTGTCGTCTTTCTTGACCAACGTCAAGAGCTCCAGCACCGTGGCCGGCGGGTCCACCATCACCCAGCAGCTGGTCAAATTGACCTGCTTCTCAACCGCCAGCTCCCAGCGGACTCTGTCCAGAAAGGCCCAGGAAGCCTGGCTGGCCATGAAGGTGGAAAGAGAATATAGCAAGGACCAGATCCTGGAATTTTACATCAACAAGGTTTACATGAACTATGGAACCTACGGGATGGGGACTGCAGCCAACTACTACTATGGCAAGTCCCTTAAGCAGCTGGACCTGGCCCAGTTGGCCCTTTTGGCCGGGATGCCTAATGCCCCGGTGGCCTACAACCCTTACCTTTACCCAAAGAAGGCTAAGTACCGGCGGGACCTGGTTCTTAAGGCCATGTATGACAACAAGAAGATTACTAAGAAGCAGTACCTGGCAGCCAAGTCTGAAGACGTACAGAAGGGCCTTAAGAAGCACACGACCAGCACTGAATCCAAGCTACGCAAGGTCGACGATGCCTACATCAAGGAAGCAATTGCTGAAGTGCAGGCTAACGGCTACGACCCATACAATGACAATCTGAAGATCACCATCAACATCAACCAGGCTGCCCAAAACAAGCTTTACTCCCTGGCTAACAGCGGCAGCGTTGCTTTCACCAGCAAGAAGATGCAGATCGGGGCCACGGTCATCAACCCGGAGAACGGACATGTTATCGCCATCCTCGGGGGCCGGAAGTTGCCGTCAGTCCAGCTGGGACTTGACCGGGCGGTCCAAACAGGCCGGTCAACCGGGTCAACGATCAAGCCGGTCTTAGACTACGCTCCGGCAATTCAATACCTTAACTGGGGGACCAGCCACATCCTGCAGGATACCAAGTACACCTACCCGGGCACTAATATCCAACTTTATGACTGGGACAACACTTACCAGGGGGCAATGAGCATGCGCTATGCCCTGGTTCAGTCCAGAAACGTGCCGGCTGTCAGAGCCTTGAATGAAGTCGGGATTTCCCGGGCCTCGCTTTTTGCCAGAAAATTAGGTGTTAACGTCAGTGCCAATGCTGGTCTTTCAACAGCGATCGGGGCTGACGCCTCCAGCTTGCAGATGGCGGCTGCTTATGGGGCATTCGCGACGATGGGCGTTTACAGAAAACCGCAATTCGTCTCCAAGATCGAAACGCCTGACGGGCAGGTCCGCAAGTATGACTCTGCTGGCAAGCGGGTCATGAAGAAGTCAACTGCCTACATGATCACCGACATGCTCAAGGGCGTCTTCACCAGCGGGACCGGGACCACGGCCAAGGTCGGCGGGATCTACGAGGCCGGTAAGACTGGTACGGTTAAGTACTCTGACTCCGACCTGGTTAAGTACCCAAGCTACAGCTCAACGCCAAAGGATTCCTGGTTCGTTGGCTACACCAAGCAGTATTCAATCGGGATCTGGACAGGCTATGACAATTTGAAGGACGGGACGATCTCCGGAGTCGGCCAGTACTCAGCCCAGCTGATCTACAAGTACATGATGTCCTACTTGATGGCTGACGAAGACAGCACAGACTGGGAAAAGCCAGCAACGGTCGTCAAGAAGCGGATTGTCAAGAATACTGAAGACGAAGTGGCCTCCCCTGGCCAGTCCTACACTTGGGAACTCTTTGTCAAGGGTCATTCGCCGACTGACGCTGATTATGTCTCCTCAAGCAGGGATACTTCCACTGCTTCCAGTTCAGCCGTGACTTCCAAAGCCAAATCAAGTTCAAGTTCCAGCTCCTCGAAGAGCAGCTCGAGTTCCAGTTCAAGCGAGAAGTCCTCGTCTTCATCCAGCTCTTCAAGTTCAAGCGCGGCTTCGTCAAGCTCAGCTGCTTCTTCCAGCCAGAGCCGCGAGGCGCCGAAGACTGAAGAAAATAAGCAAGACAACAATAATAATGATAAGCAGGATAACTAAGCTGCAGAATTAATAATTTATCGAAAAAGCCAGAGCAACTGATTTCTTCAGGGCCCCGGCTTTTTTTCTCTGCTAAAATATATAGCAACAGGATAAAAGCAAGAATACTGTAACAATAGAAAAGAGGAAATCATGGAAGCAATTCAAATTGAAGACTTTTTGCACTATGCCAACCTGGGCAAATTGCAGGCCAAGGGGCAGAACCTGGTCTGGGTCAAGGGCCTGCCAGACGCCGGCAAAAAGGATAAGTACCTCTATACCTTAGAGACACTAAAAAACGGGCAAGTCACCCCGCTTAGCTCCTCTGGCCAGGAAAAAGACTTCATCTTTCTTGATGAAAACACGGTCTGCTTTGCCGGCAACCGGACCAAGGAAAAGGGCAAGACCTTTATCTATCAGCTCTCTTTAACTGGCGGTGAAGCAAGAGAAATCGCTGCTTTAGACGGAGAAGATTTCGCGGTCGAGAATGCCTTGGCTGACGGCCGCCTGCTTTTAAGCCGGCGGGTTGACCTGCGGGCAGCTGAGAAAAAGCAGGATCCGGATGAAAAAGACTATGTGGTATTAGACGAATACCCTGCCTACTTCAACGGCGACGGAATTATTTCCAAGTTCCGCGACCGCCTCTTTCTTTTTGACCCGGCCAAAAAGGAGTTGACCGAACTCTTAAAAGATGACCCATACTTCAACTTTGACCTCCACTATGTGAGCGGCTCTGTTCTCTACTTCACCGGGGATTCTTACACTCAATCCAAGGCCCGCAAGTCCGCCCTCTACCAGCTGGACTTAAACAGCCTGGAATATTCTCAGCTTTTTCCAAAAGAAAAGTGGTCAATTTTTGACATCTGCGTCTTAAAGGGCCAGCTCTACCTGGTGGCCACTGATGAAAAGCGCTATGGATCAGAAGAAAATCCCCAGTTTTACAAATATGAACCGGAATCCAAAACTCTTTCTTTGGCCGCGGCTTGGGATGACTGCTGGGGCGACTGCGTTGATACCGACCTTTGCCTGTTAGACGTGCGGACCAGCCGGGTCTTTGAGGACTGCCTCTACTTCACCACGACTAAGGTCGACCACACGGTATTGGAATGCTTTGACGGCGAAAAAATTACTCCTGTCTTTGAATTTTCTTCCATCGAATTCTTCGACTTTACCGAAGACGGCACTTGCTGGTTTACTGGCCCAAATGCCAACGAAACTCAGCAGCTATACAGCTTTAAGGACGGCCAGCTGACCAAGCAGTCCAGCTATAACGAAGCTGCCTTAAAGGACCGCTATATCGCTTCCGCCGTTCAAATTGACTACCAGGACTATGCCGGCAATACCCAGCACGGCTGGGTCCTTTATCCGAAAGACTTTGATGAAAAGCAAAAATACCCGGCCATCCTCGATGTTCACGGCGGGCCAAAGACCGTCTACGGGACGCCATTTTTCCACGAGATGCAGGTCTGGGCAGGCCAGGGCTACTTTGTCCTCTTTGCCAACATCTACGGCTCTGACGGCCAGGGCAACGACTACGCTAACATGCGGGGGCACTGGGGCCGGGAAGATTACGAGGATTTGATGAAGTTCACGGACGACGTTTTGGCGCAAATCCCGCAAATCGACGAAGGCCGCCTGGGCATCACTGGCGGTTCTTACGGCGGCTACATGACCAACTGGGTGATCGGCCATACTGACCGCTTCAAGGCTGCCGCCAGCCAGCGGTCCATGTCTAATTGGCTGAGCGATGCCTTTATGTCAGACGTGGGTCCTTGGGATGACCTTTACTCTATTGATGCTAAGAATCTGGATGAGAAGCTGGACTATGCCTGGCAGCAGTCTCCTTTGAAATATGCTAAAAACGTGACCACGCCAACCTTGTTCATTCACTCTTTGGAAGATTACAGATGTCCTTTGCCGGAGGGGATGCAGATGTTCCGTGCCCTGCTCTATTACGGGGTAGAAAGCAGAATGTGCCTCTTTAAAGGTGAAAACCACGAGCTGTCCAGAAGCGGGCAGCCAAAACACCGGATCCGGCGCTTGCAGGAAATTACTGCCTGGTTTGACCAGCATTTGCGCTAAAATAGATATTGGCAACAAGCAAAAGTTGAAGTAACAAAGGAGTTTTTTATGACTAAAATTGCTATGTATAATGTCAGCCCAATTGAAGTACCTTATATTGAAGACTGGGCTAAGAAGAACGATGTCGAAGTTAAGACGACCGACCAGGCTTTGACCAGCGCGACTGTTGACCTGGCTGAAGGCTGTAGCAGCGTTTCCCTCAAGCCCCTGGGCCCGGTTGACGAAGAAGCCGTTTACCAAAAATTGAGCGAATACGGGGTCAAGTGCGTCGGCCTCAGAATCGTCGGCTTCAACACCATCAACTTTGACTGGACCAAGAAGTACAACTTGCTGGTCACTAACGTCCCAGTCTACTCCCCGCGGGCGATCGCTGAAATGACGGTTACTCAGGCCATGTACCTCTTGCGCAAGATCGGGGAATTCCGCTACCGGATGGACCATGACCACGACTTCACCTGGCCAAATAACTTGATCAGCAATGAAATCTACAACTTGACTGTCGGCTTGATCGGGGTCGGCCACATTGGCAGCGCCGTGGCGGAAATCTTCTCAGCCATGGGGGCCAAGGTGATTGCCTATGACGTAGCTTACAACCCGGAATTTGAACCATTTTTGACCTACACCGACTTTGACACGGTCTTGAAGGAAGCCGACATCATCTCCCTCCACACCCCTCTCTTCCCATCAACGGAAAACATGATCGGGGAAAAGCAGCTGAAGGAAATGAAGAAGTCTGCCTACTTGATCAACTGTGCCCGGGGCGAATTAGTCGATACTGCAGCCTTGATCAAAGCCTTGCAAGATGGCGAAATCGCTGGTGCCGGCCTGGATACCTTGGCTGGGGAATCCAGCTACTTTGGCCACACGGGCCTTGCGGACAGCGAAATCCCAGAAGACTACAAGACCCTGGCCAAGATGCCAAACGTCGTCATCACTCCGCACTCAGCCTTTTACACGGAAACTTCCATCCGCAACATGGTGCAGATCTGCTTGAGCGACCAATTGACCATTGCCAAGGGCGGCCGGCCAAGAAACATCGTTAACCTGTAATTTTTATGAATTTATAATGCGAAAACACCGGCAGTTTAGTCTCTGCCGGTGTTTTTGGCGTATTGTGTTTTTTATCGAAAGCGCTGACTTTTTAGCTGGAATAATCTTTTTTCCTACCATACAATGTAATTAACATGTGAAAAGGAGAAAAAAATCGCCGCTCTTGGCTATGTTGTTGCGGTTGTCGAATACCGCGGCAGCGATGTGGCTTCCTTCCCGAAGCCGATTCTTGATGCCCAAAACGCCGTGCGCTTCATGAAGCTGCACGGGCCCGAATACCAGGGCGACCCAAAGCAGGTTATTTTAGCGGGCAATTCTTCTGGCGGCCACACTGCCGTTTACGCTAGCTTTTTCCCAGAAGGTGAAGACAACCTCTACCCAGATGTTAACGCCAAAGTAAGTAGCGTGGTTGACTTTTATGGCTCTGTCTCCGTCATGCATGAAGACAGCAAACCGACAACTATCAACCACTTGCAGGCTGACAGCCCTGAAGGGATGGAAATGGGCCATGTTGACTTAATGACCTGCGCCGAGGAATTCACCTCCCCAGCTGTTTTAAAGGAACTGGACGCCTTCATCAAGCATGTTTTAGCATAATATATATAAAAAAGGTCGCCTTCTCCAGCGGCCTTTTACATTCCCAAAACTTCTGTTTCAATCGTGTCAAGGACACCATTCTCCGCGGCTGGCAGTTTTGTTACAAATTTTGCTGCTTCCTTGACCTCTTCACGGGCATTTTTCATCGCGTATGACTGGCCCGCAAATTTCAGCATTTCAATATCGTTAAGACCATCACCAAAAGCCATGATTTCCTCAGGCAAAAGACTATAGCGGCTTGCCAGCCATTTAAGCGAATTTCCTTTTGACACTTCAGGTTGCAGAATATCGATGCTGGCCACGCCCGAGTTAAAAATCTGCAGTTTTTTCTCGCAGACTGCCTTAAGCTTCTCCTCAGTTTCGTCCATGCGGTCAGTGCCTGGGACAATCACGATTTCGGTAAATTTGTCATCAGGCAAAGGTAGGAAGCTAGATACATTCTGATTATGCGAGAAATAAAAATTCATTCTTTCGCGAAAAACCGGATCAGCCCGCTTTAAGAAATAACAGTAGTTGATCCCGCAGAGCATGGTCCGTTGTGCCAGGCCGTTTTCCGCAATTATTTGCATTATTTTTTGAACCATGGCCCGGTCAATCTCGTCTGCTTTAATCAGCTGGCCCTTTTCAAAGATCACCGAACCATTGACGCCGCCAATTGTCATTTCATCCTTCATCGGGAAGAAGTCCGCTACTTGCTGGTACTGGTCTCCCGAAATAGGCAAGACACGGATGCCTTTTGCGCGCAGCAGGACAAAATCGCGTGCCCAGCGATCACGTTCATAAAACCCCTTCCGCGGCATGAAGCTTTCATCCATATCAAAGGCAATCAATTTTATCATCGCTGTCTCCTGCAACAAAATTTTCTTTTTGCTTTTCTCAGCTTATTCCAAATAGCTGTAGGGATCCGGGTTCTTGGCCCGGGCGGGCATCTTGTAGCGGCCAAAGAAGATCATGGCATGATGGGTATGGATCCACTCCTCTTTTGGCAGCAGCTCTTCCAGCCTTTTCTCAACCTGCAAAGGCGTTGCCTTCTCCGGCACGATCTTGAACTTCTTGGCAATCCGGGACACGTGTGTGTCGACCGCGATGGCCGGAATCCCCCAGCCT
The DNA here is from genome assembly GCA_027681045.1 of Lactobacillaceae bacterium AF64-9pH9TA. Taxonomy (GTDB): domain Bacteria; phylum Bacillota; class Bacilli; order Lactobacillales; family Lactobacillaceae; genus Lactobacillus. Next base: position 1,811 of record JAQDCK010000015.1, on the reverse strand, counting down.
TCAGCCAAAACGACATTGGCCGTCTTGTTGCCAACCCCGGCTAATTTGACCAGGTCTTCCTTCTTGCCCGGCACCTGGCCGCCATATTCAGCGACCAGGGTCTGGGCCATTTCCTTGAGGTGCTTGGCTTTAGAATGATAGAGGCCCAGGTGGGAAATATCTGCCTCGATCTCCTCCTGACTGGCCGCCGCCATGGCTTCCGGGGTCGGAAAATCTGCGAAGAGCTGAGGGGTCACCTTGTTGACCATCTTGTCTGTCGTCTGCGCGCTGAGCAGGACCGCGCACAAAAGCTGGAAACGGTTGTCCCAATTTAGCTCCCCTTTTGCTTCCGGAAACATGGCGTCAATCCGCTTTAAAACATTTCTTGCTTCTTCATCGCTCAAGAGCTTTTCGTCTTTTTCCATTAAAATCCTCTCAAAAATTTACTAACGGTTTCTCTCCAGATACTGCTGGACCTCGCTGGCGGTCTTCAAATTCATTCTCTGCCAGTTCAGCAGGATCCGGTCAACATACTTGAAGCTCATGGCCCGGGACAAGACTGCTTCCCGCAGGGCCAGCTTGATAACCTCCGGGGCGTAGTGGTCCAAATTCAGCCAGTCCTGGATTTCCTCCCGCTCAATCGGGGTCAGGTAGCGGCCAAATTCGATCTCAAACTCCCGGGCCAGGTCACTTATTGGGTCGTTGTTCAAGCCATCTTTAGCTTCTTCTAGAACTTCCCCGTTCATGTCCTTGACCTGGACATGCTGGTCTAAATACTGGTCCAGCTTGTCATAGAGCTCATCCAGACTGTAGCGGCTGCTGATCTTCCCGCTGGCGTCCTTGACTTGCCTAAGAGACAGGCAGTCCTTGTCCAGCAGGCTCTGGATCAAGAGGGTGACGTCACTGACGCTGAAGTTGGTATTGGCCGCGATTTTTTCATTGCTAGGGAAGTAATTTCCCCTTTGAAAAAAAGCTTCCAGCTGCAAGACCAGGGCCAGTTCCGCTTCAGTCAAGCCCAGGCGGGCATAGTAGGCAATCAAGCCATTGCTGATGCTGGTCACCCCCAGCTGCCGGTAAAAATTGTAACTTACCATTTTCTCACGTTCTTTCACAAAAAATAAAAGAGTGAGCTGACTCACTCTTTTATTTTAGCTTTTATTCTTGTTAAAAAACAACTAATGCGCTTATGGCTGCATTCTGTTGATCATTCTTGGGAATGGGACA
>JAQDCK010000015.1:0-598 GCA_027681045.1 Lactobacillaceae bacterium AF64-9pH9TA | reverse complement strand
AGAATGGCTTGATTGCCACTGGGTAGTTGACGATGAAGAATGGCCGGTCAAATTGTTCTGACAGGAAGGCTTCATCTGGCGCGCCAAAGTCGTCGCCCCACTTGAAGTCCTTGCCGGCATCTTGCAGCATCTTAACTGCGTCATCGTAGGACAGGCGGGTGTAGTTACCTTCAGCGGCTGGGCGCAGCTTGTCTAAGTCCCGGCCCAGGATGCTTAATTCGTATTCGCAGTGCTCCAATACTTGGCCAACCACGTAAGACAGGAAGCGTTCCTGCAGGTCCAGGGATTCATCCTGGTGCATCCAGGCCATTTCCGGTTCCATCATCCAGAATTCAGTTAGGTGCCGGCGGGTCTTGGATTCTTCAGCCCGGAAGGTTGGACCAAAGGTAAAGATCTTGCCAAAGGCTTCTGCCCCAACTTCCCCGTAGAGCTGGCCGGATTGTGACAGGTAAGCGTCGTGGTCGAAGTAGTCGATGTGGAAGAGTTCCGTGGTCCCTTCTGGAGCTGAGTGCATCAACAGCGGGGCGTCAAACTTCACGAAGCCTTCGTTTTCAAAGAAGTCGACCGTAGCCTTGAAGATCCGGTTTCTGATCTGCAT
>JAQDCK010000014.1:23148-37597 GCA_027681045.1 Lactobacillaceae bacterium AF64-9pH9TA | reverse complement strand
TTTTGATATTTTCTTTTTGCCTCCGCGAGACTTGCTTGTCTCACGCGACAACAAATATTAGTATACTCGTTATTTTTGAAAGGTCAAATCAACCTTTTCATTCGTTTTACATTCTGAACACCCGGTAGAGTTGTGATAAGGCGGGGCCTGGTCTCGTTCGGGAATATCAAGACTAATAGTCATTTTTACTTTACTTCTGCTTTCTTTGTTCGGAAAAGATGGATTTTTAACTGATATTTTTTCTAAAATTTTTTTACTTTTTTCTTTTTGAATTACAAAAGCGCTTTCTTACTTGTTTGCTCCTCGACAATTTCAATCGCCAATTGGCAGCGGTCATAAACATCCCGCGCACTTAGCTGCAGGCCTTCAGCCAGCCACTCGTACAGGATTGCGTAGATGATGTGGGCAGCATTGTTCAAGGTCTTAATCGAATAATCCCCGCTTAAGGAATGAGCATCAACATAGCAAACTGTCTTCTTTCGCAGCAGCCACTCGACTTTCTGCGGAAAACGAGCCGCAAACTCCTTGCCCTTGACTTTCCCCCTCTCTGCATCAATCAAGGCCAGCAGGTTCAAAATGAAGCAGTGGTCTTTTTCCATATAAGTCAATAGCCTCTTAAGGCCATTGCCATAATCACCGGTGGCAAAGTACAAGTGCTGGTCTAGCTTCTTTAATAGTAATTCCGCACTGAGCTGCCGCATGCTGCCATAGTGGGCGTAAAAGGTTGGCCGTGAGCAGGCAGCTAGCTTGCAGAACTTCTTGACGTTGATCTCACTGTCCCTCTCGCTGTCCAAGACCTGGGCCAGGATCTGATTAGCTTCCAAAAGTTTGATACTGGTAATCATTTTTACTACCTCCGTTCGTGACACATTATCTGTGCCAGGAACTTTTTTTGCAGCCGGCAGCGGTTAAAGCCTGGCCTGGCGCGATTTCGACTTTATTACGATTTACTCGTAATGAAAAAACGGCAGCGCAGCAGCCGCCAGCCCCCCTTTTCTTTCCGAAAACAAAAGCCAGCCCTGACCCTTCCTTGTCAGTGCTGGCTTTCTAGTGCTGTGTTTTATCTTCCGCTTTCGCCTCAGTCGCTATTTTCTACTCACTTTTCACCTATTATCTTATCATAAAACTTATACCAAGTTTAGATAATTCTTATACTAATTTTACTAAGATTTTTTCTTTTAAGAAAGGCCCCTCACCCTATGCCTCTCTAGCCCTCCTTCCATTTTGATTCACTTTGCACATTATTTCCCACCTGTTATTTTCCCGAAAAAAAGACTCACCCGCCTTGGGTGAGTCAAAATCTTTAAGCTTGTGGTTCTCTCCATTCGCCGCCTTGAGCCAGCTGCTGCTTGCCAAGTTCATTAATGATCACGGAGATGTGTTCCTTTGGCGCGCCAGTGTCTTCTGAGATCACCCGGGTCACGTCCTTCATCATCTTTTCCAGTTGTTCTGGCGTCCGGCCAGCCAAGAGTTCAATGTGTACAAATGGCATTGTTCTGCTCCTTTTTTCAAAAACAAGTAACTTTTCCTACATTATACCTGCTTTTTTAGAAAAAAGTATCTGCCAAAGCTACTTTGCCAAAAGTTCCTTGATTGCCTGGTCCAGTGGAGTCAAGCCGCCCAGAACTTCTTCCAGGTCGCTGCTTTCTTCCGTCAATGAACCATCATCAATTGGCTGCTGGAAGCTGGCGTACATTGCCGCCATATCATGATCCAAGCCCAATCCTTCCAAGACCTTCACGTATTCGTCCTGGCTGACCTGCTTGGCTGCTGCTTCTTCACCAGTTGCCACGTTCAAGGCCGCTGCCAGGTCCTGATAGCTCCGCTTCGGGCCGGCAAATTCATAAACTTCCTTTGGATCATCACTAGTCAAAACCTTAACCGCTGCCGCAGCGTATTCACTTTCCGGTGCCCAGCCGGCAAAGTTATTTGCCCAGTAAAGGCGGTTGGCCGGACCTGGAGCCAGGAATGACAGATCATTTTCCAAGTACCAGTTATTGCGCAGGAAGGAGTGCTTGATCCCGCTCTCCTTGAGCAGCTTTTCCGTCAGCTTGTGATCAGCTGCCAGCCAGTTGTCGCTTTCACTGGCCTTCGGGAAACTGGTGTAAGCCACGTAGCCAACACCGGCATTCTTAGCTGCTTCAACCACATTCTTGTGCTGGTCAGCTCTAGTTACTACCCCGCCTGGCTGAGAGGAAATGAAGAGCAACTTGTCTACGCCGGCCAGGGCCTTTTCTACGGCTGCTTCATCACCATAGTCAGCCTGGCGGATTTCAATTCCGGCTGGCAAAAGCTGCTTCCCCTTTTCTTCGTTGCGGACGATCGCCACTACATTTTCTGCCCCAACTGCATCAACCAGCTTCTTGACCGCGGTCTGGCCAAAGTTGCCAGTAGCTGCTGAAATAGCGTACTTCATAATTGCCTCCGTTAGTTTCTTTTTTCTATTTTATTTGCTTGTTATTTTTAAATATACAGTTATTCTAACACATGTATTTTTAAAGTCAACATCCATTTCCATAAAAAAACGCCAGCTTTCGCTGACGTAATTAGGCAAGCTGCCCTGCTTCTTTTATCTGGTCGACAATTTCCTGCAGGCTAATCTCCCGCATCTTGGCAAAAGCTGCCTCTTCTACTTCCGCGTAGGCCTTGGCCAGGGGCGTTTGAATGTTGCCGCCAACCGGACACTTCTGCTCCGTGTCTTCATCAACGTGCAGCAAGTGGTGGTCCATGTCGACCGCCGCGAAAATATCGTAAAGGCTGATTTCCTCTGGCTGCTTGGCCAGTTCCGGCTCAGCACTCCCCTGCTTGGTCTTCAAAAGCCCTGCCTTGCGCAGGTCCATCATCAGACTCCGCACCATGCTGGGATTGGTCACGATGCTGCGCGCGATCGCCCGGCTGGACAGGTCATCATCGGGAAAAATCTCGATGTAGGCCAGCAGGTGAACCGCGTCACTCAATTTATGGGAAAATTTCATTTTTACCAGCTCCTTTGTAAAAAGCCTGTTTCCTTAATCTTAACAGCTTTTCCAGTAATTTACCACTTTCGCTGTGTTCCACGTGAAACTATTGCTGGTATTTCTCCCGTAAAAACTTGATCAACTCCGAGCTGCAGTTTTTCTTCAAAAGCAGCATGCCCTGGTCCGGGGCTGGCATCATGATGATTTCCTCGTCAGTTTCAATATAGCGGGTAATCTGGTCATAGCGGTATTCCCCGTCCCCCCGGTTGGTCAAAACCAAAAAGTGGTCCGGGTAGAATTCATAGCGCACATAGTCATCCTTGATGGCTGGCATGCCCGCGTAAATCTTCTTCAGCCGCCGCTTGTAGAGGTAGACGATTGCCGCTGGGTAAAAAGGAATCACCAGGGCAAACATGACCGTGAAGTCATACTGCTTCAAGGCGAAAGCCACCGCTCCGGCCGCGATCCAAATTGCTTCCGCGATCATAATGATCCGCCGCCGGCTCTTTTCCGTCACCTTCATGGCCATCCTGGTGTATTCGTTCAGGTTCATGTGAACCTCGCTGATATATAAAGCTTGTGCCATCTGCCTCACGTCCTTTCTATTAGAAATTATAAGCTATTCTTCCCCGCCCGTAAAAAAAGACACGCCATCGCGCGTCTACAGAATAACACTAATATTTATCTTCCTTGCTCTGCTCATACGTTTCAGCGATTGCCAAATTGTAGTATGGCATCAGCCAGATACCCAAAATTCCCAGGGTAAAGGCAGTCAAAATGTACCAGCCCAAGAAGGACAGGCTCAAGCAGAGTAGCTTCCAGACCCGGCCCTTGGTCAGCTTCCAGCCAGTCCCGATTTCTGCCCAGACTGACCGCTTTTGCCCGGTCCTCACGTCATCGTCGATCACGTAGACAACATAAGTCAGCCGCAGCTCGATCCAGACCAGCAAATCTGTAAAAAAGCTTTTATTATTTTCACCATTATTATAGCGCTGATTGTTTCACATGTAACATAATTCTTTTCCTATCTTCCCCGCCGCTCTCTTGTGTTATGATGGTAAAAAATCTTTCCACAGTGAGGTCAAATCCATGGAACTTTCCCCCTTGAGCCCGCCCCGGCTCGTCAGCAATCAGCAAGAAAACATCTGGCAGACCCTGCGCCGGCAGCTGCTGACCTGCCAGTCCTTTACCTGGGCCGTGGCCTTCATTACCGCCGACATGCTGCCCCCTTTCAAGCTGGTCATGGAAGACCTGCAAGCCAGCGGGGTTCGCGGGACCATCATCACCGGGACCTACCTGGCCTTCAACCAGCCCCGGGTTTTCGCCGAGCTCTTAAAAATTTCCAATCTTACCGTCCGGATCGTGGACGGTCCCTTCCATGCCAAGGGCTATCTTTTTGATCATGGGGACTGGCAGACCGCCGTCATCGGCAGCGCCAACTTCACCCGGTCCGCCCTCCTGGCCAACCAGGAATGGTGCCTCAAGGTCGATTCCCAAACCGATTCGGCCTTGACCCGGCAACTAGCCGCGGCTTTAGCGGATTTGACGGGTAAAAGCCAGCCCCTGACTTACACCTGGCTGGATGACTATGAAAAAAGCTGGCAGCCGCCAGCCAAGCCTGTGTTACACGTGAAACAAGAAAAGATCGTTCCCAACCAGATGCAGGCAGCCGCCCTGGAAAATCTCCAAGCCTTAGTCAAAAGCGGCGCCCGCCGGGCTCTGGTCGTTTCTGCTACCGGGACGGGGAAGACTTACCTGGCGGCTTTAGCGGTCAAAGACTTTGCTCCCCGCCGCTTCCTCTACCTAGTCCACCGGGAAGAAATCGCCCGCAAGGCCCTGGAAACCTTCAAAAAGGTTATCGGCGGCAAGGCCAGCGACTTCGCCCTTTTGACCGGGACCAGCCACCAGCAGGCCCGCTACACCTTCGCGACTATCCAGACCGTTTCCCAGGACCAGTTCCTGGCCAGTCAGGCAGCTGATTTTTATGACTACATCTTGATTGACGAAGCCCACCGGTCCGCCGCGCCCAGCTATCAAAAAGTCCTCAGTCACTTCAGCCCGACCTTTTGCCTGGGTCTGACAGCCACGCCGGAGCGGATGGACCAGCAGGATATTTTTGCCCTCTTTGACTACAATTTAGCCTACGAGATCCGCCTGGCCGATGCCCTGGAAAGCAAAATGCTCACGCCCTTCCACTATATCGGCATCCGCGACTATGAAATTGACGGCCAGACTTCTGACGACTTCAGCGACCTCCGCTGGCTGGGCGCGAAAAAGCGGGTCAGCTACCTCCTTAAAGAACTGGACTACTACGGCTACAGCGGCCCCCGTCCCTGCGGCCTGGTCTTCTGCAGCCGGCAGGAAGAAGCCCGGCAATTAGCGGAAGCTTTTACTCACCAGGGCCAGCCAGCCCAGGCCTTGACTAACCAAGATTCTCCAGCCGTCCGCCGGCAGGCGGTCAAGGATCTGGAAAGCGGCCACCTCCACTACTTGGTGACGGTCGACCTCTTCAACGAAGGTGTGGACATTCCCGCCCTCAACCAGATCGTCATGCTCCGGGCCACCCAGTCAGCCACGGTCTTTATCCAGCAGCTGGGCCGGGGCCTGCGTCTCTACCCGGGCCAGGACTTCGTCACCGTCCTGGACTTCATCGGCAACTACCAGAACAACTACCTGATCCCCCTGGCCTTAGCCGGGAAAAAACTCTCCCGCGACCAGCTAAAGTACCAGCTGCAAACCGTCAGCTTTGCCGGCCTATCTACCATCAACTTCAGCCAGATCGCCAGCCAGGAGATCCTGGCCTCCCTGGACAAGGTCAAGCTGGACTCGCTCAAGCAGCTGCGGGAAGCCTACGGTGACTTGGCCCAGCAGCTGGGCCGCCCGCCCCTTTTGCTGGATTTCGCGAAAAAGGGCCAGGTCTCACCCCGCCTCTGGCTGGACAATAAGTCCCTGCCCCACTACGGGGCCTTCCTGGAAAAAATGGGCCAGCCTTGCCCGCTGTCCTCTTACGAAAGCCAGGTCCTTTCCTTCGTTACTAAGGAACTGGCCCCAGGCCAGCGGCCACATGAACTTTTGCTTTTGCAGGTCCTTTTGCCAAAAGGCCAAATCAGTCAGACAGACTTCCAAGCTCTGTTAAAAAATTACGGGGCCTACGACTCAGCCGCCTTGGAAAAATCTCTGGAAGCCATCCTCTCCTTGGACTTCTATGATGTCAAAAGCGGATCAACTACCCAAAAGGCCAAGTACGGAGGCGAGCCTGTTGCCAGCTTAAAAGACGGCTGCTGGTCCTTAAACCCTAAGATCGCCCAGGGCAGGCCCTACTTCCTCCGCCTGTTTAAAGACGCGGTCGAAACCGGCCTCTTCCTCGCCAAAGAGAAAAAACCAGCGCAAGACTTCACCCTCTACGCGGCTTACGACCGCAAGGAGGTTTGCCGCCTGCTCAACTGGCCACTAGACGTCAGCCGGCCCATGTATGGCTACCGGCTGAGCGACAATGTCTGCCCGGTTTTTATCACTTATCAAAAGACTGACCAGGAGCAAAGAAATGCCCGCTACGACAACCAGGCCCGCGGCCAGCGCCTGGCCTGGTATACCAGAACTCCCCGCCACCTGTCTTCCCCGGAAGTCCAGCAGCTCTTGCGGGGGACGGAATCTGGCCACCAGGTCACCCGGATTCCGGTCTTCGTCAAGCGGGCAGATGCCTACGGCCCGAAGTTTTATTATCTGGGCTCAGCGAAAATCGCTCCGGACACGGTCCGCGAGGTAAATCTCAAGGGCAAGAGCGCGGTTGGCCTGGATTTGCTTCTGCCTGATCCCCTGCCATCCAAAATCGCCGACCAGCTTTTTGGCAATTAAAAAGGCTTCCCAGCCGGAAAGCCTTTTAGTGTACCCGCTTCATGACGCGGACGGTAATATCTTTCAATGCAAAGTAGAGGATTGGCGTGCAGACCGCAGTTGAACAGGAATTGATCACCGTGGCTAGCAGGCTTAGGAAGGCCGCTACCAGGGCTGGCTGCAATGCCGTCCCGGCCATCAAGGCCTCTACGACCGTTGTCGCGTAAGAGGTAAAAATCTTGGTTACCCCGACGATGACCGCCAAAATAATGATGTTCTTCTTGCTGTCGTTATACTTCATGCCCTTGTAGACCGCGGACAAAATGGCAGCCACGACTACGACTTCCAGCATGGTCAGCCAGCTGGTAGCCGCGTAGCCGTTGAGGATATCAAAGCCGCCCAGGCCGATGATCCCCGCCAGGGCCCCGTTGCGGAAGCCCAAGTAGAGAATGGCCACGGCCGTCAAGGTATTGCCGAAGTGGATGAAAGGCCGGCCCACGACTGCCGGCAGCGGGATCCGCAGGACCCAGATGCCGATATAAATCATGGCCGCGAACAAGCCGGTCATCACGACTGCTCTTAAAGAATTCTGTTCATCGCGCATTATTTTCCCCTCCTTAAAACAGATGATCAATGCACTAATTTTGCAACTGCTGCAAGAGCCAAGGCAGGGCCGCCGCGTAATTAGGGCCAAAGCGCTGGTCCTGGTGCAAATCAGTCGCCAGGATTGCCTTGGCCACAAAGTCCCCGGCCACGCCAGCCGCCTGCTCCAAGACCAGCCCGTGCATCAGGCCGGCCAAGAGGCTGCTGGCAAAAAGATCCCCCGTGCCAAAATAGCTGTGCGGAATCCGGTCCTGGGTCCTTTCCCAGACCCGGCCGCCCCGGCTGAGCCCGTAAACCCCGATCCGGTTGTCGGCCAGGGGCACCCCGGTCAAAACCACTTGGGACAGGGCAAACTTCTGGGCCAGGCGCTGGGTGATCACGCAGGCCCGGTGGCTATCAACTTCAGTAAAGTCGACTGGCTCATTCAAGAGCAGCAAAGCTTCGGTCAAGTTGGGCGTCAAAATCGTTGCCTGCCGGGCCAAGCGCTGCATCTGGACAACATAGCTGTCATCAAAGCCGCGGTAGAGACGGCCGTGGTCAGCCATGGCTGGGTCCAGCAGGATCAGTTTCCCCTGCCGGCTGTATTCTTCCAGCCCCTTCTCCCAGACCCGGCTGGCCGCCTGGCCCAGGTAGCCCAAATAGATGGCGTCGAAAGAGATATTTTCCTTGTCCCAGTGCGCCCAAATATCTGGCAGACTGGCCGACAGGTCCAGGAAGGTGTTCTCCCCGAACCCGCCCGTATGCGTTGACAAAATTGCCGTTGGCAAAGCCGCGGTCTGCAGGCCGCTGGCCCCTAACACGGGCAAGGCGACCGCCAGCGAGACTTGACCAACACAGGATAGATCTTGACTGATCAAGACTGATTTCACTTTGGCCCCTCCTTATTGCTCAGTAGCTCTATTATGTTAGAGAATATTGGGTCAGATTATATCAAATTGTGTCATTTGATATGATTTTGCCGAGTGTCTGCTTTAACAGCTTTAATATCTAGACCGACCTTTTTCAAGCAATACCTAGCAAGTAAGTATCACAAACGCTCCCTTGATATGGTTTTCAAGAAAACTGGAGGACAACTTTACAGTCCGTCAACCGAAGCTCTATACACAGACACAAATATTACTCGTTTGCCAAGTGGCTCCTCAAATGAGAGGAGACCATTTGGCTGGATGCAACACAGCATCCACTATCCCGTTCGCAAATGAGACGTTCGGGAATACTTTTCTTACTATCTGCATTGCACCGTTGATGTCCGCATTGACCAACAAACCCTTGTTGGTTCTAAACATGCCGCGGTGAATGCGCCGATTGGCTGGGCTCAGCCCTTGCTTTTTTCTGCTCTTATTGCCATTGTTCCAGCATGGCTTTTCGCCGTCAAGAGCACTAGTCTGACTTGTATACGATTCATTTGTGCAGATAACCGTGATACCGATCATATTGGCCTTGTAGCGGATCATATTGATCATCTGCTGGTGAGGCAAGCCAACAAAGTTCTGATTGTTTTTCTTGCCCATATTTACTGACCGTTTCCATGTCTTGTTCTTGCCAATCACAATAGTATTTGCTCCACAGCTTAGCGCGTAATCTACTATGCGCTTGGATACCTTGTGGGCAAATTGACGAATCTTGGCATTGCGCCACTCGGTTAGGCGCTGCATGGATTTGGTCTGGCCGTATACCGCCTTTGGGCCTTGCTTGGTGCTGATAATGCTTTCGAGCTGATGGTATTGAGCTTGAAGGCTCTTCAATTTCGCCATGCGCTTGTTGTAGTATTGGTTGACGGATTTGATCGCACGACCACTAATGAGTAAGGCCTTGTCACCCGTATTTGAGACGCAGGCAAATGCATTATCAACACCTGGGTCAATACCGATATAGCGGCCGTTGTCTGGCAGATATGGTTTCTGGTTTGCAGCTGGAGTGTAGGCTACTGTGAGTTTATAACCATTTGACAGTGGCTTAATTGCGATGCGATTGACCTTTTTTATGCCATCTGCAAGCTTGATGCTAAGCCCCAAAGAATGAATAATCAGATACCGCGCTACGACATCTTTGCCATCAGCACTTTTCACTTCTTTGACTCTCGCGTTTTGTGGTGTCACGTAAAAGGTATGACGTCTGCTTTTCTTCAAGTAACGTGGAATTCTCGGCCTGCCGGTAAATTTCTGTGGTGCTATTTTGTAAGATTGCAAGGCACAGAACCAGGCCTTCCAAACCGCGGCTACTTCTTTAAGCGTCTGTTGAGCACATTGAACAGTGGGCATCTGACCATAAAGCATAAGCTCATTGGCATTTCTTTTATTTTTGAAGATCCTGTCCAAGCCCTCATAATAAATCGATCCTTTTCTCTTGAAAAGGGCTTGTCTGAGCTGATACAAAGCGGCGTTATAAATCTTATGAGCAGTTTCCGCCGCACGGTCAAGCTCTGGTGTAGCCTTGATGTAATATTCACTGGCCAATTGGTCAATGAGTTCACTATTTCTCGGAATTGTCTTTTGTTTTTTCTTTCTTTTCGCTTGGACCATTTTCGTTTTACCTCCTTTCCTAATAATTCATCCACTGGCCGTAGTGTTACTTGTTCGAAAAGTAATATAGATCACTGACTGTCTTTGGATTATTTCTATGATTTTAAGTTCTTCTACATTCTCGTACCTCTGAGAATTATTATATCACGCCTCACCGAACTATATACGAACAAAAGGTAAAGAATTGATTTGTTCTTTCAAAAGCAACAGTATGGACTAATTTGACTCAAAATTCTCTAACTATATGCTTGCTTAAAAAAGTATGAAAGCGATTATTACGAAACTTTTTTCTAATCTGGTAATAACTAGTATAACCTAGTATAACACGGGCATTTTCATTTTCAGAGCACAAGAAAAGCCAGTTGCTTAGAAGAACAACTGACTTTGGTTAGGAATGTGTTGTGTATGTATAAAATTCAATGCAATGTTACATTGAGGAAAGAAAAATAAAAGAAATTTGGATGTTGCAACTTGCGGCTCTCCACAACCTCAAGCTACGAATCTAATATACAAGATAGTTGTGATAAAAATATGACCTTTTCCTTACGAATTTCAAAACAGCTATTATTTTTAAACTATTCGCTTATATGACTTGCTTATTACTTAGTAAGTATAATTTAAGCAGTCAGAAGTTCGTAAACGTAGCTGGTCTCGTTTTCCCGGTAGACCCCATGCAGGGTGCCGACCCGCTTAAAGCCGCTCTTTTCGATCAAGTGCTGCATGGGCAGGTTATCCTCATGGGTGTCGACTCTGACGGCCTTGATGTCATTGAAGCCGCTGGTGAAGTAGTTGATCACTGACTGGTAGAGTTGAGAAGCATAGCCGTGACCGGTGTGGTCGGAGTGGATGGCCACCCGGTGGATGGTAACGTAGTCATTCGTGTCAACTTGCCAGTGGCCGTCCAATTGGTCGTAAGCGTGGTCCGGCGCTGGAATGATAGTCAAGGTCCCGACGGTTTCCCCATCGTCGGCCTTGGCCAGGTAAGCGTAGCCGTTTTCGATGTCCTGGCGGACGTGGTCAGGGTTTGGGTAGTCCCCTTGCCATTGGTCAATCCCACTTTCTGCCAGCTGGTTGCGCCCGTCCTGCAGGATCGCCATCACCTGGTCAAAATCTTTCAATTCTGCTTTTCTAATCTGCATTTCCTATTCGCTTCCTTATCTATATTACTGGTTCAATGACAACGACAAAGGGTATTTTACATAAGTCGGCAGGTAAGCTCAAACAATCTGCTTGAAGGGAAGCCTTTTCAGTGCTAAAAAATGTAATATTATTTAAGAATTAGAAAAGGCTGTGTCAAGGTTTTGTAACATTACAGTTATATAATGAGAATTGTTGCAAAATAAAACACTTGCTTTGAGCATTTTCAATCACACACTTTTTTAATGGGAGTACCAGATACATGAAGTTTAAACACTTTAAACTACTTGCGTTAGTCTCCACATTGACGGCAGCTGTAAGCATGAGCTTCGCCGGCCTGGCACAGGCCAGCACGACCAACGCCAGCAGCCGTTCTTATGGGGTCGACGTGTCAAGCTACCAGCCAACCAGCACGACCAAGTATAGCAAGGCGGGCGCTCAGTTCGTCATTGTCAAGGTCAGCGAAGGCGCCAGCTACCGGAATCCAAATGCCAAGGCACAAGTAGCCAGCGCCAAGGCCAACAAACTCTTGCCAATGGCCTACCACTTCGCCAACTTCGGTTCCAGCTCATACAGAGCGAAGAGTGAAGCGAACTACGCTATCGCCAGCGCCAAGGCAGTCAAGCTGCCAGCGGGCTCATACCTGGCTATCGACTGGGAAACCAGCAGCAGCAACTCAACCAGCGGGAGCAGAGGTGCCAACACCAGCGCCATCATGGCCTTCATGAAGAAGGTTAAGGCAGCTGGCTACCAGCCATTGCTCTACTCTGGTTCTTACCTTTTGAACAACGCGATCAACACGCGCACGGTTACGGCAACCTACCCTAACTCACTGTGGGTAGCCTACTACACCAGCTCAGGCCGGATCGACGCGCCAGACTTTTCATACTTCCCGTCAATGAACGGGGTCATCATCTGGCAGTTCACTGAAAACTGGAAGGGTCTGAACGTTGACGGGAACATCTCAGTTCTGCCTCTGTCAATCAGCTCAAGCTCATCATCCAGTTCTTCATCAAGCTCATCTAAGACCCCAGCCAGTCAAGCACCTGTAAGCAAGACTAAGAAGAAGATCATGGCTAAGTCTTACGTCTACACTTCCGCCGGTAAGAGAACCCGTGCTTACAAGAGCGCGTACACTTACGTTTACGTGATCGGCGGGATCGTCAAGATCGGCAGCAGCAACTACTACAAGATCGGGACCAACCAATACATCAAGGTCAACAACGTTGATGGTACTTCCCGCAAGCTGGTTCACAATGCTTGGACTTACAACAGCAAGGGCAAGCGGGTGAAGTCAGTTGCTACCTTGAAGAAGGGCAAGCAGGTCTTCACTTACGGCGGCAAGCGGAAGATCGGTAAGAAGACTTACTACCGGATCAACGTCGGCCGTTACATCAAGGCTGCCAACGTGAAATAAGCCGAACCGCGAATTAATTTTAGAAACAAACAAAGCTCTAATTGCCACAGAGGCAGTTAGAGCTTTTTTCATGAAAAAAATTAGCGGTAATACTTGGTCAGTAAAAGGAAGAATAATTCGATAATTGCATCGCTTTGATTGCATCAAGCCATGCACTCATCGCTATTCATAACTTAGGCACCCTCCAGTTACTTCTTCCTCCTTTTAAAAGATCTGACGATTTGCGTGCTTACAGCAATGACTATCACCGCTACAGTGTAAATGCTCCCCCAAAGCTTTTCGCTTTCCCAAAACATTTTAGTTGCTGCCGCGGAATGCTCGCCAAAAATCATCATGCCATAACTATAGTAGAGCGAATGGAGAGTTATGAAGACCAAGCCTACTACTATGATTAACAGTACTCCTGCCAGCCACTTCATAATCTTCTTACAAGCACTCATTGCTCCTACTCCTCTTCTCGCAGCTGGCTCCGCTTGTTGAAGTAATTGCGGTAAGACAGGTAGCCCGCGATCACGGCGCCCAGGCCAGTCGCTGACAAAAGCATGAAAGTGACCATGATCTGGTACTTGATTGCATAAACTGGATCCACGCCGGCAAAAATCAGCCCGGACATCATCCCCGGCAGGTTGACCAGCCCCACCGTCTTAGCTGAGTCGATCGTCGGCTGCATGGCAGTCTTGATGCTCCGCCGCAGGATGGTCATGCTGGCCGTCTTCACGTCAGCACCGAGGGCAATTTTTTCCAAAACCTGCTGGCGCTGGTCATGAAAACCCGTGGCTAAAGCCTTATAGCACAGGCCCATGGCCACCATCTCATTGCCGGCGATCATCCCTGTAATCGGAATAATCTGCATCGGCTTCAGTTTCAACGTCTGAGTCAGCAGCAGCACGCCCAAGGTGATATAAGTCCCGATCAAAAGAGCCAGGATTGACTGCCAGAGATGGCGGTTCGGGTTGGGATCCCGCTTATTGGCGTTCCAGGCCGCGTTAAAAATGATAAACAAGGTCATCAAGAGGGTCAAAATGGCATTGTTGACCTGCATGATGAACTTCAAGACGTAGCCGACGATGACCAGCTGGACGATAGCCCGGCCCACGCTGTAAAAAATGTCCTTGGTCAAGCCCAGCTTTTCCTTCCAGGAAATCGCCACGGACACCAGGACCAGGGCAAAAGACAAGATTAATGACAGATCGCTGACAGCTATTGATTTCATTTAAGAGCTCCTCCTTTTCCCATGTGCAGGAGCTGCTTGGAAGCGGCCAGCTCCTCTTGGTCGTGGGTCACCTGCACGATCGTGGTCCCCTCCTGGTGCACTCGGGCGATCAGCTGGTGGACGATCTGCTTGCTCTCTTCATCCAGCCCGGTCGTCACCTCGTCCAACAGGAGGACCTCCGGCCGGAAAAGTAGGTTGCGGATCAAAGCCACCCGCTGCTTCTCCCCGCCAGACAGGGTGGTAATCTTTTTGTCCAAATAGTCAGCTGGCAAATCCACCTGCTTCAAGGCTTCCTTAACCCGCTTTTCAGCAAAGTCCTGCTTGCGGATGGCAAAAGGCAGGGCCAGGTTGTCCTTAACCGTTTCGTCGAACAAGGTTGGTTGCTGGAAGCAGTAGGATACCTGCCGGCGGTACTGGACCAGGTCCAGGTCATCAAGATTTTTCCCCTTGTAAAAAATCTCTCCCTTATTAGGCGAGATCAAGCCCGCGATCAGCTTCAAAGTCGTGCTTTTCCCGCTACCCGACGGCCCGGTCAAGGTGAGGTAGTCCCCCTCCTCCACGGCAAAGGAAACATCTTGCAGAATTTCCTGGTCACCAGCCCGGTAGGACACCTGCTTGAGTTCAATAAGTGCCATTTTCTTCCTCCTGATCTCTGTAATTTTCATACTGTAGTTACATTATAGTCCAAAAAGGATGAAGCAATTTTTATAAAAGCTTGAAGGATCTTAGGCAAACAAAAACCGCCACCCTGCAGGTGACGGTTAAA
>JAQDCK010000014.1:0-23138 GCA_027681045.1 Lactobacillaceae bacterium AF64-9pH9TA | reverse complement strand
CCAACTGAGCTAAGTCAGCAACTCTTGTGCCTTAACACAGTTATTAATTAAACCATAAAATCGTGTCCTTGACAAGAGCTTTCGCGAAAAAAGTTATTTTTTTAGGCGGGCAACTACTTAAACAGCTTGATAAATCTTGATGCAGTACAAAATTACGATGAAAAAAGTGCATCGCCTATTTTGATCAAGGCATTGTCCATTCCGTAGCCGTCCGGCGGCGGCGGTCAATCATGCTAAAATTGAATGCAACAAAAAATGACCTTGCTTAAACAAGGTCATTTTCTTTATATATGCTGACTAGAGGATTCGAACCTCCGACCCCTTCATTACTAGTGAAGTGCTCTGCCAACTGAGCTAACTCAGCAACTCTTGTGCCTTAACACAGTTATTAATTAAACCATAAAAACGTGTCCTTGACAAGAGCTTTTACTAAAAAAATTGAAATTATCTATTTTTAACCGTGAATCGGGGCAAAGAAGTAGAAGATTACCGCCAAAATCACCAAGTACGCTACTTGCACGCCAGCCGCGAGTTTAAGCGTCTTTTCCATCCCCTGCATAGCCGGATCCTGCCGTTGGCTGTACAAGTACACCAGTGGTAGCCAGCCCCAAAATGGCAGGACAAAGCTCAAGACCGTGAGCAGGGTCAGCCAGATTGACTTAACTGTTACAACTTTCATTTGTCTCATCTCCTTTTCATTATATGCCACAATCATACACCTTTAAAGTTTTTTGTAAATAAAGAATTACATCAAATCAATAAAAATCTTTCCCCGCCCCGCTTTTAGCACAATAATGTAAAATATCAGCTAAGGAGGTTTTGCGATGGCATCAACATTAGACTATCTGCGCTGGCGAGGCGATCTGCCTTTTCAAACTTACCCTTTCAACAGCCTGGATGCTTCCTTAATGGCATCCCTGGCCTACCTTCCCTTTGACGGCAGTACGGTTGGCCACAGCTTAGGCGAGGTCTGCCAATCCATCTACCAACGTGAGCCTGACCGCTGGCAAAATCTGGACAAAACTGAGCTCCTGCTCTTGCCCAAGTCCTCCCGCCTGGCTGATTTGACCGTCCTGGACTGGGTCAACAAGATGGAGACTGAGCCCGAGCCCATCCAGTTCAATGCTGGCGCCTTCCGCCTGGACGACCGGACCATCCTGATCGCCTACCGGGGCACCGACCAGTCCATGATCGGCTGGAGCGAGGACATGGTCATGAATTATACACCGGAAATTACCGGACAAAGGCTGGCCGCTAAATATCTCAACCAGATCGGCCAGGCCTACCCAAATGACCGGATCTATATCACCGGTCACTCCAAGGGAGGCAACTACGCCCACTACGCTTTGTCCTTTGCTGATCCGCAGATTCAAGCCCGGGTCATCAAGTCCTACAGCTTTGACGGGCCTGGCTACCGGCACCAGATTTACGGGACCAGCGGCTTCCAGGACAATATCAAAAAGATGAAGACCTACATCCCTGAAAGCTCCATTGTCGGCTGCATGCTGGACCATACTGAGCGCGTCTTAGTCGTCAAGTGCACCCAGCCAGCCCTCAGCCAGCACGACCCAAGAACCTGGAGTGTTGGCCGGGACAGCTATGTTTTAGCACAAGAGGGCCTCACGGCTACAGCCCGGGTGATCCGCCACTCCCTGATCGCCTTCAACCACCAGATTCCCGCGGAAAAAAGAGGGCAGATGTGGTCCGCCCTTTTTGAAGCTTTTGGCAGCCTGGACATCACTAAGATCCAGCAGATCAGCGGCTTTACCGGCACCTACCGCTTTGGCCGGGCATACTTTGCCATGGATCCGGAAATGCGGACTATCTTCCGGCAGATTTTTAACAATATTATTGAAACGGCCCGGCAGAGCCTTACCCTGCCCTTCAACAGGAGCGAGGATCCATACAAGGACCGGCCGAATTTCAATGACTCAAAGAAAGGGCCAATCTTCTTCGAGGCCTACGACATCAAGCAAGAATAACAAAAAGCGCGAATCAGCAACGATTCGCGCTTTTTTTGCTGTCTTCCCCCTACCCTTGGGCCTCATGGCCTGGGTCCAGGTTGGAGAAGCGGTTGTAAGGCTTGGAGAACATCAGCTTGGCTGATCCCCGCCGGCCTGACCGGTTCTTTTCAATAATAACTTCAACTTCAACGTTTTCCGGATCTTCCTTCGATTCCTCGCCGTCGTCATCCTCATCCCGGTAGTAGTCGTCCCGGTAGAGGAAGCCAACAATGTCGGCGTCCTGTTCGATTGACCCGGATTCCCGCAAGTCTGACAAAATTGGCCGCTTGTCCTGCCGCTGCTCAACTGACCGCGACAACTGCGACAGGGAAATTACCGGCACGTGCAATTCCTTGGCCATCTTCTTGAGCTGGCGGGAGATCGCGGAAACTTCCTGCTGGCGGGACTCAGTTTTTGGTCCTTCAATCAGCTGCAGGTAGTCGATCACGACCAAGGCCAGGTCGCCCCGCTCCTTTTGCAGGGCCAGGCACTCGGCCCGGATTTCGCTGATCTTGATCCCCGGCGTGTCATCGATATAGATCGGAGCCTGCCGCAAGACACTCGCTGCCATGTCCAGCTGGTTCCACTCATCCCTGTCCAGGATCCCCGTTCTGAGGTGCTGGGAGTCGATCAAGCCCGTTGAGGCCAGCATCCGCTGGACCAGCTGCTCACCAGACATTTCCAGAGAAAAGACCGCTACCGGCTTATTCTCAGTAATACCCACATTCTTGGCAATGTTCATGGCAAAAGAGGTCTTCCCGACACCCGGCCGGGCAGCCAAAATGATCAATTCGTCATCATGCAGCCCCGTCGTCATCTCGTCCAGATAAGAAAAACCCGTCCGTAAACCCGTGACCGCGTCCTGGTTCTGGGCATTATTTGAAATCTGCTCAAAGGCTTCGGCAACCAGGTCCTCAAGCTTATGAAAACCGCCGCTCCCCTTTTCATTGGAGACGTTCATGATCTCATTTTCAGCGTTGCTGAGGATCTCATCCACACTGTCGGACCCTTGAATGGCACTGGAGATGATCTTCTGGCTGGCATTGATCAAGTTGCGCAGCTGGGCCTTCTGGTGGACGATGCGGGCATAGTCCTTGGCGTGAAAGGCAGTTGGCGTTGCCAGCAAAAGCTCTGACACGTAGGCCATGTCGCCCAGCTCTTCCAATTGTCCCCGCCGCTTAAGCTCCTCTTGCAGGGTGACCAGGTCGATTGACCTGCTCTCGTCATAGAGGGCCAAAAGAGCGCTGTAAACCAGGCGGTTGGCATGTTCATAAAAGTCAGCCGGCTCTAAGACCGAGCTGACCTCGTTGATGACTTCGGGATCAATGAAAATCGCCCCTAAAACGGCTTTTTCAGCAGCAGAATCATGCGGGATCTGCTGCGCGACAAGATTATCCATCAATCACGGCTTCTTTCAGCTTCTTAATTTTCTTGGGTAACGTGGACCCGGACCTTTGATTCAACACCCTTGAAGAGCTTGACTGGCACATTAGTGTAGCCCAGAACCTTGATTGGTTCCCGCAGTTCCAGCTTGTGCTTGTCCAGCTTGATGCCGAACTGCTTGTCCAGGCCTTCAATGATCTTCTTGCTGGAGATTGAACCGAAGAGGCGGGAGTCGCTGCCGGCCTTGGACTTCAGTTCAACTACAGTTTCATCAGCTTCCAGCTGCTTCTTGATCTCTTGGGCAGCTGCCTTTTGAGCTTCGTATTCAGCTTTTTCATTGGCTTCCACCCGCTTCAGGGTGTTCAGGTTGCCCTTGTTGGCTTCCTTGGCCAGGCCCCGCTTGATCAGGTAGTTTTGCGCGTAGCCGTCCGGCACGTCCTTGACCTGGCCCCGCTTGCCTCTGCCCTTAACGTCTTGCATAAAAATAACTTTCATCTTTTATGGCTCCTTTTCTTCTTTAACTGTTTTCTTCCAGATATTCGTCAATTGCCGCCAGCAAGTGCTGACTGGCCTCTTTGACCGTAATATCCTTGATCTGGGTCGCCGCGTTGGACAAGTGGCCGCCCCCGCCCAGCTTCTCCATGATCACCTGGACGTTGATGTGGCCCATCGACCGGGCTGAAATCCCGACCTTGTTCCCGCTTCTTCTGGTGATGGCAAAAGATGCCGACACCCCTTCCAAATCAAGCGCCGTATCGGCTGCCTGGGCCGTCAGGATCGGGTCGATCACCTTGTCCTCCGGCCCCTGCATGACCGCCATCTTCGGCCGCAGCATCTGCAGGCTGGCCACCAGGTGGCTCTTGACCAGGAAGCTGGAAATGTCTTCCTTCAAAAGCTCACTGACCACCGAGGAGTCCGCCCCGATCGACCGCAGGTAGCTGGCCGCATCAAAGGTTCTCGTCCCCGTGCGCAAGGAGAATTCCTTGGAGTCGACCGTGATCCCGGCCAGCATGGCCGTGGCTTCCAGGTTGGTCAAAACCCGGTTGTCCTCAGCCGGCTGCTGGTATTCGACCATTTCCGTCACCAATTCACTGGCTGAGGAAGCATATGGCTCCACGTAAGTCAGCATCGGGTTCTCCGGGAATTCTTCTCCCCGCCGGTGGTGGTCGATCACCACGATCCGGTTCTTCAAGCGGTCATAGAGGCGCTGGTCATAAGTGATGGAGTACTTGGAGTGGTCCACCATGACCAAAAGGGAGTTGTCCGTCGCGACCGCGTTGGCCTCATCCGGACTAACAAAAAGGTCCAGCTGGGGATCTGCCGCTTGCATCTTCTTGACCAGGCGGTCAACGTCATAGTTGCAGTGGGCCGTGTCCAGCAAAAAGTGGGCCTTGACCCCGTGCAGGCGGGCGATCTTGACGACCCCGATCCCGCTGCCGACAGAGTCCATATCGGGCCGCTGGTGTCCCTGGACGAAGACCTGGTCGACATCCTTGAAGAGCTCGCCCAAGGCCTGGGAAACCATTCTGGCCCGGACCCGGGTGCGCTTCTCCATTGGGTTGGACTTGCCCCCGTAGAAGCGGGCTACCTGGCCCAGTTCCCTGAGGACCACCTGGTCCCCGCCCCGGCCAAGGGCCAGGTCCAAGTTGGCCTGGGCCTGGTTGGCGATCTTTCTCAGTGACTCACCCCCATAGGAAATCCCGACCGACAAGGTCAAAGGAGTGTTGTTCCGGCTAGTTTCCAGGCGGATCTTGTCCAAAACTGAGAACTTGTCTTCTTCCATGGCTTCCAGGTCCTGCAAGTGGGCCAGAAGCAAAAAGTGGTCCTCATCAATCCGCTTCAAGTAGGCCTTGAACTTCTTGGCATAGTCATTCAAGGTCGTCTGCAGGTAGGTGCTAGTTCTGGCCAGTTCCTGGTCGTGCATCCGCTCGCTGAGCTCGTCGTAGTTGTCGACAAAAATCTGCCCGATAGCCAGGCGCTCAGCCCGGTACTTGTCGGCCAGGTCAGCATAGCGGGTAATGTCGAGCAGGTAGATGACCCCAATACTGTCTTGGACAACCATTTCAAATTGGCGGTCCCCCCACTTGACCACCTTACTTTCCGAAGTCTGGGCCTCAAGGGCTTCTTCAACCAGCTTGCCTAGCTTCCGGTCGACCGCCGTAATCGTCTTGCCAATAGCGTCCTTGTCGCCCAGGTAGAGCTGCAGGTAGGGGTTGACCCATTGGATATGCCGGGACTCGTCGTAAAGAAGGATCCCCAGCGGCATCTTGATCATGGCCTCCTGCTCCCCCCGTTTGATCCGGTAGGAGAGGTTGGCCGCGTAATTGTTGGTATTTTTCGCGAGAATGTAACCGCCGAAAACGATCCAAAAGACATCCACGATTAGGACCAGCAAAAGCGCCACCCCGAAGATCCGGTTGATGAAGAAAGCCACAACCGTGCTCAGCACCGTCAAGAAGGCGACGCTGGAGAAGGCAATGATTAATCTGGAATCCCGGACGAATTCTGGCAATTCAAGTTTGCGTAAAAAGTTTTTCATAAAATTCTTCCACATCTTTAAAGCAGATTAAACTACTCCCATTATAACCTATTGCCGCCCGCCACAAAACAGAAAAGAAAAAGAGACCAGGAGGAGTCCAGCTCCTTCGGTCTCTTTATTTGCTTATTGATCCTGCTGTTTAGTCTTCAGCTACGAATGGCAGAAGGCCCATAATCCGGGCTCTCTTGATAGCGTTAGCAACCTTGCGTTGGTTCTTAGCGCTAGTACCAGTGACACGACGTGGCAAGATTTTACCTCTTTCTGAGATAAAACGTTTCAACAGATCAACATCCTTGTAGTCTACGTAGTCGATGTGGTTGGCTGCGATGAAGTCAACCTTGCGGCGACGACGACCACCTCTTCTTTGTTGAGGCATGTCTTCAGATCCTTTCTTGTGTAATTTTAAAATGGAAGATCGTCATTTGAGACGTTGATTGCATCGTCAGAGCCGTCGAACGGGTTGCCGTTCGTGTCTCCGCCGGCAAAGCCGTCTTTCTTGTTATCTTCATTGAATCCGGCATTAGCTGGCCCGTTTGACTGAGCCGGGCTGCCGAAGGCGTTGTTGGCGTAGCCGCTGCCGCCGCCAAATCCGGAGTTGAAGCCGGTGTTTTGGCTTTGACCTTGGCCGTAGCCGCCAAATCCGCCGTTTTGCTGACGGCTTTCACGCTCACGGCGTGATTCGAGCAGTGAGAAGTTGTCCACGAGGACTTCTGTCACGTAAACTCGCTGGCCGTCCTTGTTATCATAGTTTCTGGTCTGGATCCGGCCCTGGATGCCCACCAAACTGCCCTTGCTGGTAAAGTTGCAGAAATTCTCCGCAGCCTTGCGCCAAATCACGCAGCTGATGAAGTCCGCTTCTCTCTGGCCTGATGCATTGGTAAACTGCCGGTCAACGGCTAAAGTGAACGTAGCAACCGAGATGCCGCTCCCAGTAGTACGTAATTCAGGATCACGTGTTAAACGGCCAACAAGTACAACATTATTGATCATACTTATTTCCTTCCTATTCCTGTATTACGGAAAACTACAATTACTTGTCTAACTTGACAGTCATTGAACGCAGAACTGAGTCGTCGATCTTGCTCAAACGAGCAAATTCGTTGACAGCAGCAGCGTCTTCAGCAGTGAAGGTCATGATGTAGTAACTACCTTCACGATACTTTTCGATTTCGTATGCGAAACGACGCTTGCCCCAGTCCTTAGCTTCAACCATTTCACCACCATTGTCAGCGATCACCTTAGTGTACTTGTCAATAATGGCCTTCTTTGCTTCATCGTCAACGTCTGGCTTGATGATGTAAGTAATTTCGTACTTGGTTGTCATAGACTATTGCACCTCCTTTTGGACTAAATGGTTCTTGCTAAAATCAAGAACAAGGAGTAATTGATCTAATTACTCGCAATGCCTAATTTTAGCACAAAATAAAAAAATTACCAAACATTTTTTACACGTGATCCGGGATTTTCTTCCCACTAACTATTACGCCAAAAATGCTGGTAATTTTTTATTTTATCTTACTTTTTTTGCTGCTTTGCTGCTAAGCTTCCGTTTCCGGCTCGCTTTCGCCTTCAGCCTCGTCTTCAGCTTCAGCCGGCACGACTGCCATGCTTGCCACGGCGTTGCCGTCAGCCACCTTGATCAGGCGAACGCCCATGGTTGACCGGCCAGTCTGGGAGACATCGCTGGTCTTGAAGCGGATCATGATCCCATCAGTGGTGATCAGCATGATGTCGCTTTGCCCGTCGACCACGGCCACGCCAGCCAGAGGACCGTTCTTTTCGCCGATCTTGGCGGTCTGGATCCCCTTGCCGCCCCGGCCCTTGACCGGGTATTCTCTGGCCGCGGTCCGCTTGCCGTAGCCCTTTTCCGAGATGGTCAGAACTTCATCTTCCGGCTTTAGGATCCCGGAGCCAACTACGTAGTCGCCTTCACGGAGGTTGATCCCCCGGACGCCGGCCGCGCTTCTCCCCATGGCCCGGACGTCATCTTCATTGAAGGTCACGGCGTAGCCCTGGTGGGTGGCAATCAAGATGTTCTGCTGGCCGTCAGTGGTCAGGACATTGGACAGTTCATCGCCATCCTTCAAGGTCAAGGCGATCAAACCGTTGGTCCGGATGTTTTCAAATTCCCGGATCTTGGTCCGCTTGACCGTCCCCAGCTTGGTGATAAAGAAGGCGTAGTCGTCGTCATGCCCTTGCGGCAGGTTGACCACGGTCTGGATGTGCTCGCCCTTGTCCAGCTGCAGGAGGTTGACGATCGGCAGACCCTTGGCGCTTCTGCCGTATTCTGGGATTTCATAGGCCTTCTTCATGTAGACCTTGCCCTTGTTGGTGTAGAAGAAGAGGTAGTCGTGGGTGCTTGAGTAGAGCAGGTGCTCAATGAAGTCACCCTTTTGGACACCCATCCCCTTGATCCCCTTGCCGCCGCGGTTCTGGGTCTTGAAGTCGTCGATCAGCATCCGCTTGACATAGCCCTGGTGGGTCAAAGTCAACAGGACGTCTTGTTCTTCGATCAAGTCTTCATCTTCGATCGTGACCACTTCGCTGGCCGTAATCTGGGTCCGGCGCTTATCACCGAAGCGCTTCTGGATGTCCAGCAGCTCGTTGTAGATGATCTGGTCGATTCTTTCCGGCTTGGCCAGAATGTCCTTGTAGTCGGCAATCTTGACCAAAAGCTCCTGGTATTCGCCTTCGACCTTGTCTCTTTCCAAACCGGTCAGGCGGACCAGACGCATGTCCAGGATGGCCTGGGCCTGGCGGTCATCCAGGTCAAAGCGGCTGATCAAGCCCGCCTTGGCGATATCGCTTGATTCAGAGTTCCGGATCAAGCTGACGATTTCGTCGATATGATCCAGCGCTACCCGCAAACCTTCCAGGATGTGGGCTCTGGCTTCAGCCTTTTCCAAGTCAAACTTGGTCCGGCGGGTGATGACGTCTTCCTGGTGGGTCAGGTAGTACTGCAGCATCTGCTTCAAGGTCAGGAACTTCGGTGCCCCGTCCACGATCGCCACCATGTTCATGGCGAAGTTGGACTGCATCTGGGTTTCCTTGAAGAGGTTATTCAAAACCACGCTGGCGCTAGCATCCCGGCGCACGTCAATCGTGATCCGCATCCCGCTCTGGTCGGATTCATCCCGCACCCCGGTAATGCCGTCGATCACCTTGTCGCGGGCCAGTTCAGCGATCTTCTGGACCAGTTCAGCCTTGTTGACCAGGTAAGGAATCTCGCTGACGATGATTCTTTCCCGCCCGCTCTTTTCAGTTTCGATTTCAGTCTTGGCCCGGACGACGATGTTGCCCTTGCCGCTTTCATAAGCGTGCAGGACCCCGCCCCGGCCCATCAAGATCCCGCCGGTCGGGAAGTCCGGCCCTGGGATGGCCTTCATCAATTCCTTGGTCGTCACGTCCGGGTTCTTCATCAGCATGTGAATGCCGGAAATGACTTCAGACAGGTTGTGTGGCGGAATGTTGGTAGTCATCCCGACCGCGATACCGCTTGAACCGTTGACCAGGAGGTTAGGAATTCTGGCTGGCAGAACAGTCGGTTCGTTTTCCGTATCGTCGTAGTTTCTCTGCCAGTCAACCGTGTTCTTGTTGATGTCGCGGAGCATTTCCACGGCAATCTTGCTCATTCTGGCTTCGGTATAACGCATGGCGGCCGGCCGGTCGCCGTCGACGGAACCGAAGTTACCGTGCCCGTCTACCAGCATGTAGCGGTAGGCAAAGTCCTGGGCCATGTGGGCCATGGCCAGGTAGATGGAGGAGTCGCCGTGCGGGTGGTACTTACCCATGACGTCCCCGACGATTCTGGCACTCTTCTTGTAAGGCTTGTCCGGGGTCACGCCCAGCTCGTTCATCCCGTACAGGATCCGCCGCTGAACCGGCTTCAAGCCGTCGCGGACATCCGGCAAAGCCCGGGCCACGATGACGGACATGGCGTAGTCCAAGAAGGAGCTCCGCATCGTTTTCGTCAGATCGACATTTCTGATCCGCCGGTCTTGTCCTTGATTTTCGTTATCCATTCCTACCTCCCATTAAGCATCCAAGTTTTCAACATATTGGGCATTGTCTTCAATGAACTTGCGCCGCGGGCCAACTTCGTTGCCCATCAGCATTTCAAAGACTTCATCCGCGTCCTTGGCGTATTCCGGGTCCACCCGGTCCAGGCGGCGGTTTTCAGGGTCCATGGTCGTCTCCCACAATTGCTCAGCGTCCATTTCCCCCAGCCCCTTGTAGCGCTGCACGATTGGCTTCGGGCTTGGCTGCAATGACCCCAGGTAGTCGTGAAGTTCTTCATCAGTGTCCAGGTACTTGATCAGCTTGCCCTGGCGCACTTGGTACAGAGGCGGACGGGCGATGTAAACATAGCCCTTGTCGATCATCGGCCGCATGTAGCGGTAGAAGAGAGTCAAGAGCAGGGTCCGGATGTGGGCCCCGTCGACATCGGCGTCAGTCATGATAATCAGCTTGTGGTAGCGGGCCTTGGAGACGTCAAAGTCTGCCCCAAATCCGGTCCCCAGGGCCGTAAACAGAGTCCGGATTTCCTGGTTGGCCAGGATCCGGTCCATTGAGGCCTTTTCCACGTTCAAGATCTTCCCCCGGATGGGCAGGATGGCTTGGGTCAGCCGGCTCCGCCCTTGCTTGGCGCTGCCGCCGGCGGAGTCCCCTTCGACGATGAAGAGTTCTGAGATGTTCGGGTCATTTGAAGTGTTGTCGGCCAATTTGCCTGGCAGGTTGGCGATTTCCAGGCCGGACTTCTTCCGGGTAACTTCCCGGGCGCGCTTGGCGGCAACTCTGGCTCTTTCAGCCAACTGCCCCTTTTCCACGATCTTGCGGGCGACCTGCGGATTTTCCATCAGGAAAGTGGAGAAGGTTTCTGAGAAGGCACGGTCAACGGCAGTTCTGGCGTCGGAGTTGCCCAGCTTGGTCTTGGTCTGTCCTTCAAACTGCGGGTTCGGGTGCTTGACGGAAATCACGGCTGTCATCCCTTCCCGGATGTCTTCCCCGGACAGGTTGTCGTCGTTTTCCTTCAAAATCTTGGCCTTGTGGGCGTAGTCGTTGACCACCCGGGTCAAGGCCGTCTTGAAGCCCGCTTCGTGCATCCCGCCTTCATAAGTGTGGATGTTGTTGGCAAAAGTCATCAAAGTTGTCTTGTAGCCGGTCGTGTACTGCAAAGATACTTCAACGTCGATGCCCTCGTACTTGCCTTCCACGTAAATTGGCTCATCAAAAAGCACCTCCTGGCTCCGGTTGAGGAAGGAGACGTATTCCCTGATCCCGCCTTCGAAGTAGTAGACGTCGGTTTCCGCCGTGTCTTTCCGCTTGTCAGTGAAGGTCAGCTTCAGCCCCTTGTTCAAGAAGGCCAGTTCCCGGATCCGGTTCTTCAAGATCTTGTCGTCAAAAACCGTGGTTTCCGTGAAGATGTTCGGGTCCGGCCAGAAGTGGACGATGGTTCCGTGTTCAGTCAAAGGCACCGTGCCGACTTCCTTCAGCTCTTCAACGACCCGGCCGTGGTCAAAGGCAATGTGGTACTTCTTGCCATCCCGCATGACAGTGACGTTCAGCTTAGTGGACAGGGCGTTGACAACGGAAGCCCCGACCCCGTGCAGACCGCCGGAAACCTTGTATCCGCCACCGCCGAACTTACCACCGGCGTGCAGAACAGTATAAACAGTTTCAACGGCTGGCCGGCCGGTCTTCTTTTCGATGTCGACCGGGATCCCCCGCCCGTCGTCTTGGACAGTCACGCTGTTGTCTTCGTTGACGGTGACTTCGATCTTGGTCGCGAAACCTGCCAGGGCTTCGTCGATCCCGTTGTCGATGATTTCCCAGACCAGGTGGTGCAAGCCCTGGGAGCTGGTTGAGCCAATGTACATCCCCGGACGCTTGCGTACGGCTTCCAGGCCGCCAAGGACTTGAATCTGGCTGGCATTGTACTTGTCAGCTTCTTGTTCAAACTGCTTGGCCTTCTTCAATTTGTTATCTTCGTCTGCCATTTAATCCTTCCTCTTTTTCTATAATTTGGCCGGAATGGATGTAAAAAATTCGCGGCTGTTTGACTATTTCCTGGGAAATACCATCCAGATCGGTTGTCGTAATAAAAGTCTGGGTTTGACCATGGATGAAATTGAGCAGGGCTGCCTGGCGGTTCTGGTCCAGTTCGCTCATCACGTCGTCCAAAAGCAGGATCGGCTCTTCTCCCGTCAGCTGCTTGATCAGCTGGATTTCCGCCAGTTTCAAGCTGAGGGCAATGGTCCGCTGCTGCCCTTGGGAGGCAAACAGGTGGGCATTCTTGCCATCCAGCTGGAATTCTAGGTCGTCGCGGTGGGGACCCAGCTGGGTCGTGGCCCGTCTGAGCTCATCGTCAGCGATCTCCGCAAAGCGGTCCAGCAGCTTCTGCTTGATCTGGGCCGGCTGGTCTTCAGCCGTAATCTCCTTGGCTGAAGGCCGGTAAAGGACCCGCAGTTCTTCTCTTTGCCCGCTGATGGCCTGGTAGGCCTCGGCCGCGTAGCGGTTGAGGTCGGCCAAATAGCGGTAGCGCCGCCAGACCAGTTCACTGGCGGCCGTGGCCACCTGCTCAGTCAGAACCCCGAGCAGGACCTGGTCACTGGCCTGCCCGCGGGCCAGCTGCTTGAGATAGTTGTTTCTCTGCTGGAGCAGCTGCCGGTACTGGCTGGCGAAATAGAGATATTCCGGATTGATCTGGCCGAATTCCAGGTCCATGAAGCGCCGGCGCAAAGAAGGGGCCCCCTTCACCAATTCCAGATCTTCCGGAGAAAAGAGGATGGCGTTAAGGTGGCCCACATACTTGGACAGCCGGGCCTGCTCGACCCGGTTGACCCAGGCGCTCTTGCCCTTCTTGCTGATGACGATGCGCAGGTCAAGATCCAGCTGGCGCTTGTGCACCCGGCCAGCCAGGCTGGCAAAGTCCTGGCCGAAGGCAATCATCTCCCGGTCATTGCTGGTCCGGTGGGACCGGCTGAGGGCCAGAAAGTAGATTGCTTCCAGCAGGTTGGTCTTGCCCTGGGCATTTTCACCCAGAAAAACGTTCACGTGCGGGTCAAATTCTAGGTCAAGGGGAGCCAGGTTGCGGAAACCGCTCTGCTTAAACCGGCCCAGGTACATTAAAGTCCCTGAACCAGCTCATATTCCTTGCCGGCAACGGTCAAACGGTCACCAGGATAGAGCTTCCTACCCCGGCGGTCTTCCTTGTCCCCATTGACCAGAACTGGACTGTCCTTGAGGTACCACTTGGCCTGCCCGCCCGAGGAAACGATACATTCATCTTTCAAAAATTGTCCGAGGGTGATGAATTCACCATTAATCGCAAAAGTTTCGATAGTCTTCACCTTCACCAATGTAAAACTAGTATTCCACTTATAAATTATAGTCTTTTTTCCAGGGAAACTCAATCAAGAAGGCCTTTTTTAGGGCCTCTGAGCGCTTATTTATCCATTTAGTATCGTGGTACATAAAGCGGGTATTTTGGGCTTAAAGCCGTAAAAAACGCTTGTATGAAAAAATAGCCGAAAAAAAGCCACTCCGGAGAGTGGCTTTTGTGAATCATTGGCAGTCTGTTTTAGAAAGTTCGGATTGGGGTGATCAGCTGCACGAATTCAACTGACTGGTCATTTGGCACGACCGTGAATGGCCGCAGGCTTTCCGTGAAGTTGATGATGACGGAGTCAGTTACTGAGGCCCGCAGGGCAGCGGCCATGTAGTCCGGATTGAAGGAAATGGTCAAGTCCCGGCCAGTTAAGCTGCTGAAGCCGACTTCTTCTTCAATCTTCCCGACTTCCGGGGAATTACCGGAAACCAGGACGGTTTGCTCAGCCACGTTCAAAGTCATTTGAACGGCATTAGTTCGGTTGGCGTGGGTCAAGAGGCTGGCCCGGCTCAAAGTCTGCATCAAGTCAGAAACGGTGAACTGCACGCTGGTCGTTGACTCAGCTGGCAAAAGGCGGTCAACGTCCGGGTAGACCCCTTCCAAAAGACGGGTGTAGAAGGACAGGTTTTCAAATTCAAAGCGGATCTGGCTGTCGCCCAGGTAAACCTTGATGTCCTGGTCAGCGTCGCCGATGATCTGGGCCAGTTCCTGCAGGTTCTTGCCCGGGATAATTAGGGACAGGTCTTCGCTTGGACCGGCCGCAATGTCGACGATTCTTTGGGACAGGCGGTGGGAGTCAGTAGCCACGGCCTTGATTTGCCCGTTCTTGAAGCTAAAGTTGACCCCGGTCAGAGTTGGCCGGCTTTCTTCGGTGGATACGGCGAAAACAGTCTGGGTGATCAGTTCCCGCAGGGTCTTAGACGGCAGGCTGAAGGAAGTTCCGGCAATTTCCGGCAGGCGCGGGTAGGCGCTGGCGTCCAGGCCGTTGATTACGTAGTCCGCCTTGTCAGAGGTGATCTGGATCTGGTTGCCTTCCTTGACTTCAAAAGTGAATTCCCTGCCTGGCAATTTACGGACGATTTCGCTGAACAGGTGGGCGGTCACGACAATGGAGCCAGTTGATTCAACCCGTAAGTCATCAGAAACTGGCTGGCTCAGTTCAATGGAAATATCGGCATTGCTGCCAGTCATGATCAGTTCGGTTTCCGTCAGGTCCAGCTTGATCCCGCTCAAAATCGGAATCTGGGCTCTTGAAGAAACTGCCTTTAAAACGGAATTCAAGTTATTGATAAAAGGGTTGCGCTGTACAGTAAATTTCATCTGGTCCTCCTTGGTTAGTTTGGTGCTCTCTTTATTTAATTATTTATTTATATATAGATAGTTGTAGTAGTAGGTCCTGTGAATTCTGTTGATAACTGACCGGAAGCTCGTTAATCCGGACTTTTGCCAGTTGAAAAAGCTGTGGATAAAACACTGACTTGTCCACAGGTTATCAACGGACCTATCTTTCCAGCATCTGCCGCAGGTCGGAAACAGCGGACTTGATTTCAGTGTCCGTTTTGATCTGCCGGGCGATTTTGTCGCAGGCATGCATCACGGTCGTGTGGTCCTTGCCCCCGAATTCCTGGCCGATTTTCGGCAGGCTGGCGTCGGTGAGCTCGCGGGACAGGTACATGGCAATCTGGCGCGGGATGACGATCTGCCTTACCCGCTTCTTTCCTTTAAGGTCCGGCACTGAGGTCTGGAAGTAGTTGGCCACGACCTCCTGGATTTTGGAAATCTGCAGTCCCCTGCTCTTCTGGACCAGCTTGAGGTCGGCCAGGGCTGACCGGGCTAAGCCGATGTTGATGTCCTGCTTTTGAATGGTGGCCTGGGCCTGGACTTTGACCAGGGCTCCTTCCAGCTCCCGGATATTAGTATCGACCTGGCTAGCCACGTAGTCCAGGGTGCTTTCATCGATCTCCAGGCCTTCGGATTCAGCCTTCTTGCGCAGGATGGCGATCCGGGTTTCCAGGTCTGGCGGGGTGATTTCAACCTGCAGTCCCCAGGCAAAACGCGAGACCAGCCGCTCGGACAGGTCGGGAATTTCCGTTGGCAGCCGGTCACTGGTCATGACGATCTGCTTTTGATCATTATAGAGAGTCTCAAAAGTATGGAAGAATTCTTCCTGAATCCCTTCCTTCTTGGCGAAGAACTGGATGTCGTCGACCAAGAGCAGGTCAGCTGTCCGGTATTTCTCCCGGAACTTGTCCTGGGTCTTGTTCTTGATGGAATTGATGAAGTCGTTGACAAAAGTCTCACTTTGAATGTAGACAACCTTGGCATCAGGTCTTTCCGCCAGCATCTGGTGGCCGATCGCCTGCATCAAGTGGGTTTTACCAAGTCCCACGCCCCCGAAGATAAACAAGGGGTTGTAGAAGGTCCCCGGGTTGTCGGCAACCGCCAAAGCGGCCCCGGCAGCCAGTTTGTTGCCCTCGCCTTGAATGAAGTTCTCGAAGGTGTACTTCTCGTTTAAGCGCAGGTCCTTGGTGAATTCGCGGCCTTGCGGCCGGGCTTTCTCGGGCTTGGCCTGCGGCTGGGGCTCCAGCATTCTTTCGCTGCTGGGCGCCTGGCCGTTCTTAACGACGAAAACCGGGTAGATATCGATTCCCGCGTAGGCATAAGCCGACTGGATCAGGTTAGCGGAGATGTTTTGCTCCCAATACCCCTTTGCCACGGGGGTTTGGACGGAGATTACCAATTCATGGGTGTCCTTGTTGAAGGAGACGGGCTTGGTGTTTTTGAACCAGGCATTATAGGATACTTCGTTAAATTCGGACCGCATTTCAGCGTTGAAGCTATCCCAGAATTTTTCTAAATCGAACAAAAAACATTCCCTCCAAAAAATTTTTTAGCAAAATTATTTTAGCATTTACTGACCAGGTTTTCCACAGGTGGAAGAAAGAAATCCAGAATCCACAGGCTGTGGACAAGGAACAAAAAGTTGTCTGTGAACTCTGCTGATAATTTTATCAAAATTGGCTAAAAGTGGATAATCCTTGTGGATAACTTCTCTTAGAGCGGCAAAGGGAGAGGCCGGTTTTGACTAGACATATCCACAGGGTGTTGAAAAAATTTTTGACAGGGTGTGGACTGTGGATAAGTCTGCAAAAAAGCCTGTTGATTGCCGGGAAAAAATTTTTTCGCGGTCTGCCTTCTGTCCACAGGCGGGGGATCAGGCTCAGGCAGTCTAAGGAAAAAATCGTGCAAGTTTGCAAGAAAAAGCTTGGTTTTTTTCGATTTCCGTGCTATTCTAGATAAGAAATTGTGCACGTAGCACTAAAAAATGGAGGTGCAAATATATGTCAACTAAGAGAACTTACCAACCTAAGAAGCGTCACCGTTCACGCGTTCACGGCTTCATGAAGCGTATGGCTACAAGCAACGGCCGTAAGGTTTTGGCTAGACGCCGTGCAAAGGGTAGAAAAGTATTATCTGCTTAAGCCACTGAATCCCAGTGGTTTTTTTAATTTGCAAGAGTGTAAAGAGCTTTGAGAAAGTCATATCGAGTTAAATCTGAACAGGATTTTCAGACCGTCTTTGAAAATGGCGAATCAGTTGCCAACCGGGCTTTTGTGATCTACGTCCTGCCTAGAAAGCAGAATAAGCATTTTCGCGTCGGCATTTCTGTCGGCAAGAAGGTCGGTCACACGGCCGTTGTGCGCAACCGTCTCAAGCGCTACATCAGGGCGGTGTTGACCGAGAACCGGGACCGGATTGCGCCGGACTTGGACTTCTTGGTGATTGCCAGACCCTACGCTCGCGATTTCGATTGGGAAAAGACGCGGGAAAACCTGCTTCACGCGCTGAACCTGGCCCACGTCATTGAAGAAATGCCAAATAAAGAGGAAAAATAGTGAAGGACATTTTATCGAAGAAGAGTACCAAGCGCCTTCTGGCCGCTCTGGCACTGGTGACGGTTTTTGCCCTTGTTCTGAGCGGCTGCGCCACGCAGACCACCCAGAAGCCAACGCCGATCTCCCATAATTCCAGCAACTGGTGGGATGCCTGGGTAGTTTACTACCTCTCCCAGTTCGTGCTTTGGATTGCCAAAGTCTGCGGAGGCAGCTACGGCTGGGCCATCATCATCTTTACGGTTATCATCCGGGTGATCCTCCTGCCTTTGAACGCGGTGCAGATCAACAGCACCAGAAAGATGCAGGAGATCCAGCCGGAACTGAAGGCCTTGCAGGAGAAGTATTCCAGCAAGGACCTGGAGACCCGGAACAAGCTGAACGAAGAAACGCAGAAGCTTTACAAGGAAGCGGGCGTCAATCCTTACGCCGGCTGCCTGCCGATGGTGATCCAGTTGCCGGTTATGTGGGCCCTGTACCAGGCCATCTGGCGGACGCCAGAGCTGCAGAATGGTAAATTCTTGTGGATGGACCTGGGCAAGCCAGACCCATACTACATCCTGCCGATTTTGGCAGCGGTATTTACCTTCCTGTCCTCATACATCGCGACTTTGTCGGTGCCTAAGTCTTCCCAGACCACGATGACTAAGATGATGAGCTATGCCATGGCGGTCATGGTCGGGATCTGGGCTATCGTTTTCCAGTCCGCGATCTCCCTTTACTGGGTGATCTCCAACCTCTTCCAGGTTGGCCAGACCCTGGTCCTGCAGAACCCATTTAAGTACCGCAAGGAACAGGAAGCTAAGGAAGAAGCTGAACGCGAGCGCCAGCGCAAGATGCGGCGGGCTTACAAGCGGATCAAGCGGAAATAATTGAATATTCATCTAAAGTTTTTTAGATAAAGTAGTGAAAGTGCTTTATCCATCATTTTTCATGGTGGAAATTGCGCTTTTTTTATTGGAAAAAACGAGGTAACGAGATGGTTCAACGTTTAACGGAATTTGATACGATCGCGGCGATCTCAACGCCGCTGGGAGAAGGCGGGATCTCCATCGTCCGCGTCTCCGGAGAAGATGCGGTCGCCATTGTCAACCGCTTGTTTAAGGGCAAGGACCTGGAAAAAGTTCCCAGCCACACGATCAACTACGGTCACATCGTGGATCCGGCGACCGGACAGGTGATCGACGAGGTCATGGCCTCCGTCATGCTGGCGCCGAAGACTTTTACCAAGGAAGACATCGTGGAAATCAACTGCCACGGGGGGATCGTGGTCACTAATGACATCCTGCAGCTACTCTTGGCCAACGGGGCCAGAATGGCTGACCCGGGCGAATTTACCAAGCGGGCTTTCGTCAACGGCCGGATCGACCTGACCCAGGCTGAAAGCGTGATGGACATCATCCGGGCCAAGACTGACAAGGCCCGGCAGGTGGCGGTCAAGCAGCTCTCCGGCGGCCTTTTGACGGAAATCCGGGCCCTGCGCCAGGAAATCCTGGATGTTTTGGCCAATGTCGAAGTCAACATCGACTACCCAGAATACGATGAAGAAGAAGTGACGGCCCAGAAGCTGCTGGCTTGCGCGGAAGCCGTCAGCGGCAAGATTGACCGCCTGCTGGAGACAGCCCAGGAGGGGCAGATCCTCAGAAACGGCTTGAAGACAGCCATTGTCGGCCGGCCTAACGTGGGCAAGTCCTCCCTTTTGAACTACCTGACCCAGAGCGACAAGGCGATCGTGACGGACGTGGCCGGGACCACCAGGGACACCCTGGAAGAGTTCGTGTCCGTCAAGGGGGTGCCCTTGGAATTGATTGACACGGCTGGGATTCACCATACCGAGGACCAGGTGGAAAAAATCGGTGTCGAGCGGTCGAAGAAGGCCATTGCCCAGGCGGACTTGATCCTGCTTTTGCTGGACGGCAGCCAGGAATTGACGGAAGAAGACCGGCAGCTGTTGGACCTGACCGCCGGCAAAAAGCGGATCATCGTGCTGAACAAAACGGACCTGGGCCAGCAGCTGACCGCGGCTGAGATAGCTAAAGAAAGTGGCAGTGAAGTGATCAGCACCTCGATCATGATGAAGGAAAACCTGGACGAATTGGAAGCCTTGATCAAGAAGCTCTTCTTCAAGGGGATCGAAAACTCCAACGACCAGGTCCTGGTGACTAACCAGCGGCAGGCGGGCCTTTTGGCCAAGGCCAAGCAGCAATTGGCTGACGTGGCCAGCGGACTTGAGGAAGGGATGCCGGTTGACCTGGTGCAAATCGACTTTACCGGGGCCTGGGAGAGCCTGGGCGAAATCACTGGCGATAGCGCCCCGGATGAATTAATCAATGACCTCTTCAGTCAGTTCTGCTTAGGGAAATAGCGAGGAAGGCAAGGAAGACGAAAAAAATGAAGACTTATGTTTCAAACGAATATGACGTTATCGTGGTCGGCGCCGGCCATGCCGGCTGTGAAGCAGCCCTGGCCAGTGCCCGGATGGGGGAGAAGACCCTGCTGCTCACCATCGGCCTGGACATGGTGGCCTTTATGCCCTGCAACCCTTCAGTCGGTGGCCCGGCCAAGGGGACCGTGGTCAGAGAAATCGACGCTTTAGGCGGGGAGATGGGCAAGAACATCGACAAGACCTACATCCAGATGCGGATGCTGAACACGGGCAAGGGGCCGGCTGTCCGGGCATTAAGAGCCCAGGCTGACAAGTGGGACTACCACGAAGAGATGAAGCGGACCATCGAAAACACCCCTAATCTGACCCTGCGCCAGGCAGTCGTTGACGACTTGATCGTTGAAGACGGGGAATGCCGGGGCGTGGTGACCAACACCGGGGCCCGCTACCGGGCCAAGAGCGTGGTCTTGACGACAGGGACCGCGGCCAGAGGGCGGATTTTTATCGGGGAACTGAACTACTCATCCGGTCCGAACAACACGATTCCAGCCATTAAGCTGTCTGAAAGCCTGGAGAGACTGGGCTTCAAGCTACGCCGCTTTAAGACCGGGACGCCGCCCCGGGTCAACCGGCACACCATCGACTACTCCAAGACCGAAGAAGAGCCAGGCGACAAGGAGCCCCGCCACTTCTCCTTTACCAGCAGGGATGAAGACTACTTGACTGACCAGACTTCCTGCTGGATGACCTACACCAACCCGAAGACCCACGAAATCATCAATGAAAACCTGGACCGGTCACCGATGTTCTCCGGTGACATCGTCGGGGTAGGGCCGCGCTACTGCCCGTCAATTGAAACCAAGGTCGTCCGTTTCGCGGACAAGGACCGGCACCAGATCTTCCTGGAACCGGAAGGGCGGAAGACGGAAGAAATCTATGTCGGGGACTTTTCAACCTCCATGCCGGAAGAAATCCAGCTGGAAATGCTGCACACGGTCGCTGGCCTGGAAAATGTTGAAATGATGCGGCCGGGCTACGCCATTGAATACGATGTGGTTGACCCATGGCAGTTGACCCATACCCTGGAAACCAAGCGGATCAAGCACCTATATACGGCCGGGCAGATGAACGGGACTTCCGGCTATGAAGAAGCCGCTGGCCAGGGTCTGATTGCCGGGATCAACGCGGCTTTGAGCGCGGAAGGCAAGCCGGCCTTCACCCTGGGCCGGGACGAAGCTTACATCGGGGTTTTGATCGATGACCTGGTAACCAAGGGGACGGAAGAACCTTACCGGCTCTTGACCAGTCGGGCTGAATACCGCCTGCTTCTCCGCCACGACAATGCCGACCTCCGTTTGACGGAAAAGGGGCATGACCTGGGCTTGATTGACGATGACCGCTATGCTGAATTTTTGGCCAAGAAGGAACTGATCCAGGAAGACCTGGACCGGCTGGCTGAGATCACCGTCCACCCGACCATTGCCGTCAACGAATACCTGGCAGGTTTAGGCGAAACTGACTTAAACGGCGGGGTCAAGGCAGACGTCTTCCTCAGACGGCCAAAGGTAACGGTAGAAGACGTTGAACGCCTGACCGGGAAGAAGCTGGCCGGGGACCGCTATGTCAAGGAACAGGTGGAAATCGACATCAAGTATGCCGGCTACATCAAGAAGCAGGAGATTCAAGTGGCTCGCCTGCGCCGGCAGGAAGCCAAGAAGATCCCAAAGGACATCGACTATGACCAGATCGAGGGCCTGGCTACGGAAGCCCGGGAGAAGTTCACCAAGATCCGGCCGGAAACCCTGGCCCAGGCGGAAAGAATCTCCGGGGTCAACCCAGCCGATTTGGCCATCTTGAGCGTCTACGTGCAAAACGGTAAGTATGCCAAGGTTCAGAAGTAAAGAGCGATAATTTTAAAAAGCAGACCAGAGATCCTGGCCTGCTTTTTAAATAATCGAGTGCTTTTATACTTTTTCAAAAAATAATAAAAATTTTACCTAAAAATATTCTCCGCAAGTTAGCTAATCTTTCACAATAAAAAAAGGGAAGATAGCACAAACTTTTTATCCAGGAAAAGCAAGTTTGTGAATTAACTAGCTTAAAAAGCGGATAATCCTTGCTATAGCGGCTTTTGATAGCACTTGCAAAAGTGAAAAAATGTGGTTTAATAAAGGGCTGTAAGTAATAATTTTTAAGGAGATTCACTTATGGCAAAAATTAAGGGCGCAAACGCCGTTTTAGATGTTATGTACAAGTGGGGCATTGACCACCTTTACGGTTTCCCAGGTGGTTCTTTTGACTCAACCATGAACGCGATCTACGAAATGCAAGACAAGGTTAAGTTCATCGAAGTTCGTCACGAAGAAGCTGCATCCTTGGCTGCCTCAGCAGAATACAAGCTTACTGGCAAGCTTGGTGTCTGCATGGGTTCAGCTGGCCCTGGTGCCGTCCACTTGATGAACGGCTTGTACGACGCTAAGTACGACAAGACCCCAATGGTTGCCTTGGTAGCCAACGTTCCAACTCCTCGTCAAGACATCAACTTCTTCCAAGCCTTTGACGAAATGCCATGGTTCCGTGACGTTGCCGTTTGGGTACACCAAGCCAAGACCAAGGAAGCTTTGCCAGTTTTGATGGACACTGCTATCCGTCAAGCATACGCAAAGAAGGGTCCAGCTGTTTTGGTAGTTCCTAAAGACTTCGGTTGGCAAGAAATCGAAGACAACTACCGCGTTTCCGCAAGCAACCACGTTGCTGACAACTACGCTGCTCCAACTGCTGAATCAATTGAAGCCGCAACTAAGTTGATCAAGGAAGCTAAGAACCCAGTTGTTTACTTCGGTTTGGGTGCTTCCGGCGCTGCTGACGAATTGAAGGAATTTTCTGACAAGTTCAAGATGCCAATGATGTCCTCATACCTGGGCAAGGGTATCGTTGAAGACAGCTTCAAGCCATACTTGGGGACTATCGGCCGTATTGGTGCCAAGGCTCCTAACGAAGTTCAAGGCCACACTGACCTGGTAGTTTGGGTTGGTAACAACTCACCATTCTCAGTATTGTGGTTCCCTAAGAACGCCAAGGTTATCCAAATCGACGTTGACCCAGAAAAGCAAGGCAAGCGTCACTCAGTTGACGTATCAATCCTGGCAGATGCCAAGAAGAGTTTGCGTGCTTTGATCGACGCCGGCGTTGCCCGTGAAGAATCACCACTTTACAAGGCTGCTTTGGCTGACCGTGAAGAATGGGACGCATGGACTGCTTCATTTGCTGACGACCACTTGAAGGACGAAGGCCGTGTACGCCAAGAACCAATCTGGGATGTCATCAACAAGGAAGCCGCAGACAACGCTGTCTTTGCTATTGACGTTGGTAACGTCAACATGGACCACGTACGTCTGTTGAACATGAATGGTAAGCAACGCTGGACTACTTCCGGCTTGCACGCAACCATGGGCTACGGCGCTCCAGCTGCTGTTGCAGCCGCAACTGCTTACCCAGATCGTGAAGTATGGCACTTGGCCGGTGACGGTGGCTTCGCGATGATGAG
>JAQDCK010000013.1 GCA_027681045.1 Lactobacillaceae bacterium AF64-9pH9TA | reverse complement strand
GGTCAACGGCCAAGCTCCTTAGGGGGACCAAGGTGACGACTTACGGCAGCCAGGTCAAGATCAAAGGTAAGGCCTACTACATGACAGGCTTTACCAGCAATAACGTGGCTAAGTACGTTAAGGCAATCAACTTCCAATTCAAGCCAGTGGAAACCACCACGACCAAGCGCTTGATGCGGAACTCCTACAGCTATGACGCTTCTGGCAAGAAGTTGTCAACGGCCAAGCTGACTGCAGGTTCTTACCTTAAGGTCTACGGTTCAGCCGTGACGATCGGCAACTCTAAGTACTACAAGTACGCTGCAGGCAAGTACGTGAAGGCTGGCAACATTGACGGGACCAGCCGGACTCTGGCACACAACGCTTACGTGTACACGGTCAAGGGGGCCCGGAACTGGAACGAAGCTAAGCGCCTTAAAGGCAGGGCCGTAGTAACTTACGGCAGCCGGGTCAAGCTTAGCGGCAAGTACTACTACATGGTCGGCTTCTCCGGCCAAACCGCCCTGTACATCAAGGTTGGCAACTTTTAATCGAAGATAAGGAACGGATTCAGGCTTAGCCTGGGTCCGTTTTTCTTTCTTAATTTAGCGATTATTGTATAATTAGAAAAAACTGTAATTAGTGAGGAGATGCTTTTTAGCATGGAAGGACTATCACTGTTTTTAACGGTCTTCTTGGCCCTGGTGATTCCGATTGTCATGGCCCGCCTGCGGGTGACCACGGTGCCGACCGCCGTGGCCGAGATCATCGTCGGAATCTTGATGGGCAAGAGCTGTTTGAACCTGATTACCCAGACTTCCCAGCTGACTTTTTTGTCCAACCTGGGGGTCATCGTCTTGATGTTTTTGTCAGGGATGGAAATCGATTTTGACTTGCTCAGCCCGAAAAAGCACACCCGGGCCCGGAAGTCAGAGAGCGGCAAGCAGGTCAAGCCCCTGGTCGTGGCTGCCTTCGCCTTTGGCGGGATAGCGGTGGACTCGGTTTTGCTGGCTTTGGGGATGAAGGCCCTGGGCCTCTTTAACGACGTGGCCCTGGCTTCAATCATCTTTATGACCGTGGCCTTAGGCGTGGTTATCGCGACTTTAAAGGAAAAAGAAATCCTGGGCCGGCCGATCGGGCAGACGATCTTGCTGACGGCGGTCATGGGAGAAGTTATTCCGTTGCTGCTGTTGACCATCTATTCCACCGTTAACGGCGGGGATGCCCGCAAGCTCTGGCTGATCATCCTCTTGTTTGTGGTTGCGATTATTCTTCTGCGGCGCTTTAAGCGGCCTTACCTGTGGTTTGCCAAGGTGACCAAGGCCACAACCCAGCTGGACGTCCGCCTGGCCTTCTTCCTGATTTTTGCCCTGGTGACGGTGGCAGAGCAGGTTGGGGCGGAAAACATCCTGGGGGCCTTTTTGGCCGGGATGGTTATGAAGCTGCTGGAGCCAACCCAGGCAACCAAGGACAAGCTGACTTCCATCGGCTACGGCTTCTTTATTCCGATCTTCTTCATCCGGACCGGGGTCAACCTCAACTTGAAGCTGCTCTTTGCCAACCCGCAAGCCTTGATGCTGCTGCCGGTTCTGGTCATCTGCTTCTTCTTAGCCAAGCTGCCGGTTACTTTGACCTACATGCGGGCCTTTAACAAGCGGAATGCTTTTGCCGGGGGCTTCTTAACGGCAACGACGATCACGATCGTTCTGCCGACCCTGCAGGTAGCCCGGAAGCTGAACGCCATCACGGCGACCCAGTCCAGCGCCTTCATTTTGGCGGCGGTCATCGTCTGCATCGCCTGTCCGATCGTCTTCAACTCAACTTTTGCCTTGACGCCGGAAGACAAGATCAAGGAAAAGGTCGTGATTTTCGGCCTCAATGCCGTAACCATGACCGTCTACCAGGACCTGCACGACTCCTGGTACTCAGTCCAGGTTTTGACCTGCCTGAAGGAAAAATACGACACATACAAGAGCAAGGTCAAGAATTTGAAACTCCTGCCTGACCGGAAGCTGGATACCTTAGAAGCAGCCGGGGCTTTTGACACCGATATCTTTGTGGCCACCTTCACTGACGATGAGGCTAACTTAGAAGTCGGTCGGGCAGCCAAGCAGGCTGGGGTCAAGCGGGTCATCGTCAGCCAGGGCAAGGTCGTGGCCGACACGGTTGACCAGCTCAGAGAGGAAGGTATCGAGCTTTTTGCCTTCAACAACCTGCACGGGGCCATGCTCCGGGCCTTGATCGAATCGCCAGCCGTCTACCGGATCATCACGGACACCAACAATGCCCTGTATGATGTGGTGGTCAGAAACTCGGCCTACACCGGCCGCCAGCTGATGGACTGGGACTTTGTCGACCAGATCACCGTTTCCCGGATCCGGCGGGGGGACAAGTGGATTTCCCCGCACGGGTCAACCGTGATCGAGCCAGGCGACGAACTGATCTACAGCGGTCCTTGGCGGGAAGCCGACCGGATTCACCAGCTTTTGAGCCGGGAATAGAAAAAGACTGTATAGCGAAAATCGCTCTGCCTGCCGGCAAAGCGATTTTTCTTGTTTGTTTCTTTAGTTCTACTTTTTCCTTAAGGCCTGCAGTCCCTGGCTGCTTCCAGGACGGCGATGACCTGCAGGCTGTGGGCGAAGGCGCGGTCAGCGGCGGTTTTATCTTTTTGGTCAAAGATCCGGATGAATTCAGTGAATTCTGGGATCATTCGGTGCAGGTCTGGGTCAAAGTTCTTGTCGGTCTGCCCGTCTGCTGTTTCCAGCCGGTAGCTCCTGATGTCACCCGGGCTGCCAATAAAGCTGATCGCCCCTTTTTCCCCGGCGATGAAAGAGGGGTTGTGGGCAAAGGACTGGGAGTCCTTTGCCGCGGTTAAGCTGGCCTGTTTGTCGTCATAAGCCAGGACTAAAACGCCGGAGGTGTCGACGCCCTTTTGCAGGTTAGGGAAGTAGTGGACATCCAAAGGCGCCCCAAAAAGGCTGACGGCTAAGTGGATGTTATAGACGTTCAAGTCCAAGAGGGCTCCGCCGCCCAGGCGGGGGTTGAAGGCCGGGGCGATGTCGCCAGTTAGGAAGCGGTCGTAGCGGGAAGAGTACTGGGTGTAGTTGAGGCTGACCACGTGAACCGGGCCTAAAAGCTTTAGGTCGCCGGCCAAAGACTTAAAGGCTGGCAGGTAGCGGTTGGTGATGGCTTCCGTAATGAGGCAGCCCTTCTGGTCGGCCAGTTGCTTGAGCTTTAAGGCTTCTTCAGTCGTGAAGACGAAGGGCTTTTCACAGATCACGTTCTTGCCGGCTTCCAAAGAGTCCAGGCACATTTG
This sequence comes from Lactobacillaceae bacterium AF64-9pH9TA, assembly GCA_027681045.1. Classification (GTDB taxonomy): domain Bacteria; phylum Bacillota; class Bacilli; order Lactobacillales; family Lactobacillaceae; genus Lactobacillus. The sequence goes on along the minus strand of JAQDCK010000013.1, from coordinate 38,458 downwards.
GTAGTGCATGGAGGAAGGGGTGGCCACGTAAACCGTGTCAACTTGGTCGTCTTTAAGCATTTCCAGGTAGTCGTCGTAGACCCGGCCGATGCCGTATTGGTCAGCCAGTTCCTGGCCGGTGGCTAGTGACCGCTTGGTCGTGGCGATCGCGGCTAATTTTAAGCCGGGCAAGGGAAGGGCAGTGAGGAAGTCTCTAACGATCTTGCCGCTGCCGATGATACCGAGTTGCATTTTTTTGCCTCCTTATTTGTACCTTATATTTTTTTGTACCTTATATTTTGGATTGTCTGTTTTCTATTTTCTATTTGTTCAGCTTGCTGACGTCAACGGAATTCTTGATGACCGTCTTGGGGATGGCCAGTTTCTTTTGTTGGTTGACCTTGAGCATGGACAGCTTGGTTGAGCTGGTCTGCCCCTTGATCTTGTACTTGGCGTAAATAGCCAGGCCGGTCAGCTGTTTTTTCTGGCTGAAGTCGATGGTCATCTTGATTTGCTGGAGCTTGGCAGCGGCCATTTGTCTGTCGTTTGACAGGGTGGCCAGACCGTTGTTTTCCGTGATCTCTTGCCAGAGGCGCTGGCTCCTGCCCGTGTAGCTAAGCCGCCAGCCATTTTTGGCCTGGCTGACGGTGAAGAGCTTGGCACTCTTTTGGCTGAGAGTCAGGGTGTCCATGTCCTTGACCAGCTGCTGGAAGTGGGAGATGGTCGTGAACTGGCTAAGCTTGGCCTTGTACCAGGCTTCCTGCTGGTCTTTATAGTATTTGACGTAGGCATAGCGCTGGCCCACCCACATCTTGACGTTCTGGTCCCCGCTCTGGGTCAAGTCGGTCTGCATGACGAAAGGAGAGCGCTGGTAGTTGATCTGGCCGTAGAAATGGACCGGCTTGGCATTCTCGTAATAATGTTCGTCGATCTTCAGCTGGAAATTGGCGATTTTGCTCTGCTGGGCCTTTTTGACCAGGCTCTGGGGGCTGGGCTTAGCGCAGGCGGCTAAAAAGAGGCTGACCAGGGCCAGGAGGGCGAGCAGGTAAATTTTCTTTTTCTTTGACGGCATAGTATGAATCACATCCTTATTCTTTAATTCTAACAAATCACTGACTAATTGTTAGCGATTGCACTCAGAAAAAGTGCTTTTTTTGCCTTTAGGACTTTGAAAAGGCCGCGAGAGGCCGTATAATAATTAGTGAAACGTTTAATTTGCTAAAGGAGATTTTTTAATGTCTAAATTAGTTTTAATCCGTCACGGTCAAAGTGAATGGAACCTTTCAAACCAATTTACTGGTTGGGTTGACGTTAACTTGTCAGACAAGGGTGTTGAAGAAGCCAAGAAGGCTGGTCGCTTGATCAAGGAAGCCGGCTTGGAATTTGACCAAGCTTACACTTCAGTTTTGACCCGTGCGATCAAGACTCTGCACTTCGCTTTGGAAGAAAGCGGCCAACTCTGGGTTCCAGAAACTAAGACCTGGAGACTGAACGAACGTCACTACGGCGCTCTGCAAGGCTTGAACAAGGCTGAAACTGCTAAAAAGTACGGCGACGAACAAGTTCACATTTGGCGTCGTTCATACGACGTTTTGCCGCCAGTTTTGGCTGACGACTCAGAATTCAGCCAAGCTAACGACCGTCGTTACGCAAACTTGGACCCACACATCGTTCCTAAGGCAGAAAACCTGAAGGTTACTCTGGACAGAGTTATGCCATTCTGGGAAGACCACATTGCTCCAGACCTGTTGGCTGGCAAGAACGTGATCATCGCAGCTCACGGCAACTCACTGCGTGCCTTGACTAAGTACATCGAAAACATCTCTGACGAAGACATCATGGATGTTGAAATGAAGACTGGTGAACCAGTTGTTTACACTTTCGACGACAAGTTGAACGTTGTAAGCAAGGAAAAGCTGGACTAAGTCCCCTTTCCTTAATTAAAGCGAAGCTCCGGCTTCGCTTTTTTTGTTGAACTGATTGAGGATTGACAGATGGTTTGCTAAAATGATAGCTTAAACTAGGAGAGTTGTGCACAGGGATACTTACGGGAAAATATCTTGCGCCCGCTTTGATTGTTTTTTACAATTTCAATAAGAAAAGGCTGCAGGCAAAAGTTGGCGGTGCTTTTTTGCTATAATACAGACTAATGTCATTTTTTAAGTAGGTATCAATTTATGAAGAAAGAAGACAAGTTGGGCATTCCTGAGACCAGGCAGCATGCCAGAAAGCGCAAGCAGAAGCGGATTCGCAACTGGATCATCGGCATTTTGGCGGTTGTCTGCGCCATTGCGGCCGGAGTGGGCCTGTATGCCACCTATTTGTACAAGACGGCTGAGCAGGCGGCCAACAAGGCTTATGACTCAGAAAACGCGGTTAAGACGACCTATGGTGAATTCAACGGCAAGAAGCCTTTTGCCGTCATGCTCTTAGGGACCGACACCGGGGCCTTGGACAGAACGGAAAAGCGTGGCAACACTGACACGATCATCGTCGTCGTGGTCAACCCGAAGAAGAAGAACTACACGATGTTCTCGATTCCACGGGACACTATGGCTGACATGGTTGGCGATGATTCCAACGACGTGCAGAAGATCAACGCGGCCTATTCGATCGGCGGAGCCAAGATGGCCATGAAGACAGTCTCTAACCTCTTGAACATTCCAGTCAAGTACTACGCCTTGGTTAACATGGGCGGGCTGATGAAGCTGGTCGATTATGTCGGCGGGATTTACGTGACGCCGCCTCTGACCTTTACCTACAGCGGCTTTCCTTTCAAGAAGGGGGTCCGCCAGCACTTAAACGGGCAGGCGGCTCTGGCTTACAGCCGGATGCGCTATGATGATCCGCAGGGTGACTACGGCCGGCAGAAGCGGCAAAGAGAAGTCATCACCAAGCTGGTCCAGAAGCTGGCCACGGCAGACTCACTGACGAACTTTAGCAAGATCGCCAATAACCTGTCGTCCAACGTGAAGACCAACTTGAACTTCCCGGCTTTGAAGTCTATCCTGGCCAATTATTCAGACTGCACTTCTTCCAGCGACAGTGACTATCTGCACGGCTACAGTGCCTACGTTAGCGACGCGGCCTACCAAATCGCGCCAACCAGTGAACTGCAGCGGATTTCCAAAAAGATCAGAAAGCTGCTGGGCTTGGAGACGGCGACCGTCTCCAACCGGGAAACCGAGCTGAATACCTTAAACGAGGCCGCGGGCTTTAAGTTTGGCAGCGGTGAGACCCAGAACTACACGATCTATGATCAGGGCACGACGGCTGACAGTGTCAAGAGCGGCAAGACAAGTTCAAAGTCCAGCTCCAGTTCTAAATCCAGCAGCCGGGCTTCCAGAAGTACAACTGATTACAGCACTAATTCCAGCAGTACAGATTACTCCGGCAGCACAAATTACGATACGACTTATAGCTACAGTTATAATTACAATACCAATCCGTTTTCAGGGGGCTATTAAAGGTGCTTAGCAAATTTTTGGCAGTAATTATCGGCTATTTGTTTGGCAACTTCATCAGCGCCATGTTCGTGGGCAAATACTACCTGCACAAGGATCCGACCAAGTACGGGTCGGGCAACCCGGGCACGGCTAACATGGGGGCGGTTTTCGGCAAGAAGGCGGGAATTCTGACCTGCATCGGCGACTTGCTTAAGACCCTGCTGGCCATTTGTCTGATCTATGCCATCTACCATCAGCACTTGCTCACGGCTTATACGGGCCTAGGCGTGGTCTTAGGCCACTGCTTCCCGGTCTTTAACCACTTTAAGGGGGGCAAGGCGGTGGCCGTGACGGCCATGGTCACGGTTTTCTACGACTGGCGGGCGGGGCTTATTACTCTTTTAGTAGCCCTGGTCTTGACCGCAATCATGCAGAACCTGACTATCCCGCCTTTGGTTTTCATGCTGTCTTTCAGTATTTACCAGCTGACCAGGTCACTTGAGCCTGGCTTGGTTTTCTTGATCATGACGGCGGTCATGGCCTTTAAGTTCCGCTACGATATCCGGGACTTTTTCACGGGCCATGGCAAGCGGGTCGATATTTTATATACGATCAAGAAGAAGTTGGGAATATTGAAATAATTTCTTGGTCTTTTTTTAAGAAAAACTGAGTATAATGGATAATGAATTTGCAAAAGAAAGAGAATAATTCCGATATCGATGAGTGAACAAACACAATCCAGAAAAACTCATAACCTGCTGAAGTACGGCTTCCTGCTGCTGGCAGCTCTGGTGCTTTTGCTGCAAATGTTTAATTTCAAGAGCAGCATGCTGAAAAGCTCAATTACCTACCTGCGCCACCTGCCACTAATCGTGGAAAGCGCGACCTATTGGTTTATTCCAATGGTCTTCGGGGCCGTTTACAGCAAGCGCAAGCTGCGCTTTAACGAAGGCTTCAAGGCCTGGGCCATCATGGAAGTAACCCTCCTGGCCTACTACCTTGTCTTCTTTATCTCCAAGCCATGGCACTTGAATGCCTGGCGCTTCTGGGGTATCCTCTTCCCGATTCTGACCTCGACTTCCGTTTTAATGACGGGCTTGGTCTTCGGCATGCTGGTGCAGCCGGTCATTTATGACTGGCAGGAGAAGTTCAGTAAGAAGCAGAGCTTGATCATTTTGATCGCCTTGACCTTGCTGGGCTTTACCCTGTCAGCCGGGACTTACGAGATGAACTATTCCATCTATGGTCTCTACCTGGTTCTGCCATTTGCCTGGGGGATGTTCTTAGGGAAGCTTGACTTTTCCGTCAAGCAAACGGTTATCTTTATTGTGGCCGGTATCCTTTCCCTTGGCCTGGTAATCGTCGGGGTAGCCGGTTTTAATGCTGTTTACTGGTCACAGATCATGTCCTGGCGGGCCAACCCGTCATCATGGAACTACCAGTTCCTGCTCAATGTGACCTCACCCTTCATCTTTATTATTGCCTTGGCCGCTTTTGCTTTTTCCCGGCCGGCCATCAAGGCTTTGAAAGCAAAGGATCTGGACTTCCTGGTTCCGCTGATCATCTTCATGCAGGCGCCAGATGCCAACTCCTTTATGTCTTCCTTTAAGTACGGCACCGGCAGCCGGCAATTGAACCGGATGATCACGATTTTGATCATGCTGGCCATTGCTATTGCCTGGCACTGGCTGATTGAACGCTACTTGTGGCGTTTCAAGCCAGTTAAGCGGGTCAACCGCTTCTTGTACGAAAGCAAGAGCTTCGGGGCAGTGGCCGAAGGGGCCTTTAACCGTCTGTGGGGCTGGATGAAGTGCCACCGGACTAACCTTTTGACCTGGACCTTCTTCTTTATCCTGTCCTTTGCTTCCTTCCTGGTTGAGTCCGATAATATGCGGATCCAGATCACGACTGCTTCCAACGTCAATGCCGTAGTCTGGCTGGTTGGGACCAAGCTGGGGGCCTTGATTTTGACAACAATCTTTATCGACGCCTTCTTCACGATCCTCTACTTCGTCACGACGAGATACTGGGTTTCCCTCATCACGACTTCCACGGTCGTGATCGCCTGGGCGGTTGCCAATAAGATCAAGCTTGACTTCCGGGGCGAGCCAATCTACCCAAGTGAACTGTCTGAAGTAACCAACGCTGACAGTTTGCTGAGCATGATCGGGGGGCAGAAGACCTTGATCATGATCCTGTTGGCTTTGGCTGCCGTTATTGCCTTGATGGTCTTCTGCGAAGTTAAGTTCAAGGTTAAGAAGCGCGGCAACTGGAAGCGGCGGGGGATGTGGGCCCTGGCCAGTCTGGCCCTCTTCATGACGCCGAAGTGGTTTAACCACCAAGGCTCAGCTATTTATCGCCTGAACCGGGCCTTTGACAATAAGCAGTCCTTCCGAAACCCGGAAAGAGATATCCAGGTTAACGGGCCAATTTTGAACTTCCTCAACTACATCGACTTGCAGATCATGGACAAGCCAAGCAACTACTCCAAGAGCCAGATTCAGAAGCTCTACGAGAAGTACCAAAAGGTGGCTGACCAGATCAACAAGACCCGGACTAATGACCTGTCCAAGCAGACCGTTATCTTTAACTTGAGTGAAAGTTTCATCGATCCATATACCTTCCCGACGATCAAGTTCGCCAAGGGGACTAAGGACCCGATTCCTTACATCCACTCACTGAAGAAGACGACCACTTACGGCAGCATGCTTAGTGCCGGCTACGGTGGTGGTACGGCCAACATGGAATGGGAATCACTGACTGGCTTTAACATGGGTTCCTTCAGCGCAACTTTGACTCCTTATGTCCAAGTCGTGCCGCAGTACCAGTACTACCCAACCATTGGGGCCAACTTCAACTACTCTTCAGCAGTTCACCCATTCATCGGGACTTACTACTCAAGAATTGAAGACTACAAGCGCTTCAAGTTCAACAAGTTTGTTTACCTTGGTTCTAAGTACAAGATCGTGGACCAACAGAAGCTGGGGACCAGTTCCTACAACTCCGACTTCACGACTTACGCCAACGGCTTGCGGCAGATCAACTCCCGCAAGGGCGGCCAGTTCATCAACCTGATTTCTATTCAGAACCACATGCCGTACAACAACTGGTACCCGAAGAACTACTATGCCGGCAAGATTTCCGGTGATCTTTTTGACGATGGCACCATCAGAACGCAAGTGGCGACCTACATCATGGGGACCCACTACACTGACCAGGCGGTCAAGAAGTTCATCAAGCAGATTGACAAGATCAAGAAGCCAATCACCCTGGTCTTCTACGGTGACCACTACCCGTCAATCGTTTCCCAGTCATACACGTCTAAGTACCCGGTCCAAATGCACTCGACCCGCTACTTCATCTATTCCAACAAGTATGCCCGTCAGCATGGGGCTAAGGCTAAACTGACTTCCAAGACCAACTACGTCAACACCAGTGACTTCATCGCCATGATGCTGGAACAAACGGGTAGCAAGGTTACAGCTTACCAGGCACTTTTGACTGAAGTGCACAAGAAGCTGCCAGCCTTGACAATCAGCTACAGCGATGACACCGGCTTTACCCTGGTTGACCAGAAGGGCAAGGAAGTTGACCCGAAGACCTTGACCAGCTCGCAACAAGCCCTGCTCAAGGACTACGAAATGATCCAATACGACATGACGGCTGGTTCAGCCTATGCCTTGAAGATCAAGGGTTTTTACACCATGAAGAAATAATTTGATTTATTGCAATAAAAGGGGCTAAGGAGGATTAGTCCCTTTTTTGTTTTTTGAAATAAAAAGGGGGGCAATGATGGCTCATAAACAGCGTGTCGCCTATCTCGATTACCTCCGCCTGCTGGCAATCTTGGGGGTAATCACCATCCATGTGACCACGTCTCTCAACTTCTACCGGCAGGATTACGCGAGCTTAAAATGGCAGATCCTCAACTTCTGGGACGGCTTGAGCCGCTTTTGCGTGCCGGTCTTTATCATGATTTCCGGGGCCATTTTTCTGAATCCGGATTTTGACTTGAGCTGGGAAAAGCTTTTTAAAAAATACCTGCGCCGGATCGTAGTCAGCTACTTAATCTGGCAGCTGATCTACTGCGGCTGGTACTATTTCGGCAAGGGGGGCGACCTGGTGACCATGGCTAAGTTCCTGATCGGCAGCTATGACCACCTGTGGTATCTGCCGATGATTGCCGGCCTTTACCTGGTGACGCCGCTCTTGCGGCCGCTGGCCAGAAGACGGCAGCTGCTCGAATATTACCTCTTGCTGGCCCTGCTCTTTGCCTGGCTCTTGCCGACCGGCCTGGACTTAATCCGCCTTTGGCCAAACCCGCCCAAGCATATGGCTGACGCGCTTGCCGCTGTTAAGCGCCTGCTGGGCAAGCTGGACCTGCAAACGGTAATGGGCTTTGGGGGCTACTACATGGCTGGCTACTACTTTAGCCAGGCCCACATGAGCAAGCGTAACCTGTATTTTGTCCAGGCCCTGGGCTTGCTGGGGGCTGGAGCGACAATCGGCTTGTCTGGCTGGCTGACTGCGAAGGCCGGCCATTTGCGCCTAAGCTTGTACAGCTATAATTCCTTTTTTGTCCTGCTGGAGAGCAGCGCGGTTTTTCTCAGCCTGCAGACGCTCAAGCCCCGGCTTTGGTCAGAAGAAGTTTTAGGGGAATTGGCCGGGTCTGTCATGGGCATTTACCTGCTGCACCCGTTATTGATTTACTATTGGGGCAAGACGCCGGTCTGGCAGCTGGCGGCAAGTAATTCTGCCTGGCTGCCTGGCTTGGTAATTTTGATTTTTGCCAGCAGTCTGGCTATTGTCTGGCTCTTGCGCAGGAGCAGATTTTTGGACCGCTGGCTTTTATAGGCTTGACCCTAAGGCGAATTCATGTTATTTTTATAAAAACGCGACAATGAAGTAGCTGCCTGGTTCAGCGTTCAGAGAACTAGCGGTTGGTGTGAGCTAGACAGGCCAGGCAGACGAAATACAGCGCGGGGAAGGAGAACCCCGTTAAGAAGCTCCCAAGAGGCACTTTGTGCGAACGTGGGTGGTACCACGGCTAAGACAGAATTTAGTCGTCCCTGGATCTTTTGATCCGGGGACTTTTTTATTTGGAGGCAGAAATGGCTAATTTTGACATTTTGGAAGATTTGAAATGGCGCGGCGCCATCAACCAGGAAACTGATGAGAAAGGCTTGCGGGATTACCTGGCCAAGCATGACGACCTGGCCCTTTACTGCGGGACTGACCCGACGGGTGACTCCCTGCACATCGGTCACTTGATTCCCTTCATGATCTTGAAGAGATTTCAGCTGGCCGGCTACAAGCCAGTCATCATTATCGGCGGGGCCACGGGCTCAATTGGTGACCCATCCGGCCGGTCAACTGAACGGGTCCTGCAGTCTGAAGAAACGATCAAGCACAATGAAGAAGCTTTGACAGCGCAGATGGTGAAGCTTTTTGGCACGGAAAACTTCCGCATCGTCAACAACCGTGACTGGCTGGGCAAGATGACCCTGCTGGAATTCCTCCGCGACTACGGCAAGCTCTTCCAGGTCAACAACATGCTGAACAAGGAAGTCGTGGCCAGCCGGCTGGAAAACGGGATCTCCTTCACTGAATTCTCCTACCAAATCCTGCAAGCCATCGACTTCTACATCTTAAACCGGGACCACGGCGTCCAGATGGAGATCGGTGGGGCTGACCAATGGGGCAACATCACGGCCGGGATTGACTTGATCCACCGCCTGGAAGGGGCAGACCGGCCAGCCTTCGGTTTGACCATCCCATTGATGCTGAAGGCCGACGGGACCAAGTTCGGCAAGTCCGCCGGCGGTGCTGTCTGGCTGGACCCGGAAAAGACCAGCCCTTACGAATTCTACCAATTCTGGATCAATCAGGACGACCGGGACGTCATCAAGTACCTCAAGTACTTCACCTTCCTCAGCCACGAAGAAATCGACGCCTTGGAAGAAAAGGTCAAGACTGAACCTTGGAAGCGGGAAGCTCAAAAGCGCTTGGCTGAAGAAGTAACCAAGTTCGTTCACGGCGAGGAAGGCTTGAAGGAAGCCCAAACGGTCACTGAGGCCCTTTTCTCCGGCAATGTGAAGGACTTGACCACCAAGCAGGTAGAAATCGCTCTGGCCAAGGCGCCAAGCGCTGAGAGCGGGGCAGAAAAGAAGAACCTGGTTGACTTCCTGGTTGACACCAAGATTGAATCATCCAAGCGGCAGGCACGAGAAGACGTTAACAACGGCGCCATCTACGTCAACGGCGACCGGATCCAGGACACCGACTTTGAAGTTGACCCGGCGGCTGCCTTTGACGGCAAGTTCGTCATCATCCGTAAGGGCAAGAAGAAGTACACCCTGGTGCACATCAAGGGCTAAAAAGATTTTTAGAAAGTTTCCAGTTGGAAGCTTTCTTTTTTGTTTGCTTTTTATCCTTTTGCCGAAAAGAAGCCGGCATGTTACAATTAAGGCGCTGCTGTAGCTCAGGAGGTAGAGCACCGCCGTGGTAAGGAGGAGGTCGCCAGTTCAAATCTGGCTAGCAGCTTAAAAAAGCAACTATGCCAATACAGCTGTCATTGTATTGGCTATTTTTGTGGTCAATTTAGCCACGATCGAAACCCGGACACAAGACTTTACGGTCGATGACGGGAAGTTTTACCTGCTGGACGGGAGATACCTGCTGACCAAGGCTGGCGGCAGAGCCAAGCTCTTCAGTAAGACCCGGCTGGTGGAAGATTCCCGCTATGGCAAGGTCTTTTACGTCACCTTATCATTGCAAAAAGACGATAAAATCTCAAAAGAGAACTAGGAACTCTAGTTCTTTTTTTCTTGCATTTTTAGAACCATCGGCTATAATTGAAAAAATAATTACAGCACACATGGAGGTAAAAATGGAACGGAAACTGATCGCGGATTTTGTTAAAGAAAACCTGGCTGAAGAAAGGACGGGGCACGACTATTACCATGGCCAGCGGGTGGCGGTCTTGGCTGAAAGAATGCTGCTGGCGGATCACCCGGATGCCAGCCAAAAGAGCCGGGACATTGCATATACGGCGGGTTTTGTCCACGATACGATCGATGAGAAGGTCTGCCCAAACCCAAGTGAAGTTTTAGCCAAATTGCGGGAAGTCTTTACGGCTGCCGACTTAAGTGAAGGCGACCAGGAAAACGTCTTTTTCACGATCGAGCACATGTCTTTTTCCAAAAATATTGACCGCCACTACCAACTCTCTTTAGAAGGAGAGTACGTCCAGGATGCCGACCGGCTGGAGTCTTTGGGGGCGATAGGGATTGCCCGGGCCTTCGTTTACAGTGGCAAGCACGATGACAAGATCTACGACCCGGAAATTCCGCCGATGGAATTGGTCAGTCATGATCAATACCGGAATCATGAAGAAACTACGATCAATCATTTTTATGAAAAACTTTTTAAGCTGGAAGGGCTGATGAACAGCCGGGCCGCCCAAAAGGAAGCCCGCCGGCGGACAGAATATATGCGGGATTTTGTTCAGGAATTTAAGCAGGAGTGGTATTTAAATTAGAGGAAATTAACAAACTGGCCATGCGATGACATCTTTTTAGCTTTTTATGGGCAAAAATTTATTTTTCTTTAAGTTATCCCTTGAAAAGAGTCTAACTTAGAATTATAATCAAACTATCATGTTGACTGAGGGACGGCATTAAGCTGTGTTGGCTATCTTTTCAGCCCAAACAAATATATGTTATAAGGAGAACAAAGATGAAGTTATCTAAGACTTTGAGCGTTGGTGCAACTGTGTTGGCATCAGCTGCTCTCTTGGCTGCCTGCGGCGGCAACAACAGTAAGGAATCCTCTTCTTCAAAGAAGACTTTGAACTGGATGGATGCAGCCGAAATTCCAACTATGGACATGTCCAAGGCCACTGACGCTACTTCCTTCAACCAGTTGTCGAACACTATGGAAGGTTTGTACCGTTTAGGCAAGAACTCCAAGTTGGAAAAGGCTTTGGCAACCAGCGAAAAGGTTTCTAAGGACGGTAAGACTTACACTTACACCCTGCGCAAGTCCAAGTGGAGCGACGGTAGCGAACTGACTGCTAAGGACTTTGTTTACTCATGGCAAAGAACTGTTAACCCAAAGACTGCTTCTCAGTATTCCTACCTCTTCTCTGGGATCAAGAACGCTGACGCGATCGTAGCCGGCAAGAAGAAGGTTGACACTTTGGGTGTTAAGGCTGTTGGCAAGTACAAGCTGGTTGTTACTTTGGAACGCCGGATCCCTTACTTCGACAAGCTGATGGGCTTTGCTGTCTTCTTCCCACAATCAGAAAAGGCCGTAACCAAGTACGGTTCTAAGTACGGTACTGCTTCCAAGTACATGCTGTACAACGGTCCGTTCAAGCAAACCGGCTGGACTGGCTCAAACCTGTCTTGGAAGATGGTCAAGAACCCATACTACTGGGACAAGAAGAACGTCAAGCTCGACACCATCAAGTGGTCTGTTCAAAAGACTCCATCAACTTCTTACAACTTGTACCAATCAAACAAGCTGGACTACACTGGCCTGGACGCTTCACAAACCAAGCAATTGAAGAACCAGAAGGGCTACGTAACCTTAAACCAAGGTGCTACCTTCTACCTGCAATTCAACGTTGCCAAGAACAAGTACCTGGCTAACACCAATGTCCGCAAGGCCTTGTCACTTGCTGTTGACCGGAAGGGCTTGACTTCATCCCTGGGCGGCAACAGTGTTCCAGCCAACACTTTGACTCCAACCCAATTGACTGACGTTAACGGTGAAGACTACACTAAGCGGATCTCCAAGTCTGCTGAAAGCTTCTACCCAGCTTCAACCAACAAGAATGAAGCCGTTAAGTACATGAACAAGGGCTTGAAGGAATTGGGCGTAAGCAAGTTCAGCTTCAAGATCTTGTCTGACGACACTGACAACGGCAAGAAGACTACTGAATTCCTGCAATCAACCTTCGAATCAACCTTCGGCAACAAGGTTAGCGTTTCAGTTCAAAACCTGCCATTCAAGACCCGTCTGTCCCGGTCAACTGCCGGCAACTTCGACATCGTTGTCTCCGGCTGGAGCGCCGACTTCGCCGACCCAATCTCCTTCCTGGACCTGTTCACTTCAACTAACCCAGAAAACAACGGTAAGTGGAAGAACACTTCCTACGACAAGCTGATCGCTGACTCCAAGACTACTGCTTCAACCAGCAAGCGTTGGGACGACCTGACTAAGGCAGAAGACATCCTGCTGAACAATGTCGCTGTTGCTCCGCTTTACTACAACACTAATTCTGCTTTGATCCGTCCAACTGTTAAGGACGTATACCAAAACCGTGGTACTTGGAACTTCAAGGACACTTACATCAAGTAAAGACAAGCTAGCTAAAGCTTAGAAGAGAACGCCGGAAGGCGTTCTCTTTTTTGTCCTCTTTTATTTTTTAAAAGGGGTTGAAAATTAAAAAATCCCGTTATAATTAGATTCAAGTTATAGATTTCAATTCTAGTCTAATCTATGTTTGTTTTTAATAAAATGAGGTGCGATTATGAGAAAAGAGAAGTTATTCGCTACCGGCTCAGTTTTGCTCGCCTCAGCTGCGCTTCTGGCGGCCTGTGGCAGCTCATCAAGCAAGTCAAGCTCATCCAAGGCGCAAAAATTGTCCTGGACAAAAGCTGCCGAACTGACGACCATGGCCCCGTCCAAGGCGTTGTCTTCAACGGCGCCGGCTCACCTTACAACTTCAAGGAAGCCTACATTAAGTAGCTTAAGCAGTAAATCAAGTTAACAGATTTTTTGAAAACGGAGCCCTGGCTCCGTTTTCTTTTTTATATTGTTCTGGCTATTTCACTTTTGTCATATTTTTTTGAATTGTCACAGGGTGGGAAATATTTTATAATGAAAGAATGATTAGATGATGATGAATTACTAAAAGATGTGTTTTACAAAAAAGTTTTTGGACCAAGAGAGGATAAAACAGTGAGTAATTTTAAAAAGCTTCTGACGGCAACTGTCGCTGTATCCGGCGCCTTCTTGCTGGCCGCCTGCAGCAAGACCGCGACCAAGTCAGCCAAGCCTGTCTCCAGCAGCGGCTATGAAAAGTCGATCAACTGGATGACTACTTCTGAACTGCAGAGCCTGGACCCGGCTAAAGCCGACGACACGGCCAGCGAGGAACAGATCGCCAATACCTATGAAGGCCTCTACCGGCTGGGCGAAAACTCCAAAACCGTTCCGGGCGTGGCTACCAAGAGCACGACTTCTAAAGACGGTCTGACCTGGACCTTTTACTTAAGAAAGGATGCCAAGTGGTCAAACGGGGACCCAGTAACGGCGGAAGACTTTGTTTACGCCTGGCGCCGGCAGGTGGACCCCAAGACCGCTTCCGGCCAGGTCAACAACTATGAAGGCATCAAGAACGCCATCAAGATCTCTGAAGGCAAGAAGAAGCCGTCCAGCCTGGGGGTTAAGGCCGAAGGCAAGTACAAGCTGGTCGTGACTTTTGAAAAGAAGATTCCTTATTTTAAGGTCGTTACGGCCATCAGCTTGAAGCCGCTGGATTCCAAGGCTGTCGAGAAGTACGGCAAGCGCTACGGGACCAAATCCGCCTACGCCGTCTACAACGGGCCTTTCAAGTCCGTGGGCTGGACTGGGTCCAACCTGACCTGGAAGCTGGCTAAGAACCCGTATTACTGGGATAAGCAGGCAGTTAAGCTGGAAACGATCAACTACAGTGTCCAGAAGACCCCGTCAACTGACTACAACCTCTACCAGACCGGGAAGCTGGACGCGGCCATCCTGGACACCCAGGCGGCCAAGAGCATGAAGGGCAAGAAGGGCTACCGGGTTCTGACTTTGGGCAACACCACCTACCTCTGCTACAACTACAAGAAGAAAAAGATCTTCCGTAATGCCAACTTGCGCCGGGCCATCTCCATGGCCATCAACCGCAAGCAGCTCCTGTCCACGATCGGGACCTACAACACCCAGGCCAAGACCTTCTCAGCCACAAATGTGGTCTTAGACGGGAAGAATTTTGCCCAGGAAGCGGAAAGTGCCAACTCCAGCGTGAACAAGTACGTGGAATACGACCTCAAGTCCGCCCGCAGCTACTTCAAGAAGGCCTTGAAGGAACTGGGCGTCAAGAAGGTTTCCTTTACTCTGATGGCTGACGACGACGACAGCTACAAGAAGCAGACCGAGTTCATTCAGAGCGCCTTGACTGAGGCTTTTGACGGCAAGATGACCGTTTCCGTCAACAACCTGCCAAAGACGACCCGGGTTTCCCGGCAAATTGCCAATAATTTTGACGTCGTTTTAGGCGGCCTGACCAGCGACTTCCCAGACCCATACCACTTCCTGGCCTACATGCAGTCAGGGCAGACTTACAACTTCGGCAAGTGGAAGAACAAGGAATACGACAAGGCAGTCAAGGCTTCCCTGACCATGGACAAGACCAAGCGCCGCAAGGCCTTGCTCAAGGCGGAAGAGATCCTGATCGACCAGGAAGCCATCAGCCCGCTTTACCACATGGGCCAGGCCTGGATGATCAGACCAAATATCAAGAACCTGGTCTTCAATGGCGAATACCCAGACTTTAAGACGACTTACGCGGTTAAAAATTAAAATTTAACCGTGGTATAATTGAAAGTTGAGACGTTAGCAATAACGCTCAACTTTTTCTTTATTCCGGGATTTATGTCCGGGAATAGGATATTTTTGGGGCTAAAGGAGGGAGGCCACTAAAGATGTCTGCCGGCTGAAAGTTAAGAAAATTAGTTTTTACAGGAAAAAAGACTAATATTTTTATCTTAGCCGAACACTTATTTAAAAAGGGTCAGTCTAAGTTCCAGATAGACTCAAAAAAGAAAAAAGCAAAGTTTAGGTTAGTTGCCAAATGATGGGAAAAACGGACAAAAAGCCCGTAGTGCTTGACTTTTAGGGGCACAGTTTTATATCATCGTATGGTAATTTCTTTATTTTTTGGTATAATAAGAAAAACATTAAAAATGTAATGCTGATTAAAGCGAAAAAGTGTAAGGAGCAATACTATGGCTAAATACTTACTAAAACGTATTTTCTACATGATCCTCACTTTGTTCCTCGTTGCGACGATTACCTTCTTCTTAATGAAGATGATGCCAGGTTCTCCGTACGCCAACGAAGCAAAGATGACGGCTACCCAAAAGGCAATTATGAACAAGCAATACGGCTTGGACAAACCTGTTATTGAACAATACATCACCTACTTGGCTGGCGCCGCGCATGGTGACTTTGGGATTTCCTTCCAATACAGCAACCAGCCTGTTTCCAGCTTGATCGGGGCGCGTTTGGGCGCTTCAGCTCAATTGGGTCTGCAGGCTCTGGTTGTCGGGGTTATCCTGGGGATCATCATCGGCTCAATCGCGGCCATGAACCAAGGTACCTGGATCGACTCCACCGCGACGATCGTTTCCATCATCGGTAAGTCGGTTCCTAACTTCGTTCTGGCGGTATTGCTTCAATACTACATCGGCTTGAAGCTGGGCTGGTTCCCAATCGCCGGCTGGGGTGAAGCAGCACAGACGATCATGCCGACGATTGCCCTCTCGGTAGGGCCGCTGGCCGAAACAGCCAGATTTATCAGAACGGAAATGGTCGACACCTTGAGTTCTGACTACGTTGAACTGGGTAAGGCCAAGGGTCTTAGCCGGATCGAAGTCATCAGAAAGCACACCCTGCGTAACTCAATGATTCCATTGGTTACCTTGATCGGGCCATACGCCGTTGCTTTGATGACCGGTTCAATGGTTATCGAAAACATCTTCAACATTCCTGGGATCGGGGAACAGTTCACCAAGTCAATCTTGACCAACGACTACCCGACCATCATGGGTGTAAGTATGGTTTACTGCTTCGGTTTGGTGGTAATCCTGCTGCTCACTGACATCGTGTACAGTCTGATCGACCCACGGATCAGACTGACTGACTAACGGAAAGCGAGGTTAAAATCAATGGATCAAGACGCAAGTAACGTAAAGATCACACCTGAATCCTTTGAACACGTGGAAAAGGGTGACACGCAAAGCGCGGAACACATTTCAGGTCCCTCACTTTCTTTCATGCAGAACGTGTGGATCAGATTCAAGAGCAACAAGGCAGCCGTGATTTCCGCTGTGATCATCATCGTGATGGTGGTTATCGCTTTTGGCTCCAGCTTCTGGATCAACAACTCCAGCTTGGTTAAGTCAGCTCCGCAATACGCCAACCTGCCGGCCAAGTGGAAGGGCTTTGACTGGCTCAACGGCTTGAACGGGAAGATCAAGCAAAACGGCGTTTGGACTGATGCTTACGCTTCAGTGCCAGCTGGCAAGTACTTTGTGGCCGGGACCGACTACCTGGGCCGGTCATTGGCACAAAGAATCATCTACGGTACCAAGATTTCCTTGATCGTTGCCGTGGTTGCCGCCTTCTTCGACCTGGCTATCGGGGTTACCTACGGGATCATCTCCGGCTGGAAGGGCGGCATGACTGACAACATCATGCAACGGATCATCGAAATCATTTCTTCAATTCCAACTCTGGTTATCGTTGTTTTGATGCTGGTTGTTTTGAAGCCTGGTATCACTTCCATCATCCTGGCCCTGGCTATTTCATCCTGGACCACGATGGCCCGGCAGATTCGTGCCGAGACACTGTCTTTGAAGAATGAAGAATACGTTCTGGCAGCCCGGTCCTTGGGTGAATCAACCTTTAAGATCGCTACCAAGCACCTGATTCCAAACCTGTCCAGTATCATCATCATTCAAACCATGTACACCATCCCGAGTGCCATCTTCTTCGAAGCCTTCCTGAGTTTCATCGGTATCGGTATTTCCGCGCCTGAAACTTCCCTGGGTGTGCTTTTGAACGAAGGGCAGAAGAACTTCCAGTTCCTGCCATACCAAATGTGGTACCCAGCAGCAGTCCTCTGCGTTTTGATGATTGCCTTCAACCTGCTCGGTGACGGTCTGCGTGATGCCTTCGACCCTAAGGGCCAAAGATAAGGGAGACGAACATATGGCAAATAGAATTTTAGACGTTAAAAACTTAAAGATTGACTTCCACACTTACGCTGGTGAAGTTAAGGCCATTCGTGACGTTTCATTCCACCTTGATGAAGGTGAAACTTTAGCGATCGTTGGTGAATCCGGTTCAGGCAAGTCCGTTACTACCCGGAGCATCATCGGCCTTTTGGCCAAGAACTCCCAGATCATGGGCGGGCAAATCCTCTTCCACGGCAAGGACTTGCTGAAGATTTCCGAAAAGGAATGGCAACAGATCCGTGGTAACCAGATCGCCATGATCTTCCAGGACCCAATGACTTCTTTGGACCCGACCATGAAGATCGGCCAGCAGATTGCTGAACCATTGATCAAGCACAAGGGTGCCTCCAAGAAGGAAGCCTGGGCTAAGGCCTTGGAAATGATGAAGGCAGTTGGTATTCCGAACGCTGAAGAAAGAATCAACCAATACCCGCACCAATTCTCTGGTGGTATGCGGCAAAGAATCGTTATCGCCATTGCCTTGATCTGTGAACCAGAAATCCTTTTGGCCGACGAACCAACTACTGCCTTGGACGTTACTGTGCAAGCTGAAATCCTGGACTTGATGAAGGACTTGCAAAAGAGAGTCAAGACTTCCATCATCTTCATCACCCACGACTTGGGTGTCGTTGCCGGGATGGCTGACCGCGTTAACGTTATGTACGCCGGGGAATTTTTGGAAAAGGGGACGGTTGACGAAATCTTCTACAACCCGCAACACCCTTACACTTGGGGCTTGATCAATTCCATGCCGACCCTGACCAGTGAAAAGCTGGAATCAATTCCAGGGACCCCGCCAGACTTGCTTGATCCGCCAAAGGGCGACCCATTTGCCCCGAGAAACAAGTACGCGATGAAGATCGACGCGCAGATGAAGCCGCCGTTCTTCAAGGTTTCAGAAACCCACCAAGCTGCTACCTGGCTCCTGCACCCAGACGCGCCAAAGGTTACTCCGCCTGATGAAATCGTGCGTCGCTGGGAACACTACAAGGAACTGCAAGCAGCTGACAAGGATTAAAGGAGAAGCAGAATATGCCAGAAGAAAGAAAAAAGATTTTAGAGGTCAAGCACTTGAAGCAATACTTCAAGAACGGACGCACCGTCACCAAGGGTGTCGACGACGTCAGCTTCGACATCTATGAAGGTGAAGTCTTCGGCCTGGTTGGTGAATCAGGTTCTGGTAAGACCACCACTGGCCGGTCAATTTTGCAGCTGTACAAGCCAACGGCCGGTGAAGTCCTCTTTGAAGGCAAGGATGTGACCAAGCTGCATGGCCGCGACGAGCAATTGGCTTTCCGCCGCGACGCGCAGATGATCTTCCAGGACCCATACGCTTCCCTTAACCCAAGAATGACGGTTGAAGACATTATCGCGGAAGGGCTGGACATCCACCACTTGGTTAAGGACAAGGCGGAACGGCGCAAGCGGGTCGAAGACCTGCTGGAAACGGTTGGTTTGAACCGTAACCACGCTTCCCGTTTCCCACACGAATTCTCCGGTGGTCAGCGGCAAAGAATCGGGATCGCCCGGGCTTTGGCCGTTGAACCGAAGTTCATCGTGGCCGACGAACCTATTTCAGCCTTGGACGTGTCCATTCAAGCCCAGGTTGTCAACTTGATGATCGACTTGAAGAAGCAGCGTGACTTGACTTACCTCTTCATCGCCCACGACTTGTCCATGGTTAAGTTCATCTCTGACCGGATCGGGGTTATGCACTACGGTAAGCTGCTGGAAGTCGGCGATGCTGACGAAGTTTACGACCACCCGCTGCACGACTACACCAAGAGTTTGATCTCTGCCGTGCCGCAACCAGACCCGGAAATCGAACGGTCCCGGAAGCGGATCGACTACGAATACGGCAAGTTCGAAGGCGACGGCAAGGACGACCAACGGTCCTTGCACGAAATTCGTCCAGGCCACTTCGTTAAGTGTACTGACGATGAAGTTGCCTACTACGAAAAGGTTGCCCAAAGCTACGAAAAGTAGTTTGATAAAGCAGATAAAAGCAAAATTACATGAAAAAACCGCTCAAGTTCTGTTAAAGAACTGAGCGGTTTTTCGTGCTTAATCCCGGTGAAGGGCGGCGATGACCAGGCCCAGCATGACGAGCGAGATCAGGCCGACGATAATCAGCGTACCCATTAGGCTAATGAGTCCCAAGGAGCAAGTTCAACAGGAGTTGAGGAGAGCAACTCTTGCTGGTCCTTGGTCAAGTATTTCTTGTGGACAACGACTTCGTAGACATATTCCTTGAACCAGTTATGGTTCATGACGAAGAAGCCCTTTTCCCCGGACTTGTCGCCCCAGGAGTTTTCCACCTTCCATTGGCGGATGTCGCCCTTATCTTCATCAACCCCAACCAGGGTCATGGCGTGGGAAACTTCACCAGCGCCGGTTGCCAGGCGGTCAGCCTTGGACAGGCTGAGGTCAACGGCAAAGAGGTCTTCCAGCTTGTAGAGGTCAGTGTCCAGGTAGCCGGTCTTGCGGTCCATTTGCCGCAGGACGTCGTTGCCGAACCAGACAGCTTCCCCGTCCTTTAATTGGGCAACAGCGGCTTGCTCCAGGTATTCCATCGGCACATTCAAGAAGAGGATCGGGCTGCCGCCTTCAACGTTGTCTTCAGCGCCCAGGTGGTAGAGCTTGCCGTATTCGTGGTCTGGGGCGTTGGTCAAGACCACGTAATCGTCCAGGTCGACGTCAAAGTACTTGTTGAAGAAGGAGACTGGGGTCAAGTTCTTTTCCAGGTGGTAGTTCTTGTCGTCGTCTCTGTATTCCAGGTCAAAAGTCTTTGGTGGTTCACCAACGGCGATGGCGACCATCCGGTAGATTTCGTTTAAGAAGGTCTTGCGGGCCTTTTCCAGCCCTTCCTGGTCACCTGCTTGAGCCAGGCGGCGCAAGGCCAGGGCGTCTTTTCTTTCCTTGTCAGCCAGGGCGCTGGCCAAGCCCGCAGTAGCGGAAGTGTTGAAGCTTTCTGGCATAACGTAGCTTGGCACGACACCGTACTTCTTGACCAAAGAGATGGCCATGTGCCATTGGCCGCCGTCGTGGCCGGCGAAGTCGAAGTAGCTGCGGACTTCCCGGTCGTCTAATGGCTTATCAGCGGTTTCGATCACTTTTTCATAGAAAAGGTTGGCTCTTTCCAGCTTGTCCCAGAAGAAGTTGTAGCTTTGGGACAGGGTAAAGTTCTTGGCCTTATGCTTGGTGCCGAAGTTGTGGCGCAAGACGTTCAAGGTTGAGAAAAGCCAGCAGCGGCCGGACTGCTTTTGGTTGGTAACGTTGTCCGTTGGCAATTCAGTTGAAAAGACCCGGGTCAGGCGGCCAGCCACGCGTTCGTTGTAGGAAGCTTCCAGAACCCCGCTTCTGGCGGCGGCACGGGCGATGACTTGGTTCTTCGGGTCAGCATTGAAATTGGCGCTGAATTCCGCCAATTCCTGCAGAGTTAATTCGTGACTCATATTTTTTTCTCCTTTTGTTTTAATATTAATAAGTCAATTTTAACATACCTGCTTAAATCAAGGAATCCCAAGGATCAAGTTCGATCGGCTGACTCTTGAGCAGGTCCAGGATTTCAGCCGGCACGTGCTTCTTTTGCACGGCGACCTCGTAGGTGTATTCTCTAAACCAGTCAGCGCTCATGGTGAAGTAGCCCTTTTCCCCGGACTTGTCGCCCCATGAGTTTTCCACCTTCCATTGCCGGACTTGCCCACCGTCCACGTCAACGCCGACCAGGGCCATGTCGTGGGAAGATTCCCCGATCCCGGTAGCCAGACGGTCAGCCTTGGACAAGTGGCTGTCGATGTCCAAAAGCTGGTCCAGTTGGTAGAGATCCAGATCCATGAAGCCGGTCTTGCGGTCCATCTGCCGGCCAACATCATTGCCGAACCAAACAGCTTCTCCGTCCTTCAGCTGGGCAATCGCCGCGTCTTCCAGATATTCCATCGGCACGTTGATGAAGAGGTTAGGGTAGCCGCCCTTAATGTTGTCTTCAAAACCCAGGTGCAAGACCCGGTTCATTTCATGGTCTGGGGCATTCGCCAAAACCACATAGTCGTCCAGGTCGGTCGCGCAGTACTTTTGGTAGAATTGGACCGGAGTCAAGCCCTTGTCCAAGTGGTAATTCTTGTCGTCGTCTCTGAATTCCAGGTCAAAAGTCTTCGGCGGTTCACCCAAGGCTGTAGCCATGATCCGGTAGATCTGGCTTAAAAAGTCGGTCCGGGCCGCTTCCAGCTTTTCCTGGTCGCCTGCTTGCGCCAGCCGGCGCAGGGCCAGGGCGTCTTTTCTTTCCTTGTCGGCCAAAACCATGTCCAAAGCCTGGCTGTGGTTGCTGTTGAAGCTTTCCGGCATGGCGTAAGTTGGCACTACCCCGTATTTGGCGATGAGGGAAGCCGCCATGTGCCACTGGCCGCCGTCAGTCTGGCACCAGTCAAAGTAGCCGCGGACCGTCCGGTCATCCAAAGGCCGGTCAGCCGTAGCAATGATCCGGTCGTAGAAGTAGTTGGCCCGTTCAATCTTGTCCCAGAAGAAGTTGTAGCTCTGGGAGAAGGTGAAGTTCTTGGCCTTGTTGGCCTTGCCAAAATTGTGCCGGACCACGTTCAGGGTTGAAAAGAGCCAGCAGCGGCCGGATTGCTGCTGGTTGGTGACATTGTCAGTGTCCAGCTCGATGGAAAAAGTCCGGTTCAGCCGCTGGCTGACGGCCGGGTTATAGGCGGCTTCCAAGAGGCCGCTGCGTCTAGCGGCCCGGGAAATTACTTGATTTTTAGGATCAGCGTTGAAGTCCCGGCTAAAGGACTCCAGCAGCTGAGGGCTTAATTCGTGTGACATGAAAAATCTCCTTTAGCAATAGATGATTATAGAATAATCTTACGCTAAAGAGGACAAAAAAAGAAGCCCTCGCGGGCTTCTCTAAGCACTCTGAGCTTATTCGATAGTAATCGTGTCTTCGTTTTCTTCTGGAGCTGCCTTTGGCAGGGTAACCGTCAAAACGCCCCCGTCAAGCTTAGCGCTGATGCCTTTCTTGTCAACGTTCGGTAGGCTGAAGCTTCTGGAAACTGACCCTTCGCTGCGTTCTTGGCGCAGGAGGTTCTTCTTCTTGTCGCTGTCATCCTTGAAAGTGCTGCGGTGGCCGGAAATCGTCAAAATCCCGTCAGTGTAGGAGAGATGGATGTCATCCTTGCTCATCCCCGGCACGTCGACCTTGACGGTGTATTCGTGCTCATCTTCAGCAACGTCTGATTGCAAAATGTTTCTGAAAGCGTGGCTGTCCAGGAAGTCCTTGGAGTTGTCTAGCCAGCCGCCCATGTGATCGAACAAGTCGTTGTAACGGTTAATTAAATCATTAGTCATAATCTAAAACTTCCCTTCAACAAATTATTCAAATGCCTTTTACAAACAGAGGCAGGGAGAGAAGCGGTGGAGCCGCTTCCTTTCCCGACAACTATATTATAGTCCCTTTTGGGAAAAATGGTGTAATTAGCACTCGGCGTTTTTGACTGCTAAATAAAATTTTTGGCAAAAAAGCCTGGGCGGGCTATAATGATTTAAAAATGGAAGTGAAAGGCGACTGGCAAGCATGGTATATTATCAGAAAATGACCCCCGAGGGCTACAAGCAGATTGAAGACGAGATCGCGGCCTTGAAGGCTGACCGGCCCCGCCGGGTGCAGAACCTAAAGGAGGCCCGGGCCCTGGGCGACTTGTCCGAAAACACTGAATACTCAACCGCTAAAAGAGAACTCCGCCACCTGGACAGCCGGGTACGCTATCTCAACAAGCAGCTCAAGTATGCCGAAATCATTGAGATCAAGAATGACGGCAAGGTCAACCTGGGAAAAAATGTCACCATCCGCTATGAAGACGATGGGGAAGAGGAAAGCTACAAGATCGTGGGCCGGATGGAAGAGGCTGTAGGCGATGGCAAGCTGCCCTTTGACAGTCCTTTGGGCCACGCCCTCATGCACCGCAAGGCTGGGGATGTGGTGACGGTTGAGGCCCCGATGGGGGACTACCAAGTCACCATCCTCAGTGTGGAAAATTAAAATGGAAAACCGTCTAGCTCTAAGCTAGACGGTTTTTGCGTGTTATTTTTTGTTGAGCTTGTAGAAGAAGTAGATAGAGTCAATAAAGAAAACGATCCCAATAAGAGCTACTTCCCAAATGTCTTTAGCAAGAAAACCATATTTTTTCCACAACATAATGTCAGTTGTGGTAATGCCGGTTGCAAAACTAGCAATGAAGGCACAAAGGCTAGTAGCAATTTTACCTTCTAGAATTTCTTTCAGCTTTTTCATAGTATTTTCTTGTACACCCACTTTACAGATTGCAAATGTTTTCTAGCTGAATCCTTATAAGTGTAAGTCTTCCAAGCATAGTATTCATAACCCTTGGTACAGTAAATCTTTACTGTATACCACTTCTCTTTTGGTCTCTTTCCAAAATTAATAACATATAATTCACGTAAGAAATTGATTCCTTCGACATAAGGCCCTACTCCTGGAATTAGGGTTAACAACGTAGATAGTATGAACTTTCCACTCTCAGTTATTTTTCTTACGGATTCGCTATTATATTTCTGAGTATCTAGATAGTAGTATTTTCTCCCAGCATGTCTAAAAGCAACTTTGCCATTTGCGTAGCTGAAGTTGATAAACGGGCTGAAAATACTGCTACTTTGAGAAGACGGTACCTGGCTATTGTTGATATCGATAGAGCAAACTTCATCGCCATCTAAATAGATGGTGTAGATCCCATCTGCATTGGTAATTTTGTAAGAGTGTTCCTCACCGTTGTATCTTACCTTGCCGCTCATTCTTGAAGGATCATCTGGCAAGATTTCATTGTTTCTCCTGATTTTGTGGTTATGTTTTGCCATTTGTTGTCTGATGATCCCTGTGAAGAATTGTTAGTTGAACTAGTAACTTGCACACTGCTTGTTGTAGTAGATGCATTTACCACGGTTGGAATTGTTGCTTGCAAAAGAGTTGTAGCAGAAAGGCCAGTTGCTAGTCCAATTGCGATTAATTTGCTTAGTTTTTTCACTTTTTACCTCCGAAAAATTACATTTCCAAAAAATATAGTATAGCACTTACATTGCGGAAAGGAAGCGCTCTTTTGGAAAGGATATTTTGGAAAAAGTAGGCAATCATCCCAGTGTGGATAACTAAAGTGGAAAACCCGTCTGGCTTAGAGCTAGACGGGTTTTGCGTGTTATTTTTTGTTGAGCTTGTAGAATTCTTCAATTGAAAAGCCAAAAGAGAAAATGGCGATTATGGCCAATTCAATGGTTGGATCATAATTGCCTGTGCTTCTATTCCAAAAGGCGATAGCCCCAACTGCAAAGCCAGCAAATAAAGAATCAGAAAACGCAATAATTCTCAAACTTCCCTTTCCAGTTAAAATATTCCACAATCTCTCTCTAAATTTATTAGTAGTCAACTTGACTTTTACCTTGTTTAACTTGTAGAGCTTGTATGTGCCATAGATACCATAGAACAAGAGGATAAGTCCGCAGATAATAGCTTCGGCTATGGAGCTGTTATGATAACCGCCCTTGAGCCCTAAGGCAACAGTCGCTGCCGCAAAACCAGCTATGAAGGTAGTAGAAAAGGTAAAGATACTTAGAGCGATTTTACCATTTAGTACATCCTTTACGGATTGAAAAAGATTTTTGCTTTTCATGATAAAAACATCTCCTCCAAATAATATTATTTACGCATCTATGGTAGCACTTTCTTCAAGTAAAACAAGATAAAACATTTTTTGCCAAAATAAAGAACCCCGTCAAAGACGAGGCTCTTAGTAGATATTAATTTTTTACAAAGTCCATGGGTCTTGCAAAACGATGGTTTGTTCCCGGTCTGGGCCGACAGAAACAGTCACGACAGGGATGCCAGTGATTTCACTGATCCGCTTGACGAAGGCCTGGGCCTTTTCTGGCAGGTCTTCCCAGCTCTTGGCGCCGGTGATGTCTTCTTCCCAGGCTGGCAGTTCTTCGTAAACAGGCTGGCAAGCTTCAACTTCCTTCAAGTTGGCTGGGTAGTAGTCGATCTGTTCGCCGTTTAAGTCGTAGGCCACGCAGATCTTGATCTTGTCAAAGCCGCTGAAGACGTCCAGCAGGTTCAAGCTCAAGGCGTTGATGCCGGCTACGCGCTTAGCGTGACGGAGGGCAACTGAGTCAAACCAGCCAACCCGGCGCGGACGGCCAGTAACAGTACCGTATTCGTGGGCGATGTCCCGGATCTTGTCGCCGGTTTCATCATGCAGTTCAGTTGGGAACGGGCCGGCACCAACTCTGGTAGTGTAGGCCTTGCAGATGCCCAGGACAGTCTTGATCCGGTTAGCCCCGATCCCGCTGCCGGAAGCGATCCCGCCGGAAACTGAGTTAGAAGAACTTACAAATGGGTAGGTACCCTGGTCGATGTCCAGCATGATCCCTTGGGCACCTTCAAAGAGGACCTTTTCGTCCTTGTCCAGGGCGTCGTTGACGTAGAGGGAAGTGTCGCAAACGTACTTGGCGATCCGCTTGCCGTATTCAACGTACTTGTTGTAGATTTCGTCAAAGTCCATGGCTGGCTTGCCGTAAACCTTGGTGAAGAGGGCGTTCTTGCTTTCCAGGTTGAAGCGGAGCTTTTCCGCAAAAGTTTCCGGATCGATCAGGTCGCAGACCCGGATGCCGATTCTGGAAGCCTTGTCCATGTAAGTTGGCCCGATCCCGTTCTTGGTGGTGCCGACCTTCAAGCTGCCCTTGGCTTCTTCTTCATAAGTGTCTTGCATTACGTGGTAAGGCATGATGACGTGAGCGCGGTTGGAGATCTTCAAGTTGCTGGTGTCGATCCCGCTCTTTTCCAAGTTGTCCAGTTCGCCCAGGAGGACTTCAGGGTTGATAACCACCCCGTTACCGATCACGGCGCCCAATTTAGCCGCGAAGATCCCGGATGGAATCAAGCGCATCTTGAATTCCTTGCCGTCAAAGTCGATCGTGTGGCCAGCGTTGTTACCGCCGTTAGCGCGAACTGACAGGTCTGCCGTCGTCCCTAAAAAGTCTGTAATCTTCCCCTTGCCTTCGTCGCCCCATTGGCTGCCGACAACTGCGATTGATGTCATTTTCTCACCTCAAAAAATATTTCGTAGAACTTACGATAGAAAGGTTAGCATTTACCGGGCAATTAGTCAACAAAAAATCCGAATAATATTTTCAGAACGTTCGTGAATGGTTCGAATAAGTCTTGACTTTTAAGGGAAATGTCAGTAAAGTATCAAAGGTAATTTAAAAAAGGAGCTGGCAAAAAATGAGCAATTATTTCAGCATGGAAGCTTTTGACTATGATGATATCCAACTGGTGCCCAACAAGGCCATCGTGAAGAGCCGGAAGGAATGCGACACGAGCGTCAAGTTTGGAAACCGAACTTTCAAAATCCCAGTCGTTCCCGCCAACATGGAAAGCGTCATTGACGAAGACCTGGCGGTCTGGCTGGCCCAAAATGGCTATTACTATGTCATGCACCGCTTCCAGCCCGAAAAGCGGGCCGACTTCATCAAGATGATGCATGAGAAGGGACTTTTTGCATCGATTTCCGTCGGCATCAAGGACGATGAATATGACTTCATCGATGAACTGGTGGAAAAGGACTTGATTCCGGAATACACCACGATCGACGTGGCCCATGGGCACTCAGTCTACGTGATCGACATGATCAAGTACATTAAGGAAAAAATGCCGGATACCTTCCTGACGGCCGGCAACGTGGCAACGCCAGAAGCTGTCCGGGAACTGGAAAATGCCGGCGCGGACGCTACCAAGGTCGGGGTTGGTCCGGGCAAGGCCTGCATCACCAAGCTCAAGACCGGTTTCGGGACTGGCGGCTGGCAGCTGGCAGCTCTCAGAATGTGCAGCAAGGTGGCCAGAAAACCTTTGATCGCTGACGGGGGGATCCGCCACAACGGCGACATCGCCAAGTCCGTCCGCTTCGGGGCCAGCATGGTCATGATCGGGTCAATGCTGGCCGGGCATGAAGAATCCCCGGGCAACGTGATCAAGATCGACGGCAAGACCTACAAGCAGTACTGGGGTTCAGCCAGTGAAGTGCAAAAGGGCGCCTACCGCAACGTTGAAGGCAAGCAGATGCTGGTTCCTTACCGGGGCAGCATCGCCGACACCTTGGAAGAAATGAAGGAAGACCTGCAGTCTTCCATCTCTTATGCCGGCGGCCGGGACCTGGAATCAATCAAGCGGGTTGACTACGTCATCGTCAAGAACACGATCATGAACGGCGACTATTAAACTGAATTTTTGGAAAAGAGGCTGAGGCCTCTTTTTATTTTTGTTTTATTTTTTGTTCGCTTGCTTTTTAGAACAAAGGTTCGATATAATTTATTAGAACAAACGTTCAAGAAAGAAGTGGATTTTGATGTACGATTACCGTTATGAGCCCCACCGGGTTATTTTCATGATCGACAACAAATCTTTCTATGCCTCCTGCGAGGCCCTGCGCCTGGGATTGAACCCGATGGAAGTCGCTTTAGCCGTCGTGTCCCAGCAGGCGGGGACTGACTGGGGGTCAGGCCTGATTATGGCTGCCTCGCCTTTGGCCAAGAAAAAGTACGGCCTGAGCAATGTCATGCGGGCCAGGGACTTGCCGCCTAAAGACCAGGCTCCAGACCTGATGCTGGTTGAGCCGCATATGAATCTTTACATCAAGCGCAGCATGGAGGTTTTGCAGATTTTCCGCAAGTACGCGGCGGATGAGGATATCCATGTCTATTCGATCGATGAAAGCATGATCGATATGACAGAGTCCTGGCACTTGTTTGGGGATGACCCTTATCTGGTGGCCCGGAAGATTCAAAAAGATATTCATGACAGCCTGGGCTTGTACACGACTTGCGGGATTGGGGAGAACCCCTTTTTGGCCAAGCTGGCCATGGACATTTCCGCCAAGCACCGGACTTCGATGATTGCCTGCTGGCATTATATTGACGTGCCCGATACTATCTGGAAGATTCCCAAGCTGGAAGACGTCTGGGGGATCAATGTCAAGACGGCCAACCGCCTGCGCAGACTGGGGATCAATAACATGTATGACCTGGCTCACAGCGATCCGGCTGTTTTGAAGAAGGAGTTCGGCGTGATCGGCGACCAGCTTTTTGCCATGAGCTGGGGGGTGGACCGGAGCATTATCAAGCAGAAGTACCGGCCCAAAAGCAAAAGCTATGGAAACTCCCAAATCTTGAACCGGGACTATGAAGACCAGCGGGAAATTGAGATCGTTATTCAGGAAATCGGCGACCAGGTCGCGGCCAGAATCCGGGCCCAGCATTTACTGGCTGGCCGGGTCAGCCTTTATGTCGGTTATGCTGACTACGAGGCAGATCCAGCTGGCTTCAGCATTCAAGAGAAGATCACGCCGACTGATATTTCCAGCGATTTGGTGGCCAAGCTCTGGGCCCTTTTCAGAAGAAAGTGGCGGGGGCAGGCGGTCAGACGGCTGGGGGTGACCTACAGCAATTTAGCGCCTGCTGGCTGCCAGCAGCTGACCTTTTTCCTGCCGCCAGCAGAGCAGATCAAGCAGCAGAAGCGGGACCAGGTAGTCGACAAATTACGGAAGAAGTACGGCTTTGCCAGTGTCGTTAGAGCCTCCAGCCTTTTGCCAGGGGCCACGGCAATCGCCAGAAGCCGCTTGGTTGGCGGCCACAATGGGGGCAACGCCTATGAGTAAGGAGTTTGACCAGCGGGTGACGGATTTTTTTGCTCATTATCAAGACCGGGGGATGAAGAAGTGGGCGGGCTTTTTCCTAAGCGACCACACGGCCATGATCAATAAAGAAACAAGGCAGAAAAGGGTGCCCGACCGGGCGGAGATGAGCCGGGAAGAGTGCGGGAAAGTGCTGGGAGCCGCTTTTGCCAACCAGCAGCCGGTAGCCGTCCAGGTCAAGGAGGTGGATGAAAACGGGAACCGGCCGGAGGAAATAGTTGGCTTTGTCCGGGGCTACGCGGAAGACAAGGTGGTGATCGGCGAACAGGTCATTGCTTTAGATGATCTGCACTGCGTCCTGCTTTTAAGTGATTAAGGACAAAAAAGAAGCCCCGCTTCATGGCGAAGGAGGCTTCTTTTTTGTCTGTGTTTAATTGCAAAAGTTATTTTTCGTCGAGGCCCTTTTTGCCCTTGAAGATCAAGTTCAAAAGGACAGATGAGATTGAGGCGATGACGATCCCGTTTTCCAGGAAAAGCTGCAGTTCACTTGGCAGAGCCTGGAAGATGGTTGGGTAGACGGAAACGCCTAAGCCCAGGCCCAGGGAGATGGCCACGATCAAGAGATTGTGGTTGTTGCTGAAGTCGACCTTGAGCAGCATCTTGATCCCTTGTACGGCGATGGAGGAGAACATGACCACCATGGCCCCGCCTAAGACGGCTGTTGGCATGATGGTGACCAGGGCGCCGACTTTTGGCAGAAGGCCCATGGCCATCAAGAGGCCGGCTGCCCAGTAGATCGGCCGCTTGGACCGGATGCCGGACAATTGCAGGAGGCCGACGTTCTGGGAGAAGGTGGTGTAAGGGAAGGTGTTGAAGAGGCCGCCGAAGATCTGGGCCAGCCCTTCAGCCCGGTAGCCCCGCTTGAGGTCATCTTCCGTGATGTCCTTGCCCAAGAGGTCGCCTAAGGCGAAGAAGACGCCGGTTGATTCAACCATGGAGACCAAGGCGATGATCATCATAGTCAAGCTGGATGACCATTCAAATTTTGGCAAGCCGAAGTAGAAGAACTGCGGGAAGTGCAGCCAGGCAGCTTGGGAAACTGGAGTTAAAGAAACCATACCTAAGCAGGCGGCCAAGAGAGTACCGACAATCAAACCGATTAAGACGGAAATTGAGGCGATGAAGCCCTTGGCGAAGGCCTGCAGAGCCACGATCACTAAGATGGTGACGAAGCCGACCAGGAGGTTCTTCGGGTCACCGAAGTCCTTGGCAGTGGCTGACCCGCCGCCCAGGTTCTGGATGCCGACCGGGATCAAGGTCAAGCCGATAGTGGTGATCAAGGTCCCGGTGACAACTGGCGGGAAGAGCTTTTTGATTTTGGAAAAGACTCCGGCGATGAGGAAGACGAAGACCCCGGCCACGATGATTGATCCGTACATAGTGCCGATGGAGTACTTCTGCCCGATCATTTCCAAAGGAGCAACAGCCTGGATGGCGCAGCCCAAGACAACTGGCAGGCCGATCCCGAAGTAGTGGTTGCGCATCAGCTGCAAGAGGGTGGCCAGGCCGCACATGAAGATGTCGATGGAGACCAGGTAGGTCAATTGCTCTGAGTTAAAGTGCAGGGCATTGCCGATCAAGATCGGGACAGCTACGGCCCCGGAATACATGGCCAAAAGGTGCTGCAGGCCCAGGACAAAAGAGCGGCCTTGTGAAGGTTCTTGTGTTTGATCCATTTTTAGTAAATAACTCCCACTGTCAAAAATTAATTGAAGATGACTTGCCCGTCGGCGAATTCCTTGATGCTGGCCAAAGCTTCCAGGTGGTAGCCGTGGTCAACCAGCCAGTCGTGGCCGCCCTGGAAGGCTTTCTCCACGACAACGCCCACGCCGACTACTTCAGCGCCGGCTTGTTCAGCAAGAGAGATCAAGCCCTTGGCTGCTTCGCCGTTGGCCAGGAAGTCATCGATGACTAAGATGCGGTCATTGGCATCAAGGAACTTGGCTTCAACAGAAATGGTGTTGGTCACTTGCTTGGTGTAGGAGAAGACTTCTGCGGTGTAGACGGCGTCAGTGACGGTTGAAGGCTTCTTCTTTCTGGCAAAGACCATCGGCACGCCCAGGCAGTAGGCAGCCATGATGCCGGGAGCGATCCCGCTGGCTTCAGCGGTGAGGACCCGGGTGACGCCAGCGTCCTTGAAGAGGCGGGCGAATTCCTGGCCCAGGGTCATCATCAATTGGGGATCGATCTGGTGGTTCAAGAATGAGTTGACCTTCAAGACGTCGCCTGGTAAAACGACGCCATCCTTCTTAATGCGTTCTTCTAAAAGTTCCATGTGACTCCTTCCGAGAAAAGAAAAAGGCTCCTTTTACCAAACTAGGCAAAAGAAGCCGCGCCGGCAATACCGGCCCTTCTTTACCTATAGTCCGGAGTTTACGGCTCCGGGTAGAGACTGCTGCCCGTATTGCAGCGATATATAAGCAAAAACATTTGTTAAGTTATTGCTAAATGTTACAGCAAAAGCCGAATTAATTCAATCGAATTCGCTGAAAAATTGCTAATCTGGCGCAAAAAGTCCTGAAAGATTAAAAAAATTAGTGAATGATTCGCTTTTTGTTGACCTGGCGGCGAAAAACGTGTAAAGTTGATTAATTAAAAAGTATCAACGATTGTTTGAAAGGATGAAATCATGTCTTTGTGGGAAACCAAATTTGCTAAAGAAGGTATTACTTTTGACGACGTGCTCTTGATTCCAGCTGAAAGTCATGTTCTGCCGAACGAAGTCGACTTGTCAACCCAGCTGGCACCAAACTTGAAGCTGAACATTCCTTTGATCTCCGCTGGGATGGACACGGTGACCGAAGGCAGAATGGCGGCAGCCATGGCCAAGATGGGCGGTCTTGGGGTAGTCCACAAGAACCTTTCAATTCAAGCGCAAGCTGACGAAGTCCGTCTGGCTAAGAACACTCCGGTAACTGCCGAAGACACCCACGCTGCCGTTGACAAGGACGGCAAGCTCTTGGTAGCTGCTGCTGTCGGCGTAACCAGCGACACTTTTGAAAGAGCAGAAGCTCTGTTCGAAGCCGGTGCTGACGCGATCGTCATTGACACGGCTCACGGTCACTCAGCCGGCGTTTTGCGCAAGATCAAGGAAATCCGCGACCACTTCCCGCACAACACTTTGATTGCCGGCAACGTGGCAACTGCTGAAGGCACCCGGGCCTTGTTTGAAGCCGGCGTTGACGTAGTCAAGGTTGGTATCGGGCCTGGCTCAATCTGCACCACCAGAGTGGTTGCCGGTGTCGGCGTGCCGCAATTGACTGCTATTTACGACGCCGCTGACGTAGCCCGGGAATTTGGCAAGCCGATCATCGCTGACGGCGGGATTAAGTACTCAGGTGACGTGGTTAAGGCTTTGGCAGCCGGCGGCAACGCGGTTATGCTGGGTTCTATGCTGTCAGGTACTGAAGAAGCTCCAGGGGATGTGCAGCAAGGTGCTGACGGCCGTCTGGTCAAGTCCTACCGTGGTATGGGGTCAGTTGGCGCCATGTCCCAGCAGCACGGCTCAAGCGACCGTTACTTCCAAGGCGGCGTGAACGAAGCCAACAAGCTGGTTCCAGAAGGCATCGAAGCTGTTGTTTCCTACAAGGGCACGGTAAGCAATGTTGTTTACCAGATCCTTGGGGGCCTGCGGTCCGGTATGGGCTACTGCGGGGCTGAAAACATCGACAAGCTGATTGAAACCGCCCAATTCGTCCGCATTTCAAACGCCGGCCTGCGTGAATCCCACCCGCACGACGTGATGATGAGCAAGGCTGCACCTAACTACGGAGGCATCGACTTCTAATGGCAAAAATCGACTTAAGCAATTTTGACAAGATCATCGTCCTGGACTTCGGCAGCCAGTACAACCAATTGATTACCCGCCGGATCCGTGACTTTGGCATCTATTCAGAACTTTTGCCACACACGATTACGGCAGAAGAAGTGAAGAAGATCGCTCCTAAGGGGATCATCTTCTCCGGCGGCCCGAACTCAGTTTACGATGAAAACGCCCTGGACGTTGATCCGGAAATTTTTGAACTGGGGATTCCAATCTTGGGCATCTGCTACGGGATGCAATTGATGACCCAGAAGCTGGGCGGGACGGTTGAAAAGGCCGGTGAAGCTGAATACGGCTCAGCCCACATTGAAGTCAAGGAAGCTGACAGCCCGCTTTACAAGGGCCTGCCAGAAAAGCAGGTTGTCTGGATGAGTCACGGGGACTTGGTAACCAAGCTGCCGGAAAGCTTTGAAGTTCTGGCTTCAAGCAAGAACTGCCCGATCGCTTCCATTGCTGACCCAGCCCGGAAGTTCTACGCAATCCAGTTCCACGCTGAAGTCCGCAACTCAGAATACGGCCTGGACATCTTGCGCCGTTTTGCCTTTGACGTCTGCGGGGCCAAGGACAACTGGACCATGGACGACTTTATCAAGCTGTCTGTTGACTCAATCAGAGAAGAAGTCGGCGACGCCAATGTGATCCTGGGGATCTCCGGCGGGGTTGACTCCAGTGTTACGGCTACCCTTTTGCACAAGGCAATCGGCAGCCAGTTGACGGCGATTTTTGTCGACCACGGCTTGCTTAGAAAGAACGAAAGCGATGAAGTTATGGCCGCTCTTAAGGAAGGGCTGGGCGTGAACATCGTCAGAGTTGATGCTAAGGACCGCTTCATGTCCAAGCTGGCTGGGGTAACCGACCCAGAAAAGAAGCGGAAGATCATCGGTAACGAATTCGTGCAGGTCTTCAACGACGAAGCCAAGAAGATCAAAGACGCCAAGTTCCTGGCCCAAGGGACCTTGTACACTGACGTGATTGAATCAGGGACCGACACGGCCCACACGATCAAGAGCCACCACAATGTTGGGGGCTTGCCGGAAGACATGCAGTTCAAGCTGATTGAACCGCTGCGGCAATTGTTCAAGGACGAAGTCCGGGTCTTGGGTGAAAAGCTGGGCCTGCCACACGACTTGGTATGGCGTCAGCCGTTCCCAGGTCCTGGCCTGGCTATCCGGGTGATCGGGGAGATCACTGAAGAGAAGCTGCGGATCGTCCGGGACGCGGACGCGATCTTGCGGGAAGAAGTCAAGAACGCTGGCTTGCAGGAAAGCATTTGGCAATACTTTGTTGCTTTGCCAGGGATGCGGAGCGTCGGGGTCATGGGCGACGGCCGGACTTACGACTATGCTGTCTGCATCCGGGCCGTTACGTCAATTGACGGGATGACGGCTGACTTTGCCCAGATTCCATGGGATGTTCTGCAGAAGATCTCCGTGCGGATCGTCAACGAAGTTAAGCAGGTTAACCGCGTACTGTACGACGTGACGAGCAAGCCGCCGGCAACTATTGAATACGAATAAAATAAGCGGAATTTTCTCCGTTGGGAAACTACCTGGTTATTGCTGGGTAGTTTTTTGCGTGGAAAAATGCGGATTTTTTGACACCAAATATGACACCAGATAGAATGGTGTAAAAATGGTACGCAAAGTTGTCGAGGAGGAAACGAAGCATGAAGACAATAGATGATTATCTGGCTCTTCCATACAGACTTGAACTTGTACCTGATCCAGATGAAGGCGGTTATGTTGCCAGCTATCCAGAATTGCCTGGATGCATTACTAGCGGGGAAAGTCTAGAAGCTGCCGCGGAGAACGCGGAGGACGCTAAAAAAGCGTGGCTGGAAGCCGCGCTGGAGGATGGTATTGAGATAGCAGAGCCGGTATCTCTGGATGACTATTCCGGGCAATTTAAGCTGCGGATTCCCAAGAGCTTGCACCGCTCACTTGCTGAACACTCTAAACGCGAAGGTGTCAGCATGAACCAGTATTGTGTCTATTTGCTGTCTAAGAATGATGCGCTGGAAGAAAGAAATAGAGCTTGATGTTGTAAACTACCTGGTTATTGCCAGGTAGTTTTTTTGTGTAAAAATGAAAAAACTCACTTAACTTGATATGACCCCCGAAATTAGGACACTAATTTCGGGGGTCATATCAGAGTGCGAGATTAAACGGCTATGCTTTAATTGTAATTACTTCACCATCCTTGAAAGTAAATTCAATTTTGCTTTTGAAGATGGTGATTTTTTCTATCAGGAGGCGAACTAGTTTCTCATCAAATTTGGTTAGGCCGCCCTGGTAGGTCTGGAAGAAGGATTGGATGTTTTTGAGGTTGGAGCGTTTGATATCGTGGTCGATTTCCTGTTGGATGAGTTGCTCACGTTGCTTCCGTAAGGCTTGGACTTGCTCGGTTAATTGCTCGACATTCTTATTGTGGGTACTCATGCTCAAGAGTAGTAACTGCTGGTCTTCTAATTGTTGGTCAAGGTCATCAAGACTGGGGCCAGTGGTTCCCTTAGTGACTTTAAGAATATTGGCTGCGATTTGCTTATCGGCGAGTTGGTGTTGCTGGATTAATTCGTTCATGGCCTTTAAGCTAGCTTCTTCAAGGTCTGCTTCCGATTACCAGGTTCTGGATGAACTACCATTTAATGCTTGGTGAATTTGATGAGCATCGTTACCCTCCTCAAGCAACTATTTATAAGGCACGTGATTTGATGAGTGATGATTCACTGATACTTAGGTCTGTTGTGACTTTGCAGCAGTGGATTAATGATGGTGTATTCCGTACGTCTAACTTGGACCTTTTTGAGAAAACTAAACGTAAACACCATCAATCTCATCCACAAGCTAAAAAGTGCTTAGGACCTAACATTGCTCAACGTTCACAGGTTGCAGACCAACGGCCCGAAATTGGTCATTGGGAAAGGTCATAAAGATGGCAAGGATAGCGTTGTTCTAGTAATGATTGATCGTTTTTCACGGGTTAATATTACGAGAAAAATTACCAGTAAAACTGCATATGCAGTGAATCATTTTTTTGTTGAGTTGCGTCAGAAGCTTGGCAAGAATGCTTACTATCACATTTTTAAAACAATTACTTCTGATAGTGGTTCTGAATTTAGTGAGTTAACGCGAGTTTATGACTATGTTTTTTACACTGACCCATATTCTCCTTGGGAACGCGGATCCAATGAAATAAATAATCGTTTTCTCCGAAAGGAGATTACTAAGGGCCAAGCTATTAATGATTATAGTAGTGCCCAGATTATAGCGACCAATAACTGGATGAATCACTATCCACGAGTCTTATTTAATGGACGTTCTGCAATGGATGTTTACTGTAAAGCATTCTATCAAGAGATGTCACGTTCTCATCAACCAATAATTAATTGGTCAGTGCTATTTATTTCAGCTTAGTGGCTAACTTATTCTTGAAATTTAGAAATATTTTTTCTGGTAGACGAAATAGGTAGTATAATGAAAGAGTAAGATAATTATTTGTTTTTTTGTAAGTTTGGGGAGGAACTGATATGGTTTCGAAAAATAATTTTCAATTCTACCAACAAAAGCATGCCGATGGGAAGCAACGTTGGGGATTACGGAAGTTATCTGTAGGAGTAGCATCAGTATTGTTGGGGACAACTTTTATGCTATATAGCAACCATGCGGTATTAGCCGATACGGTGCCAACTACTACACCTACTAATGATACTGTCAAAGCAAATAGCAATGCTACTTCAGACCCTCAAGGTTCTCGGACTGCAGCTGATGCTGAAGAAAAAGTAGAAAATCTTACGCAAGGCCAAAATCCTACGCAAGATAAAGGCAAGCAGAATGATACTGTCAAAGCAAATAGCACAGACCCTCAAGGTACTCAGACTGCAGCTGATGCTGAAGAAAAAGTAGAAAATCCTACGCAAGGCCAAGATCCTACGCAAGATAAAGTCAAGCAGACAAATGCGAATGAAACTACGCAAAATGCTACCAATGTCGGCAATGAAGTAACGCCGGCTAACGGCGCAACACCACTAAAGAAGTTTGTATTGGCTGCACTACCACTAAAGAAGTTTGTATTGGCTGCAACTAGTACTGATCCGACCACAAGTAACAATGAAGAAGCCTCGACTAGCTTACCGATGTCAAACCAAGACATTAAGCTGGATTCCCAGCCCATGTTAACGGAGATAGCTAATAAACCCAAGGATAACTGGGTATACAATAACCTGAAGCATTATTGGGACACTTCAACAGCAACAGTAAAGGGAATCTTGCAAACCCACACTACCAACGATGAGAGCGGGAGATACTACTTTGCCGGTGTTGCTAACTATAATGAATCTTACCATGTTATCTATTTGTTGGCCCGCTCAAATAATTTGAATGATAATAATTTATATGTAACAATTTTGCATACTGGAAGGTATCAAAATATACAAGACGAAGTGGTAGCACCTGGTGAATCAAAGACGGTTGAGTATAGTAACGGGACAGGTGGAACTACTCATGCTCCAACTTTTACTAATTATGATGGGACTAGTGTTTCAATTGGTCTTGATGGGATCGAAAAAGGCGATGATATACAGGGCATGGTGGTTGGTTTTGCATATGGTCAAGATACCGGAATTTCTGGAGACCCAGCTTCAATGGGAAATGGCTTTATGATGACTCCAATGCCAACGAAAGTGACAACTACGATTCATTATGTTGATCAAGCAACGGGAGACGAACTTGCAGTGCCAAAATCTTTTGAAGGTGTTGCTTATCAGAAATACACAATTACCGGAGAGGCACCAACTATTGATGGATATACATTGAAAAAATCGCCAAATACCACAGGATCTATCTCCCCATATAAAGTGGGTGAATCGTATGATTTTAGACTTGATAAACATGTAGTTGTAAAGCAAACAGTAATTGACTCTCAAGGGTTGGTTCGAATTACTGCGTATTATGATGGTAAAGCGATTAATAATACGACACGTTACTTGGGGAACATACCAAATGTTAACAATAAGTTCGCGTTTTTTTCGCCTGATGGAAAATCGTACACATATACAAATCAAATTACATCAACTAATGATGGTATTGTTTACTATTATGCAAAGGATGGTAGTGAAGATAAGTCTGAAGTTAGAATTCATTATATCGATGTAACTGGGAATAAAAATTCTCTTTTTGTGCCGGGAGATGGGAAAGAAGTAGCAACAGATAAGATTAGTGGTAAATTGGGAGAAAATTATAATTATAATGTCAATTTACCAACGGACTATAATTTGGCGACCAATCAAGCAAATACTGTAAAAGGAACATATACTATTGATCATCACGATGAATATGTGTATGTAGTCAAAAAGACTTTAGCAGAGAAGACCACACCAAAAGTTCCAGAAACCAAGGAACCAGTAGCAAATAC
>JAQDCK010000012.1 GCA_027681045.1 Lactobacillaceae bacterium AF64-9pH9TA | reverse complement strand
GGTAGATAGCAAGTTTGATTTCTTTAGTGTATTTAGTCATGAAAATACCCCCCGAAATTAGTGTCCTAATTTCGGGGGTCATATCACAGTTCCCACAGATAGATACACTTTTTTGATTTGGAGACTAGAAACGTTGATTTGATCGACTTTATGTTTGACGGTGATCAGTTTCCGCAAACGCCCTACAAAATTACCTAAATTCGGGGTGACCAGTTTCCGCAAATAAAGGAGAAAAAGTAATATGCAATTGTACGATTCCGTTGAGGTAATAGAAGATATCGATAATTTTAAAAAAGGATCAATAGGGGTGATTGTAGAATTATATAATGATAAGTGTTATTTTATGTTTGGCAACGACAAGTTTCCACAAATAGGCGATTGATTTTTCCACTAAAAATGAACCCAGCCAGATTAGCTGAGTGCCATAATGGTCTTACATTGTAACTTTGATTACTTCACCATCTTTGAACGCGAACTCCATGTAGCGTTTATAGATGGTGATTTTTTATCAAGAGGTGGTCCATTTTTTAAACTTGATGAGGCCCCCTGGTAGATTTGGAAGAAGATTTAAAAATATCTTCAAGCTTTCGTTGTCCCCAAGCGTCACCATTTTATTCTCAGTATTTTTGGAAACTTGTAACTGATGATCACAGTCGGCGAAGCAATTAAGTGATTGATTCCTGCAAGTCTCCAGTGTATACTAAAGATACACAAGGAGGGATTGACATGACTATTAAAGTTCGTAGAGTAGGTAATTCAGTGACGTTAACTATTCCTAAGTCGTTCAATATTGCTCCAGGTGCTAAGTTTAAGGCCGAACTCCAAGACGATGGCTCAATTGTTTATCGTCCGGAACATCGGAATCCCTTTGAAGGGCATTGGTTTAAAGAAGACTTACACCAAGAAGACGTAATGAATGATCACGAGGTACTGGATAGTGAGTGGAGTTAGGATGGATTATCTTCCTCATAAAGGTGATATTGTCACCATTGATTTTAATCCCAGTTCGGGGAGTGAGATTCGTAAGCGGCGCCCCGCTTTAGTAATTAGCAATTCACGGTACTCAGCTTTAACGGGATTAGCAGTAGTTTGCCCCATCACACATGCACAAAATAATCGTTTGAGGCAAACAGGACTGTTCGTAGAAGTTAAGAACGATCATGTTAATGGGGTAGTGAATCCGCTGCAATTTCACACTTTTGACTATCAAACCCGTTCAATGCGATATTTAACACAAATTGACAATATTGCACTACATCAGGTTTTACAAGTTGTGCGTGATGTAATTGA
Source organism: Lactobacillaceae bacterium AF64-9pH9TA (assembly GCA_027681045.1). Taxonomy (GTDB): domain Bacteria; phylum Bacillota; class Bacilli; order Lactobacillales; family Lactobacillaceae; genus Lactobacillus. Next base: position 41,566 of record JAQDCK010000012.1, on the reverse strand, counting down.
TGCTAAGGAGGAATAGCAACTATACCTTGCAATTTGAGGCTGAGCTGCTTTAATGACGAGGGCTTAATTACCTATATTAATAAAAGATCGTCAGCAACTGGCCAAGGTTAACGGGACGGTCTTTTTGTATGCATAAAATATGAACGGTAAAACAACGTTATCTGGACTAATGTTTTGACTCTTTCTTAGCCAGTTCCTCGCGGCGTTGCTTGATGAACTCTTCAATCTTGATTAAGTCTTCCTCTTTAGCAAAGTTTAAAATAAAGTATTCAGTCCTGAAGAGTTCGGAAACTCTGTTCCACTTGCTGATGAGGTTGATTGGATTGTACTTACCCATTGCTACTTCACTTCCCATTGTATTCAATAACTGAATTATAGCATAGGCCTCTTAGCTAATTGTTATAGCGCACTCAACAGGCACCAAGTACGCTATAATCTAGTAGAGTTCATTGAGTTCCCATCAGTTGATGAAATGATGAAATATTGAGATTAGTAGGATAAGCAAGCACTTATCCTAGTTAGATTGCTGTAGAAATCTATCCCTAAAAGAAGCTATAAACCGCACTACTTCAGCGTTTGAGGCAATGTGTGATTAGGATAGGGTAGACTCCGCATGTCGAGAGCGTGGCTCTGCTAATTCGGCAGAACTAAAAAAGAGCCGGAAAAGCCCGTGGTTAAGCCATTTCTGCGGCACCAGTCTTTCTGAAAAGAGAGGCCGGTGCCGCTTTTTCTGTCTGAGAAAATGTGAATATCGCTCTGGCGTGACTGTGGGAAGGCTATTTTTCGGAAGTCGAGCCGGCGGGAAAGCAATTTGAAGTTGCGGAGGATTGATGCATCTGATACTTTTATTTTATACTGGAAAGAATACAGCCGAGCTTGCTGAGGAGATTCAGCAGCTCAGAGAAAGAAAAAACGAAATAGAAACCGCAAAGAGTGGGGCGATAGTGAAAATCGGAATTGACCGAGCACTTTAGAGCGAGAGATTCTTCTTGTCTGAAGGACAAGAAGATGAAGTCGCTAAAAAGTTTAACAAATCAGAAGTTGTGGAGGTAATTATCAATGAGAAATATTTACGATAATAGTGAATTTTTTGCCGCATATGCGGAAATGGGAAGAAGCAAATATGGTCTGAAAGCTGCTGGAGAGTGGCATCAGTTGCAACCGTTATTCCCTAAATTACAGGGAAAAAAGTTTTGGATTTAGGATGTGGTTACGGTTGGCATTGCAAATATGCCGCACAAATGGGAGCTACTGAAATTCTTGGTATTGATAGTAGTCAAAAAATGATTGCAAAAGCAGTAGCTATTAACTCTGATGACAAAATCAAGTATAAAGTTTGCGGTGTTGAAGAATACATTTATCCTGAAAATACTTATGACTTAGTTGTTTCTAACCTGGTACTGCACTATATCGAAAATTTAGCTAATGTTTATCAAAAGGTGTATTGCACATTAAAAGTAGGTGGGTATTTCCTATTCAATATTGAACATCCGACTTTCACCGCAGGTGTTAATGAGGATTGGATTTATGATGAAAATGGGAAACCTAAATATTGGCCAGTCGACAATTACTATTACACAGGAGAAAGAGAAACCAATTTCCTTGGTCAACGAGTAATTAAACAGCACCACACATTAACGCAGATATTGAATCCTCTTATAAAATGTGGCTTTCAAATTGAGACCATTGAGGAAGCAATGCCTCCGGCAGATATGATGGATATGCCGGGAATGTGTGATGAAATGCGTAGACCTATGATGTTGTTGGTTAAGGTTAAAAAGGTTTAATAAACAACTTCCAGTTTCACGCTTTGATTTTTTAGATATGTGTTTCCTCATTTGATACGCGGGTTTTCGATATGTTTCCACAAACAGCCGGACGGCGTGATTATGTTTTCCACTATCTCGGGGCATGTGGAGGCGGTTTATTGATGTCACGGGTTAAGGGATGACCTTCGAGAGGGTTGAGTTAGCGGTTTGGATGGTCAAAACATTCGCCTACCACAACTATCAGTGGCGGCGGGGAGATTTTGAGAAAAAGATAGATCTTTTTTGGAAAATCACCTTGCGTCATGGGGTGCTTGTGACGCTGCGTTATGAGATATTCTTGACGTGAAGGAGGTGAAGACTGTGTCAAAATACACGACGGGGGAACTTGCAAAGCTCTGTGGCGTTACAGTCCGGACAGTTCAGTATTATGATACCAGAGGTATCCTGATCCCCAGTGAGTTATCTGAAGGCGGGAGACGGCTTTATTCAGATGACGATCTGAAACGCATGAAGATCATCTGCTTCCTAAGGGAACTGGATCTTCCCATCGATGCTATCTCACAGATCTTGAATGAAGAGTATCCCGAGAAAGTGATCTCACTGTTAATTGAGCATCAGGAAAAATCCCTTTCGGATGAAATCTCTGATAAACAGGAAAGACTGGAAAAGCTGCGTGAATTGAAAAACGGACTGAAAAGCCATGAGTCATTCTCTCTCGAATCTATCGGTGACATAGCCGTTATCATGGAAGGTAAGAGGAAACTGAAAAGAATGCGCTGGATGATGATCCTAACCGGAATCCCAGTCACGGCACTGCAATGCTTTTCTACCATTTTCTGGATCGTCAAAGGCATATGGTGGCCATTTGTACTTTGGGTGTTGGTGGCTATTCCCTGGGGAATAATTGTCAGCAGGTATTATTTCAGACAGGTGAAATACATCTGCCCGGAATGTCACGAGCTGTTTAAGCCGACTTTGAAGGAGGCCTTTTGGGCGAATCATACGCCAACCACCCGAAAGCTGACCTGCACCGCATGTGGTCACAGAGGATTCTGCGTTGAGGTCTGGGGGGTGACGGGAAATGAGAATAGGAGGCAGAGATGAGTGGATACGTACCGCCATTTCAGATGACCGACAACATAATGAACCTGCTGGCGGAAACCAGTGAGTAGATTGGCCGGATCGAAGTTTTGTCGCATGGCAATTTGAACCTTCATTTACGGAAGGAAAACAGAATCCGTACGGTTCACTCATCTTTGGCGATTGAGCAGAATTCTCTAACTCTTGAATAGGTTACGGCTATCTTGGACGGCAAGCGAATCCTTGGCAATCCCAATGAAATCCGGGAAGTGAAGAATGCATACGCCACTTATGAGATGATGCTTGAACTCAACCTGTATTCTGTAGATGACTTGTTAGAGGCACACAAGCAGATGATGGCCGGGCTGATTTCTGAAAATGGCAGGTTCCGGACCAGTGTAGTAGTAGTTTTTGCCGGTGACCAAGTTATTAACATGTCTCCGCCAGCCAAACTTCTCCCAGGTGAGTTTCAAAATCTGATCACTTGGTACCGTAATTCTAAAGTTCATCCCTTGATTAAAAGCGCAATTTTCCATTATGAGTTTGAGTTCATCCATCCTTTTGCCGATGGCAACGGGAGAATGGGATGGCTCTGGCATAGTTTGCTGCTGGGTAACTGGAATGAAATCTTTTTCTGGCTGCCGATAGAGGAACTGATCCGGTCCAGGCAGGAAGAGTACTACCAGGCACTTGGCAAGTCTGATGAACTGGGAGAAAGCAGTCCTTTTGTGGAATTCATGCTAGAAGTCATCTTGGACACGCTGAAGGAAACGAAAGCTTTATAGAAACACCGACTAAGATAAAGAATAGTCCCTTCATGTTTAAGCGTGAAGGGACTTTTTTGTCCAATCATTTGCTTTTTCGTCCAAAATCGGGCAAAATTGGACGAAAAAAGAGCTAGTTGGACGAAAGGAAATTTATGAGGTCATTTGATTACAGCAAACTTGCTGAAAAAGCCTGGGATATGGACATAGTCAACCTCGTGGCCAAGATTCATGAATGCAAGGGCAGACAGGATCTGTTTGTTCGGCAAAAGCCCGTGGAGCTTGATCGCTTGGTTGAAATAGCCAAGATCCAAAGTACCGAAGCCTCAAACAAAATTGAGGGGATCGTGACGACAAGCACGCGGATGAAGCAGCTATTTGCTGAAAAAACGCGGCCAAGGAACCGGGATGAAGATGAAATCATGGGCTACCGGGATGTTCTGAACACAATCCACGAGAGCTATGAGTATATCCCCGTTAGGCCGTCTTACATTCTTCAGCTCCACCGGGATCTGTTAAAAAGAGCTGGCTTCTCTTATGGCGGCCACTTTAAGAGTGTCCAGAATTATATCAATGAAACCAGACCAGATGGAACGTCGGTTACCAGATTTGTCCCGGTTTCGCCTGCCGATACGCCGGAAGCTGTGGAAAGACTATGCAATGCTTATGAGCAGGCTAGCGCAAGCGAGCAAATTGATGCATTGGTCTTGATTCCTGCTTTTATCTGCGATTTTCTTTGCATTCACCCTTTCAATGATGGCAACGGCCGGATGAGCAGGCTGTTAACCCTGCTTCTTTTGTACAAGAGCGGCTACAATGTCGGAAAGTACATCAGTATCGAAAAGCAGATTGAAAAAACTAAGGACCGCTACTACGATGTTTTGCAGCAGATTGACTTGGGCTGGCATGAAGAGAAAAATGATCCAACGCCTTTTATCCGCTACATGTTGCAGGTGATCTTGGCCTGCTACACTGAGTTTGAAGATCGCGTCGGATTACTATCTGAGCATGATCAAGGCAGTACGGCATATGATATCGTGAAGCACTATGCCCTGGAAAAAATTGGCAAATTCACTAGCGCTGACGTACTGGCCCACTGCCCAAGCGTCAGCCGGTCATCGGCACTTGCCGCGTTAAAGAAGCTTACTGAAGAGGGGCTTGTCATTCGAAAGGGATCTGGCCGGGGCACTTTCTACGTGAGAGCTGACAGCAGATAGTTGATATTTTTATATAAAACTTATTCCATTAAATCGTTATTTTATAAATAGTAAGTAAGTTTGTTATATGGTATACTCAATGTAGTCATGACGTGATACACTTATTTTTAAGTAGTTAAAACTCTCTTTAACGTTAAAGTGATAACCATGATTTGTTGAGGAAAAAATATGACTAAATACCGCGCCGACATTACGGCTCTTAACGCAGAAAAAATTGGCAGCCAGGCTCATGGCTATGTAGAATTCACGACTGATGCTGACAAGCTCCACATCAAGCTGGAGATGTTCGACACCCCGGCTAACATCCAGCACTGGGAACACTTCCATGGCTTCCCGGACGGCAAGGATGCCCAAGTGCCAACCCTTGCCCAGGACACCAACCAGGACGGCTTTATCGACCTCGTGGAAACCGAACCGGTATCCGGCACGACTATGGTGCCCTTGGACGCGGCTCCGCACGAAATGTGCATCCCCCACGACAATTACCCAGTTGCCGACGCAAACGGCTACTACAGCTATGAAAAAGATGTTGACTTAGCCAAGCTGGAAGCCAAGTTCAAGGAAGTCTTCAACGACCAGGACCTGGCTCTGGACAAGCGGGTGGTCTACATCCACGGCGTGCCAGCTGACCTGGAATTGCCAGAAAGCGTTGGTGGCAAGATCAACGATCAATACGACCAACACGTCACTCTTCCAATCGCGGCTGGTAAAATCAACCGCGTCGACTAAAACTAAGCCATTCAGAGGATTAAATTCCCCTGGATGGCTTTTTTCGTAAAAAAATTTTTGCAAAAATCCCGATCTTGATAGAAATCAATTGGGGAATTCCGCTTTCCCGGTATATTAAAAGCATCAAAGCAAGGAGGTCGAAAGATCAATGCAAAAATGGTTAATAAAAAATCGCAATCGGCTGACGGCCACTACGGGCATCTTAATCGTCCTGGCCTTTGCCACTAAATGGTTATTTAAAAGTGAAACAGGGGCGTCCGGCCTGCTCCTGGCCGCCTCCCTTATCGGCGGCTTTCCGATCGGCATAGAGGCTTGGCAGGCCTTGAAAGTCAAAGTCATCAGTATCGACTTGCTGGTGACCCTGGCCATCTTAGGAGCCTTCGTCATCCAGGAATTCGAAGAATCCGCCATCGTGGCCTTCCTCTTCTTGTTTGGTGCCTACCTTGAACGAAAGACCCTGGCCAAGACCCGGTCAGCCATCAAGGAACTGGTGGAGATGGTACCAGAAACCGCCCTCCGGCAAACTGAAGACGGCGACTTTGAAGAAGTTGACTTAGACGACCTGGACGAAGGGGACATCCTTTTGGTCAAGACCGGCGGCAAGATCCCGGTTGACGGGGAAGTCGTCTTCGGTTCCGGGACGGCCAACGAAGCCAGCATCACCGGTGAGTCCATGCCTTTAGGCAAAAAGTCCGGTGACCCGGTCTATGCCGGTACTATTTTGGAAAACGGGACCATCCGGATCAAGGCGGAAAAAGTCGGGGATGAAACGACTTTTGGCAAGATCATCGAACTGGTCGAAGAAGCCCAGGACTCCAAGTCCCAGGCTGAGCGTCTAATTGACCGCTTCTCCAAGTACTACACCCCAGTCGTCCTGCTCTTGGCCATCATTGTTGGCCTCATCAGCCAAGACCTGGAACTGGCTGTAACTATCCTGGTTCTCGGCTGTCCAGGTGCCTTGGTTATCGGGGTTCCGGTTTCCAACGTGGCCGGAATCGGCAATGGGGCCAAGCAGGGGATCCTTTTTAAAGGCAGTGAAGTCATCACCAAGTTCAGCAAGGTCGACACGATCATGTTCGACAAGACCGGGACCTTGACTTACGGCGACCCCCGGGTCAGCCAGGTGAAAAAGTACGGCCAGGGCCAGCTGGCTGAACAGCTTTTGGTCAGCGTGGAAAAAGAATCTGCCCACCCTTTAGCGAAAGCTATCACTGGCTACTATGAAGACCTGGAAGCTAAAGAAGTTGAAGCTTCCCAGGTCCTCCAGGGCGGCGGGATCGTTGCTCAAGTAGCTGGCCAGCAGGTCTTGGTCGGCAACCGCTATCTGCTTGACCAGTACCATGTCCCAGTCACAAAAGAAATGGAAAAGGACATGGAAGAGCTGGCGGCGGCTGGCAATTCCCTGGTTCTGCTAGCTGTTAACGGGCAGCTGGAACTTGCTTTAGGCTTAAAGGACGAGATCCGGGCCGGGGTCAAGGAAGACCTGGCCGCTTTAAAGAAGCTGGGCGTCAAGAACCTGCTCCTCTTGTCCGGTGACAACCAGAAGACGGTTGACCTGGTAGCGGAAGAACTGGGCCTCACTGAGGCATATGGCCAGCTTTTGCCAGAAGACAAGGCCGAATTTGTCAAAAAGCGGCAGGCGGCCGGTGAAATCGTGGCCTTTGTCGGCGACGGGATAAACGACAGTCCGTCACTGGCCCGGGCAGACATCGGGATTGCCATGGGCAGCGGGACTGACGTGGCAATTGAGACTTCAAACGTGGTCCTCATGAATGGCAGCTTTGACCGGATTCCGCGGGCTCTGGCCCTGGCTAAGGCCACCCGGCGGAATATGATTGAGAACATCACCATCGCCCTGGCTGTCGTAGCAGTCCTGCTGGCCAGCGTGTTAGCCAGCTCATGGATGAACATGGCCATCGGGATGTTTGTCCACGAAGGCAGCATCCTGGTCGTAATCTTAAACGCCATGCGCCTTCTGGCCTACCGGTCAAAATTGCAAAAATCGCGAAAGTTGATAGAAAACAATTTTTCTCAAGCAGCAGGCCCGTATACTAAGGGCATCGAAAGTATCCAATAGGAAAAAGAAAGGACAAGAAATCATGCAAAAAGCAATTTTACAACTCGAAACTTTAGCCTGCCCGACCTGCATGCAGAAGATCGCGGGGGCCATTGCCAATGTCGACGGGGTTGAAAAGACCAGCGTCAAGGTCCTCTTTAATGCAAGCAAGGCCAAGGCCAACTTCGACCCGGACAAAACCAGCCTGGACACGATCACTCAAGCCGTGAAGAATATCGGCTATGACGTCTTGAAGGCCAGCGCTAAATAAGAGAAAAAGCCAAAAAACACTGATAAAGAAGAAAAAAAGGAGAAAATAATGATCAAGGAATTTTTTAGCAAGAACGATGAAATGTTAGACTTATATACGCAAGCAATTACCAAGGCCCATGGCGCCCACCACCCGGAAGTCTTTGAAGTCCGCAAGGTTTATGAAGACATCCAAAAGAAGGTGAAAGCTGGCCAGGAAGACTTGACTGCCGACTTCAGCAAGCTGCGGTCCTTGACCGCGGATTACGCTATCCCGGCCGACGCCTGCGGGGCGATGACTAAGACTTACCAGACCCTGGAAGAATTTGACCACTTGGTCCAGGGCTAATTTTTACCAGCAGAGGAGAGCAAAATGCAGCATATATGTGTCAGCCTGGTTCCCTTATTCGCGGACCTGCCAGAAAAAGACCAGCTTAAGATCAATTCCCTGGCCAGCCACCGGAGCTATCAAAAAGGTGAGACGATTTTTCAGCCAGGGGATGAAAAGCTGCAGATCGTGGCCCGGGGAAACATGAAGGTTTACCAGTTGTCCGCTAGCGGCCGCGAGCAGCTGCTCCGGGTTGCCCAGCCGGGTGACTATGAAGGGGAAAAGCAGCTTTTTGGCCTGGAAAACGACAGCTTCTTCGGCCAGGCCATGGAGAATACGGAAATCTGCAGCTTGAGCAAGGCCGACTTCAACCGGGTCCTGCTGGAAAATCCCCAGCTCTCCCTCAAACTGCTGGAACTCAGCACCCAGAAGCTGCTGGCCACGGAAAGACAGACCCAGTTCCTGGCCATGGAGCGGGTCGAAGAAAGGCTGGCCAGCTACCTGCTCGACTTGGCCAAGGTAGCTGGAAGCGACCAAGTTCAGCTGTCCATGAAGATGAAAGATATCGCCCTCTATCTGGGAACTACTCCCGAAACCCTCTCCCGCAAATTCAAACTCCTCGAAAAAATGGGCTATCTGAAAAGGACAGGCAAGCAGGTGAAAATCCTTGATGAAGACGGCTTGCTGGACTTGTAATAGGCAAGCGAAAAACAGAGTTTCCTCTATAGCTTAGGAAACTCTGTTTTTGCATTAGGTGCGTTTTTTGCTGATTGAAGCCTTGATGGCTAAAATGACAAAGGTGACAGCGACTGGAACCAGCCAGCCCAGGCCATCCTGGTAAAGGGGCAGGACGCGGCCGTAAAGGCTGGTAATTGCCTTGACCTGCATCCCTGCTGGCAAAGTCCTGAAGAAGTCGCCCAGAGCGCAAAGGAAGGTGACCACCGTCATAATCCGGTAGTCGACCTGCTTAAAGTCAAAGAGCTTGCTGGTCAGTGCCAGCAGGATCAAGGAAATGGCCAGCGGGTAGAGCAGCATCAAGACTGGCCGGGAGAAGGAAATGATGGTGGTCAGGCCCACGTTGGCAATCCCGAAGGCCAGGAGGCTGAAGATGATGGCCCACTTGTTGTAAGACAGGGTCTTCGGGAACATTTCCACAAAGGTCTCGCTGCAGGCCGTGATGAGCCCGATGGCCGTCTTAAGGCAGGCCACGAAGATCATCAAGGCAAAAATTACCGCCCCCAGACCTGGGAAGTAGTGGCGGGCAATCTCAGACAGGGCTTCCCCGCCGTTAGCGGCTAAGCCCAAGGCAGTCCGGCTCTGGGCCCCGACCAGGGCAGTAATGGCGTAGATCACCGCCATCAAAAGGCAGGTAAGGACCCCGGTCTTCAAAGTCGCGGAAGCAACTTTTTCCGGCTTGGTCACCCCAAAGGTCCGGATGCTGGAAATGACGATAATGCCAAAAGCCAGGCCTGCCAAAGCATCCATGGTGTTGTAGCCGGCTAAGACCCCGCTGATTAGTGGGGCGCTGGCATATTCGCCGACCGGCTTAACTGCATGATAGTTGCCCAAGGGATGCAGCAGGGCCGTGATCATGATAAAGAAGAAAAAGAGCAAGAAGGCCGGAGTCAGAATCTTGCCGATCCAGTCCATGATCCGCCCTGGTCTTAAAGAGAAGAAAAGCATGATCGCGAAGAAGATCAGTGAGAAAATAAAGAGGCTGGTGCTTTTTGCCATCCCGCTGGGCAAAAGAGCTGAGATCCCGGTTTCAAAAGGAACCGTGAAACAGCGGGGAATGGCGAAGAAGGGCCCGATAGTCAAGTACAGAAGGCAAGTAAAGAAATAGCTGTACTTGTGGCTGACTCGGCGACTGAGGTCTAATAGCCCTTCTGACCTGGTCATCCCTAATGAGGCGATGGCCAAAAGGGGCAGGCCCACCCCGGTGATCAGGAAGCCCAAGAGGGAGATCCAGAGCTTGGCTCCGCTGGCTTCCCCCAGATAGGCAGGAAAAATCAGGTTCCCGGCCCCGAAGAAGAGGCCGAAGAGCATGCTGGAAATCGTCAGCGATTCAGCATGCGTCAATTTTTCTTTCATGTTAATCCTCCATAAATCAAGTTAAAATAACAATAAATAGAAAGTAACAACTAGGAAATATAAATATGAAAACTATTGTGCCAAAGCACACAATTGCTTATATTTTACCATACAGACTGACAGAAAGATGAGAACATGGTGAATAATGACTCCTTTTGAAAAGTACCAGGCGGTTAAAAAGGCTTATGCCGCTGCCGCCAATGAAGAAAATGCCCAGGCCATGGGCAAGTACATGCGGAATCTGTTTCCTTTTTACGGGCTCAAAACGCCAACGCGGCGGGAATTATCCAAGCCTTTTTTAACGGGCGTGTCTAAGGAAGAAATCGCCTGGGACCTGGTTGACCTCTGCTTTGAAGACGACTACCGGGAAATGCAGTACTTTGCCTTGGACTACTTGAAGAAGGTTCAAAAGCAGCTGACTTTTAAGGATTTAGGAAAAATCAAGCAGCTGGCGGAGACCAAGTCCTGGTGGGACAGCGTCGACAGTCTGGTCAAAATCGTAGGGCAGATTTTTATCAAAGATGAGGAAAACAAGGAAAAGACGGCAGCCCTCATGCTGACCTGGGCGCAAGATCCCGACTTCTGGGTTAGGCGGACGGCGATTGAATTCCAGCTGGGCTTAAAAGCAGCAACTGACACGGACCTGTTAGGCAAGATCATCGACCTTAATCTGGGCAGCCAGGAATTTTTCATCAACAAGGCCATTGGCTGGGCCCTAAGGGACTACTCCAAGACCAATCCGGCCTGGGTCAGAAGCTATATGGCTTCCCGCCAGCTTAGTGCTTTGAGCAGGCGGGAGGGCAGTAAGTATATCTAGTTGCTGCAGGTAATGATAAGTAAGCAGATAAGAGTGACAAAAATGTTTGAACTGAACTACTGTCCCCAATGCGGGCAAAAATTGACTAAAAAGGAATTGCCTCTGGACGGCTTGATCCCTTATTGCAAGCAATGCGGCGACTTCCGCTTTCCAGTTTTTTCCGTCGCCGTCAGCATGATCGTCATGAATGAAGGAGGCGATCAGGTCCTCTTGATCAAGCAGTACGGGAAGGACTCCTATATCCTGGTAGCTGGCTACGTTAACAAGGGGGAGAACGCTGAAGATACCTGCCGCAGAGAACTAATGGAGGAACTTCATCTAACGGCCAAAAGCCTCCACTTCAACCGCAGCCAGTATTTTGCCCCCTCAAATACCTTGATGCTCAACTACACGGTGACCGTTGACCAGGCTGAAAAGGTTAGTCCAAATGAGGAAATCGACGCCTGGAATTGGCTAAGTATTGCTGAAGCCCACCAGCAGATCCGGCCAAATTCCTTAGCCCGGACTTTTTTGTTGGAATACCTCAATAAATGCAAGCTGGATAGATAACTTAAAGCTTATTGCCTTAGTGATATATCCTTGTTTTATTAAGGCCTACCTAATAAAAGTGATAAGCGTTTTATTATTTAGTGCTAATAACTTGATTCTATTAATCGAATGCTTTATAGTATTTTTAGCTTTAAAAGGTAGACACTCCCGGCTCAGCCGCGGGTGTTTTCTTATGTTAACGGTATTTTGGTTAGGAATTTTGTATTTTGCTTGGTGAGGTAAAGCTTGGAAAAATGTGGCGCTTTTAAAAGAAATTTTGATTTCAGCGGTCTTTCTCCCCTGGAAGCTCAGAAAATGCTGGGCTATGTAGAATTGATGAACCAGTGCATGGACCGGGCCATGCAGGTTGGAGACCCTAGTGACGAGATTATGATTTTCCTTAGTGAAATTGGTGAAGAGCTGGGGGCTGCCCGGGCCTATATTTTCCAGTTGAATGAAAAGCAGCTCTATGACAATACCTATGAATGGTGCGCGCCGGGAGTTGCTTCTGAGCGGGCGACTCTGCAGGACATGCCGCGGAATGATCTTGACTCGCCTTTTGCCCGGGCCTTTAGGGAAAATTCTGGTTACTATATCAGCGATATGGCAGCTTTCAAAGAGACTGATCCTACGTTATATGAGGTATTTTCCCGCCAGGAGCTCAGCAGTCTGGTCTTGTGCCCGTTTTACTTTGAAACCGACCTGGTCGGCTTTGTCGGGGTGGATGAACCAAAAGACATGAGTCTGGCCCTCCCGGTTATGCAGATTGCTTCCAGCCACATGTCAGGGCTTTTGCAAAAGTCCTTTTACGTGGAAAAGGGAGCTTCGGTTGACAGCGTGACCAATTTGTGCAGCGTGACCGCCTTCCGTCACCATGTTGCTTATGAATTGGCGGAAATCCAGGCTAATCCTGGCTTGAAGCTGGACCTGGTCCACTTCGATATCAGCAATTTTAAGTTTTTTAATAAAGAACACGGCTTAAAGGCCGGTGATGAGCTGTTAAAGCGCCTGGCTCAGGTGATTGCCCAAGAGGTAAACAGCCCCTGGCTGGTCCGGCCGGTTGCTGACCACTTTTATGCTTTGATTCCTGATAGCAAGGTGGACCAGGCCATTCGGAACGTTCACGATGCCATTATCGGGGATAAGGTCTTCGGGGCTTCGATCAGAGCCGGGATCTACCCCTTGTCTGCCAGCGACCAGCAGGTCTCCTTTGCCATGGACCGGGCCAGAATCGCGGCCAACAATGCCGTGGGCAACTACCGGAACTACTATTGCCGCTATGAGGAGAAGATGGAGGCAGACCTGACTTTGGCCAACTACCTGCTCAGCCACATCGACGAAGCCGTGGCCAAGGGCTGGATCAAGGTCTACTACCAGCCGATCGTGGACACCTTCAGTTCCAAGATCAGCGCTTATGAAGCCCTGGCCCGCTGGATTGACCCTAAGTACGGCTTTTTGAACCCGGGAGAATTCATCGAGGTTCTGGAGCGGGGACATTTGATCCACAAGCTGGACCTGCATATCCTGGACCTGGTCTGCCAGGACCTGGAAGAAGCGATGCAAAGAGGCGAGACCTATCCAATAATTTCGGTTAACTTGTCCCGCTATGACCTGGAGCTGCCCGACCTGCATGAAAGAGTCAACACGATTTTAGCCAGGCATGGGGTAAAAAGCTCCCAGATCCGGATTGAAATCACCGAGTCGGCCTTGCTCAGCAATACTGAAGCCGTCATCAAGGAGCATATCAGCCGCTTCCATGAGGACGGCTACCAGGTCTGGCTGGATGACTTCGGCAGCGGCTTCTCATCCTTGAACAGCCTGCAGAACTTCGACTTTGACCTGCTCAAGATTGACATGGCCTTTCTCCGCCACGCCAATGAAAAGACACCGACCATCTTGATGGACGTGATCGACATGGCCAAGCGGCTGGGGATTGAAACCCTGTCTGAAGGGGTCGAGACTAAGGATGAGTATGACTTCCTCCACTCCATCGGATGCGTTTTGGCCCAGGGCTTCTACTTCTCCCAGCCTTTGCCAAAAGACAAGATTAACGCCAAGCGGAAGGAGCGGGGGCTGGAATTTGAAAGCCTGGCTGAGCATGCCTTTTACCAGAAGATCGGCCAGGTCAATGTCTTGAATGCCCTCTATCCCTTCAGCGGGAGCGGTTATCAAGAGCTGGTGGAAAACGTTCCAGTCATGGTCTTTTTAGACAAAGGCGGGGACTTTGACATTATCTATGCCAACAAGGCTTCTAAAAGCTGGATTGAGTCCCTCCGTCTCAAGGGGGAAAATTACGCGGCAGCCATCAAGGAAGAGTTTCGTGCCTTTTTAAGGCAGTTGGTCAGCCAGACCGATGGTGAAATCATTGAAAAGAGCTTCCAGATCAAAGACTATGCCGGCCGCCTGCGCCTGCAGCTGGTGGCAGAGATGCCGGGCCAGCGGGCATATGTAATCAGCACGAATATGGTTTGATTTCTTTAAGGCCTTTTTCTTTCAAACGCTTTTCGCTTATAATTTAACTAGTTTGAAAAATTCGAGGAAAAAGACGATGAATGAACTAGACAAAATGCGCTCCGGTGATTTCTACCAGCTGACGGCAGCGGAGGTGGAGCATTACCAGGAAGCGGGAATCATCTGGAACGACGAGTTCAGGCAGGGCAACAACCTTGACCGGCCAGCCCAGCTCCTGCGCTTGAAGATGCACCTGGGTGCTTTAGGGGACCAGGCCAGCTTTGGGACCAGCTTCAGCTGCCTGAACGGGCCGAATATCTATATTGGCCACCACTTTCTGGCCGCTGGGGGCTTGACCATCGAAGACGCCGGTGAGGTCCATATCGGCGACTATGTGACCATGGGGCCCAATTGTCTGCTGACGACAATCGCCCACCCCAGGTCAACCAGGCAGCGCCGCCAGCGCCTGGCCCAGGCCAAGGGGGTTGAAATCGGCAATGACGTCTGCCTGGGGGCGGGGGTCACGGTTTTAGCCGGGGTCAAAATCGGCGACAACGTGGTCGTGGAAGCTGGGGCCGTGGTGGCCCAGGATCTGCCCGCCAACGGGGTCTTTGCCGGCATCCCGGCCAGGAAAATCGCTGATCTGGCCAATGATTGCGGATAAGTGTCAACATATGGTTTGACTTTATCATTATGTTTTAAGTAAAATATCACTATCATCTTGCACTGAAGCGAAAAGTTGAGGAGTTAGCATTGAAAATAGCTTTGCAAGTTTTAGCCTGCCTGGTGGCAGTTGAGTTCTTCTATATCATGTATTTGGAAACTTTTGCGACGACTTCCAAGAAGACGGCAGAAGTTTTCCAAATTAACCAGGAAGAATTAAGCCGGCCATCAGTCAATACGCTGTTTAAGAACCAGGGTATCTACAACGGCCTGCTGGCTGTTTTGACCTTGATTGCGGCCTTTGCCCTGGGCAAGATCGTCCTGCAGCTGGTCTTGGCCTACATGATCCTGGTAGCGGCCTACGGGGCCGTGACCAGCCAGCCGAAGATCCTCTTGATGCAAGGGGGCTTGCCTATCTTGACCTTGATCGTCAGCTTCTTTGCTTAAGGGCGGGATGCAAGATATAACTATTTTTTCAGAAAAGCATTGCGCTGAGTTCTTGTAGGAATATAATATTTTTAATAAAAGGACCAAAATAGCCAGCGCAGCTGTTGAATAGGTGGGAGAAAGAAATGGTTGAATACAAAATTGACAAAACCGACCGACGCATTTTACAAATGTTGGAAGAGAACGCCCGCATTTCCGTCAAGGATATTGCGGAAGCTAACTTCATGTCTTCTCCGGCCGTAGCCAACCGCATCAGACGGATGGAAGCCAACAACCTCATCAAGCACTACTATGCTGACATTGACTACTCGTCCATGGGCTACGTGGTTAAGGCCTTCATCAATCTGGAAGTCAAGCCGGAAGACAAGAGCGAGTTTTACCCCTTCATCGAGAAGATTCCGAATGTTATCCAGTGCGACTGCGTGACGGGGGACTACTCCATGCTGATTCAGGCTGCCTACCAGCGGCCAGAAGAACTGGACCACTTAGTCAACGAGCTGCAGAAATTCGGCCGGACCAAGACCGAAATTGCCTTTTCCACCCCGATTGAGCACCGGCCAATCCCGGTCAAGACCGAGAGTGATGATGAAGAAGACAAGAAAGAAGACTGATTTTAAGCCTCCGTCTGCCAAGACGGGGGCTTTTTTTGACCTTTTTGCAAAGAAATAGCTAAGCTTGCCACTTTACCGCTTACAATTATACCAATTTGTGAGCAAAGACTTGACCCGGGCTGAAAAAACAGCTATGATTCCTATTGCAAGCGCGAAAATGCAAATTAGTCCAATAGCTTAAATTGAACTAGACCAAAGGAGAAGATATATGTGCGGAATTGTCGGTGTAGTTGGCAAGCCAGCTAGAGAAGTTGTTTTAAACGGTTTGAAGAACTTGGAATACCGCGGCTACGACTCAGCTGGTATCTACCTCAATGACTTACAAGGGCATGAATACTTGACCAAGGCGGTTGGCCGGATTGCCAACCTGGAAGAAAAGCTGACGCCAGAAGAAGAAGGGACGACCGGAATCGGCCACACCCGTTGGGCAACCCACGGCCATCCAACGGTGGAAAACGCCCATCCACACTACTCAGAAGACGGCCGCTTCTACCTGGTTCACAACGGGGTCATTGAAAACTACCTGGAATTGAAGGAAAAGTACTTGGCAGGCGTTCACTTCAAGTCTGAAACTGACACTGAAGTTGTTGTGCAATTGGTTGCCAAGCTGGCCAAGGAAGAAAACTTGGATGCTTTTTCAGCTTTCAAGAAGGCTTTGAAGCTGGTTAAGGGTTCATACGCCTTCTTGCTGGTAGACGACACCAAGCCAGACCACATTTACATTGCTAAGAACAAGAGCCCGATGATGCTGGGCCTGGGCGATGGCTTTAACATTATCGCTTCAGACGCGATCTCTGTTTTGGACCAAACCAAGACCTTCATCGCCTTGAATGACGGCGACTGTGCTGACGTAACCAAGGACTCAATCGAAATCCAGGACTACGACGGCAACAAGGTGGAAAGAGAAGCTAAAGTTTTGGACATCGACCCGAACGCTGCTTCCAAAGGCACTTACGAATTCTACATGCTCAAGGAAATCGACGAGCAGCCAGCAGTTATGCGCCGCCTGTCAACCGACTACTTAGACAAAGCAGGCAAGCCTGTTGTTGACGAAAAGATCGTTGACGCTGTCAGCCAGGCTGACCGGATCTACATCTTCGCGGCTGGTACTTCCTACCACGCTGGCCTGGTTGGCAAGGAAATTTTTGAGAAGTTCACCGGGATCCCAACTGAAGTTGGCTATGCTTCTGAAGCCGGCTACCACTTCCCGATGATGTCCAAACACCCATTCTTCATCTTCCTGACCCAGTCCGGTGAAACTGCCGACTCCCGCGTGGTCTTGACTGAAACCAACAAGCGGGGGATCCCAAGCCTGACCATGACCAACGTTGAAGGGTCAACCTTGTCAAGAGAAGCAACTTACACCATGCTTTTGAATGCTGGTCCGGAAATTGCCGTTGCTTCAACCAAGGCTTACACTGCCCAAGTTGCCCTGCAGGCAATCTTGGCCAAGGCCGTTGGTGAAAAGCTGGGCGACCAGGCTGCCAAGGACTGGAACTTGAAGCAAGGCTTGAGCCTGGCCGCTGAAGGTATCCAGGAAATCGTTGACGGCAAGGACAAGATCGAAGAACTGGCCAAGAAGTACCTGGTACCATCCAGAAACGCCTTCTACATCGGCCGGGGGATCGACCATGCCGTTGCCATGGAAGCTGCTTTGAAGCTGAAGGAAGTTTCTTACATCCAAACTGAAGGCTTCGCTGCTGCAGAACTCAAACACGGTACCATTTCCTTGATCGAGGACGGCACACCAGTTATCGCCTTGATCGACGACCCGGTAACGGCTGACCTGACCCGGGGCAACATTCAGGAAGTGGCTTCCCGCGGGGCCAACGTGATCACTATCGTTGGCAAGCAATTTGCTAAGGAAGGCGACAATATCGTCTTGCCGGAAATCGACTACTACCTGTCAGCTTTGCTGTCAGTAGTGCCAGCCCAGCTTTTGGCTTACTACGCTTCTAAGAACAAGGGCCTGGACGTCGACAAGCCACGTAACCTGGCTAAGAGCGTTACGGTTGAATAACTTTTTGGAAAACTACGCTAGCATCTAACAATTTACCGTACATTAAAAAGGACACCTGCCTGGCAAGTGTCCTTTTTCTGTTGAGATAATTTCGATGAAATCTGATATTAGCCCGAATTACGCAGGCCGGAAGCGACCCCGTTGATGGTGATGTGGATGATCGATTCGTAGATGCCGCTGAGCTTTTCTTGCCGGCCCCGCTTGATCATTTCAAGCTGGACGTAGTTCAAGACGTTGAAGTAAGGCAGGCGGTAGTCCAAGCTGCTTTCCAAAGATGGGTTGTCTTCCAAAAGCTTGCTGTGGCCTTCGATCTGCAGGATGACTTCCTTGGTCAGTTCCCATTCCTTCTTGATGATGTCAAAGATTGACCGGGTAGCTTTGTCTTCACAAAGACCAGCGTACTTTTCCGCGATTTCCATGTTGGACTTAGACAAAACCATGTCGACGTTGGACAGGAGGGAGTGGAAGAATGGCCAGCCCTGGTACATTTCCTGCAGTTCCTTCAAGTTATTCGGATCAGCATCAATGAAGTGCTTGAAGGCTGAACCAACCCCGTACCAGCCTGGGAACATGACCCGGCTCTGTGACCAGGAGAAGACCCAAGGAATGGCCCGCAAGCCGGACAGTTCGGTAATCTTCTTTCTGGCTGCCGGCCGGGAGCCGATGTTCAGGCTGGAAACTTCCTTAATCGGCGTAGCCTGGAAGAAGTAGTCATGGAAGTGCGGGTTGTCAAAAACAAGTTCCCGGTAAACCCGGTTGCTGTCTTCCACAATGCCGTCCATTGAAGCCGTAAAGTCCTGAATGTGGTCCTGGCCGACTTTTTGCTTGGAGACTATCCGGTCAACTGCGGCGGAAACCAGCATTTCCAAGTTGTAGTAGGCAGCGTCCTTGTTGCCGTACTTGTTCTGGATGATTTCCCCTTGTTCAGTGGTCCGGATCCGGTCCTTGATGGAGCCGAATGGCTGGGAAGTGATGGCTTCATATGATGGGCCGCCGCCCCGGCCAACCGTGCCGCCCCGGCCGTGCATGAAGGTGATCTTGATGCCGCGTTCTTCGCCGATGGCCGTCAGTTCCTTTTGGGCCTTGTACAGGCTCCAGCAAGATGCCAGGTAGCCGCCGTCCTTGTTGGAGTCGGAGTAGCCCAGCATGATTTCCTGGTAATTGCCCTTAGAAGTAACCCAGCGCTTGACGATGTCGAAGCTGAGGTAGCGTTTCATGATTTCCCGGGAGTTCTGCAGGTCTTCCACCGTTTCAAACAAAGGCACCACTTGCACCCGGGCCTTTTCGGAATCGAGCAGGCCGTATTCCTTCAGCATGATGGCTTGTTCCAGCATGTCAGAGATGCTTTCGGTGTGGGAAATGATGTGCTGCTTGATCACATTCTCGCCCAAGGTATCCTTAAGCAGGCGGGCAGTGTGGTAGATCTTCAGCTCCTTTTGCAAAAGCTCTGACTTCGGTGAGTTGGATGAGTGCAGGCTGCGGGGATCATTGTTTAATTCACTGAGCAGGATCTGGATCTTTTCTTCTTCGTCCAAATCGCTGTAGTTGTCACAGATCCGGGCACTCTTTAAGAGCTCTGCCACGCAGGCTTCGTTGACGCTGGAGTCTTGCCGCATGTCGATCGTAGCCAGGTGGAAGCCAAAGACATCAATAGCTTCCAAGAGCTCGTCAAAGTGACCGCCAGTAACTGCCCGGTCATGGTTTTGGATTAATGAACGCTTGATGGCTTCCAGGTCTTCCTTGAACTCGTAAGCATCCTTGTAGACCGGAACCTTGAGGGCAGCTTCTTTCTTAACGACGGCTTCCTTAGAGAAGACGTCCAAAAGCTCCATTTCCGTATGGGCTAGGCGGCTTTCCAAGTAGTAGAAGGCCCGGCGGTAAGGTTCGTTTTCTCTGAATGGGGAGTTGTCAGCTGACAATTTGGCCAATTCGTCAACTTCTGGCGTTGGCTGCACGTAAGAAGTTGAAACAGCCACTGTCCGGTAAAGGTCGTTGAGAGCCTTGATGTAGTATTCAAAAATGACTTCACTTTGAATCGTCGCGCTCAAGCGGAGGGTTTCCGCCGTAACGTAAGGGTTGCCATCCCGGTCCCCGCCGATCCACATGCCCATGGTGATCGGCGTTGCCCCGTCAACGTTGAGGCCCTTTTCCCGGGCCAGTTCCTTGTAGCGGGCAGTCAGCTTAGTGATAGCTGGAATCAGGGAGTTAGGGTAGTAGACCATGACGTTCTTGATTTCGTTGGAGACCTTCAGCTTCTTTTCCCGGATGATATCCGTCTGCATGATGATTTCAATGTAGCGGCGGAGCTGGTCGGTCCACTCTTTCCGGTTGATAGTGCCGGTCTTGACGTCCCGGTAGCGGCGGAGCTGGTCGTGGATCTTGTTAGTCAATTCCAGAATGGTCTTGCGCTGCACCTGGGTTGGGTGAGCGGTCAGAACTGGCACGACATTGACATGACTCAGAATTTCAGCGGCATTGTCCTTTTCCGCTACCAGGTCAACCGTTGATTCCAGCTTGCCCAGGTAATCCTTGTCCGTGTTGTTGAGCAGGTTGACTTCGCTGGCCAGGTCAACATCTTCAGTAATGTTGATCAAAAGCGGCAGGGTTGCGAAGTAGCGGGCGACAATGATCATCTCTTGATTGCTTAAGCAGGCAATCTGACTTTCCAGCTGGCTGTGGTCGCTGCTGGCGGCAATTTTAACCAGGCCCTTGATCTTAGCGAATTCTTCATCGCCTACTAAATGGCGGGTGCTTTCGTCAAGCAAGTCAGTTAAAATCTTGACCTCTTCAGCAATAACCGCGTGGTTACTGTTGTTCTCTAATTTCTTAGCAGTCACGCTTAACTTCCTCTTTCTTTTAAAATAAACTTTGTTTGCTAATGCTTTTTCTCTATCATACGCCTTTTTTGTCTAAAATTGAATTAGCTTGGGCTTGCTTTCAGCAACTTTTTCTAAAAAGCGAACAATCTTCTTAACAAAAATGCCTTTTTGCTTAATGGGGAACTATACAAGCTGCTTGAGCCAGCTGGCAAGCAGAATAATCAAGGGCACGCTGACCACAGACACTAAAGTCGACAGGCATAGACAGCGCATTGGGAAGGCGACCGGGCGGTTGGCCAGGAGGCTGAGCATGACGATAAAGCCGGCAACCGGGGCAGCAGCCATGATGACTACGGCCAGGTAAGCGGTCGTTGACAGGGGAACCAGGAGCAAGATCACGCTCATGCAGGCCGGCATAAGGAAGTTCCGCAAGAAGCAGATCAGCCAGGCCTTGCCGTCTTTATAGAAGTCACCCGAAATAGTCCCCAGGTTAGAGCCGATGACGATCATGCTTAAGGGGGTGTTAAGCGAGGCCACGTAGCTGACCGACCGGTCTATCACGGCTGGAAATTTGAGGCTGGCGCCAGTGATAAAAAGGATGAAGCCAATGGCCGTGGCGATAATGTTTGGGTTTAAAAGGACGGTTCTGAGGGTGTCGGACAAAGGTTGCCGCTTTTTGAAAGTGCCGATGCCGTGGGACCAGACGAAGATGTTGTTTAAGACTAAGATGGGTACGGCGAAAAAGGTCCCCTTGCTGCCTAAGAGGGCTTGAATCAAAGGGATGCCGATAAAGCCGCAGTTATTGTAGACGGCCCCGAAGGCGATCAACTGCTTGTCGGGGTCATTTTTTAAGCGGGGCAGGCGGAGTAAAAGGCTGCTGAAGGCGATAGGGAAGAGGTAGTTGAGAGAGCCCGCCAGGAAGGTCAAGCCGAAGTCCTTGATTAAGCTGGTGCTGGCCGGGCGCTCAAAGGCGTTGATGATCAGGCAGGGGCCGACGATGTAGACCAGGATGGCGGTTAGGTCCTTGCCGGTTTCTTCATGGATCATGCCATTTTTCCGGCAGAGGAAACCGATGGCCATGAGGATGAACATGATGCAGATCTGCTCCAGTGAGATGAAAAATGCCATAAGAATGCTCCTATCAATCAGTTCTTATTAAAAGATTATAAGCCAATTTTTTCCTTAAAAAGAAAGAAGTTAAAAAAAGGGAGGAGAAAATGGTTGAAAAGCTTGGAGGCAAAAGGCTAAACCTGTTATACTGGTTTAGTCATAATTGCAGTAGAAAATTTAAGAAACAGAGGAAAATCTATTGATCACAGTAACAGATTTAAGTTTGCAAATCGGCAGTCGTACCCTTTACAGCGACGTCAACCTTAAGTTCACGCCGGGCAACTGCTACGGCATCATTGGGGCCAACGGGGCCGGCAAGTCGACTTTCTTAAAGCTGCTGGAAGGAAAAATGGAAGCAACCACGGGCTCAATCAGCATGGGGCCTAACGAAAGAATGTCCAGCCTAAACCAGGACCACTTTGCCTTTGAAGATTTTTCCGTTATGGAAACTGTGATTCAAGGCCACCAAAAGCTCTACCAGGTCATGAAGGAGCGTGATGCCCTTTACGCCAAGGCTGACTTTAGTGAAGAAGACGGGGTCAAGGCGGCTGAACTGGAAACGGAATTTGCGGAACTGGACGGCTGGAACGCGGAAGCCGATGCTGCCCAGCTTCTCCAGTCCATGAGCATTCCGGAAGACATGCACCAAAAGCAGATGAGCGAGCTGGCGGAAAGCGACAAGGTTAAGGTTCTTTTGGCCCAGGCCCTTTTTGGCAACCCGGACATCCTTCTTTTGGACGAACCGACCAACGGTCTGGACGTGCACACCACGGCCTGGCTGGAAAACTTCCTGGCTGACTATGAAAACATCGTCTTGGTTGTTTCCCACGACCGTCACTTCTTAAACCAGGTCTGCACCCAGATGTGTGACGTTGACCGCGGGCAGATCAAGCTCTACGTCGGCAACTACGACTTCTGGTACGAATCAAGTAAGCTGGCCACGGAACTGGCCCGCCAGCAAAATGCCAAGAAGGAAGAACAGATCAAGCAGCTGCAGGAATTCATCGCCCGTTTCTCAGCCAACGCTTCCAAGTCCAAGCAGGCTACTTCCAGAAAGAAGCAGCTGGACAAGATCAGCTTGGACGACATCAAGCCATCCAGTCGCAAGTACCCGTACATCAAGTTTGAGATGAACCGGGACCTGGGCAACGACTTGCTGAGAGTGGACAATGTGTCCTACAAGTCCGGTGATGAGCAGCTTTTGGACAACGTGTCCTTTATCATCCGGCCAGGTGACAAGGTGGCCTTCTTGTCCAGAAACACCCGGGCAACCACAGCCTTGATGGAAATCATCGCCGGCCGCCTGGAACCTGACTCCGGGACTGTTACCTGGGGACAGACGACTTCCTTTAACTACATGTCCAGAGACCTTAACGCCAACTTCGACAATGATGAATTGACCATCCTTGACTGGCTGCGCCAATACGCTGACAAGGAACATGACGACAACACCTTTTTGCGGGGCTTCTTGGGCAGAATGCTCTTCAGCGGCGATGAGATCAACAAGCAGATCAAAGTCCTGTCTGGGGGTGAAAAGGTCCGCTGCCAGCTGTCCAGAATGATGCTAGAAGCAGCCAATGTGTTGGTCATGGACGATCCAACCAACCACTTGGACCTGGAATCCATCACGGCCTTGAACGAAGCCATGGAAAACTACCCTGGCTCAATTCTCTTTACTTCCCACGACCACGAGTTCATCCAGACCATTGCCAACCACATTATTGAAGTTGGTCCAAAGGGTGTGGTGGCCCGGGCCGACATCAGCTACGACGACTTCCTGGCCCACCAGACTGTTCAGGAACAAGTTGCGAAGATTTACTAAAAGCAATAATAAAATACGAAGAAGCGCTTATCCCAGCTAGGTGGATAAGTGCTTTTTAGGTTTGGATGACTTTAACTTTGTGTTTCGTCATGAAACGAAAAAAATAAAATGGTGAAGCTCGAGAATGAGTTTCACCATTTTTGGTATGTGTAATTTTTGGCCACTATTCATGAAAATCGATGGCAAAGCGGGCCAGAAGGACCAGCAAGAGTTGCAAGAGGTTCAGCCAGAGAAAGCCAGAGCCTAAAGCAACAGGGGCGACCATTTCGCCAGCTGTTAAAAGCAGGAGGGCGGCCAGGAAGAAGAAGATTCCCCGGTCGTCCAGTTTGTTTATCCGCAGGCTGAGCCAGGCTTCGCAGATGAGCATGACGATGAAGACCAGGCCGGCGACAATTGAAGGGATGAAAGAGGACCAGCCCATTAGTCTGGCCGAGTTGCAGACGTCAAGCAAGCTGGCCAGGCCGGCCCAAAGAAGAAAGAGGCTGAGCAGAAAGCTGACAGCTTGCAAAATTTTGGTAATGACTTTCAAATGAACACCTCGCTTCTCAAAGAATATTTTTCCTTCAGTATAATGCGAAGAATTTTTTTGAGCAAACGCATAGATTTTGTTAAAATTTGTTATTTTCACTTAAGAACATCCTTATTTTTGTGAAAATGATGTAAATGACGGTCTAAATACAGACAAAACAGTGCTTGCTCTTTAGGATAGTCAAGAATAATCTCCAAGCAAAAAGCCCCAAGAATGAATCTTGGAGCTTCTTTTGCGCTTAAACTAGGCAATGTTTTTCAAAATATTAGTTCGGTAAAGAAGCAGGTTGATCACGACTATCCCGCTGGTTACCAGGAAGACGGCGCTGTAGCCGAAGTGGGCGGAAACCGTTGAACCTAGCAGCGGGCCAAAAATATTGCCGACGTACATAGCACTTTGGTTCCAGCTGAAGACCCGGCTGGTCAGTTCCTTTGGACTGTGCTTGGTCAGCATGGTCTGGACCTGCGGGAAGAGGCAGGCGTCAGTAAAACCAACCAGGAAGCGGCAGACGCCAAGCTCAACCGTGTTGCGGACGAAAGCTGTCAAGAAGAAGAGGATGATTGACCCAATTAAGCCGCCTAAGATGATCTTGTGGGTCCCGATCCGGTCACCTAAACCACCAAAATAGGAAGCCGCGGCCACCGTAGCAATCCCTGGTAAAGCCGCAATTACCCCGCTGACGAAGACGACCTGTCCTGAATCGTGCATCAAGCTTCTGACATACAAGGAAACGATCGGGTTGATGGAGTTATTGGCCGCTTGAATGATCAAGGTCGTCAGCAGCAGCCCCAGAATCAATTGCCCGCTCTTAAACTGCTTCATCGTGTCCTTAAAGCTGCCTCGCTGCTTGCTCTCAACCGGCACGAAGTCATCTTCATGGATAAAGAAGACCGACAAGATAAAGCAGGTGAAAAGCAGAGCCCCAGTAATAAAGAAGGTTACCCGGTAGCTAAAAGCCTGCGATAAGGCCCCGCCGGCAAAGGGCCCCAGCAATTGCCCCCCGGTCTGGGCGGAAATCATGATCCCCAGCGCCTTGCCCGACTTGTTCTTTGGCGTTTCTGACGCGATAAGGGCGTTAGAGTTGGAGACGAAGCCGGCAAAAACCCCCTGCATCCCTCTGAGGAACAGCAGCTGCCAGACATTCTGGGCCAGGCCCATGCAGGTAAAGACGATCGCCATCCCCAAAGAAGCCCGCAGAATCATCGGCTTGCGCCCCTTCTTGTCAGCCAGCTTGCCCCAAATCGGGGAAACCAGGGCCGCCACCACGAAGACCGCTGAAAAGACGATCCCTGACCAAAAGCTCAGCTGCTGGTGGCTGAACTTGCCCAGGGTGTCAATGTACAGGGACAAAAAAGGCGTGACTTCCGAAAAGGCAATCCCCGCCAAAAAGACGCTGACCGTCGAGACTTGCAGATTTCTTTTCCATACCGGCTGCTTTTGCAATGTGTGACCTTCCTTTTATTTCAGTTTTGCTAATAAATAATTTACATATCCTTTACCTTACTCTTGCAGGAAAAATAGTCAAGAAAAAAAGCTCTCTAATAGGAAGAGAGCCTTTTCAAAAAGAAAATCTTAGATTTTAGTTGTCGTTGTCAGCGATCCCGAAGATCTGCAGGAATTGCAGGAAGAGGTTGATGAAGTCCAGGTACAGCATCAAAGCCCCGTTAACAGCCAGGCCAAGTTCTGGCAGCTGGTCGCCGTAGTTAGCATAGATGGCCTTCATCTTTTGGGCATCCCAGGCAGTCAAGATCGTGAAGATGATGACCCCGATGATGGAGAAGATGAAGCTGGCTGGCGTGCTCTTTAAAAACATGTTGACCAGGCTGGCCACGATCAAGCCCCAGATGGCTGCTGAAGCGTAGGCCCCGATGGTGTCCAGGTTCTTCTTAGTCACGCTGCCGTAAGCTGCCATACCGATGAAGACGGCTGAAGCCGAGATGAAGGCCCCGCCGATTTGGGCGCCCGTGTAGGCAAAGGCCAAAAGGGAGAATTCCAGCCCGTAGATAACCGCGATAGCCATCAACATGAAGAAGGCCGTCGTTGGCTTGCGGGTAGCCTTAAAGCTGATGCCTATGCTCAAGATCAAAGGCAGTAACAGCAGGACCCAGAGGAAGCCCCGGTTGGTGAGTAGCGGCAGCAAGCTGCCAGAGAAGACCGTCAAGGTCAGATAGGCGGTCAAGGCTGAGACCAGAACCGCCAGGCCCATGATGGAATACATTTTCGTTAAAAAGCCATTGAGCGCTGAGTCGTCAACGATGTGGCGGCGCTCTTGTTCAGGCGAAACGTTAAACATAATTTCTTTTGCTCTTTCTAAAAAACTAAAAAAACTGTGTACAGAATTTATTCCCAGATTGCCGTTTTATTCCGGTAATCAACGTGATATCCAGGGGTTAGATATAACAATAACATAGCCCCTAAAAAATGCAAGCTAGACGGTTTTTCCGGCAAAAAACTAAAGAAAAAATCAAGAAAGTCTGGCTTGCAGGAAAAATAAAGTGGCGTATCGATTGAAGAAAGCGGGTAAAAAGTTCAAAATTAATAGCTAGAGGAGGTCAAAATATGTCAAAAGAATATGCTGATCGGCCAATCGGCGTTTTTGATTCCGGCCAGGGGGGCTTAACGGTCCTCAGCCGCCTGGTTGATCTGATGCCAAACGAAGACTATGTCTTCTATGGCGACTCAGCCAATGCTCCTTACGGGATAAAGAGCAAGGAAGAAGTCTACCAGCTGGCCAAGCGGGTAGTTGATGAACTGATTGACAAGCACCAGGTAAAGGCCGTCATGATTGCCTGCAACACAGCAACCAGCGCGGCGGCTGACCGCCTGCGCCAGGAATACTCCCTGCCGATCATCGGGATCGAACCGGCCGTCAAGCCGGCAGCTGAAGAAAATCCCGGCCGGCAGGTTGTTGCCATGGCCACTCCCTTGACCCTGGAGCAGGATAAGTTCAACCAGCTGGTTGCTGAATGTGCTGAGCCTGGCCAGGTGGTCAAAGTGCCAGCCCCGAAACTGGTCGAATTGATCGAAAAAGGTCAAACTGACAGCCCGGCCATTTACCAGTACCTGGAAGAATTGCTGGCCCCATATGCTGGCAAGGCGGCAGGAGTGGTCCTGGGCTGCACCCACTTTCCTTTTGCCAAGCAGGACATCCAGGAGATCTTAGGCCCCCAGGCTAAGGTCTATGACGGAGCCATCGGGGCCGCTGCTGAAGTCAAGCGGCAACTGGCCAGCCGGGATGAACTGAATGCCAGCAGCCAGCCTGGCCAGATCCTGTTTGAAAACAGTGCCCCAGCCGGCGCCGATTTGAGCAAACGCCTCTATGCCCTTTACCGGCAAAAGCAATAGCTGGCAAAAGGAGTTTTTTCAGCTAGAATAATAGTAAGAAAGCAGACAATTAGTTTTAGATTATTAGAGGAGGACTTATGCAAAAGCCAGCAGAATGCACGACCATTTTAGTCGGCAAGGACGCCACCATTGATGGCTCCACAATGATTGCCCGCAGTGAAGACGGCGGCAGCACCATTGTCCCTGAAGCATTTATCGCGGTTAACCCGGAAGAGCAGCCAAAGCACTACAAGGCTGTGATCAGCGGCCAGGAAATTGATGATGAAGACCTGCTGCCAAATCCTATGCGATACACCAGCGCTCCAGATGCTTCCGGCAAGCGCGGCATCTGGGCCGCTGCCGGCATTAACGACGCAACGGTAGCCATGACGGCCACGGAAACCATCACCACCAACAGCCGGATCCAAGGGATTGACCCCCTAGTTGAAAAGGGCGGCCTAGGTGAAGAAGACTTTGTCACTTTGACTTTGCCATACATCCACTCAGCCAGAGAAGGGGTTAAGCGCCTGGGCTACCTGGTGGAAAAGTACGGGACCTACGAAATGAACGGGTCAGCCTTTGCCGACCATGACGAAGTCTGGTACATCGAAACCATCGGCGGCCACCACTGGGCTGCCCGCCGGATTCCGGACGATGCCTACGTGGCAGCGCCAAACCGCTTGAACATCGACTTCTTCGACTTTAACGACGAAGAAAACTTCATGTGCTCAAGTGACTTGCTGGACATCATCAATGAATACCACTTGAACCCGGACTACCAAGGCTACAACTTGCGTCACATCTTTGGCTCATCCACGATCAAGGACGCTCACTACAACAACCCGCGGGCCTGGTACATCCATCGCTACTTCGACCCTGAATGGGAAGGCGAGCCAGGGGACCAGGACCAGCCTTTCATCACTTACGCCAAGAAGAAGATCAGCCCGGAAGACATCAAGTTCCTGGAAAGCTCCCACTACCAGGACACCAAGTACGATGTCTACAGCACCACTAACACAGAAGCTGAAAAGAAGCTCTTCCGCCCGATCGGGATCAACCGGAACTTTGAAACCCACATCCTGCAGATCAGAAATGATGTTGAAGAAGGTATCGCCGGCGTGCAATGGCTGGCCTTTGGCCCGAACACTTTTAACTGCTTCGTGCCTTTCTACACCAACGTCACGACTACTCCAGCCAGCTTCCAAACCGGTCCGGACTTTGACTTGACCAAGATCTACTGGCTCAACAAGCTGAACGCCCAGCTCGGTGACACCAACTACAAGGTCTACAGCGCTCTGGAGCAGGCTTTTGAAGAAAAGACCATGGCTAAACTGCGCCAGATCGAAAACGAAACTGACCGCGCCGTTAAGGGCTTGACCGGCCGCGACTTGCAAGAGAAGCTGGAAGAAGCCAACCAGAAGATGGCTGACTTGACTTACGAGCAGACGGTGGCCTTGACCGGGGAAATGGTCAAGGACGGCCACACCTTGATGAAGCTGAAGTACGACTTGCTGGATTAATTGGAGATTATTAATGGAAAAAGCTGCTGAAATTCAAATGCTGAAGGACTTTTCAAATGCCAACGCCACTTCTGGCTTTGAAAATGAATTCGTTGACCTTTTTACCAAGACGGTCAAGGACTACGCCGACCTTGAAGTTGACGGGATGCTGAACGTCTATGCTTCCAAGAAGCAGAACACCGGCAAGCGGCCGGTGATCCAGTTGGACGCCCACTCAGACGCCGTGGGCTTCTTGACCCAGGCTATCCGGCCAAACGGCTTGATCAAGTTCGTCACCCTGGGTGGCTGGAACAATGTGGTTCTGCCGGCCCTCAAGGTCAAGGTCAGAAACCGGGACGGTGAATACATCCCCGGCGTCGTGGCTTTAAAGCCGCCTCACTTCATGTCGGAAGCTGAAAGAAAGTCTGTCCCGCAGGTCGCTGATTTGTCTATTGACGTCGGCTCCTCCAGCCGGGAAGAAACGATCAATGACTACAAGATCGACACTGGCTGCCCGATTTTCGTTGACGTGGACTGTGAATACAATGAAAAGACCGGTCTTTTCTTCGGCAAGGACTTTGATGACCGCTTCGGCGCCGCAGCCATGGCCGACATCCTGGAAAATCTGAAGGATGAAGAAGTCAACTTTGACCTGGTTGCCGCCTTGTCCAGCCAGGAAGAAGTCGGCCTGCGGGGGGCCTATGTCACGGCCCGCAAGATCAAGCCGGACCTTTGCCTGGTTTTGGAAAGCTGCCCGGCCGATGATACTTTTGAACCGGACTGGCTGTCTCAGACCGGCCTTAAGCGGGGACCGATGCTGCGGGACATGGACGTCACCTTCCTGCCAAACCCCAAGTTCCAGCAATACGCTTGCGACTTAGCTGACAAAAACGGGATTCCTTACACCCGGTCAGTTAGAACCGGGGGCGGACAAGACGGGGCGGCCATCTACTACGAAAACGGGGCCCCAACCATCGTGATCGGGATTCCGGTCCGCTATGAGCACTCCCCGTACTGCTTCAGCAGCTACAAGGATTACAAGGCAGCTGTTGACCTGGCCTTGGCGATTATTAGAGATATCGATAAGGAAAAACTGGAATCCTTTAAAAGCTATAATTAATTAAGGGAACTTTTTTCCTTGTTAACGCTTTAAAGATCTGCTAGACTAAATTAAGTCAAATTGAATAAAAGCCACTAGGGGGGCGAAAGCTGAGATGACGAAAGTCGACCCTTTGAACCTGACCAAGGTAATTCTTGCGCAAGGGAAGTGTTTCTTAAACATGATTTCAAACTCCTAGCCGGCAATTGTTGGATAGGAGTTTTTTTATGATTAGAAGAGAAAGCAAGTGGAATGTGAAAGCCATTATCTTGATGGCTTTGATTGGGATTATCATGGGGGTTATCTACACCTACGTCTTCAACCCCCTTTACAACTCGACCAAGTTTGCCTTAAACTTCGTAGGCCTGGGACCCCTGGCTGATGAAATCTATTCTGGCCTTTGGTACATGGCTGCTCCTTTGGCCATGTACTTCGTGCCGACCTTCGGCTCCGGGACTGTCGGTGAAACCCTGGCTGCCACGGTTGAAATGGCCTTTGGCGGTCAGTGGGGGGCAATGACCATCCTGCAAGGGCTGGTGCAAGGGGCCTTCAACGAAATCGGCTTCTTCCCAAAGAAGGAAAACTACGACCGCTTCGGCTGGGGCAGCCTGATCATCGGGGCCATCTGCTGCCATGTGGCTGCTTTTGTAATGTGCTACTTTACTTATGGCTGGAGCGCCTACAAGCCGGCCCTCTTGATTGAAATGTTCATTGCCGGTTTGATCTCATCCGTTGTCTTTGACGCGGTTTTGGTCAAGCTGATCACCAAGCTTTTTGACCGGGTCATGGCCAAGTAGTTTCGTAAAGTTATCATTTTTTGATAAAAATAATCAAAAAGCGTGACAAGCCCTCCTTGAAGTTGTATGATGGAAAACATTATTAATTATCTTTCAAGGGGGGAGCAAAATGACGCACTTAATTTTAAGCAGACCAAAGAAGATGAACCGGGCTTACTGGAGCACGGTCGGCCTCTTGCTGGCTTTGATGCTGCTGACTGCCTGGATTGGCCTGCATACCTTTGCTTACCTGAATCTCTAAAATTAAAATTTGCCAGAAAAAACGCGTGAACCTGCAAGTTCACGCGTTTTTGTATACTTCAAAATATTGATATTATTTCGCTCTCTTAGCCGTTGATAATAGACAAGAGCTTGGAAGAGACCATGTCGATGGCGACCTGGTTTTCCCCGCCTTGGGGGATGATGATGTCAGCATACTTCTTGCTTGGCTCGACAAACTGGTTGTAGCTTGGCTTAACCGTAGCCAGGTACTGGGAGATGATCCAGTCAATTGACCGGCCCCGTTCCTGTGTGTCCCGTTGCAAGCGGCGGATGAAGCGGATGTCGTCGTCAGCATCGACAAAAAGCTTGATGTCCATGAACTTCCGCAATTCTTCTGAAGCCAAAACCAGGATCCCTTCCAGGATGATGATGTCGGCGGGCTCAACGTGGATGGTGTCTTTGGCCCGGGAGAGGATGTTGAAGTTGTAGGTCGGCATTTCAATTGCCTTGCCGTCCAGCAAGTCCTGCAGCTGCTCAATCAAGAGGTCAGTGTCGTAAGCATTGGGATGGTCGTAGTTGATCTTCTTGCGTTCATCCATGCTGAGGGCTGAATTGTCGTTGTAGTAGGCATCTTCAGTCAGAATGAGCACCCGGTCAGCTGGTAGGCGCTTGCTGATTTCCTTGGAGACTGTCGTCTTGCCTGAGCCTGACCCCCCGGCAATCCCGATGACGAGTGGTTTCTGCTTAGCCATTATTCTGCCTCTTTTTCTGCTAAATCATTGCGGCGGAGGATGTCGCGGACTTTCGTGGTCAGCATGTCCAAAGCGACATCGTTGGCCCCGCCTTCTGGCACGATTATGTTGGCGTAGCGCTTGCTTGGCTCAACAAACTGGTGGTAGCTTGGCTTAACCGTGGCTAGGTACTGGTCGATGATCGAGTCAAGGGACCGGCCCCGTTCAGCCATGTCCCGGCGCTGGCGGCGGATCAAGCGGATGTCATCGTCAGTGTCGACGAAGATCTTGATGTCCATCAAGTTCCGTAATTCTTCTGAGGCCAGAACCAGGATCCCTTCCAGGATGATGATATCAGCTGGCTCAACGTGGACCGTTTCCGGGCTGCGCAGGTGGGTAGTGAAGTCATAAATCGGCATCTCGATCGCCTTGCCATTCAGCAGGTCCTGCAGCTGGCTGATCAAGAGCTCGGTATCAAAAGCATCCGGGTGGTCGAAATTAATTTTATTTCTTTCGGCCATGGTCATTTCCGGGTGGTTCTTATAATAAGAGTCTTCCGTAATGATCCGGATCCGGTCGTTTTTGAACTGGTCATATAATTCGTGGGCAATGGTCGTCTTCCCCGACCCACTGCCGCCGGCGATACCAATAATGATGGGATGTTGCTTTTTTGACATTGTAAAACTCCTTTAGTTATTAATTATAGAGGCCAGCCGGGGCCTGGTCTAGTCAAAGCGTGAAAAATCAGTCTTTAAAGCGGTTGCTCGTGCCTGGTTCAGAAACAGTTGTTGCTAAATCGGGTAAGATCTAATATAATTAAGAATATCCCAAATGAAACGAAAGAAAATGAAGTGAAAACCGGCAGCTGGTTAAGATAGACAAGGCATCCCTTGGCTTTTTTATTAAAAAAATATAAAAAACTGAACCGGAACTGATAAAATGCTTGCGTGCAAGCCTGTTTTCTGGTAAATTTAATAAAAAATTAATCATACTTAAATAAAAAAACAACCGCTCTGGAAAAGGAAAAACAATACTCTTTTTTAGATGATTCGGCTCCTAGCTTGAAGGAAGAAAAAGTCCTGGTACATTTGCCAGACCGCCGACCAATAATCGAACTTTTTTCAGCAAGAAGTTCTGCTTGATAAGCAAGTCTTAAAGTGCGGAAACTGAGTCAAACTGGCGGCGATTTAATTAAGCATTAATAAAAACAAGGAGGACCACTATGGCAGCAATTATCGAATTCAAGAAAGTCAACAAGTTCTACGGTGACTACCATGCCTTAAAAGACGTCAACTTAAGCATTGACGAAGGCGAAGTCGTTTCCATCATCGGCCCTTCTGGCGCGGGCAAGAGTACCTTGATCAGAACCATGAACGGCTTGGAAGGAATTTCTTCCGGCGTCTTGGACGTGGACGGCTATGACCTGGGAGACAAGAAGACTGACTTGAACAAGATCCGCCGGGACGTTGGCATGGTTTTCCAGCACTTCAACCTCTACGAAAACCACACTGTCCTGGAAAATGTCATGCTGGCCCCAAGAATCGTTTTGCACCGGGACGAAAAGGAAAACCGGGAAATCGCTGAAAAGCTGCTCAAGCAGGTTGGCCTTTTGGACAAGGAAGACTCTTACCCTAGACAGCTGTCCGGCGGGCAAAAGCAGCGGGTGGCCATTGCCAGATCTTTGGCCATGAAGCCCAAGGTGCTCTTGTTTGACGAACCGACCAGTGCCCTTGACCCGGAAATGATCCAGGACGTTTTGGACGTTATGCAATCCATCGCCGCTGAAGGGATGACCATGGTGGTCGTGACCCACGAAATGGGCTTTGCCAGAGAAGTGAGCGACCGGGTCATCTTCTTTGACCAGGGACAGGTCCTGGAAGACTCCCACAACCCGAAGGACTTCTTCGAACACCCACGCAACCTGCGGGCCCAGGAATTTCTCAGCAAGGTAATTGACCACTAATAAAAGGGAGGGAGCGGTTACATGAAACGCACGAAACTATTCCGCAAAGTTTCCGCCCTGCTTTTTCTGCTGCTGACCACTGTTTCACTTTCCGCCTGCGCTGTTGAAAGTGACAACTCAGTGCGTGTCTACAACCAGGTCAAGAGCAGCAAGACGATTACCTGGGGCGTTAAATTTGATACGGCTTTGTTTGGGATCAAGAGCGTCAAGACCAACAAGCTGGAAGGTTTTGAAATCGACCTGGCCCGCCTTTTGACCAAGGAGATCCTGGGCAAGGACGGCAAGACAAAATTCATTGAAGTTACGGCCCAAACCAAGATCCCGCAGCTTAAGAACAACAACCTGGACGCGGTTCTGGCCACCATGACCATCACGGATGAGAGAAAGAAGTCGGTTGACTTCTCCACTCCTTACTTCAAGGCGGGGACATCCCTCATGACCAAAACCAGCAGTCCAATCAAGTCGATCAAGGACTTAAACCACAAGGGCCGGGTGGTCATCGTGGTTAAGGGGACAACCGCCGCGGACGATATTGCCCGCTTGGCCCCCAAGGCTAAGATCCGCCAGTACAATGACTATGGTGCCTGCACCAATGCCCTCTTAGCCGGGCAAGGGGACGCGGTCGCCACTGACAACGGGATTTTGGCCGGGATTGCCAAGCAGCACAAGAGCCTGCACCTGGTTGGCGGCACAGTCGCTGTTGAACCTTACGGGATTGCCGTTGAAAAGGGGCAGACCAAGATGCTGGAAGCCATCAACAAGGCTTTGAAGGAAGCTAAGGCAGACGGCAGCTACCACAAGCTTGTCAAGAAATGGTTTGGCAACATCCCAGGATTCAGTGTTAAGGAGGCTGAATATTAATGTTGAGTTTACTTGGAGCAAACTGGCCCACCTTTTTGCTCGGCTTTTGGAATACGATTCTCTGCAGTCTGATTTCCTTGTTTTTCAGTTTGATCATCGGATCCGGCTTTGCCATCCTGGAAACCGTGCCTAACAAGTTCTGGCGCGGGGTAGCCAAGGTCTATGTCGAAATCTTCCGGAACATTCCCCTCCTGGTTGTCACCATGGTCTTTTACCTGGTTTTGCCAACTTACACGCCGCTGAAGCTGACTGGCTTCCAGGCAGGGACAATCGGCTTGTCCATCTACTCATCAGCCTTCATCGCTGAAACTGTCCGCTCCGGGATCCAGTCCGTCGGGACCGGCCAGATGGAAGGTGCCCGGTCAAACGGGATGACCTACTGGCAGGCCATGCGCTACGTTATCCTGCCCCAGGCCTTCAGAATCGTGATTCCGCCATTGGGCAACCAGTTTGTCAACTTGATCAAGAACTCCAGCATCCTGGCTTTCGTAGCCGGCTTTGACCTGATGTACCAAGGGGACATCGTGGCATCTAACACTTTCCAGACCATCCCAAGCTATGTCTTGGTCGGCCTGTTCTACCTGGTTTTGACCCTGCCGCTCAGCTACTACATGCAGTATCTGGAAAAGAAGGGCGTTTAGGAGGCACATAAATGGAAAATCTTACAGAAGCATTATCCTGGATCAACCTCCGCTTTTTGCTGCAGGGTTTCTGGGTCACGATCGAAGTTTCAGTGATCTCAATCATCTTGAGCTTTGTGATCGGCCTGGCCCTGGGTCTGATCCGCTTTACCAGAATCGACGCCAAGACCACCCGGATTTCCAAAGTGGTCGGGGTGATCATCGACATCATCAGAAACCTGCCGCTTTTGCTGATCATCTTCTTCTCCTACTTTGGCCTGCCGGTCATGGGGATCAGAATTGATGCCTTTCAGGCTTCAGTAATTGCCATGGTGGTCTTTGAATCAGCCATGATCGCGGAAGTCGTCCGCTCAGGGATCATGGCCGTCGACCCTGGCCAGATGGAAGGGGCCCGATCAAACGGGATGACTTACATGCAGGCCATGACCCACGTGG
This sequence comes from Lactobacillaceae bacterium AF64-9pH9TA, assembly GCA_027681045.1. GTDB lineage: Bacteria > Bacillota > Bacilli > Lactobacillales > Lactobacillaceae > Lactobacillus. The sequence goes on along the minus strand of JAQDCK010000012.1, from coordinate 5,915 downwards.
TTTTGCCCCAGGCCCTGACCAAAATGATTCCGGCCCTTTTGTCCCAGTTCGTGTCCTTGATCAAGGATACTTCCCTGGCCACGATCATCGTTTTGCCGGAACTGCTCTACCACGCTGAAATTATTTACAACCAAAACACTAATTACATGATTCCGATGTACCTGGCCGTGGCAGTAATGTACTTTATCATCTGCTTTGCCCTGTCTAGCTTTGCCAACTACTTGAGCAAGCGCACCAAGTACTAAGCAAGAAGGAAATAAACCGCGTTTATTGCCAAGGAGGAAAAATGGCACGTAAACTGAGGGAGCTGACCGCCTTTATGGCGGTCTTGCTGTTATCATTAGTTTTTACCGCTTGTTCACACAGTCAATCTAGCAGCAGCTATGACCGGGTTAAGCAAACAAACACCATCACCTGGGGGATGCGGGCCGACACCCGCCTGTTCAGCATGATGGACGTGGGCAGCGGCAAGGCCACTGGCTTTGAAGTCGACCTGGCCCGGGCCATTACCAAGCAGATCCTTGGACCTAAAGGCAAGATGAAAATTGAATACATCAGTGAAAAGTCCCGGATCATGGACCTCAAGATCGGCAACGTCGATGCTGTCATGGCTACCATGACCAACACACCAGACCGGCGCAAGATCATCAATTTTTCCGACACTTACTTCATGGCCGGGGAAACCTTGATCGTACCGAAAAAGAGCAAGCTGAACTCTATCAAGGATTTTAACAATTCCAAGTACTCTATTGCCGCCGTTAAGGGGTCAACCGCCGATAGCGACGTCCACAAGTACGCTCCAAAGGCCCGGGTCATCTTCTATGAGGACTATGGCTCTTGCTACAATGCCTTAAAGGCCGGCAAGGCCAATGCCATGGTCAGCGACAACGCGGTTTTGGCCGGCTTGGTTTCTAATGACAAGGACAAGTTCAAGATGCTGCCTGATACCTTTACGGTTGAACCATACGGGATCGGCATCAAGAAGGGGGAAGACAAGTTTACGGCTGAGGTCAACCAGGCCTTGAAAGTGCTCCGCAAGAACGGGACTTACGCCCGCTTGATGAAGAAGTGGTTCAATGGCGTGCCTGGCTTCAACATCAAGGCCTCTTCCCGCTTGAAGGCAAGCGAATAATTTTTTACCAACTTAAGCAGCGTGTTCGACTTTGAACCCGCTGCTTTTTTAGTTCCGGGTAAAATTATGTTAAAAAATGGATTTTTGCCTGGAAAAAGAAGCCGAAGGTGCAGATTTTTTGTACAATTGAAATAGGTAACTCAGCGCTTACAGCTGAGCGTTTAAGCTCATTTGAAATTATTCGAAAGCAACCAGAGGAGAGACATATGAGCAAAAGACAATTTGGTCTAATTTACATATCATCATACCAGGCCCGCCTGTTCATCGTTGACTTGAAGAAGCTGGCTATCATTGAACAGTTGAGTTCGGCCCAGTTCGTCCAAGGGGGGAAGAAGTTTGAAGTTTATGAAAACGAACTGCCCCGCTTGACTGATGCCTTGATCGGCTTCAAGCGGAAAATCGCGGAATACGGGATCGACAACTACAAGGTTTACGGCAACCGGCAGCTTTTGGACAAGATTTCCGCCCGCTACCTGGCCGACCAGATCAAAGTCAGAACCGGCCTGAAAATCGAATGGCTGAACGGGGCCCAGATCGCCTACTACAAGATCATTGCCGGAATGGCCCTGCCGCAGTTCTCAGAATTGGCGGATGATGAATTTACTTACCTGCTCAGCATGGGCAGTGCCATGCTCAACCTCACCTTGTTCAAGGGCCAGCATTACCTGTCAACCTGGAACTTTGCCCTGGGCCCGGAAGAAATTGAAGAAATGGCCGCTATGACCCGGGACACGCCAAGCGACCCAATCGACATCATCGGCGACTACATCTCCCGCAAGCTGGTCAGCTTCAAGACCATTGAGAAGCCGACTGGCAAGGCCCGGATCATCATCCAGCACGTCTCCGGCCGGGGCGAGCAGAGCCTGCGGCCTCAAGAAAAGGCCCGGGTCATCGACCTCAAGCAGTTTGCCGGCGTTTATGAAGACTTCAGAGAAGCCCCGGACCAGTACCTGATGGAAAAATACGAGCTGGATACCGACTCTTTGGCCCGGATGAAGCCGACCATTGTTTTGATCAACCAGCTGGTTAAAATTATCAAGCCGCACATGATGACTTTGACCCAGTCTTCAGCCATCACCGGTTTGATGATCCAGGAAGCCGCCAGATTGAAGTACCGGCCGGATGAATACTCAACCATCGTCTTGACAGCGACCAAGAACATTGCCTGCCGCTACGAATCAGGCGGCAAACACAGCAACCTGTCCAACAAGTTTGCCCTGCATATTTTTGACCGCCTGGCCCATGCCGGCATGGTTGACCGCCGCGACCGGCAATTGCTGGAAATCGCGGCCCGCCTGCACGACATCGGCAACTTCGTAAATTTCCACAACCACTACGAACACGCTGCCTACATCGTGGGAGCCAACCAGATCATCGGTCTGTCTGACCGAGAAAACGAAATGCTCTTGAGCATTTTGAAGCACCAGGACATCACCAACTTGAATGCTGATGAACGTGAATACCGCCACCTTGACCCGGCTCTGCAGGTCCGGGTAGCTAAGCTGGCTGCCATCTTGCGCCTGGCCAACAGCCTGGATGCTTCCCGCAAGCAGAAGATCAGCAAGATCGTGGTTTCCATCAAGGATGAGCAAATGCTGATCACGGTGACCAGCAAGCGGGACCTGACCTTGGAACGCTGGGTTTTTGAAAAGAATGTCAATTTGGCTGAAGCCGTCTTCGGCATGAAGATTGCCATAAAGCAGAAGAGGGGAAAGTAAAAAATGACAATTGCCAAGAACAAAAACAAGTTTACGGATCCTAGTTATTACGCCAACCGGGAACTGAGCTGGCTGGACTTCAACGACCGCTGTCTGGACGAAGCCAGAAACCCGGATGAGCCGCTTTTGGAAAGAGCCAACTTCCTGGGGATCACCCAGTCCAACGTTGACGAATTCTACATGGTCCGGGTGGCTTCCTTGAGCAAGCTGGTAGCCGCCGGGGTCAAGAGCCACGATGCCAGCGGCCTTACGCCACTTGAACAATTGACGGCCATCAACCATAAGGAACACGAAGTGGTTGAAAAGCGCTACTCAACTTACTCCCGGTCATTGCTGCCGCTTTTGCGCAAGAACGGGATCAATATTTTGGAAAGCGACGAACTGTCTGAAGACCAGAAGGAATACATCCGCCGCTACTTCTCTAACGAACTCTACCCGGTTTTGACCCCGATGGCAGACGACCAGTCCCGGCCATTCCCGTTCATCAACAATGACTCTTTGAACATCGCCCTGCGCCTTAAGGACCGAGAAAGCGGCGAGCACAAGTTTGCCACGGTCAGAGTGCCGAACATCTTCCCGCGTCTGGTCAAATTGCCAGATGGCGACAATGACTTCATCATGCTGGAAGATATTATCAAGGTCTTTGCCGACCGCCTCTTTGACGGTTATGAGATCCGCCAGGCAGCCTGCTACCGGGTAACCAGGGACATGGACCTGGACGTTTCTGAAAGCGACACTTCCGACTTCCTTTTGGCGGTTAAAAAGCAACTGGAAGACCGGGAACACGGGCACGTAACCCGCTTGGAAGTGGAAAGCAGCATGAACACCAAGCTGCTCAAGCACTTGATGAAGCGGCTGAACGTTGATGAAGGCAGCGTCTTCAGTATCAACGGCCCGATCGACTTGACCTTCCTCAAGAAGCTGCCAGGGATGGTTGAAGGCCACGAAGACCTCCGCTACGAGCCAATGCAAGCCTTTATCGACCCGGCTTTAAGAAGTGACCACAATATTTTTGACTCAATCCGGGAAAAGGACTACCTGGTTCAGCACCCATATGACAGCTTTGACGCTGTTTTGAACTTCGTCAAGCAGGCAGCCAAGGACCCAGACGTCCTGGCCATCAAGATGACCCTGTACCGGGTTTCCGGCAATTCTCCGATCATCAAGTACCTGGGCCAGGCGGCTAAAGCCGGCAAGCAGGTGACGGTTCTGGTGGAAGTCAAGGCCCGCTTTGACGAATCAAACAACGTGCACTGGGCCAGAACCCTGGAACAGATGGGCTGCCACGTTATCTACGGGCTGGTGGGCCTGAAGACCCACACCAAGGTAACCCTGGTTATCCGCCGCGATGAAGACGGGATCCGCCGCTACCTGCACCTGGGGACTGGTAACTACAACGACGTTACCGCTCACTTCTACACTGACTTAGGCCTCTTTACCTGCGACCGGGACCTGGGCGTTGACGCGACTAACCTCTTCAACATGCTGTCCGGCTATTCCAAGCCGCCTTACTTTAGCAAGTTGCGGATTTCACCAAAATTGATCCGCCAGTTCATCTATGAAAAGATCAACAACGAAATTGCCATTGCCAAGGCTGGCCGGCATGCTGAAATTCACATGAAGATGAACTCCCTGTCTGACCCGGACGTGATCGCCAAGCTCTATGAAGCTTCCGCGGCCGGGGTCAAGATCCACTTGATCGTCCGGGGGATCTGCTGCTTGAAGACGGAAATCCCAGGCGTCAGCGACAATATCGAAGTACACTCAATCGTCGGCCGCTTCCTGGAACACAGCCGGATCTACTACTTCTACAATGACGGCAAGGAAGAAGTCTATCTGGCCAGCGCCGACATGATGCGGCGAAACTTGAACCGGCGGGTGGAAACCCTCTTCCCGGTTCTGCAGGAAGACTTGCGGGAAAGAGTTTTGGACATTTTTGCCAAGATGTGGCAGGACAATGTCCAGGCCCGGATCCTGCACAAGACCGAATGGGTGCACGCTGACCGGCGGGGACAGACCCCATTCAACAGCCAGGAATACTTCATCGCTGAAGCCGCTGAAAAGGTGCGGATCGTCAAAGAAGAGGAAGAAGAAGAGAAGGCGAAGAAGAAGGACGCTTTTGAGGCGATGAAGCCGCAGGAAAGCGAATTGGAAGACGACGAATGATCAATGAAGAATTGACCGACCTAGACCGGGTTGAACTGACCAAGCTGTCTTATGAGGCGCTGAATGTGGGCGAGACAGTTGTGGTTGCCGGCAAAAGGATCGGGCAATTAACCCGGGACGTTTATGCCAAGGACGGGATGCAGGCTTTTTTGATCGAAAACAACAATGAGATCACAGTCTTGTTTAAGGGCTCTTATGGCTTTAAGAAGGGCAACGCGACAACCTGGCGGGACGAGTGGCTGAACACCAACTGGCCGATTTTTCTGGCCATGCTGACTAATCAAAGGCAGGTGCCCAGCGCTTTGGTTACGGCCAGCCGCTATCTTAACCGCTGGCTGGAGGAATTCCCGGATGGCCATTTTTACATCTACGGGCATTCCCTGGGGGCGATCAATGCTGAATACGCCCTGGCTAATTGCCACTTTCCAGGTCGGATCGCTGCTGCCTATCTCTATGAAGGCACCAACATCTGGCGCCTCTTGACTCATAAAGAGCGGCAGCTGCTGGCTCAGCTGCGGGGCCGAATCAATACTTATGTTGATATCTATGACCCGGTGACTTTGGGCTATACGGCCAGCAAGCGGATGGTGGGCAAGCTGCACTATGTCGACAGCCTGCCCATGAACCCGGTCAAGCAGCACATGTGGGGCGGCTATCGCTTTGATGGAAACGGAAATTTGCTGGAAAAAGAAGTGGACCAGCGTTTTCTGGACTCCAGCAAAATGCAGCAGGCTTTTTTGAGCCGGACTGGGCGAATGGCCAATTACTTAAGGTATCGCCGGAATCTGCAGGCTGACTGGCAGAAGGAGTCTGACCAGCGGGCGGAACAAATCAGAGAAGAATTGTTTAACCACCGCCAATTGCAAGAATAAATTGAACACTTACCATAACATCTGGTA
>JAQDCK010000011.1 GCA_027681045.1 Lactobacillaceae bacterium AF64-9pH9TA | reverse complement strand
TCTGGTGTCCATTACGGACGTATCGGTTCGACCCCGATCACCGCTATAATTTAGAGCGACTCTGAGGAGCCGCTCTTTTTTGCTTTCATTTGCAAGAAAGTAATGTAAAAAGCTGCTTTTTATCCTCTTTTTGCCCAAAAGGCTTGCATAAAGGTGAAAGTGTGCTAGTATAGTAAGCATATTAGGAAGAACGATTTTAATTAGAAAGGAGCAAAGAGCATGACTCAAGCTAGAGTAAATACTTGCAGGCTTGGCGGTGTCGTTGGTAAGGCGAGCCGATATTTGTCATGCTTTTGCTCTTAAGCAAAATTCTTGAATAATCTGTAAGCAGCACGGCTGTAAGATTTTTCTGTTCGCGCCAATGGCATCGTTAACTGGAAACTGTTAATTGTTTATGCGAGGTATTGGAATTGAACAAGGGAAAATCTTTATTGGCTGGTGCTGCTGTTTTATTTTCTGGGGCACTTTTGACGGCTTGTGGGCAAAGCAAAGGGGCGAGTGAGAAGCAGGTATTGAACTGGATGACATCGGCAGAAATCATCACTATGGACCCGTCGAAGGTGACGGACGCGACTTCTTTCAACCAGATGGAAAACACCATGGAAGGCCTGTATCAATTAGACAAGGACAACCAGGCCAAGGAAGCCCTGGCGACTAATGCGGCCCAAAGCAAGGACGGTCTGACCTGGACTTTTGATTTACGGAAAGACGGTAAGTGGTCCAACGGGCAGGCAGTTACTGCTAAAGACTTCGTTTACTCCTGGCAGCGGACGGTTAATCCCAAGACCGCGTCTCAATACAGCTATATCTTCTCCGGCATTAAGAACGCGGACGCGATCGTAGCAGGCAAAAAAGGGCCGGCCAGCCTGGGCGTCAAAGCTCTTGGCAAGTACAAGCTGCAGGTTAAATTAGACCACAAGCTGCCTTATTTCAAGCTCTTGCTGGCCTTCCCGGTCTTTTTTCCGGAAAACCAAACTGCAGTTGAAAAATATGGCAGCAAGTTCGGTACTTCTTCTAAGACCACGGTCTTCAACGGCCCCTTTGTCCAAAAAGGCTGGACCGGAGCCAACCTGTCCTGGAAGATGGTCAAGAACAAGAACTACTGGAACAAGTCAGCCGTCAAACTGGCCCAGATTAACTTCATGGTTGAAAAGTCACCGTCAACGGCCTACAACCTTTACCAGGACGGCAAGCTGGATACGGCAATTTTGAGCGCCCAGGCAGCCAAGAACCTGCAAAAGCAAGCCGGCTACATGATCAGAAAGAACAATGGCACGACTTACATGCAGTTCAACACCAAGCTGGCTAAATTTAAGAGTACTAAGCTCCGTCAAGCAGTTTCCATGGCTTTGGACCGGAAGGCCCTGGCCAAGACCCTGGGCGGCGGCTTTACCGGCGCGACGACCTTTACCGCGGCTGATATGACCAAGGTGGACGGGCAGGACTTTACCCAGCTGGCCCAGGATAAGACGACCAAGCAAATTACCAGCTACCACAAGACATTGGCTCAGAAGACATTTAAGGAGGCCCTCAAGGACTTGCAGCTGAAGAAATTATCCTTTACTTTGCTGACGGCTGATGACGACAGTTCAAAGGCGATTGGTGAATACATCCAGAGTGCCTTGGAAACGGCTTTTGGCAAGCAAGTCTCCGTCAAGGTACAGAGCCTGCCGACCAAGTCCCAATTTGCCAAGATGGACAGCGGCAATTTTGAAGCCTGCGTCAGCGGCTGGAATGCTGACTTCGCTGACCCGATTTCATTCCTGGACTGCATGACCTCAACCAACAGCTACAACTCCGGTAAGTGGTCAAACAAGCAGTATGACCAGTTGATCGCCAAATCCAAGACAGTTACTTCATCTAGCCAGCGGATGCAGCTTTTGGCCAAAGCAGAAAACATCTTGATGACCGACCAGGGGGTAACGCCGCTGGTTCAGTCCGGCAGTGCCTGGATGCTGAACACAAAGGTCAAGGGCTTGATCTACAACGGCAGCTACTACTTCGAATATGCCTACTTACAGTAAAAGAACAATTGTCAAAAGGGCTCTCTTTTGCTAAACTGAAGGCAGATTTAAGAGTTTTGTGCAAAGAGGGGGAGCAAAAAATGAAGGACTCAAATTCTTTTGTTTACAATGTCTGGCTGATCATTCTGCTGGTTGCTGCCTACATTTGGCCAATCTTCGGTCTGGTGCCGGCAATTTACCTCGTTATCAAGCGGAAAGATGAACAGTTAGAGAAGATGCAAGGCTGGATTACCCTGGCCCTAATCTGGCAGATCGTGCTCTGGCTCCTAATGATCATTGCCTTAATCTGCTTTGTAGCGATTGCTGGCAAGTAAAAATTGACAAACTAAAACCACTAGCCTTGTGACTAGTGGTTTTTTTCTGCCTATAAATAAGGCACCATTTTCTTGTAAAGTTCGTCTAAAGGAACAGGCGGATTGAAGAGGAAGTCCTGGGCCAGGTTGCAGCCGGCTTTTTTAGGAAGTCAAACTGTTCCTGAGTCTCAACCCCTTCACAGACGGTTCTGATTCCTAATTCCTTAGCCATCCGGCAGATATTGCGGACGATCGTCTTGGACCGGTCATTAAATTTTCTGAGAAAGACCATGTCGATCTTGATGACGTCAAAGTGGTGGCCCTTTAAGACGTTCAAGCTGGAATAGCCGCTGCCAAAGTCATCTTTCAAATGTAAAAAACAGGTAAATTAAACAAAATAAACTGAATAAGTAAAGGGGAGCCTTGCAAAAACTTTGTAATTCTGTTAAGAAAGCGGCTTGGTTTAAACAAAAATAAGCATTTTACATTGATTTAACAATCATCACTGAATGCATTTAACTTGCCTCCATTAAGATTGAATCAGTAAGAATTCAAGGAGGAATTAACATGTCACGCAAGAAAAACAAAGTCGCCATCGTTGCGCTTGTTTTGCTGGCAATCGTCACCGGCTGCGTCATCGGCAGCTCCGAAGCCGATACCAAGGGAGTTTCCGGGACAGTTAACATCGCCGGATCATCTGCCCTTCTGCCTTTAGCGCAGAGCGCGGCCAAGACTTTCATGGACAAGAACCCGGACAGTGTCATCAACACTAACGGGGGTGGGTCAGGCCAAGGCCTGCAGCAGGTTTCTGACGGCACCATCGACATCGGGAACTCAGACTTGCTCGCGGAAGAAAAGCTGGACAAGAAGTCAGCCAGCAAGCTGGTTGACCACCAAGTGGCCATTACTGCCATCGCCCCAATCATCAACAAGGATGCCGGGGTCAAGAATCTGACCACTGAACAGTTGATCAAGGTCTTCACCGGCAAGGTGACCAACTGGAAGCAGGTTGGCGGCAATGACTGCCAGATCGTCCTGGTTTCCAGACCATCTTCATCAGGTACCCGGGCAACTTTTGAGCAATACGCTTTGAAGAAGCATGCTAGCCAGTCAAACCAGTCTCTGGAAACTGACGACTCAGGTACTTTGATTCAAATGATCCAAAGTGTTTCCGGATCAATTGGCTACGTTTCCCTGTCCTACTTGACCGGTGACCCGCAAGTCGGCATCGTCTCAATCAACGGTGTTAAGCCAAGCCTAAAGAATGTCTACAATGGCAAGTATACGGTTTGGAGCTATGAGCACATGTACACTAAGGGCCGGCCAAAGGGTGCGGCCAAGGCATTCTTGCAGCAGATGCTCAGCGAGGAATATGGCAAGAAGATCGAAGCCATGGGCTACGGCGTAGCCTCCAAGCTGACGGCTGCCGCTAAAGCCACCCATACTAAGTAAGAAGGAGAAATAAGGCATTATGGACAAAGTAGTTCAAAAAGCAATTGCCAAAGACAAGCGCTGGCGCGCGGTCTACATCGCCTGCGGCCTCTTGATCGTTGCTTTGACCCTTTTGATGGGGGCCTTCCTGCTCTACCAAGGTAGCCAGACCTTCCTTAAGGCGCGCCACAGCGTTTGGGAATTCCTGTTTACCAGTGACTGGGCACCGCTTGACAAGACCGGTATGTTCGGGGGGAAAGTCGGGGCTGCCATTTACATCGTTGGTTCCCTGGAAACCTGCTTACTGGGTTTGCTCATCTGCCTGCCGTTCGCGATCGGCTCAGCCGTTTTCATGACGGAAATTTCACCAAAAATCGGTGAAAAGTTCTTCCGGCCAGCAACTGAAATCTACGTCAGCATACCATCCGTTGTTTACGGCTGGTTTGGCTTGACCAAGCTGGTTCCTATAATCAGAAACACCTTCCACCCAAAGATGGGCGGTTTCTCAGTCCTGGCCGCATCGATCGTTCTAGCCATCATGATTTTCCCAACGATCACTACTGTCGCTGCCGACGCCATCAAGTCAGTCCCGAATAGCTACAGAGAAGGGGCTTACGGTTTAGGGGCGACCCGCTGGCAAGTCATCGGCAAGGTTGTTTTGCCAGCCGCTTCCGGCGGTATCTTGACCGGTGTGGTCTTGGGCCTGGCCCGGGCCATCGGTGAAGCTTTAGCCGTAGCCATGGTTATCGGTAAGACCCGGTCCTTCGCGACCAGTCTCTTGTCACCAACCAGCAACCTGACCAGTGCAATTGCCGCTGACATGGGTAACACGGCCCAGGGCGGGGAATACAACCTGGCTTTGTGGTCAATGGCCCTCTTACTCTTCATCATCTCAATCGTTTTGATCGTCTTGATTCACAAGCTTGGCAATGGAAAGAAGGAAAAATAAATATGAGCCGTGCTAAAAGAAAAGACCGGCTGATGACGGGAATCTTCTACGCCATCGGCTGGATTATGCTGGCCTTCCTGCTCTACTTAACGCTGACCATCATCTTTGACGGCTTGAAAGGCTTTCAGTGGGACTTCTTGGGAGCAGCCGGCAACGGGATTTTCAACCAGTTTTTCAACACTATTTACTTAGTTTTCCTCTCACTGCTGGTCTCAGTGCCGATCGGCATCGGGGCCGGGGTTTACCTGGCTGAATACGCCAAGGAAGGCAAGTTCCTGACAATCTTTGAAATCAGTATCGAATCCTTGTCATCCCTGCCATCTATCGTTATCGGCTTGTTTGGCTACTTGGCCTTCATCATGTGGACCGGGATGTCCTGGAATATCCTGGCCGGTGCCTTGACGATTTCAATTCTTTCTATTCCTCTGATCACTACTGAAACCAACAACGCCATCCGGGCCTTGCCGGTGGAATACAAGGAAGGTTCCCTGGGCCTGGGCGCGACCAAGTCAGAAACCATCCGCAAGGTCTTGATTCCGGCGGCTATGCCGCAGATCTTGACCGGGGTAATCATGGCTGCCGGGCGCGGCTTCGGTGAAGCTGCTGCGCTTTTGTATACTTCCGGCCAGTCAACTTACATCAACTGGCAGAACTTCTGGAAGGTTACCTCGCCAACTTCACCGCTGAACCCGTTCCGAAGCGGTGAAACCCTGTCCCTGCACATCTGGGTCATGAGAACTGAAGGGGCCTTGAACCCGTCAGCCACTCAGATCGCCAACTTTACTTCAGCAGTCCTGGTCGTTTTGGCCCTGCTCTTCACTTTGGTTACGCGCCGTATCTCTGACAGAATGCGTAAGCGCAATAACGGAGGAAATTAATGATGGAAGACAAAATTACAATTGAAAATCTGAACCTGTACTACAGTGATTTTCATGCCTTGCATGACATCGATATGCACATCCAAAAGAACGAAATCACTGCCTTCATCGGCCCGTCAGGCTGTGGGAAATCAACTCTTTTGCGGTCACTTAACAGAATGAACGACCTGGTTGAAGGCTGCCGGATTGATGGATCGATCAAGCTGGATGGCACTGACATCTATAACGGTGACCTGGATGTGACCGTCCTGCGGCAAAGAGTCGGCATGGTCTTTCAAAGACCAAACCCGTTCCCGATGAGCGTTTACGACAATGTTGCCTATGGCCCGCGGATTCACGGGATTACTGACAAGAAGGAACTGGACGAAATCGTAGAAACTTCCCTCAAGCAGGCAGCTATCTGGGACGACTTGAAGGACCGGCTGAAGAAATCAGCCCTGGGTCTGTCCGGTGGTCAGCAGCAAAGGCTTTGCATCGCCCGGGCCCTGGCTGTCAAGCCGGAAGTATTGTTGATGGACGAACCGACCAGTGCCCTGGACCCGATTTCAACCTCTAAAATTGAAGAATTAGCTTTGGAACTGAAGAAGAACTATACGATCGTCATCGTTACGCACAACATGCAGCAAGCCGTGCGGATCTCTGACAAGACTGGATTCTTCCTCTTGGGTGACCTGGTTGAATTCGGTGAAACTGACCAGCTCTTCTCCATGCCGAAGGATGAAAGAACTGAAAAATACATCACCGGCCGGTTCGGTTAAGGCTAGAGGAGGCCAAAAATGAGAACAAGATTTGACAAGGAACTGGATCACTTGCATGAAGCAATGGAAGAAATTGGCCAGCTGTGCAAGGAAAGCATTTCTGAATCAACCGACACCCTGTTTACGGGCAACTACCATGAAGCAGAGGACACCATTAACTTGCACCACCGGATTCACAAAGCAGAGCGTGACATTGAAGAAACCTGCCTGCGCCTTTTGATGGAGCAGCAGCCGGTTGCCACTGACTTGCGGATAATCAGTGCATCTTTAAAGGCGGTCTACGACCTTGAAAGAATCGGTGAAATTGGCGCGGACATTGCCGACCTGGTCCTTAACGAACACCTCTCAGTCGCAAATGACATGCTGAACTTGAAGAGCATGTCCCAAATTGCTACTGGCATGGTCAACGACGCGGTAACAGCTTTGGCCAACCAGAATGTAGAACTGGCCAAGGCTGTAATTGACCGCGATGACCAGGTCGACGAAGGCTTTGACAAAGCGAAGGCATTTTTAATTGATAACTTTAATAAGGATGGTAATCCGGAATATTTGATCAATTTGATGATGGTCGCGAAGTACTTTGAAAAAATCGGTGATCACGCCGTAAACATTGCTAAATGGTCCTTATTTGTAACTACCGGCAAGACTGGCAGATAAGTCCATGAAATTCCTCTGACCACTCTTGTGAATGATTATGGTTGTCAACTATAATTAAGATTAAGAAAGGTTAAGGGGATTTTTTATGACTGAAATTTGGTGCGTGGAAGACGACGAAAGCATCCGCGAAATCGAAATGTACACGCTGGAATCAATGAACTTCAAGGTCCGCGGCTTTGAAGACGGACAATCTTTTTTCAAGGCCCTGGACAATAGCCGGCCGGATTTAGTGATTTTGGACTTGATGCTGCCTGATGAAGACGGCAGCGAAATTCTCCACCGGCTTAGGTCTACTTCCGCGACTGAAGACCTGCCGGTGATTATCGCCAGTGCTAAGACGGCAGAATATGACAAGGTCAAGAACCTGGATTCCGGGGCGGATGACTACTTAACCAAGCCTTTTGGAATGATGGAAATGGTTTCCCGGGTTAAGGCTGTTTTGCGCCGGACCAACCGCAATAAGGAGGACAAGATCGAAAAAGACGGGATCAAGATCCTCTTGAAGCGGCATGAAGTTTTCGAAAACGGCCATCAGGTCGATTTGACTTTGAAAGAATATGGACTCCTGAAGCTCTTGATTACTCATCCGGGAACTGTCTTTTCCCGGGAAGAAATCATGGATCAGATCTGGGAGACTGGTTTTTACGGGGAAACGCGCACGGTAGACGTTCACGTGAGAACCTTGAGACAGAAGTTGGGTGAGGCTGGTAAGCATATCGAAACGGTGCGCGGGGTCGGTTATCGCTACCATGAAGCAGACTAATGTTTAAGAAGATATTTCGGGCAAGTTTTTTACTGACTTCTTTGGTTCTCTTCTTTGCCGTACTCCTAAGCGCGATTGTCTTGAGCATTGACTTCGACCATACAGAAATGTCCGCCCTGGCTTCCCAGGCTGACCTGGCAGCCAGCGGGGTAAATACCAGCGGCAAGAAGTACATCAAGAACTTAAAAGGGGAGAACTACCGGATTACTTGGATCAATTCCAGGGGCAAGGTTCTCTACGACAATGAAGAGAATCCCCAAAAAATGGGCAACCATTCCCGCCGCGAGGAAGTCGCCGAAGCCATGAAAAAGGGGATAGGGACCAGCGAGCGCTACAGCACGACCTTGTCGACCGTAACCATGTATTATGCCGAGCGGCTCAATGACGGCGGGGTCATCCGCATCGCGATCACCAGAAACTCCTTCTGGCGGATGCTGGTCAGACTTTTGTCGCCGCTTTTGCTGATCATGCTCTTGGCGGTTTTAGTGTCCTGGTTCCTGGCCAAGACGATCTCGCAAACGATCGTCAAGCCGCTGAATGAAATGGACTTGGACAAGCCCCTGGAAAGCAAGGCTTATGATGAAATCAAGCCGCTCTTAACCAGGCTGGACAGCCAAAATAAGCAGATCGCTGACCAAATAGAGCAGCTGCACCACCGGGAAAAGGAATTAAAGACGGTAACAGATGCCATGCTGGAAGGTTTGATCTTGATTGACCTGGATGACCAGATCCTCTTGTCCAACCCGGCGGTTGTCTCCCTTTTGGGCTTGCACGATACTGACCCCTTGCCAGATGACGTTAAGGAAATCATCGATAAGAACAGCCGCTTGGCCCATGCTGAGGGGATTGTGGAAAGAAACGGCCGCAATATTCAAATCAGTGCCAGCCCTATTACCAGCCGCAAGATTCTGAAGGGGACTTCGATCCTGGTGGTTGATGTGACGGAAGAATACCATGAAGAGCAGGTTCGGCGGGAATTCACGGCCAATGTGTCGCATGAGCTTAAGACGCCCCTGCAGTCCATCATGGGGGCAGCTGAACTTTTGGAAAACCACCTGGTTAAAGAAGAGGACCGGGACGGCTTTTACAAGAAGATCCGCGAATCTTCTGCCCAGCTTTTGACCTTGATTGACGACATCATCCGTTTGTCCCACCTGGATGAAAATCAGCGCTTTGAAGAAATCAAGCTGAACTTGAAGAGCCCGGTGACAGAGGCCCTGGAAGCTCTGCAGAGTTCGGCTGACCGACATGGAATCAAGCTGGAAACTAATTTGTCAGACACTATGATCCTGGCCAACTTCCGCCTGGTTTACGAAATTGCCTACAACTTGATTGATAACAGCATCCGCTACAACAAGGAAAAGGGCAAGACCAAGATTACGGTCAAAGAGCACCGGGGCCAGGCGATCCTGCAAGTGGCGGATACTGGGATTGGGATTCCCCAGGAAGCCCAGAACCGGATTTTTGAACGCTTCTACCGGGTGGATAAGAGCCACAGTCGCAAGACAGGGGGCACTGGACTGGGCCTGTCGATTGTCAAGCATGCCGTTCAGCAGTGCCACGGGACAATCCGCCTGGAAAGTGAACTAGGCAAGGGGGCAACCTTCACGGTTATTTTCCCGGCCCTGCCAGCAGGAGTAGATGATAATAGCAAATAAAGTAAAAATGACAAATGAAAACCAGTTCACTTTAAACAGTGAACTGGTTTTGCTGTATATTGGCTAATTTCTGTTATTGTACTAGTTGTCGAAGTGGAATTGCAGGTCTTTTTGCAGCTTGTAGCTGGTCAGTTCCTTGCCATCCAGGTCAGTCTTGTGCATGTCAACGGCATGAACTTCCGGGTTGCCGTAGGTGGTGTAGTAGTAGATCCCCTTTTCTTGGTTCATGCAGGATGAGTAGATGGTGTACTCGTATTCACCCGGGCTAACTTCACACAGGCCCTTGACTTGTTCAACTGAACCCAGGATCTTGAAGAACTGGTTGACTGAGCTGGCTTCATCCTTGTCGCAGAGGCTGTTGTACTTGGTGAAGACGCAGCGGACGAAGCGGGACTTGCTGGACAAGTCGCCTGGCAGGCCTAAGCTGCTCATGCCGCGAGAGTATTCAGTCAATTCAACGCCGTCAGCAAACTTGTGGTCCAAGGGGTGAGCTGACAGGGCGTAGTAGTCGTTCAAAGCAAACTTCATAATTAGGAATGGCGGGTTGTTGGTCATGACGCCGACTGGGTTGTCATAAATGTGCAGGCCGTCTTCCATTGATTCAACCACGATGCTGGAGTCTTTGTCGGCAATCATCCAGTGCAGGGGGCTGGTTGGGAAGTCCTTTGAAAAGTCTTCAGCTGAGATGCTGATCTTCTTTAAGGCTTCCTTGGCTTCAGTCACGCTCTTGCAGGTCCCCAGAATGTATGGGACGAATTCAAAGGAAGTAATGTTGTCCTTGCCTTCTTGGTTAGGGAAGTAGTGGGCATTGCCCGGGAAGTTCAAGCCGGCCATGCCCAGACCTTCTTCATTAACGGCATCATAGTAAAGCGGGTAGTCGCCGACAACCGTCGCCATGCCGATGATGGCGTAGTGGCTGCTTAAGTCCGGCACTTTCCTCATTGGGAAAACATAGTTTCTTGGAGTGATAGTGACTGTTTCATTGTAAGAAAAGTTCAAGTCCAAATTACGGCCAAAGTAGTGGTCATCAGTTGCGAAAGTAATTGCCGTACACATGATTTAAATACCTCCTGTTAAGGTCATTGTAGAACTTTTTTCGGAAAATGGAAAGCAAAAGCAATTAAATTTTAGCAGAGGAAAATATAATAAAATAAATAGAAAATAAAATAAGAAACCTTAGAATAAGAATATTAGCAAAACTTTTAGTAAAAAGGCTTGCTTCTTCTCTGCACATTATGCTAGTATACAAGGCAAATAATTACGCGAAAAGGAGGCGAAAGCGGTGCGTCTGTAATCTTGCATTTTTCACAGGCAACCATCATGATTCAAGCAGCTTTATTTGCTGCGCGGTCAAGGGGGTTACTATGCACTTTTGCAAGATTGACGCTGCTTTTGCCGCGGAGAGTCTGTTCATTGCAGGGGTGCAGACTCTCTTTTTTCTTTTCGAGGTATAAATGATGACAGCAATTCAGATTACGCACCTTTCCTACACTTACCCCAGCCAGGCAGAAGCAATCTTTACCGACCTCTCTTTGGACCTGGATTCCAGCTGGAAACTGGCCCTGGTTGGCCGAAATGGCCGGGGCAAGACGACCTTTCTCCGTCTTTTGGCCGGGCAATTGGGCGACCGGCGGGCAGTCAAGTCTCCTTTGAATTTTACCTACTACCCCCGCTTTTTGCCAAAAGATGAGGCGGCTTACTTCAGCCTGCAGGATGAAGCAACTTTTGAACTCTGGCGCCTGGAAAAAGAAATGAACCGGTTGAACTTGAGTCCGGACTTGCTCTACCAGCCCTTTGGCCAGCTCAGCGGGGGAGAGCAGAGCAAGCTGCTTTTAGCCCTGGCCTTTAGTCAAGATGGCGTTTTCCCCTTGCTGGATGAACCGACCAACCACCTAGACGGTGCCAGCCGCCAGGAAGTAGCTGAGTATCTGAAAAAATCCAAGACCGGCTACATCGTGGTCAGCCACGACCGGACTTTTTTAGCAGAAGTCAGCGATCATGTCCTGGCCTTGGAAAACGGAGAAATTCACCTATACCGGGATGATTTTACCGGCTACCAGGCGACCAAAAAGCAGCGCGACCAGACTAATCAAGAGAAAGACCAGCAGCTGCGCCGGGAGATCAAGAGCCTGGAAAAAAGTCAAAAGCAGCTGGCGGCCAATGCCCATAAGGCAGAGAGCAGCATCCACGCCAAAGGGAAAATCAAGCCTGACCGCAAGGCAGAGCTCTTGGACAAGGGCTTTTTGAGTAAGCGGGCGGCCAAAGTGATGAAGCGGGCTAAAAATGTGGCCCGCCGGCAGAAAAAAGAAGAGGCAGCTAAGCAGGGCCTTTTGTCCAATATTGAAGAGGCTCCGGCATTAAACTTGAATTTTAAAGCCGATTACCACCAGACCCTTTTTACCGGCCGGAATCTTAGCTTAGAGATTGCCGGCAGGACCTTGTTTCAAGGGCTGAATTTAGCAATCGCCAGCCGCGGCATTGTGGCTTTGACCGGGCCAAATGGCAGCGGCAAGAGCAGCTTTTTGGCCTGGCTCTTGGGCAATAAGAATTTTACCTGCCAGGGGGACTGGGACTTGCAGACGGGGCTTAAAATCAGTTACCTGCCCCAAGATTTGTCGGCTTACCGGGGCTATCTGCCGGCTTTTGCCAAAGAGCATGACCTGGACTATGAAAACTTTTTAAACCAGTTGAAAAAATTAGGCCTGGAGCGGGAAGCCTTTAAGCAAAAGATTGAGGAGATGAGCCAGGGGCAAAAGAAGCGGGTGGCCCTGGCCAAGTCCCTGACTGAGGAAGCCAGCCTCTACCTTTGGGATGAACCGGCCAACTACCTGGACCTTTTCAACCAGGACCAGCTGATCAAGCTGCTGAAAAAAGAGCAGCCGGCTATGCTCCTGGTTGACCACGACCAGGCCTTTATTGAGGCAGTCGCCAAAGGAAGAGTCAGCTTGCATAAATAGCCATCCTGCTCTAAAATTTACATAAAATTAATGATAGCCTTTTACTCGATTTTACTTCCTTAGTTTAATCTGTTAACTAAAGGGGGCGGAAAAGGATGGCACGCTACGTCTTTTGCAAGCCGGACAAGCCCAAGCTAACTTATTGGAGCATTATCGCCTTTATTGTACTTGGCATCATCGCCACGGCATTATTGGGGCTGACGGCATAGCTAACTGATTAATAAACTCTTCTTCAAAAATACAACTACGCTAAAAAGCCACGGCATTTTCTGCCGCGGCTTTTGTCTTGTAATATCTATGTAATAAAGGATTGCTACAATTATTTCCAGAGGTCACTGACAAAGTAGCACAGGGCTGCCCAGGCAACCAGGGGTAGGTAGTGGCCATAGTCGTCTCTGCCTTCCTTGAGTAGGCTGCGGGCCTCTTCCTTGTCAACTAATTTGAAGTCACCAAAAACCTCGGTGCCTTCAGCTCCTTTGTGGTTAAGGGCGGACAAGTCATCGACGTGGATGACGACTTTGACAATAGCGTTGCTTTCGTCGCTGAAGCCGGAAGCTGTGAAGACCAGGGGGTTTATGACTTCAACCGTGTCCTTTTTGCCGATGCTGAGTCCGGTTTCTTCCTTGATTTCACGGATCATAGCTGTTTTGATTGGATCCGGGCTGGCCAGGTCAGCCGGGTCAATCAAGCCTGCCGGCAGGCCGAGCAGGTAGCTGCCAGCCGGGTACCGGTACTCGTAAAAGAGCAGGAGCTTGTCTTCCTGACCGGCTTCCTTAACGATGATGACCGCGCAGACGGCATCGGGCAGGGCGCTTCCCAGCTCTGGATCCTGCTTGAAGGCAAAGAGCTGGTCTTTGTCCCGCCTTGAAGCATCATAGTAGTGGACCCCGTTTTCATAAGCTAGGTCGTAGAGCTTGACGTATTTTGTAGTGGCAAGAGTCTTGCTCTGTTCAGGTGAAATTTTTGGTTCTTGCATAAAGTGTCAGTCCTCCTTGTATCACCTTTATTGTACGATAAGAATGGAGCAGTCATGAGGAAAATCAGCAAATTTTTGAGTATTGTGGCCCTGGTTCTGTTAGTCGGGGGATGCAGCCAGGGGCAAAAGGTCAAGCAGACTGAGACGAAAACTGAGACCAAGACCAGCCAGAAGGCAAGCGGGGATTTGGCAAAACTCAGCCAGGGCCGGGATTTGTTTGCCTGGACGGTCTACTGGGACGTGGACAAGCCTTGGCAGACCATTCAAAAGGAAAGCCAGAACATCGACGCCGTCGGGACCTTCGCGGCTTTTTACGATGAAAACAAGAACTACGAACTTTTTTTAGCAGATGGCAGCAAGAAGCTGGATAAGGAAATGCGAACTACGGCCAAAACCAGCAAGATCAAGCGCTACATGACCGTAGTCAACGACACCCGGACAGCGGACAAGAGCACCGAACTTTTGGAGACCCTCTTGTCCAGCAAGGCAAACGCGGACAAGCATGCTAAGGAAGTCGTAGCTCTGGCCAAGAAGTACAATTTTACCGGGGTGGAAATCGACTATGAGCAGATCCGGGACAATCTCAGCCTTTGGAAGAAGTTTTTAGTCTTTGAAAAAGCCCTCTATGTCCGCACTAAGAAGGCAGGCCTGGATTTGCGGATCGTGCTTGAGCCGTCAACGCCGGTAAGCAAAATCAACTTCCCTAAGGGACCGGAATATGTCGTGATGTGCTACAACCTTTATGGCTATGGGACAAATCCCGGACCCAAGGCTGACTACAAGTTCTTGAAGAAGACAGTTAAGGACTTCTCCAGCTTAGGCAATATTTCTTATGCCTTGTCAAATGGGGGCTTTAACTTTAATGGGGATGAAGTGACTTCCGTGACGGGTCCTGAAGCTCTGAAAATTAAGAAGAAATACAAGGCCAAGGCCGTCCGTGACAAAAAGAGTGGTGCTCTTTACTTCAAATATGGCAGCCACACCGTCTGGTACGCTGACCAAACAACCCTGCAGCTCTGGTCCAAGACCCTGGACAAGGCCAGCGGGAAAAAGGTTGGCATCAGCATTTGGCGGATGGAATAAACTGAGATAGCAAAGAAAAACTAGCTGAAAAATCAGCTAGTTTTTCTTTTTTCTCTTTCTTTTCTTTCTTCTTTTCTATCGTCTATAGTTTTTGCAGGTATTCCCGCAAAAGCTTTAATCCGCCCACCGGGGTGCAGAAGGCTGGGTCTTTGGCCAAAGACTTTTCCCAGACTTCATCCAGGTCAAACCAAGAAGCAGCTGAAACTTCTTCTTCCTGCAAGACTAATTTCTTTTCGTCAACCGGTTTAGAGTAAACGTGAACAAAGGATACTTCCCGGTTTTTGAATTCTGCCTGGTGGAAGACTTCGTCGTAGCAGTTGTGGAAGGTACCGATAAAGGTAAAGTCGGCCGCCTGGCTCTTGATGCCCAGTTCTTCTTCCAGCTCTCTGATGATCGTTTCCAGAGGCTCGTCTCCGGCATCAATGTGGCCAGCTGAAGAGGTATCAAAGCAGCCTGGGTAGGAGTCCTTATTAGCTGACCTTTTCTGCAGGAGGACTTGCCACTTGCCGGCTTTTTGCCGGATGATCCAAACTGAGGCGCAGCGGTGCCAGGCCCCAATCCGGTGGGCTTCACTGCGCTCAATGGTCTGCCCGGTAGGCCGGCCCTCTTTATCCACAATATCAAGAATTTCCATAATTTACCTCGAATTTTCAACGCTTTTAGGGCGATTTTACCAGGAAAAAGTCTTTTTGTCATAATCCCGTGAAACTAAAAAGCTATTTTAACCGGTTACAAGTCAAAGGAGCATAATCCCTTAATAACAAGCTTTTGCTCTTAAAAGATGGTCAAAAAGGATTTGTGCACCAAGGCTATTAAATACAGTAAATTAACGACAAAGCTAGATATACCAAGCAATTAAAGGGCGTTAAAAAAGTAAGCTGAAAAAATCGCGACAGCGTGAAACAGCAAAAGTGGAAAAAGACAAATATTAAGCAAAAAAACAAGGTAAAAGGAATTTCCTTTACCTTGCTTCTTTAAGGAGCGATAAATGTGTTTAGTAGACCAGGAGGCCGATTCCCAGGAAGATCAGACAGATCACGAACTGAATGACCAACTGCTTCCAGATGAACTTAAACCAGCGGTCAAAACTGATGTTGACCATGGCCAGGGACATCAAGATCAAGCCGACTGGAGCGATCAAGCCGATGTAGCCCTGCCCCCAGTTGTAGGCATCGATCACGCTGGCCCGGTCGACGCCGACGATGTTGGCCAGCGGAGCCATGATTGGCATGGACAGAACAGCCAGGCCAGAGGAAGACTGGATAAAGAAGCCGAGGACGATGTAGATCAAGAAGAGGACCCAGACGAAGGCCAGCTTGTTCATGCCAGTGATTTGCTTGCTGAAGAAGTACATGATGGTGTCGCTGGTGTGGCTTTCATCCATCACGATGGAGACTGCCCGGGCCAGGCCGACCGTCAAGGCAACCCCTAAAAGGTCAGCCGCGCCATTGACGAAGCTTTCCATAAAGCGGTGTTCACTTAAACCGGAAACCAGGAAGAGAAGGTAGGAAACGGCCAGGAAGACGACCGCAATTTCCGTGAAATACCAGCCCTGGCTCTGGACGCCCCAGATCATGACCAAAAAGCCAGCCACGAAGGTTAACAGAGTCAGCTTTTGCCGCCAGGTGAAGTCGCCCTTGTCTTCTTGTGAGTCAAAAGCAAGAAACTTTTTCTTGTTTTCTTCATATTGGTCGTAGACCAGGGACTTGCTTGGATCCTTGCGGACTTTTTCAGCATAGATGATGGTGTAGAGCATCCCGGCCCCCAGGGAAACCAGGAGCATGATGATTCTCAAAGGCAGGGCCCGGGCGAAGTTGACCCCCGCCGTGTTTGAAGCAATAACCGTTGAGAAGGGGTTGATGGTTGAACCCAAAGTCCCTAAAGTGGTGCCCAGGAAGATGGTGGCGACCACGGTCATCGTGTCATAGCCGGCCTCCAAGAAGACCGGAATCAGCATTGGGTAGAAGGCCATGGTTTCTTCAGCCAGGCCAAAAGTGGTCCCGCCCAGGGCGATCAGGCCCATAACGATGATGATCAAGAGAATCTGCTTGCCCTTGATATGTTCAGACAGGGCCTGCATCCCCGAGTTGATGGCCCCGTTGGCGTAGACAACCCCGATGATCCCCCCGAGGATCAAGATAAAGGTGATAATGTCGATTGAGTCGGCAATCCCCTGCACCTGGGAAGTCAAAAACTGAATGACAGCTTCCCGGAAATTAGGCTTCTTGACATTAACTCTCTGGTAAGAATCTGGAATCGCCACCGGTTTGTAGATGGTGCCGTCGATTAATTTCTCGGCATCGATCTTGACCTTATAGCGGTTAAGGGTCTTCTGCGTTGCCGGTTCATGCTTGACCTTGCCGGATGGCATAGTGATGGCAAAATCCTTGGCCGACTGGTCATAGGAGACCGTGGCATAGTTGCCGGCCGGGATGAAAAAGGTTAAAAGCTGGACGAGCACCAAAACGATAATGATGACCGAATAAGCGGTCGGGAATTCATGCTTGCGTTTCTTGCTCCCACTGCGATGAAAAAGCATCAAAATCATCCTCCTTGTTTGCTTTTGCTTTCCTTACATAATTAATTGTAAAAAAGCAGGAACGATTTTGCAAACGCTTTCGTATAAAATTAAGCATGATTTTACCTACTTTTAAGAGGATTTTTAGGTAAAAAAACAGGTAAAGTAAACTAAAAGTTATAGCAGCGGGCTAAAAAGATAGCGTGACTGATGAGAACAAGATGAAGCGCATACAAAATATTTACGATATTTTGCCGCTGCTTCGGTTTATTTTAACGAAAGGACTTCCGGCTTCAGCCCGATCAGCTGGCTGAGCTGCCAGCTCTTGGCCGGCAAAAGGCCCAGCCGGTCTAAAAGCTCCCGGTCACTAAAGAGCTGGTGAACGGGGCCGTGGTCGACTAAGCGGCCCTGGCTCATGGCATAAACATCCTGGCAATTTTCGGCCAGCCAGTCCATATCGTGGGTGATCATGATCACGGTTTTGCCTCGGGCGACCCGTTTTTGCAGCAGGTGGGTGACCAGGCAGCGGCCAGGATAATCCAGGCTCATCAAAAAGCCTGGGCAAGAGCTTTTTTCGAAGAAGTTTATGAAAGCCTTTTAATTATGACTTGCGACAAATATAATATAAGCGAGAAATGATAACCGATAAATTATATTTCGTTCTTTCTTTAATAATAAATTAAAACGCTTTCAATTTCCATTGGAAATGTGCTTTTATAACTTTAAGAAAAATAATTCTTATTTTATAATTAAGTTAAGCACAAAGAATCAAGTTTGCTGGATGGCGGAAAAACAGGAGTGAAAGACCATGGAAATAATCAAATTCACGGAGCAGCAAAGAAAAGACTATGAGCAGCTGCCGACTGGCATGGCAATTTACCAAATAATTGCCGGCAAGCCCAAGACCTTGCTGGTGACAGATGAATTGTGCAGATTGCTGCGGATCAGCCGGGAAGACTTGATTGCTAACCTGGACAAGAGTATGTTTGGCTTCGTCCACCCGGACGACATTGGCCGAATGGCTTATTTTGGCAAGAATTTCGCGGCTCACAAGGGTGAGAAATACGATGTTTTCTTCCGCTGGAAGACACCAAAGATGGAGGATTACCATATTTTCCACTCCTGGGCCAACTATGTGCTGGTTGATGGCGTCAACCTGGGCTTCTTCTTTTACAGCGACGTGGAAGAATCTGTCAAGAATAACCAGATTTTAGATACTCACTACCAGAAGTATGCCAATGACCAAATGTACCAGGACCGGTTGACCAACCTGCCCAACCGCCGTTTCCTGGAGATTTTCGGCATGGAAGAAGTGGCCAAGCTGCGTTTAGCTAAGAAGCAGCCGGTCTGCATTACTCTCAATATTGCTGGCATGAACGTCTACAACAACCTTTATGGCTTGAAAAAGGGTGACCTGCTCTTACGGGAATTAAGTGAGTTTTTGGTTAGCGAAATCAAAGAGGGGCATGTTTACCACGACAAGGATGACCGTTTCTTGATCTTGACGGTAGGTGAAGGTATTGATGAAAAGATCAAGGAAATCCACGAAAAATTTGTCAACCTGGCCCAGAATGAAGCCGTTGACTTGCAATTTGGCCTTTACCAGATTTTGGATGATGACCAGAACATCATGACGATTGCCCACCGAGCCAACCAGGCCATGAAGGAGATCGGCCCCGACCGCCGGGTCTACGTGAAGAAATACGACCCGGAAGTGGAAGAAGAAGGCCTGGAAGAGAGCTACTTTTTGAACAACTTCAGCCGGGCCATGGATGAAGGCTGGCTGACGGCCTACTTCCAGCCAATTTGCTCGGCTAATGACGGCAAAACGGCCTCATATGAAGCCCTGGCCCGCTGGCAGGATCCGGAAAAGGGCCTGGTTTCTCCAGCTGCCTTTATCCCGGTGATTGAAAAGCACCACTTGACCTATTATTTGGACTTGTACATACTCTGTGAAGTGGTTGCCAAATTGCAGCAGTGGAAGAAGCGGGGGCTGGACCTGAAGCCAGTCTCAGTTAACTTGACCCATGAAGACTTTGAAATGCCTAATCTGGTTGAAAAAATCAACAACTTGGTTATTGGAGCAGGTCTCTCCCGGTCTTTGATCAAGATTGAAATTACGGAGCGGGACCTGTCAAACAATACTAGCTGCTTGAAAGAGCAGATCGATCAGCTGCACTCCTACGGCTTTGAAGTTTGGATGGATGATTTCGGCAGCGGCTATTCCTCTCTCAACGCTTTAAACGATTATAACTTTGACCTGGTCAAAATCGACATGGTCTTTATCCGCCACCTGGATGACGGTCCTTTAAACCGACTTTTGATTCCAGAAATCGTCAAAGTCGCCCATAAACTGGGGCTGACGGTCTTGGCAGAAGGTGTTGAAACCGAAGAACATAGAGACTTCCTGCGAGATGCAGGCTGCGACTTGCTGCAGGGCTTTTTATTCAGCAAGCCGGTTAAGTTGGATGAAAACCAGCAGGTAATTTCTTAGACAGTGTTGGAATAAAAATGTGATGTGATGATGAAAGAGAAAGGAAGCAGGAAAAAGGTTCATGGCCTCAGCTGGCAATTGGTCAATGAAAAAGACTGGCTGAGTGAGCACTTGCGCAGCTACCACTATGGCGGCGATGAAATTCTGATTATTGCTTCTGGCCTGGAAGATGGCGATTTTGCCAAAAAACTGCAGATTTTTCAAAGCGAATATGCTAAACTAAACCAGCAATTAAAAGAGCCAGCCACCTTGAGCATCGGCTATACACCGGCATGGTTGCTGATGAAGAAGAGCTGCGGCAGCTGATCCAGTAGGCTGACGACTATCTTTACCAGGCTAAAAAGCAGGACAAGGACCAGCTTATTGGCACAGAGCAGAAATGAGGCATTATGTACAGCTATATCCCTAAAGAACAAATCAAGATCTACCGTTACTTGACAGTTGACGCGGTCAACGCCGCTTTGGCGGACTTGCGGCAAAAAGGCATCAGCCTGGAACTGGAGAGCACGGTCGGGACGGCCGGCAACTTCGTGACCCAAAACGACGGGGTGGTGGACCTGGACTACCAGTTAAAGTTGGTCAAGACGGCTGAAGAAGATCCTGCAGCCATTCTGGCTAAAATCAGCGCTGGCTTAACTGCCGGTTTGGCCAGCAAGTTCGAAGGCGGCCGTGAAAACAGCCAGGCTTTAACCTTCCTGCACCGGGCTAAGAAGAGCGGCAAGGTCAACTTTAAGTTAGACTTGACCGTGATCAAGGAAGAAGACGGGGATGAATACCGCCTGGTCAAAACTGATGGCGGCAAGTGGAGCGAAGCCTTTAATACCCGCTTTTTGGCCATCCAGGAAGAAACAATCAAGGACTGGGACCAGTGGGAAGATTTGCGTGAGGAATATCTTCGTCTGAAAAACGCGGATCCGGCCGCTTTGTCAATTGACCTCTACCGGCAGGCAGTCAACCAGATCTACGGTTAAAAAGTGTGAAGCAAAGCAGGCATTTGCCTGCTTTTTTCATGCAGAAAGCTTTGAAATCTCTTACAAAAAATGAAATAATGGTCTAAGAAGCTAGCAAAAATGAGTTTGGAGAAAAAGATGGAAGAGAAGAAAAAAATCAAATTAATCGCGACTGACATGGATGGCACCCTGGTCAATGACGCCAAAGAGGTGCCAGCTTCATTTGCCCCTTGGGTCTTAAGCCACCCGGACCAACAGATGGTGATCGCCAGTGGCCGGCCATATTACACCAATGAAGAGCTTTTCAAGGAGATCAAAGACCACTTGATCTTCATTGGCGACAATGGCGGTTTGATCTACCAGCAGGGGCAAGTCTTGGCCAAGGCCGGCATTACAGCGGAAGAAGCAAAATTCTGCCTGGACCTCTTTAAAGATGAGCCTCTGGCCAATCCGATTTTGTGCGGGGCCAGCCAGGCTATCTGCCATGACCCGGCAGGTGACCAGAACTTTTTAAAGCAGCTGGACACTTACTACATCAAGCGCCGCTATGTCGAAGACCTCATGGCTGAAGTAAACAGCGACGAGATTATCAAATTCACCGTTTACATTGAAGGCAGGGAAGCTGAAAGAATCTACCGGCAATTGCCTAAGATGCCAGGCAACTTGAGCGCGGTTTTGGCCGGGCCGGAATGGATCGACATCGTTAACAAGGACGCCAATAAGGGAGCAGCGGTAAAGAAGATTGCTGACATTAAGGGGATCAAGAAGGAGGAGATCCTGGCTTTTGGCGACTATTTAAATGACTTGACCATGCTGGAAGCAGCAGGCACCAGCTATGCGATGGTCAACGGTCACCCGGACCTTAAGAAGATTGCTGACCACATTGCTCCAAGCAACAATGATGAAGGAGTAATGCAAATTTTGCGAAAATTGTTTGATTAATCAGCGACAGCTGCCTTTTGGCGGCTGTTTTTCTTTACATTATGAATGATCCAGGTATACTTGATAGTTAGGTACCGAATATTAATTTATTGATTATTTTTTGCAGAAAGGACGAGCAGGATGGCAGAAGAAGAACTCAATGAAGAATTGTTTCACCGGAGCATGCGTTTGCAGCGGCAACTGGCCCAAATGGGAATGCGGTATGAGAAGCTGCAGGGCGGTGTCCGGGGGCAGAACCGGACTTTGGCCCTGCTCAGTAAGAATGAAGGGATGAAGCAGGCGGAACTGGCCCGCTTTGCCAGAGTAAGGCCATCCTCAATCAGTGAAGTCGTGGACCGCCTGGAGCGGCACGGTTTGATTGAACGGCGCCGGGACAACAGCGACCACCGGGTTTTCCGCCTCTATTTGACTGAAAAGGGCAGAGAGCAAAACGACCGCAACCACTCCAGCTGGCTGGGCTTTGTGGGCGACTTGATGAGCCCCTTAAGTGACGATGAAAAGGCTGAATACCTGAACATCTTGAAGAAGCTGGACAAACAGGCATTATTCTTGGAAGAACGAATGGAAGAAGATGCCAAAAATGCGGAAGGGCGTGCTTGAATTCTTTTTAAAAAATCTAAATCAAAAGCCATGATTCTTTGGAATCATGGCTTTTGATTGTCTTTAGCAATATTTAAAAAATAGCCCTTTACATTTTGAACATGTGTTCCGTATAATAGGATTGGTTCAAAAATTACTGGTCCTTCTTGCCCTTGTCCTGCTTTTGCTTAATATGATAGTAAAGGCCGAAGGGAACCAGGTTCTCATTTCCAGCGATAATCCGCTTGATGTTGGCCCGGTGGCTCCACCAGATGAGTACAACCAGGACCCCTGACATGATGGTCATGAAAGTGTCATGGAAGAAGAAGCTGGAAATAAAAATCAAGATGACTGAAATCAAGCTGCTCAAGGACACCATGCTGGTGATTAAGAGCAGGGGGATGAAGAAGCAGGCGCAGAGGCCGAAGAACTGGACATTGTAGCCCAGGAGAAAGCCCGCCGTCGTAGCCACGGCCTTACCGCCCTTGAATTTGAGAAAGATTGAGAAGGCGTGACCGAAAATGGCCGCTGCCCCGAAAATCAAGCACAAGTGGTGGTCACCCAAGTGGAAGATCTGGGGCAGGCAGGTGGCCAGGGTCCCCTTGAATAAGTCAACCAGGAAGACCAGGGTGCCGGCCTTGGGGCCCAGAACCCGGAAGGTGTTGGTGGTCCCGATATTATGCGACCCATAATCCCGGATATCCTTGTGGTAGAAGAGCTTGCCGACTAAAACACCGGTCGGAAAAGAACCAATTAAGTATGCTAAAATTAAAAGTAATGCAAATTTCATTGCAAACATCAAATCAACTCCGTTTATCTTGTACCTGCTATTTTAACAAATAACGGACTGAATTGATACGAAGTTTATAATCTAAAGCTTGGAGATGTTTTATTTTGCCAAAGAACACCTATGATGATTCTTCAATTCAAATTCTGCACGGGCTGGAGGCAGTCCGCAAGCGGCCGGGGATGTATATCGGTTCAACCGACATCCACGGCTTGAACCAGCTGGTCTATGAAATCGTCGACAACTCCGTCGACGAAGCCATGGCTGGTTTTGGCCAGGAAATTAACGTGACCATCCACGAGGACAATTCCGTGACCGTGCAGGACTTCGGCCGGGGGATGCCGACAGGGATGCATGCATCAGGCCGGCCAACCATTGAAGTCATCCTTACTGTCCTGCATGCTGGCGGCAAGTTCACGGAGCAGAACTACAAGACCTCCGGCGGTCTGCACGGGGTCGGCTCTTCCGTGGTCAACGCCCTGTCCAGCTACATGAAGGTGCACGTGGTGCGTGACGGCAAGGCCTACGAGGAAGAATTCCAAAATGGCGGTCACCCAATCGGCACCCTCCGCTGCCTGGGGGCAACCAAGGAAAAGACCGGGACCACGATCACTTTCAAGCCGGACCCGATGATTTTTTCAACGACTAAGTACAACTACGAGACCATCCAGGAAAGAATCAGGGAATCGGCATTCCTGCTTAAGGGAGTCAAGTTTACTTTGACGGACGAGCGGACGCCAAACCACCACGACGTCTTCCAGTATGACGACGGGATTGAAAGTTTCGTTGCCTACCTCAACGAAGGCAAGGGGACGATCGGCAAGGTCTTCTACTTTGAAGGCAGTCAAGACGGGATGGAAATCGAATTTGCCGGCCAGTACAGCGATTCATACTCAGAAAACTTTGTTTCCTTCGTCAATAATGTCCGGACTGCTGACGGCGGCTCCCATGAAGTTGGGGCCAGAAGCGGCTTTACCCGGGCCTTTAACGACTATGCTAAAAAGCAGGGCCTTTTGGGCAAGAAGGATAAGAACCTGGAAGGGTCCGACTACCGGGAAGGGCTCAGCGCCGTTTTGAGCGTCAAGATCCCGGAAGAACTGCTGGAATTTGAAGGGCAGACTAAGGGCAAGCTGGGGACTCCCCAGGCCAGAAGCGCGGTCGACAGCATCGTGTACGAGAAATTGTCTTACTACCTGCTGGAAAATGGGGAATGGGCCCAGGACCTGGTCAAGAAGGCCCAAAGGGCCCGGGATACCAGAGAAGCCGCCAAGAAGGCCAGAGACGAGTCCAGAAACGGGAAGAAGCGGCACAAGAAGGAAGTCCTGTCCGGGAAATTAACCCCGGCTCAGTCCAGAAACCCCAAGAAAAACGAACTTTTCTTAGTCGAAGGGGACTCAGCCGGCGGCAGCGCCAAGCAAGGCCGGGACCGCCGCTTCCAGGCCATCCTGCCTTTGCGGGGGAAGGTTTTGAACACCCAGCGGGCCAAGCTGGCGGATATTTTTAAGAACGAAGAAATCAATACGATGATCCATACGATCGGAGCCGGAGTCGGGACCGAATTCAAGGTCGAAGACTCCAACTACGACAAGATCATCATCATGACTGACGCCGACGACGACGGGGCCCACATCCAGATCCTGCTTTTGACCTTCTTCTACCGCTACATGCGGCCGATGATCGAAGCAGGCAAGGTCTACATCGCCCTGCCGCCGCTTTACAGAATCAGCAAGAAGCAGACCAACCTTTACGCCTGGACCGATGAAGAGCGCGATGAGGATGAAAAGAAGGTCGGCAAGGGCTATGCCCTGCAGCGTTTTAAGGGGCTGGGGGAAATGAACGCCGACCAGCTCTGGGAGACGACCATGAATCCGGAAAGCCGGATGCTGATTCGGGTCAGAATCGACGATGCTCAATTGGCTGAACGCCGGGTAACCACCTTGATGGGTGACCAGGCTTCCGCCAGAAGAAAGTGGATTGAAGAAAATGTCAAGTTCCGCCTGGGCGAGGAAGAGTCGATCTTAGACAAGGTAAATGATTAGGAAGGGTGCAGTATATGCCAGAAACTCACGAGCGGATTCGTGAAATTCCTTTGGAACAGGTCATGGGCGAACGCTTTGGCCGCTATTCCAAATATATTATTCAAGAACGGGCCCTGCCGGACATCCGCGACGGGCTTAAGCCCGTGCAGAGGCGGATTCTTTACGCTATGTACAGGGACGGCAACACGGCTGATAAGCCTTTTAAGAAGGCAGCCAAGGCCGTCGGTAACATCATGGGTAACTATCACCCGCACGGTGACAGCTCTATTTACGGGGCCCTGGTTTTCCTGTCTCAAGACTGGAAGATGAGAGAGCCATTGATTGAAATGCACGGCAACAACGGGTCCATGGACGGCGACAGTCCTGCCGCCATGCGTTATACGGAATCCCGCCTGGCCAAGATTTCCAATGTCCTGCTAGAAGACATTGACAAGGAAACCGTGCCAATGGTGCTCAACTTCGACGATACCGCCTATGAACCAACGGTTTTGCCAGCCCGCTTTCCTAATCTTTTAGTCAATGGGTCAACTGGGATTTCTTCTGGTTACGCCACGGAAATTCCGCCCCACAACCTGGGCGAGGTTTTGGACGCCACTATCCACTTGCTTAAGCACCCGGATGCCAGCCTGGAAGACCTGATGACTTTTGTCAAAGGGCCAGACTTCCCGACTGGCGGGATCGTCATGGGCAAAAAAGGCTTGCGGGATGCCTACAAGACCGGCAAGGGCCGGATTCAAGTCCGCGCCAAGACTCATATTGAAGAGATCCGGGGCCACCGCCAGCAGATCGTGGTGACGGAAATTCCTTACCTGGTCAACAAGGCCCAGCTGGTCAAGAAGATTGACGAAATCCGGGTCAGCCGGGAACTGGACGGGATCAGTGAAGTCAGAGACGAAACTGACCGCCACGGCCTTTCCATCGTCATCGAACTTAAGAAGGACGCTGACGCCCAGAACATCCTCAACTACCTTTTGAAGAATACTGATCTGCAGGTTTCCTATAATTTCAACATGGTGGCCATTGACCACATGACTCCGGTCCAAGTGGGCCTTAAGCGGATTTTAGCTGCTTACCTGGAACACGAAGAAGAAGTCGTAACCAAGCGGACCCAGTTTGACTTGAAGAAGGCCTCAGACCGGCTGGAAATCATCCAGGGTTTGATCAAGGCCATGAGCATCTTGGACCAGGTGATCAAGGTTATCCGGGCTTCTAAGAACAAGGCTGACGCCAAGAAGAACCTGGTAGCGGAATTTGCCTTCACTGACCGGCAAGCCGAAGCGATCGTCTCCTTGCAGCTTTACCGCTTGACCAATACTGACGTCTTAGCCCTGCAAGCTGAAGAAGAAGAACTGACGGGCAAGATCGCGGCATACGAGAAGATTTTGGCGGACCCGAAAGTTTTGCAAAAGGAAATCATCAAGGAACTCCGGGCCGTCAAGAAGGAATTTGGCTCAGACCGGCGCAGTGAAATCAGCGATGAAACGGCCAGAGTCGAAGTCGATGAAAAGGCCTTGATCACGGAAGAATCAGTCCGGGTCTTGATCAGCCGCGACGGCTACATCAAGCGGTCCTCAATGCGGTCCTTCCAGTCAACCGAAGCCGGCGACAATGGCCTGCCGGAAACTGACCGGGTGGTTTATGAGGGGACCCTGTCGACTTTGACCAACCTCTACCTTTTCACCAACCACGGCAACTTGATCTACCGGCCGGTGCATGAGCTGGTCGAAAGCAAGTGGAAAGATGTTGGCCAGCACTTGTCCCAGGAACTGGGCCTGGCGGCTGACGAGAGCATCATCCGGGTCTTTGCCTTAGACCGCTTAGATGATCCAGACCTGGCCTTCCTGCTGGCCACAAACGACGGCTTTATTAAGCAGGTGGCCCTGGCTGACCTGCAGCCAACCAGAACCTACAAGTCCCGGGCAATTATGGCCATGAAGATGAAGGGGGAAGACTCCCGTGTCATTACTGTGGACCTGGTCAAGACAAGTGAAAAGCGGGAAATCACCCTCTTTACTAACCAGGCCTTTGCCCTTAAATATGACATCGATGAAGTTCCGCAAGTCGGGGCCCGGGCAGCTGGGGTTAAGTCAATCAACTTGAAGGAAGACGACTATGTCGTTGCCTGCCTGGTCACTGACCCGCAATATGAAGACCTGCTCAAGGTGGGTCTGGTAACCCAAAGAGGGGCCTTCAAACAGATGCCGCTGAAGCTGATCGGCAAGACCAGCCGGGCCAAGCGGGGGGTACTGGTTTTGCGGAACTTGAAGACCAAGCCGCACCGGATCGTGGCCTTGAAGGCTTACGGGCAGAACCATGAGCTGATCTTGATCACTTCCAGCCTGCGCAAGCAGGTCATCCGGACCAGCGACCACCCAGTCGGCGACCGGCAGAGCAACGGTTCCTTCGTCATTGATGTTAAGACAGACGGAGAAACTAAGGAACTGCTTATGGGCCGGCCTTTACCGGACCAGGCCCGGGATGTCGGCCGCTTGTTCTAAAAAAAGCAAAAAGATCGAGAAAAGATTGAACAAAGCGCTGATTTTCTAGTAGACTTAAATAGAGAGAATAATTTTAGCTAAATCTAGAAGGGAAAATTCCAAGATGGAAAAAGAACTGATTTTTGGTCACAGAAACCCAGATACTGACGCAATCGGCACGGCGATTGCCTACTCATACTTCCAAAACCAACATGGCTACAACACTGAAGCCGTTGCTTTGGGTGAAGCCAACGACGAAACTTCTTTTGCTTTGAAGAAGTTCGGCTTTGAAGCACCACGCGTGGTTAAGACTGTCGCAAACGAAGTCAAGGCCATCATGCTAGTTGACCACAATGAACCGCAACAAAGCGTTGAAGACCGGGACCAAGTCAAGGTTACCCACGTTATTGACCACCACCGGATCAGCAACTTCGCGACGATCGACCCCTTGTTCTACCGGGCTGAACCAGTAGGCTGCACTTCCACTGTTTTGTGGGAAATGTTCAAGGAACAAAACATGGAAATTCCGGCCAACATTGCTGGTATCATGCTCAGTGCCATCATTTCCGACACCTTGCTTTTGAAGTCACCAACTACTACTGACATCGACAAGGAAGCAGTTGAAGACCTGGCTAAGATTGCCGGCGTTGACTACAAGGAATACGGTTTGGAGCTGCTTAAGGCCGGCACCAACATCGCCGCTAAGTCAGTTGAAGAACTGATCGACCTGGACGCCAAGAGCTTCGAACTGGGCTCAAAGACTGCCCGGATCGCTCAAGTCAACGTTGTTGACGTCCCAGAAGCCCTGGAACGCAAGGATGCCTTCCTGGCAGCCATGGAAAAGGATGCTAAGGAAAACGGCTACGACTTGTTCATGCTGGTAATTACCAACGTTTTGGACTCCGACTCAGAAGTTCTCTTCATTGGTGACGACGAAAGCAAGTCTGTCTTTGCCAAGGCCTTCGGCAAGGAACTGGTTGACTCAGAAGCCCACCTGCCAGGCGTTGTTTCCCGGAAGAAGCAAATCGTTCCGCCATTGACCCGGGCATTTGAAGCTTAGTCAGCTAAATAACAAGGAAAAAGAATCCAGGCAAGCTGGATTCTTTTTTTGCTACTTTTTAAATGTCCTACTTGTTACTACAATTTTTCTAAAAAAGAAAAAGCGCGGCTATGCCGCGCAAAAAAATACTGTTAACAAATAAATCCTGGGAGAAATTTTGTCAACAGTTATTTCTTTAGTTTTTATTTTTTACTTGCATGCTTGCTCTATTTGCTGGCATATTGCTTAAGCTGGTCAAACTGATTCTTCAGTTCCAAGTCTAAGTAATATGGCTGCTTGACCGGCAGGCTGCCTTGCCCATATAAGGCGAAAAGATAGGCCAGTTCTTCCTTCCAGCGGCTGATTTCTTCATCTAGGCCATCCAGGCCCTCATTTAAAAGGGTGTGGAGGAAGTGGTTGGCCACGCCGACAAATTTGCCGCCCAGGGCCAGGCCTTTGAAGACGTCCAGCGGATTTCTGACCCCGCCAGAGACGATTAGCTGCTTGGTCAAAGGCGCCGCTAAAAGGGTAGCCAGGACCGTTGGCAGGCCGCAGTCGTTCAAATACGCCATAGGGTGGGGGTTGCGGGAGTTTTCGATTTGGGCAAAATTGGTGCCGCCAGCTCCCCCGATATCGAACCAGCTAAAGCCAGCTGCCTGCAATTTTTGCAGGCTGACTGGATCCAGGCCGCTGCCGACTTCCTTGACGATGACTGGCACGCCAGCTGCTTCTTTAATCTCCAGCATCCGGTCCAGCCAGACAAAGTCCCGGTCGCCTTCAGGCATGGGGATCTCCTGGGCCACGTTAAGGTGGATCTGCAGGGCATCTGCTTGCAGATCCTTGACGATCTTGGCAGCCGCTTTAGCTGGAGTCAAAGGATTAACATTAGCAAACAGGAGGCCGTCTGGATTGGCTTCTCTAGCCACGTAAAAAGACTCTAGCTGGTCTTCTTCCTTGGTCAAGATGCTGGCTGAGCCTAAGGCCAGGGCAATTTGTTGCTTATTGGCAATTTCACCCAGCTGCCGGTTGATCTGCCTGGATTTTTTCGACCCGCCAGTCATCGCGTTGATGAAGAAGGGGGCGGCTAACTCTTTGCCAAACCAGGTCGTCTTGATGGCGCTTGGGTCAACCTGACTTTCAGGCAGGGCCGGGCGGAGCAGGTGGACCTGATCAAAGGAATTCGTTTTTTGGGCATTAAAAAACATCTGTGTCAAAGCCAGATGTTCTTCTTTTCTTATAGATCTTTGTGACATCGCAATGCTCTTAGTAAGTTAATTCAGATTGGTGAATGTGAAATTCCAGGGGCAGGATGTTGTTCTTGACCCATTCCTTGCGGAGGCGGTCAATATCGGTGTCCTTGTTGACGATGACGATGCCGCAGTCGCCGTTGCCCGCGCCGCTGGTCTTGGCCGCGCCGCCAAACTTGTTGGCGATTTCGATCAGCTCAGTCAAGCGGGGAATTTCGATAGCAATATTGTTGATAGCGGCAAAATGCTGCAGCAAGCGGCGGTTGATGCCGATCTGCTTTTGAATCAAAGCGATGTTGGCTTCTTCAAAACCGCGGATCATCTGCAAAACGCACTTGCGTGAGTCTGCCAAAAACTTGGCGTACTCAGTCCGCAGGTTGTTCTTGTTGGCGTTAGTCTTGTCAACCAGGCGGGAAGTTGAAGCCGGCTGCTGGCTCCAGCCAATCAAGAGCTCCATGCCCTTCGGCGGAACCAGCTGCTGGATCTTCAGACCTGGCCAGGCTTCACCGACCACCGCTGACAAGGACTTGCTTGCCAGTTCTTCTTTTAGCCAGAGCTTGTTGAAGGTCTGGTAGGCGATCCAGCCGCCGTAGACGCTGGCCGCGATATCGCCGGCGCTGCCGTTGCCTTGGACTGAGTAGTGAGAAATTGTGGAGAGCTTGTAAATCAGGTCCTTGCTTGCCTGGATACCGTAAAAGCGCAAGATTGCCTTGACCGTCGCGACCGTGACAGCGGCTGAAGAACCCAGGCCATACTTCTTGCCATCTGCGGAATCTAGGTCAGAATTGACAAACAAGTCGTAAACGTCCATCTTGACATTCTGTTCCAGGCAGTATCTTTCAGTGAAAGAAATTGCGGACAGAATGTATTCAAATGGATTGTCCCGGTTGTCGATCACCATCTTTGACCCCCGTCTGACCCAGTGAATAGAGTCCTGGGAGTATTGCTTGGAGTGAATCAAACCGGTGTCGCTGCTGCTTGGCTTGATTGAGACCCTGACGTATTGGTCAAGGGCGACCAGAATGGCTGGACAATCTTGTTCCAAGACAGCGTATTCCCCGGCAATATAAAGTTTGCCTGGTGCTTTTTCAGTAATCAAAAAAACTCTTCCTCTTATTCTTTTAATTTTTTCTTTTTTTACGTCCTAAGACATTATAGACAATTAAATAAGCTTTAGTCCAACAGAGTGACTCCTGGACCAAAACCTGCCTCAATAATCTTAACACGATCAAAGGAGGACTCAAAGCAATTAATAATATCTTTAGAATTTTTCCCCTGGCAGAGGACCTTGACGTTTGGGCCGGCGTCAATGGTGTAGTAGCACTCCAGCCCTTGCTTGCGCAGGTCCTGGACCAGCTTGATGGCCTTGATGGTATTCGGCTCAAAATAGGTAAAGCCAGGGACAGCGGTGAAGGTTAAAGCATGCATCTCACTGGCATTTAATTCAGCCAGAGAACCCAATTTGCTAAAGTCAGCCTGCTTAATCGCTTCTTCCATCTCCTTGATCTCACTGTCATTTCTGTCCAGCCAGACCTGGTAGAAGGGGGAGCTCTTGCTCATTTCCATCCCCTTGGTTGAAGAAATCTTCTTTTCCTGGTCGTTGATTTCAACAGCCAAAAGGCGCAGGTCCATGTCCGGCTCTTCGTCCAGCGGGTAGGCGTAAGAAGTCTGGTCACTATCGCCTTTTTGCCAGACGGAAAAACCGCCGAAAACAGATCTTGAAGCTGAGCCAGATCCCATCCGGGCCATTCTGGACAATTCCCGCCGGTCAACGCCTAACTGGTAGTGGTCGGCAAAAGCCGCTGCCATGGCGGCAAAGGCTGAACTGGAAGAGGCCAGACCAGCCGCGGTTGGCACCTGGTTGACCGATTCAACCGCCAAATTTCCCTTGACTCCGAAGCGGTCCTGCATGGCCCGGAGATAGGCGAAAACGCGGTCAGCGGCCGGACCGGAAATGGCTTGGCCGTTTAATTTAAAAGACATTTGCTCGCTGTCTGAGATTTTGGTGTCGCTGTAGAAGGCATCCAGGGTCATGGACAGGCTGGACATGAGCGGCAAGCGCAATTTGGCGTCCTTCTTGCCCCAGTACTTGATCAAGGCGATATTGGTATGGGCGCGAGCAGTTTTACTCATCTGTTTCACATTCCTTTACTGTGTAATTCTGTTTTTAATAATTTTTGGGCAAAAATTAAATCTCTTCAATCCAGTAGTTACTGATTTCTGCCTGGCAGGCAGCAGCAATCTCTTCGCAGGAAGCGGCATCCTTGCAAAGGGCGATGACGATTCCGCCCAGGCCGCCGCCGGACAACTTGCAGCCTAAAGCCCCGCCTTTATCAGCAATCTGGCAGAT
Organism: Lactobacillaceae bacterium AF64-9pH9TA; assembly: GCA_027681045.1. Lineage (GTDB taxonomy): Bacteria > Bacillota > Bacilli > Lactobacillales > Lactobacillaceae > Lactobacillus. The sequence goes on along the minus strand of JAQDCK010000011.1, from coordinate 11,846 downwards.
CCGGTCGATCTTGGCCGTCGACAAATTAAAGGAAACTAAAAGCTCCTGGGCCACATTGAAGAATTTACCAACGCTCTCTGGGTCTTGCTCAAGCCAGGCGGCTTTGACTTTGTCAGCCAGTTGTCCCAGCTTGCGCATTCTAACTTGCGCGTCAGGTGACTCATTTAAAAGCTTGGCAACCATAGTGACGGCTTCTCTGGTATTGCCCAAATCGCCCGTGTCCATGATCAAGAGGCTGGCGCCTAATTTTGAGGAGAGCTTTTTTACGCCCTTTTGCTTATTAAAAAAGACCAGGTAATCGGAATTGACCGTGGCCGCGTCCAGGCCGGAAGCCTTGCCGTGGTTGATCGTTTCTGCCTGGTTGGTGATAGCCATAACTTCACTTGCACTTAACTTCAAATCCAGGTATTGGCTCAAGGCCACGGTAGTACCGTAAGCGACGGTAGCTGAGGAGCCAAGTCCGCGCTCCATGGGAATTTCCCCGGTATAGGTAAGCTTGATCTGGGGATTTTTCCCGCTTCTGGCCAAAAGCTCCTTGACGACATACTTAAGGCCGTTATAGTCAGCAGGCGCGTCAAAAAAAGGACCCTGGTAGAGCTTGGTGTCCATCCAGACCGGGCCGGCATAATCACTGACGGTCGTCTTAATATGCAGGGCCTGAATTGGCATGGCCAGGGCGTCATAGCCGTAAACAACGGAATGCTCGCCGATCAAAATTACTTTTCCATGAGCAGTACATGAAGTCTGCAAAAAGAATCACCTCAAAAAATTAATTTGTTAGTTCGGTTAACGTTTGCTTAGAATCAATGGCAATCAGTTCCCAAAAAGGAAAGAGATTGATAAAATTTAGATTGACCGATCAGTCAACAAAGGAGTGGAAGCAATGATCAAAATTATAACCGGCAGACAGTCCGATCCCCTGCAAACTGAGATCATCGGCCGGGCTGCCCGCAATTATCTGGCCCAGCCCGGCAAAGATACCTTTATTATTGTTCCAAACCATATCAAGTTTAACACAGAAGTTGCCGCAATAGGCAAAGTCGCGCAACTTCAAGGGCGGGAAGAGACCAGCGTCAAGAACCTGCACGTCCTGTCCTTCTCCCGCCTGGCTTGGTTTTTCTTTAAAAAGGCCGACCTGCTCATGCCAGAAAGTCTGGATGACGCGGCCGCGACCATGATTTTGGAGCAGATCATCGACAAGCGCAGAGATGAACTCCTGCTTTTCAAAAATTCCCATGCCAATTCCGGCATGATCAAGCAAGTTTACAGCACGATCCTGCAGGTTCATACCGGTCAGCTGGACCTGGGCAATCTTTTGGAGCGGGCAGCTGATCCGGCGGTGGCACTGGACCTGGATAATGAAACCAGAGACAAGTTGCACGACCTGGACTTGATCTACCAGGACTTTTTAGAAATCGTAGGTGAAAAGCACTTCGCCACCAAGGATGAATTAAACATCCAGCTGAACCAGCTTTTGGCCAGCCGGCCGGACCTGGTCAGCCAGGCCAGCTTCTACGTGACTGATTTCTCTCATTTTTCCATTCAGGAAAAAATGACTATGCAGCTGCTGGCAGCTTTTGCAAGCGAGATGACCTTCGCCTTCAAGACGGCTGACGGCAGCGTGATTGAGCCGGCCGCCGGGGAATACGACTACGTGGTTCAGAAGACAATCAAGGACTTGACCGGCTACTTTTCCGCCCATGATTTTGCCTGGGAAAGAGAAAAAATCGCCAGTCCAGCCAGTCCGGCCAGGGACTTGAACCAGGCCTGGCAGGGACAGGGCCAGCCGGATTTAGATAACCTTCAACTGGTTAAGGCGGATTCCCGCTACGCTGAAGCATATTTCGTGGCTCGGACCATCTATGACGAGGTGGCTTTAAAGGGCTGCCAGTACCGGGACTTTTTGGTCTTAGCCCCGAATTTGCAGGAGTATGAAACTTACTTGGCTCCGATTTTACGGCAAAACCAGATTCCCTTCTTTGACGACCTGCAGCAGCAGATGAAGTACCACCCCTTGGTGCTTTTGCTGGAAAATTTGGGCAAGCTCCTCCAGCAGGCAGGAGACACGCCAGCTCTTTTGAGCATCATGAAGACCCGCCTCTTGATCCCTGACTGGTATTTAGAAGGGGATGCAGAAGCCGGGGAAGCCGCATATTTGCGCGACGTTGACCAGCTGGAAAACTTTGCCCTGGCCCACGGAATCAAGTACAGCCTTTGGCAAAAGCCCCTCAAGGACTTTACCAAGGCCCAGGTCATCGCCCTGGACCAAGAGCAGTACCAAAAGCGGCTGGACCGCTTGGACAAGCTGCGGGACTTTTTTGTCAGCAAGCTCTCCCGGCTTGCTCGCCAGCTGAAGAGTGAAAAAGACAGCATGACTGCTGTCAAGCTCTTTTTTGACTTCTTGGTCAAAAACGGGGTCAGCGCCCGCCTGGAAGCCTGGCGCTTAAAAGCCAGCGAGGAGGGAGACCTGCAGCAGGCCCAGCAGCCGGAGCAGTGCTGGAATCTGCTTTTGTCTTTGCTCAAAGACTACCTCTTGGTCAACCCGGAAAATTTTGCCTGGGCTGACTTCTTTAAGATGCTGACGGCAGCCTTTTCTCAGGCCAATTTCGCGACGATTCCGGCTAGCCTGGACGCCGTCACCTTGTCAGAATACGGGATGGTGCAGACCAGCGGCTACAAGCAGGTCTTCATCATCGGAGCAGCCAATGGCAGCCTGCCGCAAATCAGCGACAAGCCCAACTTTTTGACTACGGAAAATCTGCTCAGCCTGGCAGACTTTTTTGACCAGGAGGCCTACTTGGAAGACAGTCAGCAGCTGCGCAACCTGGACCAGGAATACCAATTCGGCAATGCCCTGGCCCTGGCCTCTGACCGGGTCTACATCTCCTATCCGGTAATCAATTCCAATAATGACCTGCTGGATCCATCCATTTACTACAAGCGCCTGCTGAAGCTGGTTAACGGCCGGGAATACCGGCAAAGGGACCTGCCAGATACCGCTGAAAAAGACCGGACCGAATTTGCCCGCCAGCTTTTGCTCTTTTTGACCAGTCCAAGGGCCAGCTTAGGTTACCTGGCCTATGCTGAGGAAAATTCCGCTCAAAGCCCGCTGGTGGCCAAGCTAGTCGGACTCAGCCGGCAGTATGAGGAAGAAAAAGCAGAAGAAATCGCGGAAGGGATGGCTTATGACAATAACCCGCAAGACATCTCAGAGGACCTGGCTGAGCGCCTGTACGGTAAAGACCTTCTGTCTTCAGTCTCCCAGCTGGAAAGCTACTACCAGAATTCTTTTGAATACTTCCTTAACTATGGCCTCCGCCTGCGGCCCCGGGCAGAAAATGAGCTGAATGCCATCCAGTCCGGTAACTACTTCCACCGGACCTTTGAGCTTTTGCTCAAGGAAATGCAAAAGAAAAATATCGAAATTGACAAGCTCAGCGAGCTGGACCTGGAGCTTTTGCTCAAGCAGGTCAGAAGCGAGATCCTGCAAGAACCCCTCTACCAGCAGTTCTTGCGTGATCCTTTTAATGAATATCTTTTCAAGGCCTTTGACAAGACGACCAGTAAGGTAGCCCAAAGCTACCGGCGCAAGCAGCAGGAAAACAAGATGCGGGCTACTTACGGGGAACTGGCCTTTGGCCCGGCTGAAAAGCTGGCTGGCCTGGTCTTGCCTTTGAAGAAGTTTGCCGGCCAGCGGAAGATCAGCCTCCGGGGCAAGATCGACCGGGTCGACCTCTTTAACGGGGACCAGCACGTTTTAGGCCAGCTGATCGACTACAAGTCTTCTGACCACAGCTTCAACCTGGCCCGTTTTGCCAGCGGGGTAGACCTGCAGATGATCGCCTATTTGGACGTTCTGGAGAAGAACCGGGACCTCCTGGCCGGCGGGCGGCAGTTTGACCTCCTGGGGGCCTTTTACCAATATGTCACCCGGAAGCTGAATTCCGTCAACTCCTCCTCATCAACCGGGGCCTTGTTTGACAGCAAGCTGCAGCTGAAAGAGAACCTTTTGGGCGGGGAAGACAAGTTGAAATTGTCCGGGGTCTTTGTCAGTGAGCCAGCCTGGTACCAGGAAGTCGACAAAGTCCTTGAGAAAAAGGCAAGCAGTCCGGTTTACCGGGGCCTCAAACTGAACAAGAGCGGGGGCTTTGGCAAAAAAGACAACTTCTTCAGCCAAGATGAGATGCGGGAGCTGCTGGAATACGTCGAAGCCTTGATTGAGGACGCGGCCAGCGAGATTTTGAGCGGGCAGATTGCCTTGAATCCTTTCCGGCAAGGCAACAATACCGGCCTGGCTTATAGCGACTACAAGGATATCTTCTACTTTGACCAGCAGCTGCCAACTAACTCTTACCGGGACCTGCCAAGCCTTAAAAAGGCAGATCTGCTGGCCTTGGTAGAAAAGCGGCTGCGGCAGAGGGGATAAGGAATGGTACATAGAAAGGAAATAGTATGGCTGTAAAATATACACCAAACCAGGCCAGGGCCATTGAAAGCCGGGGGCAGGACCTTTTGGTTTCAGCCTCTGCCGGCTCAGGCAAAACCAGCGTTTTGGTTGAAAGGGTCATCCGGGAAATCATGGACGACCACTTGGAGGTTAACCAGCTCCTGGTCATCACTTTTACCCGGGCAGCGGCCAGTGAAATGAAGCAGCGGATCAAGCAGCGCCTGCAGGACCGCTTGCAAGAAGAAACAGATGCCAGCCAGGCCGACTTTTTGCGCCGGCAGCTGGCTGAAATCGATACCGCGATTATTTCCACGATCGACTCTTTCTGTTTGGACGTCATCCGCCGCTTTTACTTCGCGATCGACATCGACCCTGACTTCAGCATTTTGACTGACGCCACCCAGATTGAGCTTTTAAAAGAAAGAGCCTTGAGGGATGTCGAAAACGGCTACCTGCAAAATGAGGACCAAGCGAAAAAAGACCGTTTCCTGGCCCTCTATGATGCCTTCGCCGGCGACAGCAACGCCAATTCAGCCAGAGACTTGCTTTTGGATTTATACCAGTTTGCCATGGCCCGGCCCAACTACCGGGCTTGGCTGCAAAAGCTGGCTGCCCCTTACCTGCTGGAGACCAGCGACGTTGTCGACAGCTCCCTCTGGCAGGAGAAAATCAAGCCTTACTTGGAGGAAGAATTTTGCAACCTGGCGGACAAGCTGACGGCTTTGATGGCCGAAGCCGACTTTGACCATGAAAAGTTTGCCAAGTACCAGCCAGCTTTTACGGCTTTTGCCACCAGTCTGGCCAGCTACCGGGAAAGCCTGGCTACAGATGATCCCTTTGACCGGCAAAGAGAGCTGCTGACGGCCTGCCAGTTTGACGGGACCCTGCGGACAAACAAGGAGATCGCCGACTTTGTCGCGGAGGCAAAGGAGGTTAAAGAAGCTGGCAAGCAGCTGGTCTTCAATGTCTATACTAGTTTTTACGCAAACAGCAACGCTGACCAGCAGGCCCTCTTAGCCAAGGGGGCAGAAATCGCCTCCGCGGCAGCGGAAGTTGAACTGGCCTTTATCGATCGCTTTAACGAATTGAAGCGGGCTGACCGGGTCCTGGACTTCAGCGACATGGAGCAGTTGGCCTATGAAATTCTGACCCAGGACAGCTCAAACTCTGACCTGGCCCGGGCCTACTACCAAAACCGCTTTAAGGAAATCATGGTCGATGAATACCAGGACACCAACGCCCTGCAGGACGGCTTGATCCAGCGGCTGAAAAAAGACGGGAAGAACAACCTCTTCATGGTCGGGGACGTCAAGCAGTCGATCTACGGCTTCCGCCAGGCGGAACCCAGCCTGTTTATCGCCAAGTATGATGAATATGGCCAGGAAAATTCGGCTGGCAAGCAACGGATTATTTTTGCCGAGAACTTCCGCTCCAGCCAGCCGGTCACCCAAGCTGTCAACTTGATCTTTGACAGCCTCCTGACCAAGGACTTCGGGGGGATTGACTACCAAAAAGAAGGGCAGCTGAAATTCGCGGCCGGCTATGACCTAGAGGCGGTCCTGCCGACTGAAACAGAAGTCCTCTACCAGGAAGATTCATCTGCAACAGAAGATGACGGGGAATTGAACCAGGGCGATTTAGCCATGGTCATCAGCCGGATCCAGAAGCTGATCGCTGACCAGACGCCAATTTTTGACCCGAAGACCGGGCAGACCCGGCCGATCAGCTATGGCGATATTGCTATTTTGACCCGGTCCAAGACCAGCAACCTGGACATCAAGCAGGAATTTGACCGCTACGGGCTCCCGCTCTTTGTCATGGATGTCCAGAACTACTTCCAGACTTTTGAATTGACGGTCATCATGTCCTATTTGAAGATCATCGACAACCCGGACCAGGATATTCCCCTGGTGGCGGTTTTGCGGTCTCCGATTTTTAACTTCTCCAGTTCAGATTTGGCCGAAATCCGCCTGGTCAACAAGAGCGTCAGCTTCTATTCGGCTTTAAGAACTTATGCTAAAAAAGATACAGATCTGGCTGCCCGCTGCCGGGACTTTTTGGCCCAATTGCAGGACCTTCGCGACTTTTCCTTGAGCCACCGGATTTCAGAACTGCTCTGGACCATTTACGAGCGGACCAGCTTTTTGGAAATCGTGACGGCCATGACCAACGGCCAGCAGCGCCGGCTCAACTTAACAGCCCTGTACGAAAGAGCCAGCGCCTACGAAAGTTCGGGCTTCAAGGACCTTTACCAGTTCATCAACTTTATTGCCAGAATGCGGAAGAACCAGAAGGACCTGGCCCAGCCAATTTTGAGCGAAAATGCCGGCAACTCAGTCAAGCTGATGACCATCCACGCCTCAAAGGGGCTGGAATTCCCGGTTGTCTTTGTCTTGGGCCTGGAGCACCGCTACAATTACCAGCAAGACATTACCGGCAGTTATGTCCTAGATGCCAGTGGCCTGGGTTTGTCCTTTGCCTATCCCTTTGATGATCCGGAATACCGGGCAGATACTTTGGCCAATGCCTGGCTGAAGATTGCCAAAAAGCAGAAGCTGCTGGAAGAAGAAGCCCGCCTGCTTTACGTGGCTTTGACCCGGGCCAAGCAGAAGCTGATTTTGGCGGCAAATATCAAGCTGCCAGCTAAAACTGACCTGGCTGGCCTAGAAGAGAAGTGGGCCAAGGAAATTTCTGCTGGCCGCCTGCCCCTTTTGGATAAAATGAAGGTAGCCAAGCCCCTGGACTTTTTGGCCCCGGCTTTAGCCCGCGCCAAGCAGGTGAAGCAGCTGGGTGAAAAAGCCGTCAGCGACTTGGCGGCAGGCCAAGAAAGCAGTCTGGTCTTTGTCCACTTTGACCCCAAGAAAGACCAGGCCCAGTTGCCGGCCAGTGAGACTAAAACAGACAGCGGGGCAGACCTGACGGAAGACGAAGAGGCCGTCTTTAAGCAGGCGGAAAAGCTCTATGCCTTCAGCCAGGGCGGCTATCCTTACTTGGATGCCAGCCGGACCACGGCCTACCAGGCGGTGTCTGAAATCAAGAAGGCTTTTGGTGACCCGATCGAAGATGAACTGGCTGACGCCCACATTTCGGGACTGCAGTCGGCCAACAGGTATTTGCAGCCGATCGATACTGAACCTGACTTCCTCTTCCAAAATACGGTCAGCTCAGCTGAACTGGGGACAGCCAGCCACCTGGTCTTGCAGTATTATGACTATTCCAAAGGCGACAAGGATGCCATTGACAGCTGCATTGCCGGCCTAGTGGAAAAGGGCCGGCTAAGCCAGACCCTGGCCAGCAAGCTGGACCGGGAAGCCTTGTCCTGGTTTGTCAAGAGCGACTTTGCCAAAGACTTCTACCAGCAGCCTGACCACCTCCACCGGGAGGAAAATTTTGCCACCATCCTGTCACCGAAAACGTTGTTTAAGGATTTCAGCGATTTTCCAGGAGAAATTTTGGTTCACGGGACAATCGATGGCTATTATGAAGCAGAGAATGGTATCATTTTATTTGACTACAAGACTGACCACGTTAACCCGCGTAAGCAAGAGGAAGCAATCCAGAATCTGAAAGAAAAGTACCAGGGCCAGCTGCGCCTTTATGAGCGAGCCTTAAATGAATCGGGCAAGCTGCCTGTTTTGAAAAAGTACCTGGTGCTTTTGAGCTGCCGGGAAATTGTTGAAGTTGATTAGAAGTTTTTAGAGTGAAAGGAGCGGAAAATGGCGGATTTTTTTGCCGGCGAAAGCTTCGCGGTCGTTGACTTGGAAACGACCGGGACGCGCAAGGAAGAGGGGGACCGGATCATCCAGTTTGGCTGCGCCATAGTCAAGGATGGCGAAGTGGTTAAAACTTATTCCTTCATGATGAACCCCCACCGGGAAATTCCCCTGGCCGTGACCAATTTGACCGGGATCGACCAGAAGATGGTGGCCGGCCAGGCTGATTTCAAGCACTATGCCCCGAAGATCCGCGAGATCTTGCAGGATACGGTTTTCGTGGCCCATAACGTCAATTTCGACTTTCCTTTCTTGAACTACGAATTGACCAATGCGGGCTTTGAGGCCTTGACCTGCAAGGCGGTTGACACGGTTGAACTGGCCAAGATCGCCTTTCCGACCCTGCCTTCTTACAAGTTGCGGGACTTGACGGCCAGCCTGGAGATCAAGCACGCCAACCCCCACAAGGCGGATTCTGACGCTTACGGGACAGCCGTCTTGCTCCTAAAGATCATCGACAAACTGGCTTCTTTGCCCCAGGCAACTTTGAATGTTCTGGGCTCTTTGGCCAGTGGCCTTATCCGGGACACGGGGGATGTGATCAAGGTGATTGCTGACCAGTCCCGGCAAAGCAGGCGCAAGCTGCCCAAAGACAAGATGCAGGTCCGCAACCTGGTCTTAAAGAGGCAGGAGATTCCGGCGGTTGAACATGGGGAAAATGGGCATTTTCCAGTTAAAGACACGGACAAACGCAAGCTTTTTAAAGGCAAGATCAATTACCGGCAAGCGCAAGTGGACTTAATCGACCGCTTGCACGACTTTGTCGAAGATGCCGGGCAAAGAGTCATGCTGGCTGAAGCGCCAAACGGGACAGGGAAGACTTTTGCCTACCTTTTCGCTTACGCCTACCAGCTCTATTCCGGTAAAAAATTAGTGATTGCCACACCGACCAAGGTCCTCCAACAGCAGCTTCTAGACCAGGAAATTCCCCAGCTCCTGCGGGTTACGGGTCTGGGCTTAAACGCGGAAATGGTCAAGTCCAGCAGCCACTACCTGGATTTAGACGGTTTTGCCCAGACTCTCTACCAGAATTCGCCCAACAAGGCGACCTTGCTCTTGCAGATGCAGATCCTGGTCTGGCTGACAGAAACAACGACCGGGGACATGGATGAATTGCAGCTGACCAGCCAGCAACTGCCGATTTTTAACCAGCTCAAGCACCCCGGGGATGCCCGGGTGGCCAGTCAGTTTGCCAGCGTTGACTTTTGGAACCTGGCCCGCCGCCGGCAGGAGCAGGCCAACATTTTGGTGACTAACCACGCCTACCTGGTCAACCATTACATGGACTCTATCTGGGGGCAGAACCCTTACCTGGTAATTGACGAAGCCCACCGCTTCAGCGAAAACCTGCAGACGGCCCGGACGGACTCCCTGCGCTTGGAAGCAATTTGGGGCAGCATCAGCCACCTGCGCAATCTGCTCTACTTTACGGACAATAACCTGCTCAGACAAAGCGAGGAAAATGTCCAGCTGCAGTTCATGCTGGACCTCTTGGACCAGGAAAGCCTGGACTTGATTCACAGCTTGAACCGGATGCAAAAGTACCTCTACCAGCACAAGGGGCAGGCGATCAGCCAGATTGTTTTGCCCAATAAGAGCCTGCAGCTGACCATCCAGGGCCAGGATCTCTTCCCGGAAAACTCTCAGTTCCGGCCACTTCTTAGACAGTTCCAGCAGCAATTGGAGCAGGTCCGGATCCATACCAACCAGATCCGCTACTTGCTGGAGCAGGAAAAGGACCGCTTTTTAACTGATGAGGAATCTTTGCTGGAAGAATTGAATGACCAGGTCGACCTGCTGGAATTCTACACGGAAAAGAGCTACCAGCTGGCTGACCTCTTGAACCAGCCGCTCTTGGAGCATTTGGGCTTCGTGGTCAACGTAACCAACCCCGAAGATGCTCTCAGCAGCAACCTCCACTGGCTCAGCCTGGACAGTTCTGAAGAATTGCATAAAATTTACGACCGCTTTGACCATATCAGCATGATCAGTGCGACAATAACCAATGACGGCAATTTTGATTTTGCCAAGCAAGTCCTGGCCCTGCCGAATTTAGGTGTTTCCTGCTACAAGGGCAAGGCCAGCTTCCCAATGGCTGACCATCTGGAGATTTTGGCCATGGACGAGGGACAGCCGGATCCAGACAGCCCGCGTTTTTTGGAAGAATTAAAAAATATCCTGACCAAGGACTTAAGCGGGCAAAAGCACGTTTTGTGCCTGTTTACCAACCTGGACTTGATCAAGCAGCTCTACTTTGAACTGCTGAATGATCCCCGGGTTAAGGACTATGAGCTCCTGGCCCAGGGCTTGACGGGGTCAAATGAGCGGATCACCCGCCGCTTCGTCATTGCTGAACGGTCAATTTTGCTGGGGGCGGATAGCTTTTGGGAAGGGGTGGACTTCCACAATTGCGGGATTGACCTGGTCATCGCCACCCGCCTGCCATTTGAGTCCCCGGACTTGCCAGAGGTCAGCCTTAGGCAGCATTACCTGGCCCAAAGAGGCTGGGATGTCTTTCAAGAGGACTCTTTGCCCAGGGCGATTCTCCGCCTGCGGCAGGGATGTGGTCGCTTGATCCGGGGCGAGGATGATCACGGGCAGTTTTTGATCCTGGATCCCCGGATCTGGACCAAGAGTTATGGCCCGGCCTTTAGGTCCAGCCTGCCGGCTCCGGTGCAAAAGATTAAAGCGAGTGAGTTAAAAAAGAATTTGAAGTTCGAGAGGTAAAATGCTTAACGAAAGAGTCAAAAATGTCCTGCAGTATCTGGCCTGGCTGGTCTTCTTCCTGTTTTTGCTTTACGCGGGAACAGTGGCGGTTGTCGCTAAGGCGGCCAAGCCGTACAGTCAGCAGAAAGAGAAAGTTGCCAAGCTGGTCAAGCAGACTTCCATGAAGCAAATTGACAAGTACTACCATTTGAGCCGGGGCGTCAAGTCATATTCAGCCAGCGGGAAAACCAGTAAGGGCAAGGCGGCTTACTTCATCTACCTGCCGGGCAAACACAAGGCCTACTATTATTCAGCTAGTGACGGCGTCAGCGAAAGCACGGTCAAATCCAGCTTCCAGAAGTCTTATCCAAAGAAGACGATCAAGGAAGTCAACCTGGGTTGGTATCAAAAGCAGGCCGTCTGGGAAGTCACGGCAGTCAACAGCGACGGCGGTTACTGCTATGCCATTTACAAGTTTAAAGACGGCAAGCTCCTGTCTCTGGTCGATAAGTTATAGAAGAGCAGGCAAAAATCTGCTATCATGGATAGAGTTAATAAAATAAGGTGGAATAAAAAAGAATGACAGAATTGATTTCAATCAGAGAATCAGCCAAGCACGTTGACGAAGAAGTCAGAATGCATGTCTGGCTGACCGACAAGCGGTCCAGCGGGAAGATCGTCTTCCTGCAATTAAGAGACGGTACGGCCTTCTTCCAAGGCGTTGTCCGCAAGAACGCCGTTAGCGAGGAAGTTTTTGAAGCAGCCAAGGGCCTGCGCCAGGAAGCTTCCTTCTACATTACTGGGACCATCCATGAAGACGCCCGGTCCCACTTTGGCTACGAAATCCAGATCAGCGACCTGGAAGTTGTTTCAAACAACGAAGGCTACCCGATCACCAACAAGGAACACGGGATCGACTT
>JAQDCK010000010.1 GCA_027681045.1 Lactobacillaceae bacterium AF64-9pH9TA | reverse complement strand
CGTGAAGTATGGCACTTGGCCGGTGACGGTGGCTTCGCGATGATGAGCGAAGAACTGCTTACTTTGGCTCGCTACAACATGCACGTATTGACTGTTGTCTTCACTAACGAAACTTTGGGCTACATCGAAGCAGAACAACGTGACGAATCAAACCAACCTCTGTCAGGTGTTATCATTCCAGACAACGACTGGGCAAAGGTTGCTGAAGGTATGAACATGAAGGCCTTCACTGTTCACGACAAGGCTGAATTCCAAGCAGCTGTAGAAGAATGGAAGAAGATGGACGGCCCAGCCTTCATCGACGTTAAGTACACTAAGCACATGGCTTACTCAACTGAACTTAACACTCTGGATGACCCAGAATTCGTGAAGTACTACCACGCAGAAGCTCTGCACCCATTCTCATACTTTGCTGAAAAGTTTGGTTTGGAAATTGACGCGGCTTCAGGTGCATCTGGTCACTCAGAAGACAAGGCTGACGCATTGCAAGTTCAAGCAACTACTAGTGCTTCAACTCCAGAAACTGCACCAGACACTACTTCAGGTGCTTCTCACTAAGAGAGATATAAATAAAGAAAGCGAAACCAAAAGGTTTCGCTTTTTTCTTGCTTGCAAGTATAATAAAAGAGGCAGACATACTAGGAGGTAAATAAATGCAACAATTTGGTGTGATCGGTTTATCGGTCATGGGCAAGAACTTAGCCCTCAATGTTAGAAATCACGGCTTTTCAGTCTCCGGCTTCTCCATCGACAAGCCGGAAGTCGATGCTTTGGCCAAGTACGAGGACGACAAGCTGAAGCCTTGCTACACTTGGGAAGAATTTGTTGATTCTTTGGAAAAGCCCCGCAAGATTCTGGTGCAGATCATGGCTGGTGACCCGGTTGACCAAACCATTCAGAAGCTGATCCCGCTTTTGGACAAGGGCGATATTATTATTGACGGCGGGAACTCCAACTTCCACGACACCAACCGCCGCTACCATGAATTAAAGAAGCACGGCCTGCACTTCATCGGCATGGGCGTGTCCGGCGGTGAAGAAGGCGCCTTGAACGGCCCGGCCTTGATGCCAGGCGGGGACAAGGAAGCTTATGAAGAAGCAGCGCCAATCCTGACCGCAATGGCCGCTAAGACTGAAGACGGCCGCGCCTGCGTGTCATACATCGGGCCAGAAGGGGCGGGCCACTACGTCAAGATGGTCCACAACGGGATGGAATACGCGATCATGCAGGAAATCTCTGAAGTCTACGACATCATGCGCAAGGTAGCCCACAAGTCCAACAAGGAAATGGCAGATATTTTTGCTGAATGGGACAAGGGTGACTTGAACGCCTACTTGATTGAAATTGCTTCACAAGTTTTGCGGCAAAAGGACGACTTGACTGACGACGATGTGATCGACCACATCTTGAACGTTGCTTCCTACAAGGGGACTGGCAACTGGATGCTGGAAGACGCCATCAAGCTGGGCGCTCCAATTACGGTGGTAGCGGAAGCCGTTTTGGCCCGGTTCATGTCCAAGGCCACGACCCGGGAAGGCAAGGAAGTTACTTACGAAGGCAGCGTGCCAAGCGACCTGGTTGACAACCTGGGCAAGGCAATGTACCTGGCCCAGATCGTAGCTTACGCCCAAGGCTTCCAGCAATTGACCATGGCAGCCAAGGCATATGACTGGGAACTGAACTACCCGGCGATCGCCCAGAACTGGGAAGCGGGATGCATCATTCACGCCAAGACCCTGTATCACATTGAAGATGCCTACGCTGATGGCAAGCAACTGGACAACCTTTTCCAAGACCCATACTTTGCGGGCGTGATGGAAAAGAACCTGCCAGCCTTGCGAGCAGTCGTTAAGCTGGCTGCGGAAGCTGGCGTGCCGACTCCAAGCTTCAGCGCCGCTCTGAACTACCTGGAATCAATCTTCAACCCAAGCCTGCCGGCCAACATGATTCAGGCGCAAAGAGACTACTTCGGTGCGCACACTTACTACAGAAACGACCGCGAGGGCGTTTACCACACTGAATGGTATGAAGAAAAATAACAAACAGTCTTGATGAAAAAGAGTGAAACTTCGTTGGAAAGTTTCACTCTTTTTGCTTTTTTAAAAAATGCTGGCGGAAAGAAAATTCGCTTTTTTAAATGATTGCTCCTTTTTTAAAAAGGCGAGATAAATATATGACTGAATAAAAACAGCCTTAAAGCCGCGTTTACCATGATGCTAGAGCATGTGTCAATGACTTTTGCTTGAATTTTTTGTTTAAATATTATGTTGACAGATATTATAGATGGGACTATACTGAAAGCGATTAAAGGGGAAGAAAAATATAAGGGAGGAGCCGTATATATGTATATTATCAGGCAACAATGGCTGCAGGACAATGCTATACGTAAGTGGTATTTCCTAGCAGCCATTTTAATTTTATTTGGGGGATGCAGTACTGCTATTCTGGTAAGCGACGCGCCGCAAAATCAGTGGTTAAGCCAGACCATATTCTCACGCTTTCTTGTTTTCAGCCTGCTGGTTCCTGTCCAGATCTTGCTTTTACTGAGTACATTTCGTGTCCATCTGCAGGACATATATGTTACTGGGAGCAGGCGAATAATTTGGAAGCAGCTGGAGTATCATTTGTCGATTACTTTGCTCGTGACCCTTGTGCCATGGGTAGTCGGCTGCCTAATTGGCATGTGCCTCAATGGCTGGGGGACCAGATTAGGGACTATAGTGGCAGAAGCATTGATTCGCTACCTGTATCTGGCCTTGTCCTGCCTGGCTATTCTCTTGCTAGTCAGTCTCTGTTTGCTGGCTAGCAAGAGAATCTGGGCCTTTCTGGCCGGCTTTGTTCTAAGCGGAATTTCCTATTTCTTGAACGTCAACCATCATTTTTCCTTTTTCTATGATTTTCTCATCGATGATTTGGGAACCCTGCTTCTGTCCCGCTTACCAATCTTGCTAAGTATAGTCTTTTTTCTAGCTGTTGGCGTGCAAATGGAAATCGCTAGAAAGGATTGGTAAAATGCGGCTTTTTAAAGATCAGTTCCTGTATTTCTGGCAGCTGATAAAGGTGAGATTCCTATCTTGGCTACTGTTGATCTGTTTGTTTTTACTAGTCGCCGGTGGTTTCATGAGAAACGGCAGAAGTGCCAGTATAATGGTCTTCCAAGGGCTTGGCCTGGCAGAGATAAGGGCTGGCATTAGAGATTTTCCGGTCTTGTGGTTCGGCTATTTCTTTTTCCCGCTGATGATCAGTTTGAATATTTTCAAGGAATTGTGGATCAGCAGGGTAATGCAGTTGCGAGGTCAGCAGATCAAGCCAAGTCATTTCAGCTGGGTCAATGTCATATTGCAGTTGCTTTTGGCCGCAGTTTACGTCTTGGCAAGTAATGCCTGCCTGTGGTTGAAAGACTTGCTGTGTAGCAACTCTCCTCTTGTTCTGGGACCATGGCAAGGAGGAGCAGCAGAATTGCACTGGATATTAGTTGCCTGGCTTGGGGTCAGTTCACTCTTACTGATTCAAGCCAGTTGCAGTGAGCTCACTCCCGCTTTGGGCTTGATTATGCCAATCGTCTTGTTGGTTTCGACCTCTTTGACGGCTTGGAGCGGCAATCCGCTTAATGCTTTAATGTTTAGCCGCTGGATCAGTGGCGCAGAGTTGTTTATGTTAGTGTGGACCCTGATCTGGGCTTTGCTGTACGTGTTAGTTGACAGCAAGCACGGCTGGGTCTAAAGGAGGAAGAATGTTTATTGAGTTAAAGAATGTAAACAAGGTCATCTCAGGCCGGCAGCTGCTCAGTCAGGTCAACTGCGAGATTGAAGCTGGCCAGATCGCGGTTTTTGAAGGGATCAACGGATCTGGGAAGACCTTGATTTTAAAGACGATTTTGGGCTTGATGAAGGTTGACGGGGAAGTCTTGGTAGCTGGCAAGCAAGTCAAGCCGCAAGATGCTTATCCGGTCAAGGCCGGGATTCTGATTGAAAATCCCAGCTTGATTACAGACTTCACGGCAACGCAGAATATGGAGCTTTTAGCCAAGCTTGATGAGCATATTTCTGCAACTGAAATCGCAGAACTGCTGAAATACTTTGACTTAAGCCGCTTTCCTAATGAAAAGGTCAAGAAGTTTTCTTTAGGGATGAAGCAAAAGCTGGGCATTGCCGAAGCCTTCTTGGGCTCATATCCGCTGATTATCTTAGATGAACCGACCAACGCTTTGGACAGCGACAGTATTGATAAGTTGGTGGATTTGATCAAGTTGCGGCAAAGCAAGGGATGCACTTTTGTCATCGCTTCACATGACCGGGATTTTGTTGAGCAAGTGGCAACCAAGCGCTTTAAAGTTGAAGAAGGTGTGGTTCATGAAGCGTAAAATGTGGCTGGCGGCAGCCATCGTCTTGTGCGTGCTAGCAGGCCTGCGCTATTGGCAAGTAAACGCTAATCCTGTTTGTCGTGGGGTAGACAAGGAAATTTTGGTCAAAAAAGGGCAGGAGGTTCATGCTCCAGGAATTGACTTTAAGATTCTATCCGCCAAGATGGTCAAAGGGAAAGATAACGTCTATTTGACTGTAAAGGTTGATCTGAAAGACCGTGGCTATCACGCGGATGGCAAGCGCGGCATAATCGCAGCTGTTGACAAAATGTATTTCAACATGCCATACAGCATTAGCAATCCATCAGATCTTGATGTGGTGGATGGCAAAGGTCACAAGATAACCATTGGACATTTGACTAGCAAAACTCCCCAGCCATTGACGCTGAAATTTGACAATGTGCGAAGTTGGTATGATACAGAAGACGCACCAGCTAGATTCAGCTTTTTGGTTGGGGATGGCAATGGGTATAAGAAGTATTCACTACTTTTGGAATGAGGAAAGACAGAATGAGTTTATTATGGTCAAGATTAAATAAACGCTGGTTTGTCGCGGCAATCGCTGTTGGAATGGCAGTAAGTTTGGGGCAGATAATCGTCAACTGCTACACTGGCATGGCGAATATTGACTCTCCTTACACCCGCTGGTTATCAATTAACACTGACTCATCTGCAACGACAATTTTCTTTATCCTCTTGCCC
This sequence comes from Lactobacillaceae bacterium AF64-9pH9TA, assembly GCA_027681045.1. GTDB lineage: Bacteria > Bacillota > Bacilli > Lactobacillales > Lactobacillaceae > Lactobacillus. The sequence continues at coordinate 55,883 of JAQDCK010000010.1, read as the reverse complement.
TTCTTAGCCAGTATTCCGGCAGGAAATATGTTAAAAGAAGACTTAGACAGCGGTTTATTCAACAAATTTAAACTGCAGGTACCTTTAGACCATTTGATTAAGCAATATGTGGCTATGGCTTTTATGACCGGATTTGTGACCATCATGATTCCACTACTTTTAAACTTGTTGGGGTATTTGTTGATTCTTCCCAATTTTAAACCGGATAATTTGCTGAATATCAATATTGGGGTTTTCAACTTCAACACCATGCTGGTTTCTTTGTATTATAGTCATCCATTTGTTCACGCATGTCTTAATATATTGCTAGCTTCTGTCTGGGGAGGTTTGTTTTCGGTATTTGTTTTGGTCAACTCGGTTTGGATCAGAAATCGTTTTGCATCATTGAGTACAGCCTTGGTTTTAGAGCTAATCTTAATGGAATTGGATACTGTTTTGCCGATTGACAATATGCCAAGCATATCACCTACTGATTTCTTACCGGAACAAGGAAGCCGCCCGCTGTTGTGGCTGACGGCTTTGATGACGATAGTGTTAGCTGCCTACTGTATGGGGATGTATAAGTTGGCTTGTCGCCGGGCCGTGCTGTAACTTTCGTGCGAAAGGGGAGGAGTCTAAGTGTGAAGGTTATTAAACAGCAGTGGCTGTTAGATACTGCTGTACACAAGTGGTATCTGCTAACGGCCACATTGCTATTCTTTGGAGGATGTAGCAATGCGTTTTTAATAAGCAATACACAGCAAAGCCTGTGGTTAGAGCAAACTCTGTTTTCTCGCTTTCTGATTTTCAGCCTCCTAATACCTAGTCAGATCTTGCTTTTATTGAGTACCTTTAGAATTAGGTTTCAAGATATTTACATCGCAGGTGGAAGATGGATTATTTGGAAGCAACTTAAGTACCGTTTGATAGAGATACTGTTTTTCAGCCTTTTACCATGGGCGTGTGGCAGTTTAACGGGGATGCTTGTTAATGGCTGGAGGCCGACGTTAGGGGCAGCAGCTACTGAGGCATTGATTCGCTGTTTATATTTAATTTTGTCGTGCTTGGCTCTTCTTCTGCTTACCAGTTTTTGCTTTCTGATTAGTAACCGAATTACGGCCTTTCTGGCAGGGTTTGTTATAAATGGCCTTTCTTTCTTCTTGAATGTTAACCACCACGTGTCCATACTTTATGATTTTGTCGTTCCGGAATTTGCTACTATACTCTTCTTCTGCTTGCCGATAATGTTAGGCTTGCTTCTTTTCTTGATTTTCATTGTGCAGCAGGAAATTTCCAGAAAAGATTTGTGACATATGATGAAAAGGCTGTCTTATTTAGCGTAATCAGTATATAGAAAAGTAGAATTGAGCGCAGCGTCTCTAGGAGGTAAGGTATATTATTATAAAGGACAAATTTAAGGTAGAAACATATGAACAAAAAGAGAGCAACGATTATTTCTGGCTTAATTGTCGTTCTGCTGCTTGGGGCATTGTTGTTGCTAAAGCACGTTGATAACAGCGTCAGCGCGATTTTGGAAGCTAGAATAACGGCAGACGATGACTCTGGAACTAGCTTCGCGACCATCTATGATAACGGGAAGGTCGAAAAAAGCAGGTCCAGTCAAAACAAGCAGTTTGTTAAGCCGATTGAAGTAGACCCACAAGTTTTTGTGGAGCATACGGACAAGAAAAACCATATTTACTTAACGGTAAACGAGAAAGCACTGAGGAAAAACAAACAGGTCTCTTCTGATGAAAACTGGGTAAAGCTAACTAAGTTGATTGCCAAGAGAAGCAAGCACGCTATCGCGATGCTGAGCCTGTTTAAACTTGGCGATGACTACTATGCCTTTCTAAAATACAATGCCGGTCTTTCAGATGAGGGCAGCCTTTATCAGTACAAGAGCAGCTTGACCAAAGTGGCTACGCTTGATTCCGGCAAGATATCGGGCTTAAAGAAAAAATGAGCGAGCAAAAAAGCAGTCAGCTTCCAAAAAGTTGACTGCTTTTCATCTGTAAACTATTACTTGCTGTTCTTCGCGAAGTCGCTGATCTTCAAGAATTTTTTCTCGTTGGTCGTCTTGTTGACATAAACGAATTTGCAGTTTTTGTTGTTCCAAGAGTAACTGTATTTTCTGTGCCAAGTGCCATCTGCCCGCTTGTAGTAAACGGCCGGGATGTAGCCATTTGGCGTTGCATCCGAGACGATTCTCCACACGCGTTCGTACTCAACCTTGCTGAGCTTGTTAATGTTAGTGACTGGGGCCTTTTTCCCGTTGAGGTAGGTCTCAGAGTTGGCCAGGAGCCATTTGGCAAAAGTTACCTCACCCTTATTGCCGGAAAGTGCCTTTTGCGCGTTACTGAGCGCGTAGTCCAGGTAGTCACGGCGGTAGGAAGATGACAGCTTGTAGATCGTCTTCTTCTGGACGGCTTCAGCCTTGGCGATTTCCGTCTTCAAGGCTGCCGGCTGGCTCGCGCTGGCGGGCTGGTCGCTTGTCTTGGCCGCCTTCTTGGAAATGATGGTCGGCAGCTTTGCTTTCTTAACTTCGCTGGCCTTAAGAAGCCATTGTATTGATCAGTTGCCTTGAAATATTCGTCGTCTGCGTGAGTTTCATAATGAGCGCGTAAGTTGATTAATGCTTTTTAGGAGGAAAATATGAAAAGAAACAAGATTTTAGCTTCAGTTTCAACGGCGGCTTTAGCCTTAGGAATGTTGACAGTCATTGGTGAAAAGCAAGTTAATGCCGCGGACAATGATGATCCTGCTAATATCGTAACGGTTGTAAACTATACTCCGGCTAAATCAGCCGTAACTGCCGCTAAGACCAGCTACAACGCCAAGACCAAGTCATTGACGATCACTGGTAAGGCTAAAGGCGCAAGCAAGGTGGCTGTCAGCTACAATGCCAAGGCACTCAAGCCAGTCAAGGTAAGCAAGAAGGGCCAATTCAAGACGACCGTCAAGTTCACCGGCTACAAGGACTTCACTCTTACTGGCTTGAACGCCAAGGGGGCTGCTGTAACCAAGGCCTACGTTTTGGCCAAGGACAGCTACGCTGCCGTTAAGGCAACCCTGCTCAAGGCTGACCGGACCAAGAAGGGGTTGACCTTCACGACCGACGCCAAGAAGAAGACTACTTTAAAGTTCTACTACAAGAACAAGCTGGTCAAGAAGATCAAGCTGACCAAGGACAAGCAAAAGGTCTTCTTCTCAGCCAAGTCACTGAAGGGCAAGAAGGGGAACTTCAAGGTCGTTGCCTCAGCTGCTGGCAAGAAGAGCAGCCAAGCTGCCCAATTCAAGATCATCGGCGTTGGCCAGGCAACTGTAACCAACTACTAAAAGCGAATATAACTCTAGAGAGCGAAACTCCATCCGTGAGCTTCGTTCTTTTTCTTTTGCCCTTTTTCTGACGAAAATGACGCGAAAAGCGGCAAATTTGACGGCTTTCGTTAGAGAACTCCTCCTAGGTCTACAATGACAGAGTAAGTTAATTAATTGATTTTTAGGAGGGAAACATGAAAAGAAATAAGATTTTAGCCTCTGTTTCAACGGCTGCTTTAGCCTTGGGAATGTTGACAGTCATTGGTGAAAATCAAGTCAATGCCGCGGACAATGATGATCCCGCTGACATCGTAACGGTTGTAAACTATACTCCGGCTAAGTCAGTCGTAACTGCCGTTAAGACTAGCTACAACGCCAAGACCAAGTCATTGACGATCACTGGCAAGGCTAAAGGCGCAAGCAAGGTAGCTATCAGCTACAATGCCAAGGCACTCAAGCCAGCTAAGGTGACCAAGAAGGGCCAATTCAAGACGACCGTCAAGTTCACCGGCTACAAGAACTTCTCTCTTACTGGCTTAAATGCCAAGGGGGCTGCTGTAACCAAGGCCTACGTTTTGGCCAAGGACAGCTACGCTGCCGCTAAGCCAACCCTGCTCAAGGCTGACCGGACCAAAAAGGGGCTGACCTTCACGACCGACGCCAAGAAGAAGACTACTTTGAAGTTCTACTACAAGAACAAGCTGGTCAAGAAGGCCAAGCTGACTAAGGACAAGAAAAAGGTCTTCTTCTCAGCCAAGTCACTGAAGGGCAAGAAGGGGAGCTTCAAGGTCGTTGCCTCAGCTACTGGCAAGAAGAGCAGCCAAGCTGCCAAATTCAAGATTATCGGCGTTGGCCAGGCAACTGTAACCAACTACTAAAAGCGAATATAACTCTAGAGAGCGAGACTCCATCCGTGAGCTTCGCTCTTTTTCTTTTGCCCTTTTTCTGACGAAAATGACGAGAAAAGCGGCAAATTTGACAGCTTTCGTTTACGGCCAGCTCCATAGCCTACAATTGCCTTGTAAGTTGATTAGATGAGGAGCAAAAACAATGTTTAACTTTATTTTGGAAATGGAAAAAATCATGGAACGTGACGGCAAAAGCGCCAAGCGGCACCGCAGAAGACAGCACAGATACAGCTTCATTTGTTTCCACGCCAATGATTAAAGCTGGAAAAATCTGCCTGTTTTCCCTCGACAGCCGGCAAATCCTGGCAATCCTGCTGAGCTGCCTGGCCACTGCCTTGTCCTTGAAAATTCCTCTCTTGCTAAAGCAAGTGATCGATCATGGAAAAATGCTTTCCCGGACAAGCAGCCTGGGCCAGATCGGTTTCTGCCTGCTCATTTCCAGCCTCTTGGAAGCCGTTAGCCAGTACCTGCTCAGTCTGGCCGGAGATGAGCGGATCAGAGACCTGCGCCTGCTTTTGCAGGTAAAACTCCTCCGCCTGCCTTGGAACTACTATAAGGAAAACAGCCGCGGCTCCCTGCTCAGCCACGTCTTAAACGACAGTTCAGTGGTCAAGGACTTTACCGTTAGCGTCCTGCCCTCAGCCTTGGTCAGCCTGTTAACGGTTGCCGCCAGCCTGGGGATCTTGCTCAGCCTGGATGTCAAAATGACTTTGGTTATCGTTTTGACTTTTGCCTTGATCGCCAGCAGCGCCTTTCCTTTAGGAAAAATCAATGAGCACTTCGCCTACCAAAACCAGGCCAAGCTCAGCCGGGTATCTGCAGATTTGGATGAAAACCTGGCCAATATCAAGCTGATCAAGCTGACCAATGCCCAAGCTGGCGTTTTGCAAAAATTCCGCGGGGACTTGCAGGACTTGTTTGCCCTGTCCCGGAAGACTGACGCGGTTTTCAGCGTGACTGGCCCTCTGCAGACGGTCTTGACCCTGGCCGGCTTTCTCCTGATCCTGCTCTACGGTAGCCAGCGGCTGGCTAATGGCAGCCTGTCTTTGGGGATGCTGAGCTCATTTATCATGTACATGTTCGGCATCATTTCTCCGATCAACAATTTGGGCAACTTTTACATGAGCTACGCCGAAGCCCGGGGCTCCCTAAAAGCCATCAGTGAAATCCTGGCCCAGCCGGATGAAGCTGATCCCGGCCAGGAGCTGCCGAAAAATGCCGCTGATCTCAAGGTCCGCGCCCTGACCTTTGCCTATCCAGGCAGCCAGCACCCGGTTTTGCGGGACTTGTCCCTGGACTTTAAAGAAGGGGCGAAAACCGCTTTGGTTGGCCCATCTGGGGCCGGCAAGACGACCTTGATCAACCTGTTGACCCGCTTGGAAGCTGGCTATCAAGGACAGATCCTGCTGGGCGACCTGGAAGCCAAAAGCTGCCGCTTGCCTGCCTGGCGGGGCCTCTTCAGCGTGGTGGCCCAGGACAACAATATTTTTGCCGGTACAGTCGCTGACAATTTGCTGTTTGGCTTGGAAAAATCCGTCAGCCGGTCGGACATGATCCAGGCCCTGCAAGTTGCCAACCTTTGGTCGGAACTGGACCTGGACACCCAAACGGGGGAGGGCGGCTGGAAGCTGTCCTTGGGGCAAAGCCAGCGCCTGCAGCTGGCCCGGGCCTACTTGCGGGATGCCCCTTGCCTGATCCTGGATGAAGCCACGGCTAACCTGGACCCTGAGTCAGAAGCCAAGGTCAGCCAAGCTGTTGACCGGATTGCCCGGGAAAAGATTGTCATCATCATCGCTCACCGGCTGTCGACGATCGCCAATGCTGATAAAATCTACTTTTTAGATCAAGGTCAGGTTCAAGCGGCTGGCCGGCATGAAGACTTGCTCAAGCAGCTGCCGAAGTACCGGGCCTATGTTGAAGACCAGCTGCGGCCTTTGGAAAGCAGGTGAAAGAAAAAACGGACTATCAAGCACAAGATTACCAGCCCTATATGCAGGCAGACAGCGATTATTATGAGCTGGATGCAACTGAAGAGAATGGTCATGAATTTACCTGCAGCCCGCCAGCAGATTGGCAAAACTTTTACCAGGGAGACTGGCACTGTTGCCTCAGTCCCCGGCCCTTGGCCCAGCAGGGCTGGAAGATTCATCTATCCGTAACCTTGGGGCAGGAGCAGGGGATGCTGGATTTGGTCAGCCATTACTGTTTTGCTCACCTGTTGTCCTTCAAAGTGACCTGGTCAAGACGGGCTTGGCTGTTAAAAAATGCCAAGTATGCTGACCGGGCAGCTAGCGGGAAATATATCACCATTTATCCGGAAGATGAAGGGGAATTCGTCCAGACAGTTTTTGCCTTAGCGGCTTTGCTAAAGGATTTTGCTCCTGGCCCTTATATCTTGAGCGACCGCCGCTGGCAAGCCAGTCCGGTTTACTACCGTTACGGCGCCTTCAAGGAAATAGTTAAAGAAATTTCCGGACAAAAATGCTGCTGCCTGCAGGCGCCAGACGGCAGCTGGCAGGAGGACCAGCGCTGTCCTTATTATTATCAGCCGGATTTTGTGCAAGAGCCAGCTGAACTAGTAAGAGATAACTATCAAGTCAAAGGAGCAGAGATCAGCAAATTAACTGCTTACCAGATCAAGGAGGCCCTCCACTTCAGCAATGGCGGCGGTGTCTATTTAGCCCAGAAAAATGGCAAAAATTACGTGATCAAGGAAGGCCGACCGGCCGTGGGTCTGGATGGCCATGGCCAGGATGCCTTCAGCCGGATCCAAAAAGAAGCGGGCTGGTTGAAGAAATTGGCAAAGGTGCCGGAAGTGGTAGATGGTAGGGAGGACTTTCAAGCCTGGATTCACGCCTATTTGGTTGAAGATTATGTTTCCGGGCAGACTTTGGGGGACTATGCAGCTGAAAACTATCCTTTCTACCCGGAAAAGCGGGCAGCCTACGTGGCTAAAAGCCTGCAGATAGCGGAAAAGCTCCGCCAGGCCGTGGCCCACGTGCATGAGCAAGGAGTCGCCATCGGTGACCTGCAGGCCGACAATGTCATGATTACGGAAGATGGCGAGGTCAAGCTGATCGACTTTGAAGCCGCCGCGGAACTGACCCAGCCTTATGATCCAGGGATCATGACCGCCGGCTTCAGTGACCTGGCTCTTGAAAATTATGAGCAGGCTGACTTATACGCCCTCTACCAAAGCATCCGGTCAATTTTTCTGCCGATCAGCAACCGGGCCAGAGCGAGCTGGCCGATGCAGGACTTGAACCTGCGCCGGTATTTTTCAAAAGAAGCAGGGGACTATTTGGAAAACTTGCGGCAGGAGCTCTTGCCCAAGTGCCCCCTGTTAGGGAAAGAAAACGATTATGGGCAAAAGGAAGTCTGGCCTGGTTTGAACGACCTGCGGGGAAATATTTCCCGGGGAATAAAAGCTGACTGGCAGAGTCCGAACTTGATCAAGGGGGACTTGCCCCTCTTAGAAGATCCGGACCAGCGGCTGACGGTCGACAACGGTGCCTTGGGCTACGGCCTTCTTTTGGCTAGACGGGGGGAGCTGGCAGAGAAGAAGAAATTTTTAGCCTGGCTGAAAAAGCAGGGAGCAGAGAAAATATCTGCTGCCGGCTTGTTTACCGGAAAGGCAGGCCTGGGCGGAATCGTTTATGAGTTAGGGGACAAGGCCTGGGGCCGGCAGTTGATCTGGTCAGCCCAAGGAAGCAGTGCTGACTTGTCTCTAAGATCTGGCCTCACGGGAATCACCTTGGCCAAAATCGCCCTGGCTAAGGAAGAAGGTCTGGCGAAAACAGCTGAGTTGATTAAAATAGGAAGAGAAATCGCGGCTGGCTATCAGAAAATGCCAACCGCGGGCCTGATGACTGGCCAATTGGGGGCAATTCTTGCCTTATGGAAGCTGGGAAAGTTTTTAGAAGAAGATAGTTTTAAAGAAGAAGCCAAAAACGGGCTGGATGCCTTGCTGGAAAAAGATTTAGTGCAAGTGGACCAGCATGTATTTTTGGCAGAGGATGGCCGGCGGATGCCTTATCTGGCAAACGGAACGGCTGGCCTGGCCCTGGTCTTGGCGGCAATCGCCCAAGACGAGCCGGAAGAGGACAGATATCAGAAAATCATTATTCAAGCAGCGGAAACGCTGGACAGCTTCTGCAGCTACATGGGCGGCTTATTTACCGGCTATGCCGGCTTAATGCTGCCAGACCTGGCCTTGGGCCGGAAGAAGGAGCTGGGAGCAAAAATCCGCCTGCTTAACAATTATTTACTGCCAAAGGAAGAGGGAACTTTAGTGGCTTCTTCCCGTGGCTATCGCTGCTCGATGGACCTGGCCGCGGGGGCAAGCGGAGTTTTGCTGCTGTTGGAGGGAATCGCGCGAAACGACGCCAGCCTCTGGCTGCCCCTCGTCCAGGCCAAGAACTGGCAGCTTTTTTAGGAGGCAAACGATGAACTTTATTTTAGGCCTGGAGCACTTTTGCGAAAATCTTGGCCATGATATAGAAAAAAGCACGCGGCATAGCAAACTGCACGTGGGCTACGCCAGCAAAAGTGGAAAGGACTATTCCTTTATCTGCATTGGAGAAAATATCGGAAATGATTGATCCCCGCAAAGAGTTTGGCAAAGAAACCAGGCTCTTTTCGTCGTTCTTGCCAGCTTTGAAAGGAGGCAGCCAATGACCCTGTTTTTACAAATTCTAGTGATGATTTTCAGTGCCGTGGTTGATATCTGGCTCTTCTGCCTGTTTGCCCAGATCAAGCCCAGCAAGCTTGACTGGCTGTTTTTGCTGGCCCTTGAAGCCGTATTGTCCGTGGCTTTATCCAATTTTCAGACCTACAGCAGCCTGATTTACGAAACAGGGCTGGAGATTCTGCTGTTTTGCGGCTACTTCTATTTGCTGAAAAAAGCTGGCCGCTTCCGTCAGCTGCTAGGGGCTGGCCTGCTTTTTGGCATCATCAGCCTGGTCATCCAGCTCAGTATGAAAGTCCTGGTCAGCCTCCTGCCTTTGCCAAGCTACTTCTACTTTGACGCCTTCATGAACTTGCTGCTGCCTCTGGCCGCCCTGGCCTTGCTAATCTGGCAGCGCCAGCGGATCACTTCCCTGCTGACGGACGTTAACAGCGGTATTCTGGTCAGCCTCCTGGCTTATCTCTACTTTGTCTGCTGCGCGATCGGGGTCTATATTCTTGATGATAAAAAGCCAACCGAAGTAGTCCTTCTCTTCTTCTTCCTGTTGATCTTTCAGGCGATTTTTCTGGCGGTGATCTACCGGGAAATCGTCCACATCCAGCGTCAGCTTTTAGACCAGCAGAAGCAGGAAGCCCTGGCCCGGCAAAAGCAATTGCTGGTCAAGGAAAATGAGCAGCTGAAGGAATACGCGGACTATCTGGACCAAAACGAAGACGAGCTCCGCCGCTTCAAGCACGACTACCAGAACATCCTGCTCAGTCTCAAGGTCAGCGCGGAAAAAGGGGGAAGCCAGGCCCTGGTAGAAGAGCTGGAAAAATACACCAGCAGCCAGTTTGACCAAAAGGCCTTGCGCAAATACCCCGACGTCAACCACGTCAAGATTCCTGAACTGAAGAGCATCGCCATCGCCAAGCTGGCCAAGCTCTATAATGAAAAGATTGACTATAGTTTCGGCTGCGAGCCCGAAATCAGCCAGATCCCTCAAACTAATCTCCTGGACCTGGTGCGGATTATCGGCATTGCTTTTGACAATGCCATTGAAGCCAGTCAGCAGCTGGAAGCCCTGGGCGGCCAGGGACGGGTGGAGGCCATGTACTACCAGGAAGGCGGTGACTTTGAATTCATGATCAGAAACCGAATTGGCGGGCCCGTGGCCGACTCTGACCAATTGGCCCAGGCGGGCTACACGACAAAAGAAGCGCACGCTGGCCTTGGCTTGGCCAATGTCAAAGAAATCGTTAGCCAGCATGATGAACAAATGCTGCTGGACTACGGGCCAGAGGGCGGCTGGTTCAACTTCAGCCTAACCCTGCTGCCGGAAAATGTGGAGGAAGAAATATGAGCTACCCTGTATTTATTTGTGATGACGATCCAGACCAGATCGCCCAGGTCACCGATACCTTGAAGCGGGCGGAACAGATCCTGTCAGATGAAGAAAAAATTCGCTTTGACCTGGCCAGCCAAGGCAATTACCAAGACGCCAAGGCATACCTCTTAAGTCACCCGGCAGATGGCGGCATCTACTTTTTAGACGTGGAATTGGGCCAGGAAGTGGACGCGGATAACGGCTTTGACCTGGCAGAACTGATCAAAAAGCAGGACGACCGGGCCCAGATCATTTTTCTGACCAGCCATTCCGACCTGTCGATCATCACCTACCGCCGCCGGCTGGGGCCGGTTGACTACATCGTCAAAGGCGCGGATCCCGTGGCCCAGCGCCGGCGGATCGTGGAGACCGTGGAAGTGGCTTTGGATCAGCTGCATAAGGATTCTGTAGCCAAGCAGCTGACTTTTTCCTACCGGGTGGGCCGGCAGATCAAAAACATCAGATTAACCGACCTGGTCTATATCACGACCACCTTGACGCCCCACAAGCTCTTGATCGTCAAGCAGGCCGGTGAAGCCCAGTTCCTTGGCAGCCTCAGCCAGTGCGCCAAGGAAAATCCCCTCTTGGAGAAAATCAGCCAGTCTTGCCTGGTCAACCCGGACAATATCGAAGCCATCGATCTGCGCCGCCACCTAGTCTCTTTCGTGAATGGGGATGTCAAAGAGTACGGAGCCGGCCGGCAGAAGCAGATGAAGACGCTCATGCTGGAACATGACTATCGGCTGGCCAAGCTTATGAAGCCTTGACGAGATAAAGTAGATTTTACATGTCCGCCTAAAAGGGTTATGCTTTTTTATATACAAAAAAAGGTGGGTAAAAATCGTATGGAGAGTGAAGACAGACAAACGCGCAAATCCAACCTGCGCTTATTATTTGAAGCCCTGGTCGTGGGGCTGGTGGCCGGCATTGTTGTCGGCAGCTTCCGCTGGCTGATCGGGCAGACCCTGGCCATGTGGCAGAAAGGCTACCAGGCAGCCCACGCCAATCCGGCCCTCTTGTGGCTCTTAGCCGCGGGGGCTTTAGCCAGCGTGATCGTGGCTGGCTTCTTAGTCAAGCAGCAGCCTCATGCTGGTGGCTCCGGGATTCCTGAAGTTGAACTCCAGCTGCAGGGGAAGCTGCAACTGGCCTGGTGGCCGATCCTTTGGCGGAAGTTCATCGGCGGGGTTTTATCCATTGGCTCAGGGCTCTTTTTAGGCCGGGAAGGCCCGTCAATTCAACTAGGGTCAACAATCGGCCAGGGGGTAGCCCAGGGCTTCAAGGCCTCCAAAACTGACTCCAGAGTCCTCCTGGCAACCGGGGCGGCCAGCGGCTTGTCCGCGGCCTTTGGCGCGCCTTTGGGCGGGGCCATGTTCATCATTGAAGAAGTCTTTCACAACTTTTCACCCCGGGTCTGGCTGAACGCCTTAGCTGGCGCCATCATGGCCAACTTTGTGGTCTCCAATGTCTTTGGCCAGACCCCGGTCTTAGCGATTGACTACAAGCACAGTTTCCCCATCCTCCAGTACTGGCACTTGCTCTTGCTGGGGGCCTTTCTGGGCTTGATCGGGCGACTGTACCAGTGGGGCTTGCTTAATGTCAGCCACGTTTATCAAAAAATCCCTGTCCTTCCGCGTTGGCTGCATGGGATCATCCCGGCACTTATCTTGGTACCGGTCATGTACTACTTCCCAGGCTATGTCGGCGGGGGGAATAACTTGATTCTCAGCTTGAACCAAATGAATGTCACTGGGATCCTGGCCTTAATCTTCCTTTTGCGGATCAGCTTTTCTATTATTTCCTATGATTCTGGTCTGCCGGGCGGGATCTTCTTGCCAATCTTGACCATGGGGGCGCTTCTGGGCGCGGTCTATGGCCAGTTTATGGTGGGCCTGGGCCTCTTGGACCAGAAATTGGTCGTCAATTTGGTCATCTTCTCCATGGCAGGATTATTCGCGGCTATTGTCCGTTCACCGTTTACTGCCATCATGCTGATCGCGGAAATGGTCGGGTCGCTGCTGCACCTCATGCCTTTGGCCGTGGTCTCAGTTGTTGCCTACATCGTCAACGAATTGCTGGGCGGGGAGCCGATTTATGAAAGCCTGGCTGGCCGGATGCAGACCAAAGAAGACAATGACTATGTCGGGGAAGCTGACCAATTGACTATCTCCATCTATGAAGGCAGCCAATTGGCTGACCACCAGGTCAAGGAGATTGCCTGGCCGGACCGGACTCTGGTCAAGGTTATTCACCGGGGGCAAAAGGACATTATCCCTGATGGGAATACCAAGTTGCTAGCCGGCGACCTTTTAGTCTTGGAAATCGATGAAAACCAGCGGGGCCTGGTCTATGACAAACTGGCCAGCCTGCAGGAAGCCAAAGAATAAAGAAGAAAATGCATCAGAAAAAGCCTCGGCCAGAGTCGGGGCTTTTTAGCTTGGCAAAAATAAGCAGAGTCTTGTAAAAAGCTAATTGATCAGTGAGTTAAAATCTAGCTGCTTGTCAAAGCGATTGAGGTTGGTTTCGTCAATGGTGTGTGACACGATAATCATCGTTCGATTGCCTTGATTGAACCAGTCAAAGAGCATATCCCAGAAAACAGCACTGGTATTTGCATCAAGGTTCGCGGTAGGTTCATCAAAGATAAGGGTTCTGCTGTTTGACAGTAACCCTCTAAGCAGAAGGACTCTTCTCTTTTCACCTGTTGAGATACTTGCAGCATCAGCTGAATCTAGTGTGCTCTTTTTCAATAGTTTGGCACATAATGCTAATTCATCATCTGAAGGTGTGCGGTCAAAAAATATATTTTCAAGAACTGAGCCATTGAATAGGGTATTCTCCGCTTGCACAAAACGGATGTCCTGAAAGACGTTTTTATCGGCGGCTTGCCCAAGTGGAGCGTTGTCGTATGCAATGTCTCCGCTAGCGTAAGGCTGCAGGCCGGTCAGCAAATGCAGGAACAAAGTTTTCCCGACCCCGCTTTTACCACGGATGATGTAGCTATGACCGAAGTCGAATTGCATATCTCGGTATGAGACTTCTTGGTTGGATAATTGAACTTCCACATTTTCCAAAGAAATTTTCTTGGAAAATGAAATTGACTTACGGTTAGCACTGGCATTCTGAAGCACGTATTGATCGATATCAGTTCTTACCGCCTTGGTGCTGTTTATTGAAGAACTGTTGCGAGATAAGGAAAGAATAGGCATGCTGAGCTGATCGACTAGACCGAGCAGGGTGATTACTGAAGACAGTCCTAATTTGCCATGGCTGACTAGCAGCAAAGAGAAAACTAAAACTACAAAACTGGAAAAATAGGAGATAAAGGAGTATGAAGCATTAAGCGCGTATTGCTTACCTTTTGAGCTTCTTTTCAAATTACGTTCAATTTCAAGTGATGCTTGAGCATTTTTCAGAACAAAAGAGCGAAGGTTAAAAATGTGAACTGGAAGAATGTTTGAAATAATGTCTTCGTATTTCTTTAGATTCACCCCTACTTGATCCATATACTTCTTGTTCAGCTTGGAAATATTCTCTTTGAACGCTTGGGTTACGCCCAGAGGAATGAACATGAGCGCCAGAATGATAATGGCTATAATCCAGTTGATTGAGACTACAGATACAAAGACAAAAATAACCCTAAGAGATAGGTAAAGATTATCAAACCACGCGTTATAGTATGGATACTCCAGGCTGTCGATAGAATTGGTTAAGAGCTGAGTAGCCTCTTTGTCTGAACTAGCCTGCTTATATGGCTTGAATTTAGTAACAGTACTTAAAACAGACTTCTTTAACTCAAAGAAGGTCTCTGAAACCAGTTTGTTTTCATACTGCCATTCTACGTAGTAGAAGGAAACCTCAAGCGTCATTACCAGCGCGAACAATAAGAAGCTGACTAACAACTGGGAGCTTTTGCCAGATACGGCTTGCTGGAACATTTGCCCTTTTAGGAATTGGATGTATGTTGCTGATCCTACAGAAACCGACAGTATCAGCAATAGAACGACAAGCTTAGCATTTTTTACATGATAGATAAACTGCTTTTTCACTAATATATACACTTTCTTGGAATTTTCATGACCTATTCGTTAATTATTAATTAACCTATCTCATCTTTCTCACATTATGCTTCAATTTTTACTGAAGTCAACCTTTTTATGAAAAATAGTAGGCTTAGCAGATTTATATTTTATAGCAAAAACATTATAGACAAACTGGCTAGAAATATTAAGACAAATCTATCAAAAAAGACGCCCCGAGCGTATCAAGAGCAGATACGTTTGAGGCGCCTTTTTAGCTTGGCAAAAATTGTTATTGTTATGGTTTAGACGTTCAAGATCAAGAAGTAGATCACGAAGACTACAGCCAGGATCCACATCATTGGGCTGACTTCCTTGGTCCGCTTGGCAGCAGTCATGGAGATCGGGTAAACGATCAGACCCAGGGCCATCCCGTCAGCGATGGAGTAGGTCAAGCCCATGCCGATCACGATCAAGAAGGCTGGAATAGCGATTTCCAGCTTGTCCCAGGAGATCTTGGCCAGGTTGGCGGCCATCAAAACGCCGACGATGATCAAGGCTGGAGCAGTAACCGTAGTCGTTACCACGCTCAAAAGCGGGCTGAAGAACATGGACAAAAGGAAGAAGATACCAATCCAAACGGCGGTCAAACCTGACCGGCCGCCGGCAGCGATCCCGGATGAAGATTCAACGTAGGCGCCAACCGGTGAAGTACCGATGATGGAACCAGCCATCATGGCCGTTGAGTCAGCCGCCATGGCCTTGCCGATTCTTGGCATCTTGCCGTCCTTGTCAACCAGGCCAGCCTGGTGAGCCAGACCGATCAAGGTACCAGTGGTGTCAAAGAAGGCCACCAAGAGGAAGGTTAAAACGACCGTCCACATCTGCACCGTGTTGATATCGCCCAGGTGGAAGATGGCTTGGCCGAAGCTTGGCTTCAAGCTTGGTGCCAAAGAAACGACAGAAGTTGGCATCTTGCTTTGGCCAACGATAATGCTAAAGATTGAAGACAGGACGATCCCGATGAAGATCGCGCCTGGCACCCGCCGGATCATCAAGACGATGGTTACCAGCAAGCCGAAGATAGTAACCCAGGCAGCCGGGTCCTTGAAGGAACCGATAGTTACCAAAGTAGCAGCGCTGTTGACAACCAGCTTGCCGTTTTGCAGGCCCAGGAAGGCGATGAAGATCCCGATCCCGGCGGAGATGGCAAATTTCAAGTCGTTAGGGATGCTGTCAATGATCAGTTCCCGCAGCTTGAAGACCGTAATCAAAATGAAGATGATTGAGGCCACGAAAACAGCGGCCAGGGCAGTCTGCCACTTCACCTTCATGCCGATGCAGACAGTGTAGGCGAAGAAGGCGTTAAGACCCAAAGACGGGGCAGTAGCGATCGGGTAGTTGGCAAAAATACCCATGATAAGACAGCCGAGCGCGCTAGCCAGGGCAGTTGCCGTGAAGACCGCGCCCTTGTCCATCCCGCTGGCACCCAAGACGCTAGGGTTGACGAAAAGGATGTAGCACATCGCGAAGAAGGTCGTCAGACCAGCGATGAACTCCCGCTTAGGGTTTGAGCCGAGCTTGTCGAGCTCGAAATACTTGTTAATAAATTCCATTTGATCCTCCAGTAGGTAATGTTCGGAATTTCCTCCAATATAAGGGGATATTTCTACCTTATCACGGAATAACTCGGATGTAAATACGAATTATAGTTTTATCAGTGATTATAAAGTATGTTTCCATTATTTTTAACCGCTAAAAAGCGCTTGAGCATGGCAACTCAAGCGCTTTCCTTTTATTTTTTCACTTGCTTTTAAAAAATCTAAACTCAGCTTAGATATTCAAAACCTTGTTCAAGAAGTTCTTAGTTTCTTCTTCCTGCGGGTGGTCGAAGATGTCTTCCGGCGTCCCCAGTTCCTTGATCACGCCGCCGTAGAAGAAGGCAACCTTGTCAGCCACCTGCTTGGCGAAGCCCATTTCGTGGGTGACCACGATCATGGTCATCCCTTCCTGGGCCAGTTTCTTCATGACGTTCAAAACGTCGCCGACCATTTCCGGGTCCAGGGCACTGGTCGGTTCGTCAAAGAGCATGACATCCGGCTTCATGGCCAGGGCCCGGGCGATGGCTACCCGCTGCTGCTGGCCACCGGACAGGGTGGTCGGCTTGACGTCGGCCTTGTCGTCCATGTTGACCATCTGCAGGTACTTGTGGGCTTCCTTGATGGCTGTTTCCTTGTCTTCCTTGCCCAGTTCGACCGGAGCCAGGGTGATGTTTTCCAGGACGGTCATGTTCGGGAAGAGGTTGAAGTGCTGGAAGACCATGCCGATGTTTTCCCGGATCTTGTTGATGTCCGCCTTTGGGTCAGCCAGGTCGGCCCCGTCGACGAGGATGTGGCCCTTTTGGAATTCTTCCAGCTTGTTGATGCAGCGCAGGAAGGTGCTCTTCCCGGAGCCGGAAGGACCGATGATGCAGACTACTTCGCTGGGCAGGACGTTCAAGTTGGCGCCCTTGATGACTTCATGAACGCCGTCGTAGCTCTTGTGCAGGTCAGTTACCTGAACCTTGTATTTTTCTTCCATGGGGAAAGCCTCCTTTTAACTAATGTTGCATCTTCTTTTGAATGTAGTTGGACAGCCAGGTAAGCAGGGTGATGATGATCAGGTACATTACGGCGATGATCAGCCACATCTTGAAGCCCTGGAAGTTCTGGGCGATCAAGGTGGTACCAGTTTGCGTCAAGTCCATGACCCCGATGGCGGAAAGGATGGAAGTGTCCTTAAGAGTGATGATGAACTGGTTGACTAGGGATGGAATCATCAGCTTGAAGCCTTGCGGGGCAACAACCTTCCACAGGGCCTTGTAGTAAGGCAGACCCAGGGACCGGGCTGCTTCCCACTGGCCCACGTCAACTGATTCGAAGCCCCCGCGGACGATGGCCCCGATGTAGGCACCTTCGTCCAGCATCAAAGTCAGGATGCCGGCAGTAAAGAGGGGCAGCTTGTGGCCCAGCAAGGTCGGCATGCCGATGTAGATGAAGAAGGCCAGAACCATCATTGGAATACCACGGAAGATGTAGATGATTACGTTGGCCAGGCCATGCCAGAACTTGTGCTCAGCAATCCCCATGATCCCGAGGATCAAACCGAAGACCAGGGCGGCCAGGATGCCGACGATAGCCAGTTCGATGGTCATCCACAGACCTTGCAGCAGAGCGCCGGCGTTGTCCTTGATCAAGCCAAAAATTGAAGTATCAGCTACGACTTGGCTCTTAACCGCCTTCTTGCTGGTGTACTTGTTGACGATCTTCTTTAAGCGGCCAGTCTTCTTCAGCCAGGCCAGACCGTCGTTGAACATCTTGAGGAGTTCCTGGTTCTTGCCTTTCTTAACGGCAAAAGCCAGAGGGGCGTTAGACACTTGCTTGCCGACGATGCGCAGACCGGTCCCGTTGGCAATCCCGTAGCGCAGGGACGGACCATCGTCGAAGCAGGCGTCAGCGTTGCCGGCCTTGACGTCAGCCCAGGAAGTGTTGGAGTTGGTGTAGTACTTCAGCTTAAAGCCGTACTTCTTTTGGACGGACTTGGCATAGATGGCAGAAGTGGTCCCGGTCTTGACGTTAACTGTCTTGCCCTTGAGGTCCTTCATGCTGGTGATCTTGCTGTCCTTGGCCACGGCCAGGCAGACCCCGTCAGTGTAGTAGGAGTTGCTAAAGTCGATGGTCTTCTTTCTTTCTTCAGTCACGCTCATGCCGGCGATCATCCCGTCGATCTGGCCAGACTGCAGGGCCTGGACGTCGGCATTGAAGGACATGATCTTCAGCTCGTACTTGAAGTTTTCGTGCTTGGCGATTTCCCGGAGAATTTCGATGTCGATCCCTGGGTTCTTGCCATTGTAGGTACCATCCTTGTCTTGGATTTCAAAGGGCTTGAAAGTTTGGTCGGTACCGATGATGTAAGTTTTCTTGCCGGCAGCCTGGGCCTTGGGCGCCGTTAAGAACAGCGCGGCGATGAGCAGGCTGACTGGCAGCAGGAGAAGTTTGCGAAGTCTCTTTAAATGCATGTTATCTTTTCACCCTTTTTCATAAATAGTTTCTTCCGCTAAAAAAACAGATTGTCAATATTGTATCACGTTTTTAAGAAACGGCTCATTTTATGCAACTTAACTTCAGCTAAAAGCAACCGGTACCAGTTTTCTTTTTAAAGTGAAATCCCATAAAGAATTAAAAAAATTCGTTCTGCAAGGCTGAAAACTAACTAAACAAGGAATTTTACCTAAATAAAAAAGCCCCGCTGGGGGAGCTTCTTAAGATGAAAATTCAATTGATTCGGTGGCAATTTCACCGGCATGCCAGTTCTTTGGCAGCTTGTCCACCTGCTTGAGCTTCTGGGTGATCTGGTCCAGGATTTCAGTCCGGTCGCTTTCGCTGGCCATGAAGTCGTAGTGGTCGCCGTCGATCATCATCTTTGGTGAGTAGTCGTAGTCGTCGTACCACTTCTCATAGTAGCGGAGCATCCGCTTGTAGTAGTCTTCCAGGGTCGGGTCGAAGCTGAGCTGCTCGTAGGACCGGCCCCGCTTCTGGATCCGGCTGATCATTGTTTCATAGGAAACATTGATGTGAACCAGGAGGTCAGGATGGCGCTTAGGCATCCGCTCCAGTTCCTTCATCATGCTTTCCAGCAGCTCATCGTAGGTCTGGACTTCCAGGTCATTGGCCCGGCCGATGTCGGCATTCATATGGAAGAAAAGAGAATCTTCATAGATGGACCGGTCCAGGACGTTGTTGTCGTCGCTGAGGGCTTTTTTAATGCTGTGGAAGCGTGTGTTCAAGAAGAAGAGCTGCAGCAGGTAGGTGTACTTGAGGGGGTCCTTGTAGAAAAGCGGGAGGACAGGGTTGTCATCAACGCTTTCGTAGAAAGGCTTGGTCCCCAGATATTTGGAAAGAATTGCGGTTAGGCTGGATTTACCGGCTCCAACGGGCCCACTTAATACAATAACTGTCATCACGTTCCTTCTAACAACTAACTATAAATTACCGATTTCGCGCAGCTTGTTGTCGATGATGTCCAGAACCAGGTCCTGGTCATCGATGTTGTCGACAAAGTCGTACTTGTCACCATCGATCATCATCTTTGGCGAAACGTCATATTGTTCATACCAGGGCTCGTAGTAGCGCAGGAGGCTCTGGTAGTATTCCTTCAGGCCCGGGTCGGAGTCGAGCTGTTCGAACTCCCGGCCCCGCTTGCCGATCCGCTTGAGCATGGTGTCAAGGGAGACGTGGATGTAGATCAGGAGGTCCGGCTTCTTGCGCGGGTTTCCTGGCACGTCTTCCATCATGTTGTCCATCAAATCGTGGTAGATTTGGTATTCAGTCGGGTCGGCCACACCGCTGTCGACGTTCATGTTGAAGAAGAGCAGGTCTTCATAGATGGACCGGTCTAAAACGTCGTTATGGTTGCCGGCGGCAGCATTGATTTCAGCCAGCCGCTTGTTCAAGAAGTAGGTGTTCAAAAGGAAGGTGTACCGCTTCATGTCTTTGTAGTACAAAGGCAGAACCGGATTGTTGTTGACCTCTTCGTAATATGCTGTTGAGCCAAGGTGCTTGGCGAGGATACTGGTTAAACTGGATTTTCCGGCTCCAATTGGGCCACTTAAGACAATAACGGTGATCACACTCTTTCTATTCATACTATACTAGATCTACGTTGCTCTAATAGTTTATTGCAAGATATAGTGCCTTAGCAAGCTTTTTGTCCAAAAAGATTTTTTATATGATTGAGGAATAATTTGCCTGGAGGAGGGATGGCGTTTCACGTGAAACAATAGTCTGAAAGAACCATACCAAATTAGGAATCTAGTCATCCATGTGGTGATTTCGGAAAACATGACCTATGTTGAGATCGGGGGGGGTTTGCCAGCGGGATGAATGGCTATTTGAAATTTGCTGACCAAGAAACGCGGGAGAGATACACGAACAAGGCTCTGTTGTCCCGCTTCAATCTGAGCGATAACAAGCCCAATTTTGTCAGTGTTTCTTCCTATATAGACAGGCTGCAGAAGAGCCTGTGGCAGACGGTTATCATGTTTGGCGCGGCTTTGGCAATTCTGGTGGTCCTTTTGCTTCTGCTCGTGTTGATCTTGGTTATGATTTATAAACAGCTCAACCGGGAGGAAATAGCCGTGAAGAAGTTTCTCGGCTTCAGCCCGCGCCAGCTGTATGCCTTGCCACTTGGAGTGATCTTTCTGACGGGAGCTGGGCAGCTTTTTGCCGCGGGATTATTGAGAAGCAAGGTTGGCCTATTTGTTCTTCCGCTGATCTGCCTGCTGCAGCTGAGCCTCTTCTATCTGTATGTGATCAAGGATTCTTTCAATGATATCGTTGAATTGTTTAAGGGAGAGTAGTATGACAAAAGTTATTGAGGTCAGTTATTTAGGTAAAAAGTACGGGCAGCGGACTATTTTTAAGGATGTAAGTTTTGCGGCTGAACGCGGCGAATTCGTAGCGATCGTGGGCCCGTCGGGTTCAGGCAAGTCGACCCTGCTCAACATGCTGGGTTTGCTTGAAGCAGTTGACCAGGGGGAGATCAAGCTTTTGGTCGCTGTCAGTAGCTGATGAAACTCCTGCAATTACTATTTCAAATGGTAAGTTAGACTCAATTAGTTTTGCAAGTTGGCTTCAAACCTTGGGACACATTAAAGGAAACGGTGTGGATACACTTGTTAACGAAGCGAATAAGGTGATCTCAAGTGCAGGCATTACCGAAGGTAACGTTGCAATGGAAGTTTCAATTAATAACTCGGGTGAGAGTGAGCTTAAATTTACCTGTCATATTTTAGAAGCTAAGGATAAGCAATTGGATAATGAACTGTCTGTAGTTATCACTGTCACTTCAAAGCCAACAGATCTATTTACTGGCACGAAAATTCCAAACGTTGATGTTCCGAAGCTCGTAACCCAAAGTCAAACTGATCAGAAATCATGGGAGACCTTAATTGGCTTTTCAACGGTTGTTGCAATAGCTGGAGTATCTATTTTTATTAGTGGAGGGACTCTTTCAGTCTTATTAGATCTTATTCCACAATTGTTTACCGGGTTGTTAGTAGGTTAGAATCCCAGACTAATAAGTTCGTATTTTTTAACATCAAATATGCAACTTGATGAATTTTTTAAAATGTGGTTTTACGGAAGCTATAAAGTTGACTTTAGATAGCGCTGTAGTGTTTTGGCTTTTGGAAATGAAGCTATAGAATACTCTGCTTTTATGCTTTGGCAAATAATTTGGGCACATTATCAAATAGAAATTCTTAGTATCAAGTAGTAAAGAACTTTTTAAGTATACTATCTGTGAATTTGAATCACCTATTTTTACTATAGGCGCTCTTCCTAAATTATTATCGGGTGAAAGCTTAAGATTTATAATAGATGGGCACTTTAGTGAAATTAGGAATGCAGTGATAGCTGGTACCCACGAAAAACAAGATAGCGTTAAAAAGACATCAATAAACATTTTAATGGTGACAAAAGGATAGGAAACAACAAGAATCGCAAGTGAAAAGCCACAAACACTGGTATACCACAGATAAATAAGAATCTTTTGCCACTTCTTTTGAAATCGTATTAAAAAAATAAGACTGCAAAGGTGTAGCAAATAAAAGCATTTAAACTTATCCCAGAATGTTAGCTTGCTAGTAAAGGTTATGCTATTAGTAGTATCCATAATTACCTCTTGAAAAATTAATTTATGTTTTGATTTTAGTACATTCTATCAAGAACTGAGGTGAAAAGCATATAAGTGTATATCCAGAATTAATTGCGTTTGCCATCTGGCTCGCTAGCCTCGCCTTGTTAACTATCTTAAGGCGAATCCATGTAAAGAACCGAAAGCTAGAGCAATTCGTTGCTATAGTAGAGCAAGTTCTTGCCGACTACGTTGCTCTTTACCGCCGGATTGGCTTTTCTAATCAGGAAAAGCAGAACATCGTGAATTCAATGATGTGACCCCCAAAATTGGGACAAATTAGTGTTATGCCGTTAAGGTTGTTAAAACATGATTCCGATATTCGATTGGGGTCATGTTTTTTCGTCCTGTTTTGATTCTTACGTTGTTGTAGTAATCGATGTATCTGTGAATAGCTTGCTCAAGCTCATTTAAGTCCTTGTATTTATGTTCTTGGCCGTAGAACATCTCCCGCTTAAGAATGCCGAAGAAGCCCTCCATTAAGCCGTCATCAAGAGAATTACCCAATCTGGACATACTCTGATCGATCCCTCTGTTAGCCAGAGCGGCTTGATAAGCATAGTGCTGATATTGCCAGCCACGGTCTGAGTGGAAAATAAGCCCGTTAAGAGCTGGGTGCTTCTCAAATGCGTCATCTAGCATGGTCATCACTTGCTTAAGGTCTGGGTGCCTAGAAATGTTGTAGGAGATGATTTCTTGGGTACAACCATCGATAATTGGAGAAAGGTAGAGCTTTTGATCTTTAAGATGGAATTCAGTCACGTCGGTAAACCAATGTCTGTTGGGAATAATTGCGTAGAATTTGCGCTTGATTAAGTCTGGCTTGATTTTGCCTTGAACGCCGTAATAGCTGCTGTATTTGCGTTTCTTGCGGATTGAGATGGCGAACAAGCCCATCTTTTGCATGAGCCTTTGCACCTTCTTATGGTTGACCTCATAGTCTTCCCGGCGAAGCTGTCCGTAGATTCGCCGGTACCCATAGCGCTGTCTGTGTTCAAGAAAGATCTCTTTGATTCTATCCATCAGTTTCTGATTACCAGAATCCTTATCAAGCTTATGGGTTTGGTAGTAGTAGTTACTTCTTGAGATATGAGGCAATCCAGGGTTGGCATTGATAACGTCGATAATGTACTTAACGCTAAGCCGCAATTCTTGCCTTAATTCATTGATTGCACGAGCTAATTCTTCTTTTCTTGGTTCTTCCGTCCTTGAATTAAGGCCTCTAATTTTTTTATGTATGCAAGCTCGACTGTAAGCCTCTTTACCTACTCTTCCAGCTCTTTGATCCGTTGTTTGTCCTTGCTTTTGGGCATTCTTGGGTGGTCTACCTTTCTTCCAGGTAATGACGGTATACCCGTTTTCTTTAAAAGAGCGAAGCCAATTAGCAAGAATTCCTGTATTTGTAAGTCCTAAGTCTAGAGAAACCTGCCTAAGTGCTTCACCACCTAGCAGAACCCTATCAATAGCCGCAAGCTTAAAATCACAAGTATATTTCTGTTGAGGGTGATCCAGGATACCTTCTCCATGCCTTTGAAGTAAGGCCACCATATATGCAATTTCTCCTGGCCTCATCCCATATTTGATTTCTTTAGTGTATTTAGTCATGAAAATAACCCCCGAAATTAGTGTCCTAATTTCGGGGGTCATATCTGCCTTCTGTTGAGGCAGATCCTTTTGCGTATGCTGTTTAGCGGTCTCTTTTAGAGTAGTTGATCAGATACTTGGCCAAAGTAATTATGCCGAAGACTGCCAAAATGACTACGATGACCGTCATGATTGTAAACCAAGGCATTTTCATCACTCCCAATGTTAAATATGATGTAAATCCATAATATCTGTTACATATTATATTATAATTAATTCCGCTTTTGCAATCGCTTTCCAAAGTTTTAGTAAAAAACAGGAGCATCTTCTTACTGAGAAGATGCTCCTGTTTTACTTCTTATTTAAGCAAGCTAGCGGCTGCCTGGTCGGCAATCACCGTAACGTTCGGGTGCTTTTGCAGGACGCTGGCCGGGATATCCGTAGTCACTGGCCCTTCAACCATGGCTTTAATAGCCTCAGCCTTGCTTTCCCCCTTGGCCAAAAGGATGATCTCCTTAGCCGCCATGATATTGGCAATCCCCATGCAGATGGCGCTCTTTGGCACTTCATCAATGCTGTCGAAGAAGCGGGCGTTGGCCTTGATCGTACTTTCCGTCAAAGCAACTTCATGAGTCACGCTGTCAAACGGCGTCCCCGGTTCATTGAAGGCGATGTGCCCGTTCTGCCCGATCCCTAAGATTTGCAAGTCTACCGGGTTTTCCGCCAAAATCTGGTTGTAGCGGCCGCACTCTGCCTGGATGTCCTTTGCCTGGCCGTCTGGCAGGTAAGAGTGCTTGAATGGCTTGTACTGGAAGAGATGTTGGTTCATGAAGTAGTGGTAGCTCTGCGGGTTTTCCGGGCTAAGACCAACGTATTCATCCAAGTTGACGCTGGTCATTTGACTGAAGTCGAGCTGGCTGGCCACAATCTCCTGGTAGAGCTCAACTGGTGAAGACCCGGTTGCCAAGCCCAAGGTCTTAGCCCCTTCGTCAACCGCCTTTGTCAAAAGGTCAAAGGCCTGCTTATCTAATTCACTGGCGTTTTTCACAACCATAACTTTCATGATGATCACGACTCCTTGATTTTTTACTCACTCATATTGGTATAGTCCATTTTAGTTCCAAGAAGATTTTTTGTCAAGGTCTAGACCGATAAATCCTGGCAAAATCCAAGTGCTTTTTTCCAAAAATTGTTCCCTATGTACTATGCTTAGAGGGAAGAAATGGAAAGAATAAAGCAAAACAGAAAAAATAGGAAATATATGGAGGCAAGAGCATGAAATACATGACCGTCAAAGAGGAAAAACTGAGCCAGCTGGGCCTGGGCACCTGGAACATGGGGGAAAATGCCAGCAGGCGGGAGAAGGAAATCGCGGCCATAAGGTATGGCTTGTCTGCCGGGGTCAACGTGATCGACACTGCTGAAATGTACGGGGAAGGGCAGGCTGAAAGCCTGATTGGCGAAGCCATCAAGGACCTGGACCGGAGCCAGCTTTTCCTTATTTCCAAGTTCTACCCCTGGCATGCCAGTCCTGATGACCAGAAAAAAAGCCTGGCCGCCAGCTTAAAGCGGCTGGGGACAGACTATCTGGACTTGTATCTTTTGCACTGGAAGAGCGATTATCCTTTGGCAGAAACTGTCAAGGGCCTGCAGGATTTGCAAAGAACCGGCCTAATCCGCCACTGGGGCGTTTCCAACTTCGACACGGCTGACATGCAGGAGCTGGTAGATATCGCCGGAGAAGGGGCCGTTTTTGCCAATGAAGACCTCTACAATCTCGACAAGCGGGGCGTTGAATATGACCTCCTGCCTTGGCAAAAGCAGCACGACATTGCCTTTGTCGGCTACTCACCCTTTAACTCCGGCAACGGGCAATCCATCCCCGTTAAGGCCAGTCTCAAGCAGATCGCGGACAAACGGGGCGTGTCCGTTCACCAAGTATTGCTGGCCTGGACCATGCGAACTGGGCAGGTCTTGACCATTCCCAAAGCCAGTTCAGTTGCCCACATGCGGGCCAACCTGGCGGCTGCTGACCTGGTCTTGACTGCCGGTGAACTGGCCGCCTTGGACCGGGATTACCTGCCACCGAAGAGCAAGCAGCCTTTGGAGAGCATTTGATTTTTTGCATACAGGAAGCAAAATCCCCGCGGAAAGCTGATAAATAACCGGATAACAGTTGACAGCGGCTAAAGATAACACTATCATGCAGTTTGTAAGAATATCGGGAAAGAAAAGAGTGTAACTGCATGAAAAATAAAAAGAATATCGCTTATTTTATTTACGCTGTTTTAACAGCAGCGATTCTGGTCCTGGCCAGAAAGCATTTCGTTGAGCTGAAGGGGAGCAGCCTGGATCTGGCGAACACGGGCTATTACACCTATGCCGTCAGAGACCAGATCTTGTCCGGAGACCTGCTCTTCTTTGACTGGGTCAGCGTCATGCTGCCGCGGCTGGACCTGGCCGGGATTGAGCCGCTCTTGCTGACCCGGCACTTGAGCCGGAAGCAGTTTACCCTGCTGCGGCTGAAGTGGTCCTGGCCCTACCTGGCTTGCCTGTTTGTGATCCATTTGATCTACTGGCCGGGCAGCTGGCTGGCCGCCGTATCCCTTATCCTGCTTTTTGCCGCGGCTGCCGGGATGACTCTCTACCAGCGCCACTATTTAGGCGGGATCAAAGACAGCATCTGGGTCTTCGCGGTCTTCGCGCTTTTGCGCCTGCTGGCCACATTGCTTTTTAAGATCTAAAAAAGCCTTGCTCCGTGTGGAGTAAGGCTTTTCGCTTGCTTTAGTTTTTGACCAGACCTTGCTTGTCGCGTTTAATCAAGCGCAAGACGCAGGCAAAAATCAAGAGGGGGAAGACGAAGAGGACGATGAAGGCGGCTTGTGACCCCATGATCGACCAGATCACGGAAGGGGCGACTTTTTCATGAGCTTCTATTAAATTCTAAGATCCAATAAGAAACTCCAATTCAACGAATCCGGGCCCGGAAAGGCTCTTTGGATTCAGCCAGAATTGGAGTCATACTCTAATATTCCAGTGAACCAAGCTCCACAAAGCTTGCTTTAAAAACTTGTCATTAATTTACTCTAGCATTTTTTTAGAAAAAATGTCAGTAAAAAACAGGGCCAAAGCCCTGTTTTCTTTATTTCGACTTGATGTAGTTTTGCCCGTCGGCAGCTGGCCCGACAGTCTTGCCGAAGAAGACCACCAGAACGATGATCGTTAAGACGTAAGGCGCGATCTGCAGGTAAACGGATGGCAGGCTGGAAATGCCTGGAATCTGGTCCCCGATGATACTCAAGCTTTGCGCGAAGCCAAAGAAGAGGGAGGACAGCATAGCGCCGATTGGGTTGTAGCGGCCGAAGATCATGGCTGCCAGGGCCATGAAACCTTGCCCGGCAATAGTGGAAACTGAGAAGTTCCCGGCAATTGCTTCAGCGAAGACGGCCCCGCCGATCCCGCCGAGGAAACCGGAGATCAAGACGCCGGCGTAACGCATCTTGTAGACGTTGATCCCCAAAGTGTCGGCAGCTTGCGGGTTTTCACCGCTGGACCGCAGACGCAGGCCAAAGCGGGTCTTGTACAGTACCCAGTAGAGGAAGATGGACAAGATGATGGCCACCCAGGCAGGAGCTGAAGTGTTCTTGAAGAAGATCGGCCCGATAACCGGGATGTTGGCCAGGCCAGGGAAGGAGAAGTAGCCGAAGTTTTGGTTGATGTTTTCGGTCTGCCCCTTGTTGTAGATGGCCTTGACCAGGAAGACGGCCAATGGCGGCGCCATTAAGTTCAAGACCGTCCCGGAAATAACGTGGTCAGCCCGCCAGTTGACCGTGGCAACGGCGTGCAGCAGGGAGAAAATGATCCCGACAATCCCGCCCAAGAGGGCACCCAGCCATGGAGTAGCGGCGCCGAAGGTTGAGGCGAAGCTCAGGTTGAAGACGATGGAGGTGAAGGCCCCCATGGTCATGATCCCTTCCAAACCAACGTTGACGATCCCTGAGTTTTCACTGAAGGTCCCGCCCAAAGCGGTGAAAATCAAGGGAGCTGAATAAACTAAAGTTGATGAAACGATTAAGGCTAATACAGTCACGAAGTTCATTATGCTTCCCCTCCTTTTTGCTGGTCATTGGCGGCTTGCCGGCTGGTGGTTTCCGCCGTGGCAATATAGGTCGCGGTTTTGTCAGACTTCTTTTCCTTGAAAAGGAGGCCGACAGCCCAGCTGATGGCTACGAAGAAGATAATGGCAGCGATGACGATAGAAACGATTTCAAATGGAATCCCGGCTGCCGTCTGCATCCCCAGGCCACCGATCTTCAAGATGGAGAAGAGCAGGGAAGCCAGCAGGATGCCGATAGCACTCATACCGCCCAAAAGGGCAACGGACATACCGTCCCAGCCGATGTCCAGGGTAGTCGTTTGGGTGAAGTAGTTTTGGTAAGTCCCCAGACCTTGTACAACCCCGCCCAGGCCACAGAAGGCACCTGACAGGAGCATGGAGATGATGATGTTCTTCTTGTCGCTCATGCCGGCGTAACGGCTGGCAAATGGGTTCAAACCAACCGCCTTGATTTCAAAGCCGACCGTGGTCTTCTTCATCAAGAACCAGAAGATGACCAGGGCAATGATGGCCAGGAAGATACCGCCGCTGATCCGGGAGTCGCCGAACATTTCGCTCAGCCACGGAATCCGCAGGCTGCCGCTAGCCCCGATGGTCTTGGTAGTGTCGGTGTCAACGCGGAGGCTCTTGCTCATGACGTCCTGGTGCAGGTATTGGCAGAGGTAGAGGACGGTGTAGTTAAGCATGATGGTCGAGATAACTTCATTGGTTCCGAAGTAGGCCCGCAGCCAGCCGGCAATACCGGCAACCAAGGCACCGGCCAGGATGCCGGCGATGATTTCAAATGGCAAGAGGATGTAGCCCGGCAGGCCCTTGAAGGCCAGGCCGATCCAGATAGCGGTCAGCCAGCCGGCTTGCGCCTGGCCCGGCAGACCGATGTTGAAGAAGCCAGCGGCTGAAGAGATCTGGAAGCCGATGGCGATAAAGATCAACGGGGTGGCGTTACGGATGGTTTCCCCGATCCCGTTGGCTGATCCCAGGGCACTTTCAAACATTGAGCTGTAAGCCTGGAATGGGTCATAGCTCCAGGCCAGCATGATGATGGCCCCGACTAAAAAGCCGGCAATAACAGAAACGATCGGCACTAAAAGCCGCTTGGCTTTAGGGCTCACCTTAATCATTAGCGGCAGCCTCCTTCTTGGTATTCTTCCCGGTCATAAGCAAACCGAGTTCAGTTTCACTAGTCTGGTCAGGCTTGACTTCACCTGATTCGGCCCCGTCGTGCAGGACGACGATCCGGTCAGACAGCTGCAGGATTTCGTCAAGTTCGTAGGAAACAAGGAGCACGGCCTTGCCAGCGTCTCTTTGCTTCAGCAGCTGGCTGTGGATGTATTCGATGGCCCCGACGTCCAGGCCCCGGGTTGGCTGGAAGGCAATGATCAAGTCAGCGTCCCGGTCAAGTTCCCGGGCGATGATGGCCTTTTGCTGGTTACCACCGGACAGGTCGCTGGCCGGCAATTGTTCGCTGGTCGTGCGGACGTCGAACTTCTTGATCAGTTCCCGGGCGTGTTCCCGGATGGCCTTTTCGTTCATGATCCCGTGCTTGGAGTAAGGCTCCTTGTAGTAGGTCTGGATGGCAATGTTTTCAGACAAAGGCAGTTGCAGGATCAAGCCGTACTTTTGCCGGTCGGCAGGGATGTGGCCGACGCCGGCTTCCGTGATTTGGCGGACTGGCTTGTTGGTCAAATCTTGGCCGTTGATGACGACTTGGCCGCCTTCAACGTGGCGCAGGCCAGTGATGGCTTCGACCAGTTCGTCCTGGCCGTTGCCGTCGATCCCGGCCAGACCAAGGATTTCCCCACCGCGGATATTGAAGGAGAGACCCTTGACTGCTTCGGTCCCCCGGTCTTCGTTGACGTGCAGGTCCTTGACTTCCAGGATATTTTTGCCCAGATTAAGGGGAGCCTTGTCCAGCTTAAAGTTAACATGGTGGCCAACCATCATTTCGGCCAATTGTTCGTCATCTGCATCAGCGACGTTGACGGTTTGGATGGACTTACCAGCCCGAATGACAGTGACCCGGTCGGCACCTTCCTTGATTTCCTTCAGCTTGTGGGTGATCAAGATGATGGACTTGCCTTCCTTGGCCAGGTTCTTCATGATCTTGATGAATTCAGTGATTTCCTGCGGCGTCAAAACGGCAGTTGGTTCGTCGAAGATCAGGATGTCGGCCCCGCGGTAAAGAACCTTCAGGATTTCAACTCTTTGCTGCTGAGCAACGGTGATGTCAGAAATCTTAGCGTCAGGATCGATGGCCAGGCCGTATTGCTTGGACAGGGCCAGGATCTTTTCTCTGGCGGTCTTGAAGTCCAGGGCCAGGCCCTTGGTGGTTTCGTGGCCTAAGATGATGTTTTCCAGGACAGTGAAGGCCTGGGCCAGCATAAAGTGCTGGTGCACCATCCCGATCCCCAGGCTGGTAGCGACGTTTGGGCCGGAGATGTTGACTTTCTCGCCCCGCACGTAGATTTCGCCAGAGGTTGGTTCGAGCAGGCCGGAAAGAATACTCATTAAAGTAGACTTGCCGGCGCCGTTTTCGCCAAGAAGCGCCAGGATTTCGCCCTTGCGGAGCGTGAGGTTGATATCGTTGTTGGCTTTAAAACCGTTAAAGTCTTTCACGATATGGCGCATCTCAATGATGTTTTTGATCTCTTTTTCCATATGACAAAACTTTCTGTTATTACTTTTACAAAAAACACCCCGTAATATTGCGGAGTGTTTCAGATTGACTACTATATATTGTGCTACTTACTTGGAGCAGTTGCAACTTTAATTTTGCCGGCCAAGATTTGCTTGCGGGCAGCTTGAACTGCCTTCCAGGTCTTGGCGTCAAGGTTGCCCTTAGTGACGGAAACGCCATCGTGAGCCAAGCCGTAGGAAATTACCTTACCGCCAGGGAATTTGCCGTCGTAGGCCTTGTCAGCGATGTCCTTGCATGCGAAGCGCAGCCCCTTTAATACAGAGGTCAGCGTAAAGTTGGCCTTCTTACCGTCTTTTGAAGTGTAGTTACCCAGGTTTGCCTGGTCAACGTCAACACCGATGACCCAGACCTTCTTGGCAGCCGTGGTTGCCTTGTTGCGGGTCTTAGCTTCGGTGAAGACACCGTTACCGGCGTTGCCGGCAGCTTGGTAGATGATGTCAGCGCCGTCAGTGTACATTGACTGGGCGATTGACTTAGCCTTGTCGGTTGAGGTGAAGTTACCGATGTATTGGTCGTAAACGGTGATCTTCTTGCCTAAGGCCTTGGCACCATCCTTGACACCTTGCTTGAAGCCGGCTTCGAAGAGGTCCAGGACGCTGGACTTAGCCCCGCCGATGAAGCCGACCTTGTTAGTCTTGGTGGTGTAGGCAGCAGCCAGACCGCCAAGGTAGGAAGCTTCGTTGCTCTTGAAGGTAACTGAGGCAACGTTCTTACGGCCAGCTACGACAGAGTCGATGATAACGAAGTTCTTCTTAGGGTACTTCTTGGATGCGGCTTTAACTGAGTCAGTCAGCATGTAGCCGACACCGTAGATGGTTTGGTAGCCGGCTTGGGCAGCTTGAGTCAAGTTAGGGGTGAAGTCAGCAGCAGATGATGATTCAAAGTACTGGTAACCGCCCTTGCCTTGCTTGAGGCCGTGTTCCTTGCCGTAGTCCTTGAAACCAGACCAGGCGGCTTGGTTGAAGGAGTGGTCGTCAACACCGTTACCGTCAGTGATCAAGGCGATACCGTGCTTGGTGTCCTTGTTGACGGAGCTGTTGGACTTCTTGCCAGAGCAGGCAGTCAGTACGGCAGCGATTGACAGGGTGGCTGCCCCAGCGGCAACCAATTTCTTGTAATTAAAGCGCATAACGAAATTACTTCTTTCTTTTTCTTCTTTTTATAGACGAACGATTATGTATTAAAGATAGCATTTAGTTTGGGAAAAAGCAAGAGGATAGATAGGCGAATATTCGCTTTTTTGGACAAATTTTGAGAAAAAGTTTTTCAGCGGCTAAGAAAACGGTTGATTCACGAACAAAGCGGCAGATTTGTATAGACCGGTTCCCGGACTGGGAAGTTTTAGTTATAACCCAAGGGCGAAGAAAAAAGGCACCCATCAAATGATGAGTACCTTTAAAAAATCTGTTGTTTGAGATTACTTCAAGTCGCTTACGCTTTCAGCAACCTTAACCTTGCCGTTCAAGATTTGCTTGCGGGCTGCTTGAACCTTGCTCCAAGTCTTGGAGTCGATGTTGCCCTTGGTTACAGAAACACCGTTGCCTTCAAGAGTGTAGACAAAGTGCTTGCCGCCTGGGAACTTGCCTTGGTATGCCTTTTCAGCGATACGTTCAACAGCAACGTCCAGACCCTTCAGAACTGAAGTCAGAACGAAGTTGCTCTTCTTGCCGTCCTTGGAAGTGTAGCTACCCAGGTTTGATTGGTCAACGTCAACACCGATGACCCAAACCTTCTTGGAAGCCTTGCGGTTCTTGTTGATGTCCTTGGCTTCAGTGAAGACCCCGTTACCAGCGTTGCCGGCTGCGTGGTAGATGATGTCCGCGCCGCTGGCATACATTGATTGAGCGATTGACTTGGCCTTGTCAGTTGAAGTGAAGTTACCGATGTATTGGTCGTCAATCTTGATCTTCTTGCCCAAAGCCTTGGCACCTGCTTCAACACCTTGCTTAAAGCCGGCTTCGAACAGTTCCAGGGTAGCTGACTTGGCACCACCGATGTAACCTACGTGGTTGGTCTTGGTAGTGTAAGCAGCAGCGATACCTGCCAGGTATGATGCCTGGTTGCTTTCGAAAGTAACTGAAGCAACGTTCTTTTGGCCGCTGATCACGTCGTCGATGATCACGAAGTTCTTCTTAGGGTTCTTCTTGGCAGCGGACTTGATAGCGCTGGTCAGTTGGTAGCCAACACCGAAGATGGTTTCAAAGCCGGAGCTGGCAGCTTCGTTGGCGTTAGGAGTAAAGTCGGCGGCTGATGAAGATTCAAAGTATTGGTAGCCACCCTTGCCTTGCTTCAGACCGTGCTTCTTACCGAAGGACTTGAAACCATTCCAGGCAGCTTCGTTGAAGGAGTGGTCGTCAATGGCGTTGTTGTCAGTGATAAGCGCGATGCTGTGCTTGGTGGTCTTAGTACCAGTTGAAGATGCTGACTTCTTGCCTTGGCAGGCAGTCAACAGAACTGAAACTGAAACAGCAGCAGTAGCGATGGTTGCTAACTTTTTAAATTTAGAAACAGACACGTGATTTCCTCCGTTACAACACGAATGTTTGTGTGACAATCGCGAAAGATGTTTATTTTTATCTTAGTTTATTATAGTGTAAAAACAGAAAAAAGCAACAATATAAGCGAAATTCCGAACTGCTTTTTGACGGCGGTTAACAAAAAAAGCAAAACCTGACTCTCGCAGGCTTTGCTTTCGCGGTTTATTTGAGCTTGAATTTAACCGTATTGTCGTTCCAAATTGAGGTCTTATATTGCAGCTGCAACTTTTTGGCAGAAGTTTTGGCTTCGCCAACCAAATTTCCTGAAACTGAAGCGCCCTTGTCCAAGGAGCCGGCGTCCAGAGTGTTGTCAACATCCGTGTCAATTGCGTCGAGGTCGGTGTTGTTGCCGTCCGCGTTCAGCTTGAAGTCAAACGGATTGTAGTCCTGGCTTTCATCGGTGTGGTTGGTAATCGTAATATTGATGATCACGAACTGCTTTCCGCTGTCAGGCCGGTTATATTCGCTGCCTTGACTGAACTTGACGCTGTTGACTTTGATTTCATATCCCTTGTAAGATGCCTTTTGGCCGACTGAGTAAACCTTGCTCAAAGAGTTAGCTTCAGCTTTTTTCTTAGAGCTGGTCTGGGACTTGGCGGCTGAGTCAGAGCTGCTGTCGCTGTCGCCTGACCCGCCAAAGGCCCCACTTCCGAGGAAAACGACAACCAGCACGACTAGCAGCCAGAACCACCAGCGCTTATAGAACTTCTTCTTTTGTACGTACACATTCCCATTCTCATCTTTGATTTGCTTTGCCATGATTCCTATTCCTTCAAATTTTTTACTCTCACATAAACCAGCGACAGTTTAAGTGTAGACTTTTAAAGAGAAGGATTGGTGGGCAGGCAGCCCACTAATGGCCAAAAGATGAAATTGCTACTGATAAGGCGGCTAAAGCCGTGGTCAAAACCGTGGCCACGAGCAGGTAGCTGATGATGATCCCGCAGGCCCGGGTAAATTTGGACTTGGATGAATGGAAAAGGCACATGCTCTTGATATTGCGGTAGTTGCAGGCAAACAGGACGATCAAGAAAAGAACCATGAAAAAGGACAGGCGGAGCAGGAAACTGTCAGCCGCTGAGTCGCTCTTGGCGTCCATATTAAAGGAACTAAACAGCAGCAATAAGTAGCCGCAAGCGGCTGTAAGCATGCGGGCGGGCTGATGGCTGCGGAAGCCTGGCAAAAGCCAGCTGGACCGGCCTAAGCCAGTAATCGCGTCCTTGAATTCCCGGGCACTTTGGTAGCGTTTCTGGTTGTTGATATGGGTAGCTTTTTCAATGATTTCCCGTTCTGGTCCTTTATAAAGGCGGACGCTGGGCAGGCAGCCGGTATAAAGGACATTCATCAGCACCCCGACTGCGTAGAAGTCGCTGGCTGGCCCGCTCTGGCTGAAGCCGAACTGCTCCGGGGCCGCGTAGCCCACTGAGCCCAGGATGCGGGTGTCGCGGTCGGCGTCTTCCTGCATGTTCCGGGCGATATCGAAGTCGGCCAGGATCAGCTTTTTGCCATCATAAAAAATATTCTCCGGCTTGATGTCCCGGTGAATGATCGGCGGCGTCTGCTGGTGCAGGACCGCGAGGACGTCCAGCAGCTGGCAGATCAAGTCGTTGATCTGGGCAGAAGTGAGCTTGTGGGTCTCTAAGTACTGGTCGAGTCGGGGAGAGTCGATATATTCTTCGATGACGGTCAGGCGGTCGCTTTTTTCTAGGCAGACAATCTTGGGAATCGCGGTGTCCAGCTCAGCCAGCTGTTCATATAAAGGAGCGTACTCTAAAGGAAGAACCCGCTCGATGTAAGGGGTCGGGACCAGCTTCTCAACTTTGAAAATTGCCTTGTCGTCCGTTATTTTAATGGGGACGGGATTAACGTAATCGCTTATTTTTCCTTGCTTCATCTATATAATCTTTCTGCCATAATGGTAACAATGGGGGTAAAAATGGAAACTGAAAAATTACTCGCTGCTTTGAAAGCAGATCATATTTCTAATGTACTAGATCAAGTGGCTGATTACAATTTTGCCGGCTATTTGAACAAGCTGATCGAAGATAAGGGGGTCAAGAAAAGCGAGCTTTTCAACGAGGCCATGATCGAACGCAGCTACGGCTATCAAATTTTGAAGGGGCGGCGTCTGCCAGCAAGGAATAAGGTTTTGTCCCTGGCCCTCAGCTTGAAATTGTCTCTGGCTGAAACCAACCGCCTTCTGTCTTTAAGCGATAATGGGGCCCTTTACGCCAACGTAAAACGGGACGCGGTCTTGATCTACTGTTTGGTTAGGGGGATGTCGGTGATCGATACTGACCAGCAGCTGGCAAATTACGGCTACCAGAGCTTGAACGAAGAAGAATAATGGAGTAGGATGGCGGATATTAGTTGTTAGTGGAGGAAAGGGTGAAAATGGAAGAGCTGGTATTGGTGGCTTTAGCGGCTGTTTCAGCTTTGTTTGAGCTGGGCAGCCTAACCAGACTGCTGCATGTGAGTTGGAAAATAGAAGACCTGCTGACGGCCGCGGGCTTGGGTGTCCTGACTTTTGAATTCATTCTGGCGAAAGAGGCAGACCAGCAGGTCGCCTTGTATCTGGCAAACATTGTTTTGCTGCTGTCGGCTTTTTACTTTTACCACCGGCAAAACTGGCAAAAACTTCTGTTTTATGGCTTGAGCGTGGCTTTGGCAAATCTGTTGCTTTTACAAGCGTTTCTCAAAGCTGGAAGGGGCTCTTTGCTGCTTATTCTGATTTATGCATTTTTGGCATTAGCGGCAGAAGGCTGGCGGCGGCTGAATGAAAAAAGACACAAGCAGCCGGATTATCTGCTGAAAATATATCTGCTTTCTAGTCTTTTAGCTTGGGATTTTAGCTTGTGGCTGTTTGGTTGGTCAGAGGCCAGCCTTTTGATCTTGCTGCTTTTGCAGGCTTGCTTGACCCTACTGGTTTTATTGGCCAATCAGCGGGACTATGAACGGCAGCTGGCTGACCAGGAAAGAGAGAATTTGCGAAGCTATTTGCAGAGTGTCAGAAAGAGCGAGGAAGAATTGCGGCGCTTTAAGCATGACTATCAAAACATGCTGCGCAGCTTGGAGCTTTCTTTAAAGAATGACCAGGCTTCAGCTGCCTTGGCCAGCTTGAAAAAGTACTCTAATGACATTTTGGAAAGAGAAGAATTGTGGCAGTTTAAGGACGTTGACCGGATTGCTGACCTGCAGCTGCAGAGCTTGGTGATCGCCAAGCTGCAGGAACTCCGCCGGCGGCAAATCCGCTATGTTTTCGAAGCCCGGCAGATGATTGAAGTCCCGGCTGGAATTGACGTATATGACTTGATCAGAATTATTGGGATTGCTTTTGACAATGCTATTGAGGAAAGCATTGCATACCAAGCTAGTGGGCAGGTTCCTGCAGTTGAGATTATGTTCTACCGGGAGCAGGAAAATTCTTTGGAATTTACCATAAAGAACAAGCTGCGTGACCAGCAAAAGGCAGATTTACCGGCTTTTAGCCAGGTAAACTTTACCAGCAAGCGGGGACACGCGGGTTTGGGGCTGAGCAATGTGCAGGAGCTGCAGAAGAAATACGCGAATTTGTTTGTTGAGTATCGAATTGAAGGAGACAAGTTCATTTTCGCGCTGACTATCGCGTGATTAGGGGGAAAGATGACTGAAATTCTGGTATGTGATGATGACCTGTTGCAGGCACGGTCTTTGGCAAAGACGGTCAAGCTGGCGGGAGAATTCTTGGCGGAGGATTACGGACAAAGCGTTTCTGTTTCAGCAATGGGGTCTCCGCAAGAAGCTTTGGCTTACGCGGTTGACCGGCAGGTTCAGCGGGGAATCTACTTCTTGGATATTGAATTTGCCAAGTCAGAAATGGACGGCTTGGACTTGGCTGAAGAGCTCTTGCGTCTTGATCCACAGGGACAGATTGTTTTTGTAACCACGCATTCGGAACTGGCCTTGCAGACTTTTCAGCGAAGAATCGGTACGCTGGACTATATCGTAAAAAATGCTGATTTGGACAGTCTGCAGGAGAGGGTTGTGGCGACTTTGCGCCTGGCGCTGGAGAGGCTTACGCGGCTGAATTTGGTCAAAAAGCAGACTTTTACCTATAAAGTCGGCCGGCAGCTTAGAAATATCAACACTGATGATGTCTACTACGTCGCGACGACGCCATTTCCACATAAGCTGCAGCTAGTCGCGAAAAATCTGCGGGCGGAGTTTGTCGGCAACCTTAAGCAGCTTGACCAGGAATGTGATTTTTTGCTAAAAATATCCCAATCTTGCTTGGTCAATCCTAAAAATATAGTTGAGATAGACCTGCGCGCCAGGACTATCACTTTATTTGACGGGGAGAAGCTGAAATACGCGCGGAGCTGTGGCCGCCAGTTGCGGGAGCTGAAGCAGAATTGACCGCTTATGACGGTTAAATGACTGGATTTGAATTTCTTGCCCCTCTTTTTTGCGCTGAAACTATAATTCTGATTAGGCCGAAAGGATAGTTCGGATGTAAAGGAGGAAAGAAATGAATAGCTTGTTTTGGGTAAATTTGTTAATCGGCTGCGGGATGCTGCTGAGCGGCTTTAAGCAATTGCCGGTAACTTTTAGCTGGCGGAAATTGGCAGTGATTTTTCTGGCAAGCGGGAGCCTGCTCTTGCTTGAAGGGATGCTGGTCAGAAAGGAATTTGAAACGGCGCTGGTACTTTTTGCGATCGCGGTTCTCTATTTGCTGCTGGGCCTTGCTGGTCTGGTCATGACATTTGTCAAAAAGGACCGGCGAGCTTTAACCAGCGAAGATTGGCGCGATTTCGCGGATGTTTTGATCATCAGTGCCTTGCTGTCCTTCTACTTTTTGCGGGATGCTGCTTTTGACTTATCCAGCATGCTGCTGCCAGAAGCAATGTTTCTCGCTGGCCTGCTCCTGGTCTCTTGGGCCGTTAAAGCCGAAAAAAACGCCTGATACGCAAAAAATCTCTGAGCTCCTGCTCAGAGATTTTTGTTTTGCCTGCTTACTTGCTTGGGTGGCTTGGTACAGAAATCTTACCGGCCAGAATCTGGCTGCGGGCAGTTTGTGCCTGCTTCCAAACTGGGTCAGCCACGTAGCCCCGGGTTAGGTAAACACCGTTGTTCTTCAAGCCGTAAACCAGCTGCTTGCCGCCTGGGAACTTGCCCTTGGCTGCCTTGGTAGCGATGTCCTTGACTGCCACGTTGACCCCGGTCATCACGCTGGTCAGACAGAGATTGGACTTCTTGCCATCCTTGGACTTGTACTTGCCCAAGTTTGATTGGTCGGAGTCAACTCCGATGACCCAGACCTTCTTGCTGGAGTTGGCAGCCAGGCCTTCGTTGACTGACTTGGCTTCACTGAACAAGCCTTGGCCGGCTGAACCTGAAGCGTGGAAGATCACGTCCGCCTTCTTGGCAAACATAGCCTTGGCGATTGACTTTTCCTTGTCAGCAGCCGTAAATGAGCCGACGTATTGGTTCAAAACCGTGATCTTCTTGCCCATCTTCTTGGCCGTGTCCTGCACGCCCTTGGCAAAACCAGCATCAAACAAGTCAACGATGTCCCCGTGAACCCCGCCAATGAAGCCGACCACGTTGGTCTTAGTGGTCCGGGCCGCAACTACCCCGGCCATGTAGGAAGCATCCTGGGACTTGAAGTTGGCGGAAGCCACGTTCTTTTGCCCCTTGATCACGTCGTCAATGATAACGAAGTTCTTGTCAGTGTGCTTCTTGGCTGCTGAAGCAATCGCGCCCTTAAGTGAGTAGCCAACGCCGAAAATGGTCTTGTATCCGGCCGCAACCGCCTGGTTGATGTTTGGCGTAAAGTCAGAAGCTGAACTTGATTCAAAGTATTGGTAGCCGTTGGTCCCCCGCTTTAAGCCCTGGGACTTGCCGTAAGCTACCATCCCTTCCCAGCCGGACTGGTTGAAGGAGTGGTCGTCAACCCCGGCGATGTCAGTGATCAAGGCCACGCTGGCTGAGCTCTTCTTGTTGGAGCCGCCGCCATTTTGCTTAGCCCCTGAGCAGGCAGTCAGGGCAATCCCTGCTACTAAAACAGTGCCAGTGGCCAAAACTTGCTTGAATTTGATTTTCTTCACGATAAAATCCCCCTTAAATTTAACACGATTACGATCTTATCAATATTTGGTAGTCGTGTCAAAAGGGCACCCACAAGATAAAGTGTTGATTTGACGGGATTCTCATTTTTGCCAAAACGCCCTCAAGATATATGGCTCTAAGCGGGAAGGGCATACTAGAAAAAATAAAAAATTACCCGAATTTTTCCAGGTAATTTTAAAAAGTTAAAAGACATTTAGCAGTTTGCAAATTACCAAGGCGATGTAGCCGGCCACGATCAAGGCTATCACGGTGAAGTGGCGGAGGCGGTTCATGACGAACATGCCGGCGAATTCCCGCAAAACCGCGTTGGGCAGGTAGTAAGGGCGGGTGTAAGAGCCGATCCCGTTGGCGTCCAGCCCCGCCTTTTTCGCGTAAATGGCTGACCGGAAGACATGGTAGTTGCTGGTAAAGAAGCAGGCCTTGAAGTTGTCATTGCCATAGTCGTTGTAGGCCACAATCTGGGAAAATTCCATGTTCTGCTCGGTATTTCTGGACTGGTCTTCCAGCAGGATCAGTTCCTTCGGGACCCCCCGCTTGATGGCGTAAGCGGCCATGGCTGCTGCTTCAGAGATTTTTTCATTCGGCCCTTGGCCGCCGGACATGATGAACTTAGGCAAGGGCTGGCCCTTTTCCTGCTGGTGGTAGGCAAACTGGATGGCCCGGTTGATTCTGGCCGCCTGGATGTTGGAAATCTGGTCACCATGGATTAGGCCAGCCCCCAAAACGATCAGGTAGTTCTGCCGGTAGCGGCGGGGAACGATTTGGTAGAGCAGGAGGTTGACCAGGAAGTTGTACATGACGGCTGCCAGGTAGACCGCGACAGTCGGGAAAATGTCTAGGATGAGGCGCAGGCCGGTCGGCGTGTTGCGGGTGAAGTGGCCGATGAAAATGAAGACCCAGAGGCCCAGCATGGCCCCGGCCAGGATCAAGGTCAGGAGGTTGGGCAGGGTATGGCTCTCATGCTTCAAGACCACATAGGAGTTCCATAAAAGCAGGATCCAGGAAAAGGAGACGATGACGGCCACGGTTACTGCCAGGATTGCTAAAACCCAGAGGTAGACCTTGCGGAAGCTGGGCAGGTTGGTGGCATAGACCAGGAAGGTGAACCAGGCCCCCAGCGAAGCGATGAAAAAGGTGAAAAATCCCCCGTTGATCAGGCGGCGCGGGTCGCTCAGCCAGGAAAAAATGAAGGTTACCGCGGCAATCGCCACTAAAATAGTGAAGTAGCTGAAAGCCCGGTTCTGGCTGAATAGAAATAGCAGTGTGTTTAATCTGGATGGCATTTTTAAGGTCCTCGTCCATATCGTTTAGAAAATTGGTCAAACTTTATTATAATAGAGGATAAGAATTTTTTTGAGACAACAAGGTGGCAAACGTGAAAAAAATTGGGCATTATCTCTTTTACCTAATCGAAATCGCAATCGTGTTCGCTCTGTACACGACCCTGCAGGAGTTTTACTTCTACCCGGACATCTTTGGCTTCGGGTCGGCTGAGGCCTTCATCCTGGCCCTCTCCACCGTCCTGGTCTTCTGGTTCAGCTTCTGGCTCTATAAGGGGCAGCTGGATGATGACAATGACTGGGGCTTCAGCCAGGACTTCCACTGGGGCTGGCGGAAGCTGGCTACCGCAGTCGGGGGCTTCTTCTTGATGCAGCTGCTCTACATCCTCTTGATGAACCTGATCGGCGGCGGGGTCTCAGTCAACCAGCAGAACCTGGATGACCTCCAGCAGACGGCGGGCCCGACCTATAACATTATGGTGGTCCTGGTTGCCCCGGTTATGGAGGAAATCATCTTCAGAGGGATGTTCTTCAACCTCCTCTTCAACCATGCCGGCAAGGTCGCCAAGTGGGCGGGGATCCTGGTTTCCGGTTTCTTCTTTGCCTTTGCCCACAATCCCTTCTGGTCACCATATCTCCTGGTTTACTGGATGATGGGGTCAGTCCTGGCCTGGGTCTACATGACCACCAAGGACCTGCGCTACTCCATGGCCACCCACATCATGTGGAACATGCTCAGCCTGTTTGGTTAGGCTAAAAGGAAAAAACAAGAAAACAACAAAAAAGAGAAAAAGAGAAATCTGTTTGGATATACGAAAAGCAGCGAAGCTTGGCTTCGCTGCTTTTTAGTTTTGCGCTTCTTCTTTTTTGATGTAGTGGTTGAGCATGATTGGTGAGAGAACCGTCGTCAAGATGATAACCAGAATCAAGCTGGAGTAGATGTCCTTTGGGAAAAGGTGGTGGGCAATCCCGATCTGGGCCACGATCAAGGCCACTTCCCCCCGGGAAACCATCCCGGCCCCGACGATGCTGCCTTCAAGAGGCTTAAGGCCGAAGATTTCAGATGAGTACTTGCCGGCCCAGTACTTGGACAGAACGCCCAGAATGGTCATAACCACGATGAAGAGGAAGTCCTGGCTGATGGAGGCAAAAGTCATCGACAGACCGATGTTGACGAAGAAGGTTGGAATGAAGACTGAGTAGCCGATCGCGGAGACTGAGGAGTTGACTTCCGCTTCCTGCTTGGTCTGCCGGATGGCCAGGCCGCCGAAGAAGGCCCCGACCACGGCGCTCAAGCCGACTAATTCAGCGATGTAGGCCATGCCCAAAGACAGGATCAAAGAGGCGATGACTATGGAGTAGTTGACGTTGATTTTTCCCGCCAGTTGCATGAACTTTGGCGCGATGAACTTGTAAACCAGCCAGACGAAGACGAAGTAGAGGGCTTCAAAGAGCAGGTTCAAGAAGAAGTTGTTGGTTAAGCCCGACTTGCCGCCTTCATGGCTGAAGGTGGTGAAGAGGCTGAGGACGATCACCGCCAGGATGTCGTCGACCACCGCTGCCCCCAAAATTGCCGTCCCGGCTTTGGTCTGGAGTTTCCCGGTGTCACGCAGGACTTCCACGGAAATGGAGACGCTGGTGGCCGCGAAGACGATCCCGATGAAGAGGGCTTCCAAAAATTGCATCCTGAAGAGCATGGAGGCCCCGCCGACAAAGAGGATAGGGAGGATAACACCGACCGTGGCCACCGTGAAGCTGATCTTAAAGTACTTCTTCAGCAGGTCCAGGTCGCTTTCCATCCCGGCTAAAAACATCAGCATGATGACCCCGATGTCGGAGAAGAGGGTCATCGTTTCGTTAGGGTGGATCCAGCCCAAAAGAGCCGGTCCCAGCAGGATCCCCGATAAGAGCTGCCCAATTACCGGGGGCCAGTTGAAGCGGGCAAAGACTTGCCCCAGCAGGGTCGTCATCAGTAAGACCAGTATTAGTTGTCCAATAAATTCCATATTGACCTCCGTTTCAAAAAGGCTGGAAAGCAAAAAACTCCCAAGAAAAAGCTTCTTGACCCAAAGAAGCAAATTCTTGAAAGTTTTGAAACTCCAACCTCTGAAAAAATGTTATGTTAACTAATAATACTTTAGCAAGAAATTGGAGAAAAGACAAATTTTATAAACCGGTCTGTTTTGGATTCTTCGGTTCGGTCTTAGCCAAAAGGGCCAGGCAGATGGTGATCATGTCGACCACTTCCTGCAAAACAGCGCCCCAGAAGGCTGGAATAAGACCAGTGAAGGCCACCAGTTCCAGAATGATAACGACCACGATGGCAGTGATAACGTCGATTTCAGCCACCTTCATGGTGTGCTTGGCAATCGCCACGGCATCGTTGATCTTGCTCAAGTCGTTGACCATGATGACCGCGTCAGCACTTTCGCTGGCCGCGGTAGCACCCTTGGCCCCCATGGCAATGCCGACATCAGCAGCCGTCAAGCTTGGCGCGTCGTTAATCCCGTCTCCGGTCATGACGACTGGGCGGTTTTCAGGAGCCACGTTCTTGATGGCTTCGATCTTCTGGGCTGGCAAAAGGCTGGCCCGGACGTCATCGACGCCGGCCACGTCAGCAATCGCTTGGGCAACATCCTTGTTGTCCCCGGTCAGCATCATGATGTGCTTTGCGCCTTGCTTGCGCAGGCGGGCCAAAGTTTGCGGAGTTTCCGGCCGCAGCTGGTCCTTGAAGGTGATGCAGCCGGCGTACTTGCCGTCAACTGAAACGTAGACAGCAGTAGTCTTGGCCTTGTTTACGTTAGCGTCAGGCGCCACGTAGGAAAGCTTGCCGACCATAACGTTCTTGCCGTTAACAGTCCCGCTGACCCCGTTACCGGTTGATTCCTGCAGGTCGCTTACGACTTGGATCAAGGACTTATCAGTCCCTTGAACCAGGGAGTTGGCGATGATGTGGCTGGATTGCTGTTCAAGGCTGGCCGCGTAGCTTTGGATGGTTTCCTTGTCAAAGCCGTTTTCCGGCAGAACGTCTTGGATGACCAATTGGTTCTGGGTCAAAGTCCCAGTCTTGTCGAAGGCAAAAGTCTTGGCCTTGGCTAATTGTTCCAAGGTTGGACCGGACTTGACGATAATGTGGTGCTTGGACATGGAGCTCATCCCCGCCACCAGGGCA
Source organism: Lactobacillaceae bacterium AF64-9pH9TA (assembly GCA_027681045.1). Classification (GTDB taxonomy): domain Bacteria; phylum Bacillota; class Bacilli; order Lactobacillales; family Lactobacillaceae; genus Lactobacillus. The sequence goes on along the minus strand of JAQDCK010000010.1, from coordinate 12,376 downwards.
ACTGGAGCGGCGATCAAGAGCGGACATGGGGAGGCGACAACCATAACTTCCGCGAAGCGGGTGAAGTTCCCGGTCGTTACCCAGGCAGCGATACCGATAATCAATGAAATGATGGTAAATGGCACGGCATAGCGGTCCGCCATCTTGACGAACTTGGCCGGCTGGGCAGCTGAAGACTTAACCAGTTCAACGATGGATTGGTATTCAGAGTCCTTGGCCAGATTCTTGACTTCCATGGTTACGGCGGTTTCCCCGTTAAGGGAACCAGACATCAAGTCGTCGCCGACTGTCTTGTCAACCGGAACTGATTCCCCGGTCAGAGATGACTGGTCAAAGGCAGAGCTGCCTTCAATGATGGTCCCGTCGACTGGCACCTGCTGGCCTGGCTTGATCAAAACCTGGTCGCCGATCTGCAGGTCGTCAACCTTGACTTCAACCACCTTGCCGTCAACCAGCTTGTCGGCTACCTGCGGGTTCTTGTCCAAAAGGGCTCGCAGTTCCCGGTTGGCCTGACCGGTCGCGTAGTCTTCCAGGCTTTCGCCACCAGTAGACATGACCAGGATCATCCATTCAGCCCAGTAGTCCCGGGTAATCATCATGGAAATGACCGCGATCAAGGCCAGGACGTCGATGCCCCAGTGCCCTTCTTGCAAGTCCTCAAACATTTCCTTGGCTAAGGAGAAGCTGATGTAGGCACCAGCAATGTCGAACAAGACTTCCGCGATTCCCGGAATGTGCAGGACATTGTCAGTGATCAGCCCAATCGCCCCGAGAACCAGGACGACAATGAATTTCCATTGGCGTTTCATGATTTATTCCTCCTATTATTAAAAATAAGGAGTGTGAACACACACACTTTTTTATCTGAAAAGACAATATATCTTATTGGATATATTGTAGCACAAATTGGATTTCTTACACTGAAAATGCTTATGATTGTATTGTTAATTCTCGGCTTCTAATTTGAGGACCTGTTTTTTGTCAATCGTGACATAGTGGTCGTCAAAAGTATGGGCCAGGTAGCTGAAGGCCTTGAACCATTCCCGCCTGGTGATCATCCCTTGAAAGACCCCCTGGTCGTCGACAACGGGAAGGAAGTTGTTGTCAACGAGCAGGTGGAGCTGGGGCTCGATGTCTTTATCCGTAAAGTTGATGGAAACGAAGTCAGTCTCCATGACATCCTTGACCTTGTACTTGTTCAAAGGCTTAACGGAAATGCCATCCAGGTCCAGCATCTTGTCGGTGATCATGGCCAGGCTTAAGAGGCCGGTGATCTGACCCTTATTGTTCAAGACGGGAATCTTGGCGTACTTGACCTTGGTTAAGATCAAGAAGGCATGGTAAAGGGGATTGTCTTCTTCAACGATGGCAATCTTGCTGGCCGGGATTAAAAAGGAGCCGGACTTTTCCGCGAGAACGCGTTGAATAGCTGCTGAAATCATCAACCTAATTCCTTATATTTTTTCTATGCTGATTTTTGTTTTGACATAATTTAAGTATAAAACTATTTTGGAAAAAGAAAAAGGCCTGCTCGCGCAGGCCTAATTGGTTTTCATCTACTTTGGAGGAGTAAGAATGAATGAAATAAAAAAGTGGGAGTATTTGTAACGAGTTCTACCAGCTCGTTACATTGTTTATCATACAGGGTAATTATCAATAAAGGGTTTGGAATTCCTTAACAAAGAGTAAAGAATTACTTGCGGATCTATAAAGACTCCCAAAGGCCCCTTCAGGCAACAAAAAAGCTCACGCAACGCACGTGAGCCGAAAGGGATAGATATGAATCGACTATGGAGTCAGTCGATATTTTTCATTTACTTTGGAGGAGTATGAATGAAAAACAAAAAGTTGAGTGTAGTAACAAGCTCTCGCTTGCCACACTCATTATATTATACTGGAAATGTGAACAAAGTATGACATTTAGCAAAAAAGTTCAAAAAAGCTAAAAAAATTGCTTCGCCACTGGCCAGGCTTGTTAAGATAGAGGGGAATTTTCTTTTTTGGTGGAAAAAATTGCAGAAAAAAGGCTGAAAGGAGGGCCAATGGGCAAAAAAGATAGAAAAAGCGGAAAGAAACTAGTCAGCCGGAAGAAGCACCATTTTCACCGGAAGCTGCGCCTACTGATTTTTAACCTGATCCTGCTGGCGGGCCTGGCAGCCTGGGGCTATTACTGGGCTTATCCGGCTTACAGGCAGTGGCAGATGAGGCAGGCCATGCTGGCGGCCCGGCCCAAGCTGACCAAAGCAAAAGACGGAACTAGCACCAGCCCGGCCTGGCACAATCTGGCGGCCTACCGGAAGGCAATCCGGGACAACTACAGCTTCGTCTACCAGGCCGCCTACCAGACCCCGAAGAGGACGACGGTGGGCCAGGACGTGGTCATCCCGGGCCTCATTTCGACGCGGAGCTATGACTACCAGGCGAAAAAGATTACTTCAGCCAGCGCCATGACCCCCCAGGGGATCGCCGTGGTCTACAATTATCTTTTGATCACGGCCTATGACGGCCAGCACCGGCATGCCTCGGTCATTTATGTTTTAGACAAAAAGACGGGGAAATTTTTGAAAACGGTCCGCCTGCCAGGCCGCCAGCACCTGGGCGGGATTGCTTACGACCCTAAGGGGATGCAGATCTGGCTGACCGGGTCAAAGGACGGGCAGTCGGCCTTGATGTCCTTCTCCTTGGCTAAATTGATCGAATACGTGGCCAGCGCCAAGACCAGCGACCAGCTAGTCTATGATCATGAGATTCCGATCAACTCGATCGCCAAGGCCTCAGCTCTGACTTATTACGATGACCAGCTCTTTGTCGGCTACTTCAATGAAAATGGCCATGGCAAGGTTGCCAGCTACAAGCTGGTCCGGTCCGGCCAGTACAAAAACACCATCACCACCAGTGAGATTTCCAGTATCAATGAGTCCGTTTCCTGGTCTGACCCGGACGGGACGACCAGTATGAACAAGCAGATCCAGGGCCTGGCCATCTACGGGGACAAGATCTTCCTCAGCCAGTCATATGGCAGCAAGGATTCCAAGCTCTACATCTTCCCGATCACGGCCGTGAACAACCTCGACGAGTCAAATGCCGAGCAGGTGGTCAGGATGCCGCCTTACTTAGAGCAGATCACAGTCTATAAAGGTCAGCTGCTCTGCCTCTTTGAATCGGGCTCCAGCCAGTATACCCGCCAGGATATCACGGTCATGGACCGGACCCTGTCGGTCAATATAAACGCCCTGCTGAACAATAACTGATAAATAGCGAACATCAAATAAAGGAGACAAAAAAATGGATAGCCAACTTGCTAAGAAAATCATCATCGATGTGCAGATTTCCGGCTGGTCCTGCCTGATCCCGGCCAGCGGCCTGCTCTACCTCTACCAGGTCACCCATTACGCCAGTTTCTTGTGGGGCCTGGCCCTGGTCGTTTTGTACGCGGCCTACGTGCTGGCGACCGCCAAGCTGGACAGATGGCAGTCCCCAAGCTACGTTTTGCGGATGAGCTTGATCGCCATGTTCTTTGTCGGCTTTCTGCCTTCAATCCCGCTTTTATTCTGCTACAGCCAGGAGCGCAAGGCCGGATTGAAGTAGCTTTTTACAAAAATATAAGGTAAAAGACTAGCTTTTTGTGTTTTTTAATGCTTTAAGAAATGGTAAAATGTCAGAAGACTGTGAACGAAATATGAATTATGTGTTACAGTTGACTGTAATAAAAAAGTAAGTTGTGTTGTTTCATTCTGTTGGGATAGCAGACTATGGTGAAAAGAAGAGGAGATGAGCTTAATGGAAAACAAGACACCAGTCAACCGGGGGAAGGTCATCCGGTCTTTTATCCTGCGAACCCTACTTTACAGCCTCATTTTATTAGGCTTGGTTTATTTGTATGAATATTGTGGCTTGGGTTCAACCGGCTTTATTTACAACGAATTTTAGGAGAGTTGAGTGGAAATGAGAAATATTGTCAAGACAATCGATGAGATCGCGCAAAGAGAACCAGACCGGGTTGTTTACGACTACCTGGGGCAAAAGAGCACCTACGCTGACTTGATCAAGCGGGCTAACAGCTGGGCAGCCTTGTTAAAGGAAAAGGCGCCGGCCAAGGTACCAGTTATGATTTGGGGCGGGCAGACTTTTGACATGCTGGCTTGTTTCTTGGGTTGTGTAAAGAGCGGGCACTGCTACGTGCCAATCGCCGATTATTCTAACGCTGAAAGAATCGACCTGGTCAGAGAAGTTTCTGCTTCCCCGGTCTTGATTGCCATCAGCGACTTGCCGGAAGTCGACCTGGTCGACTTGACCCTGCTTACGCCGGACGATGTTCCGGAAGAGGGGGCAGCAGACGAAGCAGATTACGTCAAGGGCGATGAAAACTTCTACATCATTTGTACTTCCGGGACGACCGGGAAGCCAAAGGGGGTCCAGATCAGCCACGACAACCTGGTCAGCTTCGTTGACTGGGAACTGAAGGACTTTGACCTGCCAGACCACCCGCGCTTCTTGGCCCAGGCCCCTTACTCATTTGACCTGTCAGTCATGAGCATCTACCCGGCCCTGTTGAGCGGCGGGGAACTGGTTGTTTTGCCTCATGAAGTGACGGAAAACTTTGCCCAGCTCTTCAAGGCTTTGCCGGAAACCGATGTAAACGTCTGGGTGTCAACTCCGTCCTTTGCCCAAATGTGCTTCCTGGACCGGACTTTTGATTCCGCCCACCACGCCGGCCTCAGCCACTTCCTCTTCTGCGGGGAAGAACTGCCCCGCAAGGAAGTGGAAATGCTCAAGAAGCGCTTCCCGGACAGCCGGATTTTCAACACCTACGGGCCAACTGAAGCTACCGTGGCGGTTACCCAAGTGGAGATCACCCCGGAAATTCTGGAAAAATATGACCGCTTGCCAATTGGCTATGTCAAGGAGGACACGGAAATCACCATTGACCTCAGCCAGGGCGATGACGGCAAGAGCGGGGAAATGATCATCGCCGGCCCGTCAGTTTCCAAGGCCTACATCAACAACCCGGAAAAGACTGAAGAAGCCTTTTACCAAGAAGACGGCGTCCAGCACTACCGGACTGGGGACGTGGGCTACTTTGACGGGGACCTGCTCTTCTACAAGGGCCGGATCGGTTTCCAGATCAAGTTCAACGGCTACCGGATCGAACTGGAAGAAATCAACTTCTACATGAACCAGAATCCGCTGGTCCGCCACGCGGTTGCTGCCCCGATCTACAAGCCTGACCACACGATCAAGCAATTGGTGGCCGTGGTTGAGTTAAACGACGGGGTCAGCCGCAAGTTCGCTGAAGAGGCCATTACCAAGCAGATCAGAGACGGCTTGACCAAGGACGTGATGCCGTACATGATCCCGCAGCGCTACCTTTACCAAGACGCCCTGCCGATCTCCCAGAACGGGAAGGTCGACATCAAGGCGGTCATCAAGGAGGTTAACCAGGCGTGATAAATCTACAACCATATGAAAACCCGCAGTACTTTGTCTACCTGTTGATCGCGCTTTTGCCTTTGATCATCGGCCTTTACTTTGGCAAGCGCTACAAGTGGTACGAAGCCCTGGTCTCCCTGGCTTTCATCTTCCTCATCTTCGACGCGGACAAGTGGCAGCAGGGGGTAACCTTGATCTGCTATATCGTCTACCAGTTCCTGGTGACTTTTGCCTACCAGCACTACCGGAAGAAGACGGGGAAGGCCAATAAGACCTGGGTCTTCTGCCTGGCCGTGATCCTGGCTATCCTGCCTTTGGCCGGGGTGAAAATCTGGCCGATCGTACCCCACAAGCAAGGGATTGACTTCGGCTTCCTGGGGATTTCCTACCTGACCTTCAAGACGGTCCAGGTGGTCATGGAGCTGCGCGACGGGACGATCAAGCAGGTGGATTCGGTTATGTATGCCCGTTTCCTCTTGTTCTTCCCGACCATATCCAGCGGCCCGATCGACCGCTACCGCCGCTTCGTCAAGGACTATGACAAGGCGCCGAGCCGGGAAGACTACATCAAGGATCTCTCTTACGCGGTCAGATACCTCTTCCAGGGCTTCTTGTACAAGTTCCTCCTGGGCTGGTTTTTCGGGACCTACTGCCTGCCATACCTTAAGCAGCAGGCCATCCTGGCCGGGCGGTTGTATCCTTTGCACCTGTCCTGGTGGCTTTTAGGGGTCATGTACTGCTACTCAATGTACCTGTTCTTTGACTTCGCGGGCTACTCCCTCTTCGCTGTATCGATTTCCTACTTTATGGGCATTCACACGCCGATGAACTTCAACAAGCCTTTTGCGGCCCACAACATCAAGGAATTCTGGAACCGCTGGCACATGACTCTGTCCTTCTGGTTCAGAGACTTTATCTTCATGCGCTTCACCTTCTTCGCGATGAAGAAGCGCTTGATCAAGAACCGGAACCGGCTTTCCCAAGTGGCTTACCTGGTCAACTTTATGGTGATGGCGGTCTGGCACGGTTTGACCTGGTACTACATTGCCTACGGTCTCTACCATGCCCTGGCCATCATCATCAACGACATCTGGCTCCGCTTCAAGAAGAAGCATAAGCTAGTCAAGCACAACAAGTTCACTGAAGCGGTGGCAATTTTCGTGACCTTCAACGTGGTCTGCCTCAGCTTCCTGATCTTCTCAGGCTTCCTGAACAACCTGTGGTTCGACGTGCCACTGGGCAAGTAATTTTTTTAAAATCAACAGAAAACAACAAAATATAAAACAGAAACAGATCTAAAGAAATAGATTTAACAAGAAAGAGGAAAATCATGGATATTCAAAAGCAAATCGTTGACATTTTAGCTGAATCAACTGGTGAAGACTTCTCAGACAACATGGACCAAGAACTCTACGAAAGCGGGATCATGGACTCCATGTCCACTGTGCAGATGCTCTTGACCCTGCAGGAAACCTTCGACATCACTGTTCCGGTTTCTGAATTCAACCGCGACGACTGGAACACCCCGAACAAGCTGGTTGAACAGGTGAAGAAACTGCAAGATGAAGAATAAGACAAAGCTTTGGCTGATCTTTGGGCCAGTCATCTGCGCGGCGCTCTTGCTGATGGGGATCTTTTCCCTGCCTTGGGAACGGACCTTCTCAAAGGGCAGCCTTTTCCAGGCCGCTGCTTCGCAGACTACGACGGTCTTCAAGGGAAAGGCCATGCGGCAGAAGGCCTATAAGCAGGGCTATGTGCCTTTCTACGGGTCAAGTGAATTGTCGCGTTTTGACAACATGCACCCGACTGTCCTGGCTACCAAGTACCAGCGTTCCTACATGCCTTTCCTGCTTGGGGGAGCGGGCAGCCAGTCCCTGGCTCAGTACCTGGGGATGCAGGAGGCGCCGAGCAAGAAGGCTGTGGTGATTATTTCACCGCAATGGTTTACCGCCCAGGGGCAGAACCCAGACGCCTTCGGCCTTTACTACTCGCCTCTGCATGCCAGCGACTTTATTTTGAACGCTAAAGACACGGAAGTTGATCGCTACGCGGCCCGCCGCCTTTTGCAAATGCCAAGTGTGAAGAGTGAGCACGTGATCCACCATGCCCTGCTGGAAATCGCGGCCGGGGTGGGGATCTCCAAGAAGGAGCGCTACTACCTCCGTTGGCGGCGGCAGACCTACTCCACGGAAGACAAGTTCTTTACTTCCCTGCAGCTGCGCGACCGCCTGCCAAAGATTGAGCAGCAGGGGGCCAAGCTGCCGGACACTTACTCTTACGAGGGCTTGAAGAAGGCCTCAGAGAAGGAAGCCAAGAAGAATACCAAGGGCAACCGCTTTGGCATCCGGACTGGTTTTTACAAAAAGCGCTTGAATGCCAAGCTGCTCAAGAAACTGAAGGGAAGTCAGAAGAAGTTCAACTATGTTGAATCTCCGGAATACTCGGACTTCGAGCTGCTCTTGAACCAGTTCGCCAAGGACAAGACCCAGGTCCTCTTCATTATTCCGCCAGTTAACGCCAAGTGGCAGAAGTACACTGGCTTGTCACAGAAGATGTATGACACGGCCACGACTAAGATCAAGCACCAGCTGATCACCCAGGGCTTTGACAACATCTATGACCTGTCCAAGGACGGTAAGAAGAAGTACTTCATGGAAGACACCATCCACCTGGGCTGGAACGGCTGGCTGGCCGTTGACCAGGCAGTCAAGCCTTTTATGGAGCAGAAGTACACGGAGCCGGAATACGCGATCAACGACTACTACCTGACCCAGGCCTGGCGGGAAAAGAAAAAGTTGCCGACGGTGGCTTTAACGAATAAAGATGTCCTGGCAAAATTAAAAAAATAAGCTTTCGGGGCGAAAAGATTGTCCGAAAGTCAGTTTGAGTATATAATCTATCTTGTGTCAAATGCTTAGGCTGTTTTCTCCGGTAGCGAAAACAGCCGTTAATATGTGGTTTGCTTTGGCACGCACTGTGTGAGCCTGATTCCAATGTTGGTGGAATTGGGCTTTTTGTTTGCTATTCAAGCCAGTCGTAGCGGCTGAAGAACTGTTCCAGCTGGTAGTCGCCGCCGTTTTCGCTATCCTTGAGCAGCTGGGCGATCCGCTTTTTACCCAGTTTTTTGACCAGCAGCTGTTTGACGGCCTGGTTGATGATGGCGTCCCTGTCTGTCCCGCTTTGGTCTTGGTAGGCTTGAAGCAGGGTGGCCAGGTCGTCGTCCAGGTTGAATTTGACTTTAGTCATGTGGTCCACCTCCTCTTTTAGGGAAATTATAACATTCTTAAGCATTTTTCTGCCCTAAGGAGGAAGAAAATTGACCTGGATCAATTTTTTCTAGAAAAAACATGTTATAATTAAACTATCAAAAAATAAGTGAGTTCGATGGGGAGGTAACAAATATGGTTAAAATGACTTTTAGTCCGGAAGCTGGAGAATTTTTGCAAAAGAAGCAGGGAGACAAGGCAGTCTTGCTCCTGGCCTTGAATGACGGGTCCAACAAGTACTCACTGCAAGGCGGGACTTGCACGATCGGGGCTAACTTCCAATTCGTCGCTTTGGACCAGGCTGACCCGAACTACCAAATCAAGATCGACAACTCTTTGGGCTTGGACTTGTACACGGGCCAGGCGGAAATGGGCTTCTTAGATGACAGCTTGAGTGTCGGCGAACAGTACGGGATGCTGTCCTTGAGCGACGGCAGCGGCTTGATCGACAGCGCGGTCGGCGTCAACGTTTATGAGCCAAGCGAACTTACCGCTGAACAGATTCAAAACGGCTCCAGCTGCTAAAGAACGTTAAAAAACATGACTTCGGAATTTGCCGGGGTCATGTTTTTTGATTTTGCTTGACAGGAGCTGGGAGGGGGATTATTATGACAACATGTCACATGACAAGTTGTCATAATTTTGTATAAGGAGCGGATAGATGACTGTTCTTGAATTGAAAGACGTCAAAAAGTACTACAAGATGCCGGGCGGTGGCCAGTATGAGGCCCTGCGCGGGGTAAACGCGAAATTTGACGCCGGGGAAATGGTCGCCATTGTCGGGGAATCAGGGTCAGGCAAGTCGACCTTGATGAACACGATCGGGGGCCTAGACTCTGACTTTGAAGGGGCCATTTTATACGAAGGGAAGAACCTGCGCGATTTTTCCAAAAAGGAAATGGTCAACTACCATAAGAAATCAATCGGCTTTATTTTTCAAAGCTTCAACTTGATCTCCCACCTGGACTTGATCGACAACGTGTCAATAGCCATGACCCTGTCCAACGCGGATGAAAAAACGCGGCGTGGACGGGCGGAAGAACTCTTGACCCAGGTGGGTCTGAAGGACCACATGCACAAGAAGCCCGACCAGCTGTCCGGCGGGCAGAAGCAGCGGGTGGCCATTGCCCGGGCTTTGGCCAATGACCCGGACGTGATCATCGCTGATGAACCAACTGGGGCCCTGGACGCGGACACGACTGACGTGATCTTGAACATGATCAGAGATATCGCGGCTTCGGGCAAGCTGGTTTTGATGGTTACCCACTCAGACAAGGTGGCCAGTCACTGCAGCCGGGTTCTGCGGATCGACCAGGGGCAGATCGTCAGCGACCAGGAGCAAAAGCCGCTTGATCACCACCTGGAACAGAGAACTGAAGTTAAAATCCAGCAGATGAGCCTCTTTAAGGCGATCTCTCTGGCTTTTAAGAACATGAAGGCCAAGTTCGGCCGCAACGCCTTGGTTTCAACTGGGATGGGGATCGGGATCATGTCCGTGATTCTCATGCTCAGCCTGGGCAAGGGGGTTACCTCTTATGTCAGCGGGCAGATGAACACCTACTCCAACCCCCTGGTCGCGGAAATCCAGAAGACTTCCAGCCAGAAGATGCGGCAAAAGGGGATGCAGGCCCAGCAAACCGGGGACAAGGCAGCCCTAGCAAAGCAGCAGCAAAATAATATGGCCTCTTTGTCCGGGACCAGCAGCGCTTCGGCTTTTAGCAAGAAGGACTTAAAGAAGCTGGAGAAGATCTCCCATGTCAAAAAGCTGCAGAAGGGCTACAGCGCGATCTCCCTGGGGACCAACCAGCTGAAATATGGCAAGAAGACGGCCAGCATGATCTACCTTAAGACGGTCAACGACGGGATCGCCAAGTCAGAGATCAAGAAGGGCCGCCTGCCTAAGGAGAACAAGAACGAAGTCATGATCGACAGCGGCAGCGCCGACAACTTGAGCAAGAAGATCTTAGGCAAGAAGGTCAAGGCAAGTTTGCAAATCGGAACCAAGACCATCACCAAGACGGTTAAGGTAGTCGGGATCTATGAAGCTTCCGGTTCCGGCCAGGTCAGTACCCTTCTTTTGCCTTACAACGACCTGGCAAAAATCTTCAAAGACAACGGCTTGACCTTGAGGGCAAACGTGGTCTACTTGACGGCAACTGACAAGCAGTACACTTCTTCTATCAAGCAGGCAGCCAAGGACAAGGGCTTTGCCGGCTCAATGCAGGAGCAGATGACGGAAATGTTTAACAGCATCTTGAGCGTTTTGACTTATGTTTTGACGGCTATCGCGGCAGTTTCCCTTTTGGTTTCAGCCATCATGATCCTGGTTGTCTTGAACATCTCTGTAGTCGAACGGACCCAGGAAATCGGGGTCATGAAGGCCCTGGGTGCCCGGCGCAAAGACATCCGGCGGATCTTCTCCAGCGAAGCCTTTTTGCTGGGCCTGGCTTCCGGGACTGTCGGAATTTCTTTGACCTGGCTTTTGGCTCAAGGGATCAACAGCTTCACCCAGTTAGCCTTTAAGGCGGCCGTGGTCAGCTTAACCCCGCAATATGCCTTGACTGGTTTGATCATCAGTATTGTCATCAGCATGATCGCCGGGATCCTGCCAGCCAACCACGCTTCCAAGCTGGATCCAGTTGAAGCTTTGCGGAAGGAGTAAACAATGCCCAGCCAGACTTTTTTCAACCTGCCTAAGGAAAAGCAGGACCGGATTATGGCAGCGGCCCGGGAAGAATTTTTCACCCACAGCTTCGATGAAGCTTCCATCAACCGCTTGATCAAGGCGGCGGGAATCCCCCGGGGGAGCTTTTACCAGTATTTTGCGGATAAGGAAGACGTCTACTTTTACCTGGGTGACCAGATCAGCCAGAGAATGATGGAAGGCGCCCGGAAAGAATTAGCTGCTTGCGGCTATGATCCTTTTGCCCTGGCCAGGAAGGTCCTGCCCCGGTGGCTGGATGAAATCTTCTATGGGGAAAACGCGGCCTTCTTCTACCGGAAGATCGATATGCTGCACTCCCAGCAAGTGCCCCGGCCCAAGCGGGCAGAAGACCCGCTGGCCTGCCTGTCTGACCAGGAGATCAAGTCTTTGACAGCTAAGGTTGCTTTACGGGACCGGACTGACTTGAAATTTCTCCTGCATAGCCTGCTCTTGGCCTTCCTCAGCTGTTTCAGTGAAGGGGCGGCAGACTATGAAGCCGGCCGGCCCGTCGACACGGCCAAGCTGGCCCAAGTCCTGGACCGTCGCTTGAGCTACCTAGAAAATGGCTTTAAGAAGAAAGCAGATTAAAATAAGAGTAAGAACTAAGAACCGTGGATTTAGTCCGCGGTTTTTCTTTTTACCAGGAAATAACATTTTTTTGAAAAAGTTTTCCGGTAAAAACGACCTAAAAGCGAACTAAACAGCAGCTATTTCCGGTTTAAGCCAGATAAAATTAAACAAAAGGCAAAAGAATGAAAAAGTAAAAATGACAACGAAGCCGCGTGTTCACATAATAAACCGAATAAAACGGCCGATTTGACGAAAGGATCAAAAGAAGGTAAAGTATTATTTGTCTTAAAACGAGCCAAGTGCTTGAAACAAGACAAAAATAAATATCAAAAACTTGTTGACAAGAAGTCAACAAGCGGGTAAGATATAAAACGTTGCGTCACTTGACGCAAGTTGGTACTTTGAA
>JAQDCK010000001.1 GCA_027681045.1 Lactobacillaceae bacterium AF64-9pH9TA | reverse complement strand
GCTGAAGTGCTTGCACTGGTTGACGCTGAAGTACTTGCAGACTCACTCTCACTCTTAGACTCACTAATCGACTTACTGATCTTTTCAGAGAATGAAGTCGATTGGCTTAGCATTTCTGAGAGCTTCTTAGAAGCTTCTTCGCTGCTGATCGTGCTCTTAGAAATTGCGGTTGACAAGCTGGCTGATTCAATCGTACTCAATCTCTCTGAAACCTTGTTAGAGTCCGACTCGTACTCAGACTTTACCTTGGAAATTTCTTCACTCAGGCTAGTGCTTGCAGACTCAGATTCAGACTGGCTGATAGAAGCACTAACAGATTTGCTCTTGCTAAGTGATTCAGACTTGCTCTTAGATTGTTCTGCTGACTGGCTTTGGCTGAGAGATTTAGAAGTCGAAGCACTGGCTAAAACGCTTTGGCTAGTTGACTTGCTTTGGCTAACCGCAGTAGACAGGCTTTGGCTGAGAGCGGCCGATTCTGATTCACTCGCACTCTTTGAAGCAGCTACAGATTCACTTAATTTTTGAGAAGTTGAAACCGATTGACTCAAGCTAGTTGACTTAGATTCACTAAGTGACTTGGATGCTGATTCACTAGCCTCAGAAGCACTCTTAGACGCACTTTCGCTTTCAGAAATCTGCTGACTTATGCTTTGTGATACTGAAATTGAGTCGCTTTCTGCCTTTTTACTGTCAGATTCTGATGCGAGACTTCTTGACAGGCTTTCTGATTGTGAGCTGCTAGTCGATTCGTATGCACTCTTGCTCAGGCTAGCTGATTCACTAGCTCTGACAGATTCGCTCTTGCTTGCTTCTTCACTGATGCTTTCAGATTCTGACTTAGCAATTGAATCGCTCAGTGAGGTCGACAAGGACTTGCTCTCTGAAATAGAGTTGGAAACTAAGTCACGCTTGGAACGGGATTCGCTTCTGGAAAGTGATCTGCTCGTGCTCTTAAATTCGCTGATCGAAGCCGATTCTTCAGCAGACTTAGATGCTAATTCACTTCTAGATGCTGACTCTGATGAGCTTTCGTCCAATGATTTGGACCGGCTGTCACTACGGCGGTCTTCTTCACTTTGCTTAGTTGAAACTGACTTGCTGCGTTCAGCTTCTTCTGACTTGCTTTGTGCTTCAGATGTTGACCGGCTAACTGACTGAGACTGAGCTTCACTGTTGGAATTGTCAAAACCCTCCTTAATGTAGGAGTTCTTGTAACCCGCCATGATGGCACCCAGGTTATGTTGCCCAGAGTTTCGTTCAGCACCAGTAGCGTGGACAACAGATGAAGTTGCACTTTCGTCTGCTTGAACTTCAACGAGGACGTTGTTAACAATTGTGGCAAATTCACTCAAGTTATCAGTTGGGATCTTAGTGGTAAAAGTAACTACTACCCCGCTTGACGTATCAATCTTGTTGCTTGTCGTGTAGGCATCCCCATAATAACGGTTCCCAATAAATCTGCTGTCGTCAACATGGCTGCTATTTACGTTGAAGCCCAGCGCCTGCTTGCCGCCCCAATCCCTGTTCCTAAACGTATTGTTGACATTATAAAGAGTGTTGTTGCTGCTGCTCGAGCTGTAAGCTGCAACTACCGCGCCAGAAGCATTTGAGTAAACAGTAATGTTGTCAGCCTTTTCCAAACCCGACATGCTGTTTACAAAGAAACCAAAGTATGCATCCTGACCTGATTGGTTCTTCGGCTGGTAAGTTACTTCCCAAGTAATAACCCCGGTTGAAAGGTTCATATAACCCTTCAAGTCTGACAGAGTTTTTGCTCCGTAAGGATTGTCAGTGATGCTTGTAATTTTCTTTTCGTACAGCAAGAAGCCCTTGTTGGCTGCCGTCTGGCTGGCCAAAGTGCTCATGGAGTCCGCAACACTTAGGGAGTAGTTTTCAGCTCTTGATCTGCTGGTGCTTTCAGATTCTCTAACTGATTGTGAGAGTGATTTTGAAACAGAAGCTGACGCGGACGCAACCGCGGAAGTGCTTGCTGATATTCTCTCTGATTCGCTGGCTTCTTCTTTAGACAAAGATTCTGACGCGCTAACTGAATGTGCTGAATCTGCTGATTCTGACAGACTGGTGCTGGTTGACGCGCTAGCGCTCTCTGAAGCATCTTCCGCGTCTTCCTTGCTTGCCAAAAGTGATGCATCCCTGTCCTGCAGGCTCAAGCTGGCTTCAGCATCTTTTTTCGCCAGTTCACTTTCTGAAAGACTAGTTGCTACTGACTGACTTTCGCTTTTAGACAGGCTCTTGCTTAAAGACTCGCTTTCTAAAGCAGAAGTACTCAAGCTGGCTGAAACAGACAAGCTGTCTGCTTTCTTTTTTGAGATGCTGCTTGATTCTGACTGGCTAATTGCCTGACTTTCACTTTCAGACAGGCTCTTGCTTGAAGATTGGCTCTCAGAAGCAACCGCGCTGACTGACTTAGACTGAGACTCATGCTCTGACACAGAAGTCGACAAGCTATCTTTAATTGAGCCCGATGCCTCCGTTGACATAGACTCACTGTCAGCTTGATACTGGCTAGCATCAAAAGTCGTCGTTATCCCGGCAGTCTGGTAATCTTGCTGCACAGTCGTCGTTACTTCACTGGCCGTTGTAAGGCCCGTCGCGTTCTCAACGACTGCTACATATGAGTAGTAACCCCGATTAAAATACCAATAGTCAGTGTCAACGCTAAAGTTAGTCTGACCATTTGAAACATTAGCATCCACGCTAACTTGGCGGAAGTTATCCTGGTCATCCAGTTGGTCGATGACCGTGTTAACATCTAGCTGGCTCAAGTGGCTGGCTTCCACCCTGTAAACCTTGACAGAAGCACCGTCATTTAAGCCGGAGATCGTTACAGTTTGCGTGCCTTCAGCAGTCCCCGCCGGGTTGACCTCAATCAAGTAGGTGGTCTTCCCGGTCTGGGCATCAAAGCCAACCGTCGTCTGGCTCATGTTGGTCCCAGTGCCGCTGTAGCCGCCGGTGTAGTAGTAAAAGCGGTAATTGCCGTAAATGATATTAGTGTTTGTATCGTTGTCTTGTTCGCTAATCTTGCCGCTGTCAACGCTATTGCTAAAGTACTTGGTCGTTGACAGTGTTTGCAGCTGGGTCTTGCTTGCTTCTGCCTGGGCGACCTGCAAGTTGCTGTTATATTCAACAACCGCGGCTGACTCGCTGGCTGAAGCTGACAGACTGGCTTCTTCTGAGGCGCTGACTGACTGGGACCGGTCAATAGAAGCTTGCTGCTCTACGCTTTCAGAAACAGACTGGGAAGCTGAAGCCTCCGTACTGGTCTGCTGGCTGTCCTGGCTTTCTGCCGGACTCACGTTAGTCGTGTTTAACTCATTTGACGGTATGGCAGCAGAACGGGCAGCAAAACGCTTGATATTGGCTTTAGCCTTGGCCGTCTGACTCTGGCTACCTTCGCTCTGAGTTTCAGATTCCGTTTCTGATGTCGACAGGGACTCTGACTTTGATTCAGAGGCAGACTTGTTGGCAACTTTGCTAGTAGATTCTGACTGGCTTGAGTTGGCTGATTCAGTTTGAGAATTTGTCTGGGACTCAGTCTGCGACTCACTCTGGGTCTGGTTGGCCGTACTTGAATCAGCGTAGGACTGCGGCTTGGACTGGCTCTGGCTTTGGCTCAAAGTATCTGACTGAGAGGACTCGTTAACGTTCTCATTGGAACTAATTTCAACAAAGTTCAAGCTGGCCGTATCCTTGTTCGCGTTATCCGCCGCCTCAACCTGGGAAGTGATCCCAAATGCCTTGTTGTCAATCAAGGCATTGGCAGCCGCTGTCCCGCCGGCAAAGGCTCCTAAAGCAGTGATCCCCTTTAACGCCGCGCGAGTATTGGCATTAACCGCGTTCTCCTTATTCAGCTTCCGCTTGCTGTCCTTCTCCTCTTTCTTGATGGCTTCCTTGGCTTTTGCCGAGAAGTGGACCATTCTCTTTACCTGCTTATCTTTCTTGGACTTCGACATCTTTCATCAACTCCCAATGCTCGCGTTTAAATAGTTGCTTATAACTTTGTAGGTAAATCATAAGCAAATTATGTACGTTTTGTTATATTTAAAGTGTTATCTTTTTATGCCCGATCGTCTCAAAAACGCCGGAAAAATTTTTGCAACAACCAGTTAAATCGCTGTAAAACCGTCCGTCCGGCCAACAAGTTAAAAATGGGCTTTTGTTTATTAATTATAACACGACCACTAGGGCAATTAGTAAAAGGTATTTACAAAAAAACTATTATTTCAAGTGTTTTAGCGCTATCAAAAAAGCCCGCTTTTTCAGCGGACTTAAAACATTATTCTTGCAGGCTCTTTGCCAAAATTTCCCGGAAATGCTCAACCGTTTCTGACCCGGCATGGTCTTCTTGCAAGCTAAGCAGGCGGGCATATTCTTTAGGATCTGATAAATCTTTAATTGTGGCAATCATCCCTGCCGCATCCCTGGCCGCGAAAATATTCTTCGCTGCCACGTATTCCGGCGAATGCAAGGTATCTCTGAAGGCCAAAAGCAAAAGGCGGTTTTCAAAAGCCTGCCGGCCGGCCTGCAAAATTTCATTAGCATAGTTGATATCCAAATAGAGGTCATCTTCTTCCAGCAGGCGGGCAACGTCCTTGTTTCTGGCCACCGGATAGAGGGCCACGTTTTCATAATGGCCAAAATTCATCAGCCGGCCGGACATTTCCGTGACAGCGGCAATGTCATAGTGCCAGTCCGGCAAGCCTTCAACCAGCTGCTTGAGGCACTCGATTTGGTCGGAATTAGTCAAAATCAAAGCCCGTTTTCTGGCCTGGTTTTCCCGCTTGAACGGGTAAACCATCCCCAGGAAGTTGACCTTCTCTGCCACTTGCCGGTCCAGCTGGCCGGTAATCTTTTCATATTCAGCCCTGTCTTGGACAATCACCCGGCCACCTGGCAAGTTGTCTTCCAGAAGATAAAGCATGTTTTCTGGTACCGACCCTTGGCTGATTTCCTGCCAGAAAAGGAGGTTGCGGGACGGCTTCTTCTTTAACTGGATCAATGTAAAAAGGCAGTTGCCTAGGGAATTGAAGATGACTTCATCCAGGTCAAAATCTGCTTCTTCCAGATAGTATGCCGTCAGCTGGTTGATGTTCTTGAAGTTGTAGATTCCCCCATCCGGAAGATTGTAGGTGTAGTCCCCGGTCAAGTGGTTCTGAATCAAAACTTCCTGGCCGTTAGAGGCGAAATAGCTGGTCATGGCCTGACGGCCGCTTTTATCGCAGCTGGTTACCGCGTATTTCCAGCCCCACTGGTTGTAGTGGTCAATCACCCGGACCTGGCCGGACTTATCCAACCATTCAACCTGGCTGACCTGCCTGCGGCGGTTGTTTTTCCAGTAGCGGATATTGGCCCGCTTTTGCCCATGATCCAGGACTTCCCCGCCTTGTGAGTCCGCCTTGATTTCCCAGAATTCTGGCAGGTCAATTTCGTTAAAGTAGCAGGGACGGCCTGCAAATTCAGATCCAGCCAAGCCTAAAAAATACTTAAGGGGTGATTCGACGCCCTCTGGCAAAAAGCCGTTGTCTTGAATCACCACGCTTGGATGCTGGTAACCAGCCAGTTTCAGCGACCCCTCAAGGTCTTGGCTTTTTTGATTGTAGTCAAAGAAAAGATTAATCACGGTGCAGCTCACTTTCTATGGCCTTTTTCCATAATTTGGCAACCTGCTTCTCCTTATACTTGCCGGCAATCTCATAAGATTTCTCTGACATGGCGGCTAAGTCTGATGAGAAAAGCTTGACAATCGCCCGGGACATTTCGTTGACATGCTCTGGCACGGTTGCCAGCCGGTCATATGGCAAAAGCAGGCCGTTTTCCCCGTCGGCGATAAAGGTCGGGTTGCCGTAACGGACGTCAAAACCGACCATGGCCAGGCCTGACCCCACTGCTTCCATCAAGGTGAGACCAAAGCCTTCGCTGGTTGAACAGGTCAAATAGGCCCGGTAGTGCTGGTAAATGTCATCCATCTGCTGGTGTCCCTTTAAATGGACATAGTCCTCAGCTCCAACTTCCTTGATCACATCTTCCAGCATGGTCCGCTCTGAACCTGACCCGTAAATATCCAAGCTGAGTTCCGGCAAGGCTTTCTTGGCTTTGGCCACCGCCCGGATGGCCCAGTCCAGATGCTTTTCACTGGCCAGTCGAGACGCCGTCACCAGACTGAAAGGCTGGCGGGAGGCAAAATCTGGCTTCTTCAGCTCTTTTAAGCTGCCCACTGGAATCGCGTAGATCTGAGGCTTTTTGCCCTTATACTTTAAGAACTGCTCTTCCATCAGCTCTTTTTGCAGGTCAGTCGCCGTCACATAAAAGTCAATCTGGTCAGCATGCTCGAACTCATACTCATAGTAATTGTTCCAAAGGATGGTGGCGTCATTGGTCTCGGCTTCACTGAAGTGGTCAGCGTGGACAATCGTCCCCACCCGGGCCTTGCCCCGGTTTTCCAGAATTTCCTGGCCCTGGTCTTCAGCCCGGTCGATCAAGATGATGTCTTTTTTGGAAAAATTCAATTCCCGCAACATCTTGATCAAAAGCTCATGTTTGGAGTACAAGATGTCATCTTTGAACTTGAAGATTTCATGGTCACCATCGATTATTTCATCATAAACTGCCGTCCCGTCTTCATTGTAAAAACGGCGCTGGTAAAGCTTGGCCCGGTTGCTTTCCGGAGCGTAAAACTCGCTGCAGTAGCGGCCGTAGCTGTAATAGTCCTTTCTGACCAAATTGGCCCCGGACACGTATTCCACCCGGTCAACGATGCCCGAACCCAAATCCTTCAAATAGGCCGTAGCCCAAAAGTCATTGGCAAAAATATAGCGGACCGCCTTGTTCAAGGGCTTGCGCTCCAGAATTGGCGGCAGGACCTTTTCCAGGTCGTCTAAAGTAAAGCTGCCTGCCCGGACTTCAAAGTCAGTGAAAAAGGTGTACAGCCAGATGATTTCCCGGTCCTTGAAGCCTAGATTCCGGCTCAAGTGGGCAATATTTTCATAGCCAATCCAGTCGGTAAAAATAAACTTCGCCTTCACTCCCAATTTGCGGAAGACCTGGCCCCGGTAGGCCTGGGCATATTCAACCCCGCTGGAGGCCCAGCCGATTCCCTTGTTGATGCTGTAAACTGTCATGCTAATTACCTAGATCATTTTAATAATCGCCAGCAAAATACTGATAATGATTGCCGCTGTGATCAGCACACCGAAAGCGCGGTAGATAGTCTTTTTCGGCTTGGCGGGCTTGACATACTGGTTTCGGGCCCCTTTGAGCTGGCTGTTCATATGGGCCGTCAACAGGTCCTTTTCCTCTTCGCTTCTTTGCTTTTCCTGCTTATCAATCTCAGACATAGTAAACATCCTTTTTTCCGAACTTGTCAATCGTGATGCTGCTCATCAAAACATTGCGGATGGTCAGCCGCTTAATCTCCCAGCACATCTTCTTGTATGAGCTTAAGGCGGCATGGTGGTACTCATTCATCGGGTCCCTTTGCGCCGAAGTCCGCATGGCCACCATCTGCCGCAGTTGCTGCAGGTTGTCGACCTGCTTGATCCAGCAGACGTCGATGGCCTTTAAGGCTGCCAGATTGTAGAAGCGCTTTTTCTCAGCTTCATCGTCAAAATACTCTTCCTTGCGCTTCAGCTCTTTTTCAGCCACGGCCAGCAAATAGGCTACAACTGCCTTTGGATTATTCAAATCCAGCTGGCTGAAGTCGCCGTCAAAGCCATAAGACAGATTGTCCAGGATAAAGCGGCGCAGGTCCCTCTTTTCCAGGTGCGGGTGCCGGCGGACAAAGTCGCTAAAAAGCTGCTTCATCCAGCCCTCCAGGTCGTAGTTGAGCCCGTTGGAAAAAATAATCTGGTCTCTGATCTCGTAGACTTGCTCACGCTGGATTTCGTCGCTGGCCCCCATGGACAATTGCTGCTTTCTGACATTATAGTCGCTTTCGTCACTTCTAACTTGGGCAGAATTAAGAGCCTCCCTGATCCGCCAGTTTTTCAGCTCATGAACCTGGGTCAAGTTCAAGTTTTCAGCATGGTATTTTTGCCGGTAGTGGTCCAGCCAGAGGGGACCGTACTTGATGACCACGTCATCTTCCAGAGAAACAAAAAATTCACTGGTCCCCGGGTCCCCCTGCCGGCCGGCCCGGCCGCGCAGCTGGTCGTCAATTCTCCTTGAGCTCATCTTGGCTACCCCTAAAACGGCCAAACCGCCCAGTTCGGCCACCCCTGGCCCCAGCTTAATGTCAGTCCCCCTGCCGGCCATGGTGGTGGCTACCGTAACAGCCCCGACCTGGCCGCCTTCTTTAACGATGGTGGCTTCCTTGGCGGCATTTTTGGCATTCAAAACATTGTGGGGGATCTGCTCTCTTAATAAAAGTTCTGAATAAATTTCTGAAACGGCAATAGATTCAGTGATGATCAAAACGGGCCGCCCCAGGGCATGCAGGCGCTTGACTTCTTCCAAAGAGGCTAACAGCTTGCTTGGCAGGTCCGGGTAGATCCGGTCAGGCAGGTCCTTGCGGATAACCGGCCGGTTGGTCGGGATCCGGACCACCTTAGTCCCGTAGATCTTAAGAAATTCATCCCGGGCAGAATAACCAGTCCCAGTCATGCCAGACAGTTTCTTGAACATTCTGAACAAACTCTGATAGGTAATCGCGGCCATGGCCTGCTGGTCATCTGATAAATCCAGCTGCTCTTTCATTTCAATCGCCTGGTGCTGGCCAGCCTGCAGCTTCATCCCTTCCAGGATCCGGCCATTCTCCTTGTCCAAAAGGTCAACCCCGCCGTCTGCGCCGACCACATAGGCCTCTTCTTTTTCAAAAAGGCAGTGGGCCTTTAAGGCCAGGTTGAGGCAGCGGACTAATTCCGTGTGCTGACCGTCATAGAGATTCGGCAGGCTGAAAAAGTCTTCCGCCTTCTTGACCCCGGCTTCAGTCAGCCAGACATTGTTGTGCTCTTCGTTGAATTCGTAGTCCTCTTCTGCCAGAAAGTAGATAAACTCGTCAGCTACCCCGATATAGTTGGACTTAACCTTGGGCAAGCCGGCAATCACTAAAGGGGTAATGGCCATGTCCAGTAAAACCGAGTCAGCTTCGTCAACGATGCAGTAGTTGAATGGCCGCATGTACTTTTCGTCTTTTTCCTGGGCCATATTGTCCAAAAGGTAGTCAAAGCCCAAGGCCCCGCTGGTTGAATAGACGATGTCTGAATTATAGATCTTCTTTTTCTGCTTAACCTTCAGCTTCTCGCCTTCCAGGCTGAAGCCAGTGGCATAAGTGAGGCCCAGCCAGCGGTAGACCTGGGACATTTCTTCCCCGTCCCGGTTGGCCAGGTACTCGTTGGTCGTCACCAAAATTGCCCCTTCCCCGCTTAGGGCATTGAGATATAAAGGCATGGTGGCGACCAGGGTCTTGCCTTCCCCGGTCTTCATTTCCACGATATTCCCATAGTTGAGGCCAATTGCCCCCATCACCTGGCTGTCATGGGGAAACATTCCCAAAACCCGCCGGTCAGCTTCCCGGACGACAGCGTAAGCTTCAACCATCAGGCTGTCCAGGCTGGCCCCAGCTTTGAGGCGCTTTTTAAATTCAGCAGTTTTGCCCTTGAGCTGGTCATCAGTCAATTGCCGCATCGGCTCTTTGAGCCGGTTGACCTTCTTTAAGAGCTGGCGGATTTTCCTCAGGTCCCAGTAATCCGCTGAAAACGAACTTCCAATCGCGGCCATGGCCTTACTCCCTTCTGCGCAAGTACCGGTCAACTACCTGGGCTGCCAGGAGCCGCCGGTGCTCGTTTTCTTCATGCATTTTTTCCCAGTCGATCTGGCTGATGTCCGTCTCATCAGTGATCTCTTCCACGTCGATCCGGTGGAAGACCAGCTGGTGGCAGCCTGCCCCGACGAGTTCGATCGTATAATAGTTGGCCTCTTTCGGAAATTCGAAAATCCCCTTCTGGCCATGAATGATCTGCAGCTTAACCATGCGGTCCTCCCGGTCAAAAGCCACCAGGCGCAGGTAAAAGCCGTCTTCCTGGTCAGCTTCGGCTAAAAGGCGGAAGAGGTACTTACGGCCATTGATCAAAAAAGGCAGTGACGGGATGGCGTGGGCAGTGCTGTAGCTGTAAACCATATCCCACTTGTAGATGACCGAGCCAGCCGGCAAGGCCCCGTTATAAAAGAAGACGTCGTCTCTGGCCCGGCGGATGATCTTAGAGCCATACATATAGGCATGGCCAGTCGCTTTGACCGTGCTGCCTGTATAAGCAAAGCCGCTCCGGTATTTCTGCTGGTCCCGGCCGGAAATTCCCCGCCAGAAGGGACTGCAATTTTCATTCCAATAAATGCTCTGCATCTCTATCGCCCGAATTCATCCTTCAAAATCGCCCCGTACTGGGTTCTGAACCATTTGACCAAGGGGCCGGTCGCGTCATTGTGGTGGCCGGGAAAGCCCTTGGCAATGATCTTGCTGTCCTGCTTCCTGCGGCTGAAGCTGCGCAGGATATCCCGGTAGGCATGGGGGTCATAGTCATCATCTTCCATATAAGCAATAGCCAGGGTGGTCTTAGAAAAATCTGCCTTGTCAAAGGTTGACCAGAACATGTCGTCCAAGGCCTGGGCCCTTTCATCAAAGTCCCCCCGCCAGTTGTCATCTGGGGAAGCAGCGTTTAACACGTCCAGGGCCGTCGGGAAAATCCCATAGCGGTAGTCTCTTTCCATCTGGGCTATCTTACCCAGGCTGGCCAGCGTCTTGCCGACCACGATAGCTCCTGGCTGCAACTTTGCCCCATAGTAAAGGGCCCCAAAGGTCCCCATCGACAGGCCAGACATAGTTAATTGCTGGCGGTCAAAGCCCAGCCAGTCCAGTTTTTCCTGGATTCTGGCCACTAGCTTCTCCTGCAGCTCTTCGCTGCCAAGATAGAAGGCTCCGCCTTCCAAGCGGGGATCCCCGATCAGCATGAAGGGCGCCTTCATGGACCGCATCATGTAAAAGCCTTCAAAACCTTCCGCAGTCCGGTAGCCGGAAAAGTAGATATTTAGTGGCGGCTTGAGGTCACCAGGATTAAAGTAGGTAATCAAGGGATCACGCTTGCTGTCGACCAGGTCTTCTCCGCCCGCAATAAAGGCACCCAGGCCACGCCTAGACCAGCGGTAGTGGATGTTGCCCATGGTCAAGTTGCCTTCGCCTCTGGCTTCCAGGCTGACGTTTAAGATTGAGCCGGGGTTGGTCCCTTCAAAAAGGAGCCACTTTTTCATATCAGCTTCTGTAAAGAGAACCCGGCGGCGGACATTGTCAGCGATACCGGGATTGTTTTCATAAACAGCCAGGCGGATGTCCACGCTGGCATCCTTGAAGAACTGGGGCCACAATTCCAGGGTCCGGTCCTTGTCACAGTACATCCCCCACCGCCAGTTAATCACCGGCCAGAATTCGTCACCAAAGTTCCCGCTCAAGCGGACATTTTCAAAGCCGTTAAACTCTACTCTGCCCTTGAAGAGGGGGTTAACTTCCATGCTGGAGACGTCCAGCTTGCTGCCGACCTGGCCGCCGAAAAGGCGGCTTTCAATCCAGGCAAAGGCCTGGTTGTTGCTTTCAAAATGGACGAAGCGGACCTGCTTGGATTTGAAGAAGAAGGCTGCTTTTTCAGTCAGTTCTTCATCTTTCAAGTCATCGTCAACCATGATCGTGTAAGCATCTAAATTTTTGGCCAGGGCCGGGATGTCCCCGTCTTCTGGTAGGTCAATCAGCCAGGCCCCTTGAAAGCCCCTGAAACCCAGCTTTTTGTCTGCTTTAAGCTCTTTAATCAGGTCATCCATTTCCCCATAGCCGGCCCGGAACCATTTAGCGTTTTCCCGGTCAGGCACGGGCGGCAGATATTCTTTTACCCCGTAAAGCAAAAAATAATCCATCAAGCCTTCCCTCCTACCGCCTCAGACAGTTCCTTCACGATCTTGGCGGCCGTGTAGTTGTTGATCTTGCCGACTGAGTACATCTTGGCCCGGTTCCAGTTGCTGAGCCCGTCCAAGTAGTAGTGCAGGGCCCCGCCGAGGTCGGAAATCGATCCGATTCGGAGGCCATTTTTGCCATCATCGACATAGTCAGACTCAACCAGGTGGATCTGGGGGATGCCGGTGCTGATGCCGACCACTTGTAGGAAAATTTCCGGTCTGGCCGACAGGTCAACGATCAAGCGCATGGGCTTGAGAATCTTGATCAAGTCCGTATCAGAGTGGATGGTGACATAGTTGATCCGGCGGACCCGGTTTTCTTCATCATCGTCTTCTGTTTCCATTTCCTTAGGCAGGGACTGGTTGGCCCTTAAAAAGCAATAACGGTACTTGCAGTCTCTTTTGGCCATTTCGTCTTTGATTAAGCGGTCCAGGATGCCGAACTGGTCAAAGCCGGCGTAGTCAGCAAAGTTGATCTCAACCAGCTTATTAGCCTCCATCACGTCAAAAATCTCCTTCAAAGCTAGCCTGATCACTTCTTCAGACAAACCGCCCGTCATGAACATGACCTTGAGCAGGCGTTCCCTGTCGCTTTCCCCCATGGTCAAGTCCGTATCAAGGGGAGGCAGCTGGACAACATGCTCAACTCCGTTTTCCTTCATCAAGTTGACCGTATAGTCGGAATCGGCGATGACCATGCTGGCCATTTTGGCCGTTTCAAAAACATGGGGGTCATCAAAGCGAGTCCGGTGACCGTAATAAGAAATCGCCGTCTTGTAATTTTTTAATTTTTCCAAAAGGAACTGGTCGTGCCGGCGGCTGGCAGCGATGATAAAGGAGTCGTCGGGCTCTAGATTTTCAGCAAAATACTTGTCCAAGTACTCACTGATCATGTCCGTGATCGAATCATAGTGGCTCTGTTTAAAGCGGTCCTGGGCCGCGGCAAAAATGGTCACTGAATCATCCTTGTTGTTGCGGAAAACTTCCTCGCCTTCCGGGTTCAGAAAGACCCGGCTTTCGAAGCGGCCTTCATTGTCGTAGTTGAGGATGCTGGACAAAAAGCCCCGCCAGTCAAAAAACATGGTCCGGTACTTGTAACCTTGGCGGACAAATTCGATCTGAATCAAATTGCCGGTAACCCCCATCCGGATCCGGGCGTAAAGCTCATCTTCCCGGTAAACCAGGATGTTGAAGGAATTGTAAACAAAGCTGCAGTCCTTTGGCCAGTTGAAGTCCAAGTAGTTGACGTTTCTAACCACCTGGTCGGCCGGAATCCCTTGCATCAGGTCAAAAATATTGTCGCTCTCAGCGTCCAGGATATTATGCCGGAAAAGGAAGTTGCCAATGCTAGGCAGGTAGCCCAAAGTGAGAATTCTGACCGGCTGCCCCTCATCTTTGAACATCCGGATCTGGTTGATGCTGTCGTCAAAGTCAAAGTGAATAAGGCCGCTGTTCAAAAACCAGATCTGCCCGTAGCTGAGCCAGGTCCGGTCGCGTCTGTACCAAGATGGCACGAAATAATACATCCTTTTATCCCCCTTTCTGCTAAAGCAGGCCCCGGTACTGGCCCTTGATTTGCAGAACTTCGATCTGCTCAGAAATCGCCGCCCCAAAACCAGCTAAGATGATGACATAGTTGGGCAGCATAACCAGGCTGGACAGCTTGGGATCAAGCAAGGTCAAACACATCGGCAGGCCGGTAAAGAGCACGAAATAGACTGAACTGACGAAGGAAAAAACATTGATCAAGTGGCGGAGGTATCTTTCCGTCTCCTTGCCCGGCCGGCAGCCCGGGATATAGTCCCCTGACTTCTGCATGTCGTCAGCCTGCTGGACCGGGTCAATCGAGATATATGAAAAGCCATAGGTCAGCCCCGCCAGGATCAAGCAGTAAAGAACAAGGCCGCTGATCTGGCTTAAGTCAAAGGCATTAGCCAGCACTTTAAAAAACTTCCAGTTCGACAGATTGTAGAAAAACTGCAAGATGTACTTTGGGAAGACAAACATGGTCGTGGCAAACATGGCCGGCATGGTGCCAGCTGGCAGGATTCTGATCGGCAGGTAAGACTCTGAGCCAAACTCCGCGCTGATCAAGAGCTTGGTTACCGGTACCCGGCGCTCGGCATTGGTCAAGATAACCGTGACCGCCCCTAAGAGCAGGATAACAAAAAGAGCCAAGGCCCTAACGATATTGGCACTTTGAGCACTGAGGCCCGGGATGAGGCCATTAGCAAAAGACTTCATTAGTGTAAAGAACATGTTGGCCATCAAAATCAAGCTGATTCCGCCCAGGCCGTTTTTGTCATTTTCGACGCTCAGCCAGATCAAAAGAAAGCTGCCAGCCATGAGGAAAAGTCCGGCGGCCAGGCGGCTGCCAAAGCTGTTATCGGTCAGCTGGAACTCCCGCAGCATGACGGCCACTTGAATTACAGTCAAGAAGAAGGTCAAGGCCTTTTGGCCAATATCCATCTTCCGCTCTGTCATTTTGGACATCATCGGCAAGCGAAGCTGGGCCAGCATCCCAATGATGATCATGGCTGACATCCAGGGACTGATCCCTAAGGAAAAGAGGCTGGCCTGGCTGCTGTCACCGCCAGTCGCGACTAACAGTGGATTGACCTGGCCGGTCTGCAGCTTGGCAAAAGGCAGGGGAATATGCTTGCCAAAAACAAAGATCCCCAAATAAAGCATGGACCACCATGCTTTAGCCAGAATCGTGCTTATTCCCAAACCTTTTAAAGAGGCCTTCTTACCCATAATTATCACTGCATTTCACTAAAGTTCAGAGCCTTGCCCGAACACTATTTGCCTTAGCTTATAGAAATATAAGCTTATATTGTATTTTCTTCTTATAATGCCCAGCTGAGCCCGGCATCACTTACTATGTAAATAATAACATAGGGTCAGCCCTTATGGTAATTTCCGCAACTTTTTGACCAGTAAAGAAAAAGTACGGCTTCCATCAAGATCGCCGTACTTTCATAATTTACATTTAATAAAATTTATTATTCTGCTTCTACAAACTTAGTAATCCGCTTGAGAGCCTCTTGCAGGGCTTCATCGCTGGAAGCGTAGGACATCCGCACGTAGCCTGCCCCGCCAGCACCAAAGTAGCTGCCCGGGATCACACCGACTCTGGCCTCCTTGGCCAAGGCCTTGGCAAAGCCAACGTCGTCGCCCTGGTACTTTTCAGGAATCTTGGCAAAGATGTAAAAGGCGCCGCGCGGCAAGGCCATATCAAAGCCCAGCTTTTTCAAGCCCTTTTCCATGAAGTTTACCCGGCGCTGGTAGATGTCCTTGAATTCCTTCGGGTCATCCAGGCCGTTGGTCAAGGCTTCAATGGCAGCAGCCTGGACATTGTTGGTCACGACCGTGATCATGAAGTCATTCATCTTCCGCACGCTGGCCATAATTTCAGCAGGCCCGCAGATGTAGCCCAGCCGCCAGCCAGTCATGGCATGGGACTTGGACAGACCGGAAATAAGGATGGTTCTGTCTGGAATATAAGTAGACAAGGAATAGTGCTTGGCATCCCCGTAGATCAGTTCGGAGTAGATTTCATCGCTGATCGCGTACATGTGGTGCTTCTTGATAACTTCAGCCAGGCCTTCAATAACTTCCTTAGGATAGGTTACCCCGGTCGGGTTGGTCGGGTCGTTCAGCATAACAGCCTTAACCCCCTTGCCTTCCCGTTCAATGACTTCTTCCAGCTTTTCCGGGGTCAAAATAAAGCCGGTGTCGGAAGTGTCGACTTCAACTGGGGTAGCCCCAGTCAAGCAGACCAGCTGCATGTACATGGACCAGACTGGAGTGGGCACGATTATCTTGTCGCCATCGTTCAAAAGGGCGGACAAGCTGCAGTTCAAGGCTTCGGTTGCCCCGACCGTGACGGTGATTTCACTTGCCGGGTCATAGTCAACCCCGGTCAAGCCCTTAACGTACTTGCTGATGGCCTTGAGCAGTTCCGGCTTGCCTGACTGCGGGCCATAGTGGCTGTCATTGTTTTCAATGTTCCGGATGGCTGCCTGCTTGATGTGTTCCGGGGTATTTAAGTCCGGTTCACCCAGGGTCAGCTTGACAACATCATCGAACTGGGAAACATACTTGTCAAAACGGCGGATATCTGAAGGAACCACGGCGTCGAGCTTGTGGTTGATAATCGGCAGTAAATCTTGCGCTAATTTTGGCATTGGAAAAAACCTCTTCATTCAAATCAAAAAGAACAGCAACTTAACATTTAAGCCTATTTTAGCATAGTTTGTTAAGGAAAGCGGCAGATAAAGCTAACTTTGTCTATTTTCTCTCAAATGAAAAATAATTTTCTTAATTCTGTGCTGGTTAAAAATTCATTTTGTTAAAAATACACCGGGATTATTTTTGATATTTTAAGTCATTAGCAATCAAGTCGTCATAGCTTTCCCGCTTGATCACCAGCTGGTCGACTCCATCTTCGGCGAAAACAACGGCCGGACGCGGGTTGCGGTTGTAGTTTGAAGCCATGGAATAGCCATAGGCACCGGTACTCAAGAGGGCAACTACGTCGCCTGGTTCGGTTTTTGGCAAAGGACAAGACTTAATCAAAATGTCCCCGCTTTCGCAGTACTTGCCGACCAGGTTAACCCTTTCTTCAGCTTCTGCCTGGGGGCGGTCAGCGGCAACGGCTGAATATTCTGCTTGGTAAAGGGTCGGCCGGATATTATCCCCCATCCCCCCGTCAAGGGCTACATAGCTTGGATAACCAGGCAAGTCCTTTCTTGAGCCAACTGTGTAGAGACTCCAGCCAGCAGGGCCGACGATTGACCGGCCTGGTTCAATCCAGATGGCCGGCAATTTCAAATTGTTTTCCTGGCACTTGCTTTTGACTTCTTTAACAATGGCCCGGACGAATTCTTCAGCCGGAAGCGGATGGTCCTGGTCAGTATAATGGATGCCAAAGCCGCCCCCCACATTCAGGATGTCCGTTTCATAGCCATATTTCTCTTTCCAGGCACTAGCCAGCTGGCAGAGCTTGTCTGCGCAGCCCACGAAGCCCCGGACATCAAAAATCTGCGAGCCGATGTGGGCGTGAATGCCGGCCATCTTCATGCGGGGGTTGGCCAGGACCAGTTCCAGGGCCCGGTCAGCCTGGCCGCTTTCCATGTCAAAGCCAAACTTGGAGTCTACCTGACCGGTCTGGATGTATTCGTTGGTGTGGGCACTGATGCCGGGAGTAACCCGGAGCATGACCTTGCTGCTTGCGTCTTTTTCTTCCAAAATCTGGCTGAGTAAGTCGATTTCATGGAAGTTATCCAAGATAATGACCCCAACTCCCTGGTCAACAGCCATTTCCAATTCTGCCCGGCTCTTGTTGTTGCCATGGAAGCTCACCTTTTCCATAGGAAAGCCCGCCTTCATGGCTGTCCAGAGTTCCCCGCCGGAAACAACGTCGGTGTGGCCGCCTTCTTCATTGATCACCTGGTAGATGGCCAGGCAGGAAAAGGCCTTTGAGGCATAGCTGACTTCGTAGTCCACCCCTTCTTCTTCAAA
The DNA here is from genome assembly GCA_027681045.1 of Lactobacillaceae bacterium AF64-9pH9TA. Lineage (GTDB taxonomy): Bacteria > Bacillota > Bacilli > Lactobacillales > Lactobacillaceae > Lactobacillus. Next base: position 250,946 of record JAQDCK010000001.1, on the reverse strand, counting down.
GACCCGCTTGAAGGCCCGGATCGCCTGCCGGATTCTCCCCACGTCAAACACCTGCAGGGGAGTCTGGTACTTGGCTGCCAGTTCCAGGGCATCTACCCCGGCAATCTGCAAATGGCCGGCTTGATTAACATCGCTTCTCGTAATTAATCCGTTCACGCTTTTACCTCAGCTTTTTTTCTAAAAAATTTAATCAACTTAACTAATAAGTTTAGCCTTCTCCACCTGCCTGGTCAAGGCAAGTGTATGATCAAGCTAAGAATAGATGTATATAGAAGCAATTGAAGAAAAAAAGCAATAAAGAAACAAAAACAAAAAAGACACCCAACTGGGTGTCTTCTTCACAATTGCGTTAGCTGGATTCGAACCAGCGCATGACGGTACCAAAAACCGTTGCCTTACCACTTGGCTATAACGCAATCTTCAATTCAACCAAGGGACAGCTCCTCGCATCCCCCGACCAAGTAATATCATACTTAACTTTTTAACTCTTGACAAGCCTTTTTTTACAAAAAATTTGCTTTAACTAAGATTCACTTTAAAAAGTTAACCATCAACCAGCTTTTTGGCCTTTTTCTCAGTCTTCAAGCCTTCAAAATAAGACCGTTCTTCTTTCACGTTGCCTAAGGCGATCGTCCCCCGCTTCTGGTTAATGCTCAAGTCATCGATAATGGCATCGACCAGCTCCCAGAAATAGGGACTGGCAGCGGCTACGTCATCGCTCTCCCCCACGCAAAGGTGGGCTGCCCGGCTCATCAAGAGCCAGGCCCGGCCTGCTTCTTCCTGCATCTTCTGGTGGGCCTTCTCCAGGGTCTGCCGGGAGCTGAGTTCCAGGCGCTGAGCCTGCTTTTGAAAGTCTTCTTCACATTCTTCTTCCACTGCCAGGGCAAAAATGATCACTTCACCCAGGGCCCGGCTGGCAAAAGCAAAGTAGCCTTCTCCCCCCTTTTCCCGGTTGGCCGCCAGGGCTGCCTGCAACTGGCTCAAAAGGGGGGTAAAATCCGCTGCCGGATCGAGCTGGCTGCCAGCAAGGCTGGCGTAAAAGGCTGCCTGCTGGTCCCCTTCTTCTGCCAGGGCCAGGTAAAGCTGCCTGGCCTGTTTAAAGCGTTTAGCCCAGTAGGCCTGCTTGGCTTCAGCGTAAATTTCCGCCCGGTCGGCAAGGTCAAATTGCCGGCGCAACTGGTCGGCTGAATAGGCTGCCCCACAAGACTGGCAAACAAAACGGCTGCCTTCTTTTAATAAATCTCTTTGCCCGCAAAGCTCACACTTGATTTTTCTCATTCTCTTGTCCCCATCTTGACTTAATTCTTTTAGCCGATTTGTAACCGCTTACTAACCGCTATTATAGCAAAAGTTTGTGGAAAAAGCAGATTAAAAAAACAAAAAATCAAGACCCAGTTTGGTCTTGATTTAAAGAATGATGTTACTGATCTCAGTTACTCTGCCTGCTTTCTGCTCCCGGGGCAAGCTCAATCATGAATTCTGAACTGGTCCAGGTCGACTTGTCCGGGTAAGTAACTTTGATCTGGGTCTTGTAGCTGCCTGCTTTGGCAAAGTCTGGCACCGCAACGAAACTGGCCTGGCTGCCGGCCGGCAGGGAGGCAAAGTTGGCAATCAGGCTGGAAGCCGTGATTGCCTTGCCCGCCTCGGTCTTGGCAGCCAAAAGGACTGGCGTGTAGCGGGTGGAATCAGCGGGATCTTTGACAGTTACCGTCAAAAAGGCGCTGGTCTCCTTGCTCTTGTCCGGGTAGGTCACCTGGATCTTGGTCCGGTAGCTGCCAGCCTTTTGCCAATTTGGCTGGGCAGCAAAGGCAAACTTGCTCTTCTTCGGCAAGCTGGAGAGGTTAGTCACCAGCTGGCTTGGTGACAGTTTCTGGCCTAAAGTTACCTGCCCTGGGCGGACCTTGACCTGGTAGCGGGCCTTGTCAGTCTTCCGCTTGACCGTGACCTTAACAAATCTTGTCACTTCCCAGCTCTTATCCGGGTAAGTTACTTTGACAGCAAGCAGGTAAGTCCCGGCCTGCTTAGTGTTGATCTTTTGTGAGAGCTGATACTTGCTCTTCTTTGGCAGGGCTTTGGCGTTTTTAATTAGGGACTTAGCTGTTAATTTCGCCCCATAAGCAACGGTCTTACCCTTGACCTTAGGCTGGTACTTGCTCTTGTCTTTCTGCCGCTTGACCGTCACTTTAACCTGCCGGGTGTATTCCTGGCTCTTGTCTGGGTAGGTGACCAAAACGGCCGTGTAATAGCTCCCGGCCCGCTTGAAGTTTGGCACTCGGGCAAAACGGAAGCTGGTCTTCTTAGGCAATTTGGCCCGGTTGGTGACCAAGCGCTTGGACTTGAAGGCCTGGCCAAAAGCCGTTCTCTTCCCTTTCACCTTGGCCTGGTAGCGCTTGGCGTCTGAAACGCGTTTCTTGGCCTTCTTGCTCCTCTTAGCCTTTTTATGCTTTTTGACCGTCTTCTTAGCTTTCCAGGCATGGTCATACACGCTGACGGTTACTTCCCGGCTGGTCTCCATCGAATTGTCAGGATAAAGCAGTCGGATCCGGGTCTTATAAGCCCCCGCCTTGGCAAAATTGGGCTCGGGCACGAATTCATATACCGTATTATCCGGCAAGCTTTTAGCATTCTTGACCAGCTCTCGGGCAATCCGGTATTCGCCTTCCCGTACCTGCAAGTTTCTAACTTCTGGATTATATTCATCTGCCTGGCTGGCTTGGCTGACCTGGCCGGCCAAAAGGCAAAGGGGCATAAGGGCAGCGGCCATCAGGGCGCTATATAACTTCTTCATTTTTTATTCCTCCAAAGCACAATTCAAACCCTTTTTGCAAACACATACTTTATAAGTTAATTATAGTCCAAATCGTTTTATTTTTGTGCCCGCTTTCATAATATTTGCCCTGCTTTTTTCCATAAAAAAAGCTGCCAGAATCTGGCAGCTCATGCAAAAAATGATCTTTACTTTCTAACTATTATTCGCTCCGGACCTTGCTGTGGAAGGACATGCGGAAGCTGGCTTCGAAGTCTTCCCCGCTTGCCAGCCGGTTCATCCCCTTCTTATTTTCCAGGTCCCCATCAGTATCGGTAAGGTCAGCGATCCCCCACCATGGTTCGATGCAGACGTAATCAGCCGTCTTTGGGTACTGGGACCAGATGCCCACATAAGGAGCCGAATCAGTTCTGACATTGATGTGGAAGCGGCTGGTTTCCGTCTTGATGGAGAACTTGTTGTCCGGGTGCCGCATCACCAGCACCATGGCATCATCCTTAAAGAGATCGTCAGTGATCGTGATCAAGGATTCAGTTGGGGCCAGGGACCGCTTTTCCCAGTTGAGCAGGCCGCCTTCCAGCGGCACCTGCACCCGGGGCTTAGCCGGGTTGACCTGCAGGTAGAAGTCATCCTTCTTGACCCCGTCTTCAACTGGCAGGGCAAAGCCCGGGTGGCCGCCGACGCCGAAGATCATGTCCCCTTCACCCTTGTTGGTGACATGGAAGCTTTCCTTGATCATGTTGTTCAAAAGCTCATAGCTGACCCGGAATTCAAACTTGAAGGGATAGACAGCTCTGGTTTCCGCTGTGTCGGTCAAAAGGAAGGTCAGCTTTTCCTTAGTCTGCTCTTCCAGGGCAAATTCCATGTCGCGGGCAAAGCCGTGCTGGCCCATGTGGTAGGTCTGGCCCTGGTAGCTGTATTCATCATTCTTCAGCTTGCCCACGATCGGGAACAAGACCGGAGCGTGCCGGCCCCAGACTTCCGGATCAGCCTGCCAGATGTATTCATTGCCGATGTGCTTACCAATGACGCTCTGCAGCTCTGCCCCGCGGCTTGATACCGTAACCTTCAGAATCTCGTTTTCGATAGTATAATCCATTATTTGCCCCTTAATACCTTATTTTTTCTAAACTCAATCGCATTTTATACTAACTTAGGAACAATTTGCCAAAAATCCCTCCTTTACAGGATAAACTTGGTCAGGTCCTTGTTCTTGACGACATCGCTCAATTTCTGTTCGACATAGGCCTGGGTGATGGTGATTTGCCCCATTTCCATGTCCGGCCCTTCATAGAGAACTTCTTCCAGCAACTTCTCCAAGATAGTAGCCAGACGGCGGGCACCGATATTGTCCGTCCCCTGGTTGACTTCAAAGGCGATTTCAGCAATCTTGTCGACTGCTTCAGCCGTAAAGACCAGGTCAACCCCGTCAGCCTTCAGCAAGGCAATGTACTGCTTCAAGAGGGAGTTTTGCGGGTCCTTCAAAATTCTGACGAAGTCATCCTTGGTCAAGGCGTCCAGCTCAACTCTGATCGGGAACCGACCCTGCAGTTCCGGAATGAGATCGCTTGGCTTGCTTTCAGCAAAGGCCCCGGCCGCGATAAAGAGGATGTGGTCGGTTGAAAGCGGACCGTACTTAGTGCTTACGGTTGAGCCTTCAACGATCGGCAGGATGTCTCTTTGTACCCCTTCTCTTGAGACGCCGGCGGAGTTGCGCTTGTCAGCCGCGGTAATCTTGTCGATTTCGTCGATGAAGATGATCCCGCTCTGCCCGGCCCGGTCCATGGCCTTCTGGTAGATGTCGTCATAGTTGACCAGCTTCTTTTCTTCTTCTTGGACCAAAAGCTTTCTGGCCTGGCCGACCGGCAGGGTCCGCTTAACTTTCTTCTTAGGAAGCATGTCACCCAGCATGCTGGACATGTCCATCCCCATCTGCCCCATCATGTCGCCCATTGGGTTGGCCTTAGGGGCCTGTTCAACTTCGATGGTGACTTCTTCGTTTTCCAAAAGCCCCCGGTCCAGCTTTTCAGCCACGCTGAGTCTTTGGTTTCTGATTTCGTCAGTGACTTCTTCTGTTTCCTCTGGCATCCCGCCGCCAGCCAGCAGGCTCTGCATCATTTCCTGCATCTGCTGCATCTGATTTTGCCGGTTGTTGCGCTTAACGCCCGGCACTAGCAGGCGGACCAGGGTCTTGTTGGCCTGGCGGATGGCCTGGCCTTCAACCTTGGCAAATTCTTCTTTTTCCACGATCCGGACAGCTTCATTGGCCAGGTCCCGGACCATGGATTCAACATCCCGGCCCACGTAGCCAACTTCAGTAAACTTAGTAGCCTCAACCTTGACGAATGGCGCGTCGACGATGTCCGCCAAGCGGCGGGCAATTTCCGTCTTCCCGACCCCGGTTGGCCCGGCCATCAAGATGTTCTTTGGCGTAATGTCCTTTTGCACGTCTTCTGGCAGCTGGGCCCGGCGGTAGCGGTTGTATAGGGCGATGGCCACTGACTTCTTGGCTTCGTTTTGCCCGACAATGTACTTGTCCAGCAGCTCAACAATCTGCTTTGGCGTTTTCTCTCTCATCCCTATTTTTCCTCGATTTCATCCGTAACAATCTCGTGGTCGGTAAAGACATCGATGTCCGCAGCGATGTTGACTGCTTCCTGGGCAATCTCACTGGCCGTCATCCCGCTGGCATGCCGCAGCATCCCCACGGCTGCTGCCTGAGCATAGTAGCCGCCGGAACCGATGGCCACCACGCTTTCGTCTGGCTCAAGCACTTCCCCGTTGCCGGAAATCAAGAGCAGGTCCTGGTCGTTAAAAGCAATAACCATGGCTTCCAATTTCTGCAAGGCCGGGTCTTTCCGCCAGGACTGGGCCATTTCCACGGCTGCCCGGCGCAAGTCGCCGCTGTAGCTTTCCAGTTTTCCTTCCAACATTTCCTGCAGGCTGACGGCATCTGCCACCCCGCCGGCAAAACCGATTACCACTTGGTCGTGGTAAATGCGGCGGATTTTCTTGGCCGTCGTCTTGGCGATAACGCTCTTGCCCAGAGTCACCTGGCCGTCGCCGGCAATCGCCGTCCGGCCATTGTATTTTACTGAACAAATCGTTGTCATTTTCTTCCTCCGTTTTTTTGCTTTTCTATTGATCGCGTTATTTAAAAATCTTGCTAAAAAGCGGAAATGATTGGCGCTTTCCAGCCATTTTCATAATAACACTTTTCCTCATTTTCGGGGAAAATGCTGGCGATATTCTGCCGTGAGATGCTGCATACTGACGTGGGTGTAAATCTGGGTCGTTGACAAGTCCTCATGGCCCAAGAGCTCCTGCACGCTCCTCAGATCCGCCCCGTTGTTGAGCATGGCGGTGGCGAAGCTGTGGCGGAGTTCATGGGGGTGGGCAGCAGCCGTCAGGCCTGCTTTTTGAAAAATTTGCTGGACGGCTTTGGCAATCCCCCGGCTGGAAATTGGCCTGCCAAGCTTATTTAAAAAGACTGCCCAAGTATCTGGCTCATTTTTCAATAAACTTGGCCGGGCCGCTTGCAGATATTCTTCCAAGTACTTTTTAGTCTCTTGGTCAAAAAAGACATAGCGGTCCTTATTGCCCTTGCCGTGCACCAAAATCATGCCGTTTTCCAGGTCAAGCTGCTTGATTTTCAAGTCAGTCAGTTCGCTCAGCCGCATCCCGGTCACGTAAAAAAGCGCCACAATTGCCCGATTGCGGACTGTTAGCGGTTTGCCATCGTTTAGCGAGCGGATGACCTGGCCGACTTCATCCTGGTAAAAAAATTCCGGCAGCTTTTTCTCACCCCGCCTAAGCTGAATGGCCACGGTCGGGTCTGCTTTGACCAAGCCCCGCCTGGTCAAAAAGCGGTAAAGAGACTTAAGGCTGGATAATTTTCGGGATAAAGTGCTGGATGCCAGCTTTTGCCCGCTTGCCTGCAGGTAAATTTCCAGATCCCGGCGGGAAATTTGCTCCCAGCCCGGAAAGCCCCCGTTTTCCTGCCAGAATTTCTTAGCTGCTGCCAGGTCCTTTTGGTAGGCCAGGATGGTTTTGGGGCTGTAAGAGCGCTCGTTTTTCAAGTAGGAAAGAAACTGCTCTTCAAGGGTCATTAGTCAGCCAGCTTCTCTGCCTTAAAGGCGGCCAGGTCGGCCAGGCCCCGTTCACTGATCTTTTCGTGCCGCTCGCGCTTGTTTCTGATCTTCTTGCCCTCCAGGCCCGGAATTAAGGCAAAGCTGGCGTTCATTGGCTGGAAGTGCTTGGCATCAGTGGTCGTAATGTAGTGAGCCATAGAGCCAAGGGCAGTGGTTACCGGGAATTCAACCGTCTCTTGTCCCAGTGCTTCTCTAGCCGCGTTAATCCCGGCGACCAGGCCGCTGCCGGCACTTTCCACGTAGCCTTCCACCCCGGTCATCTGGCCGGCAAAGAAGAGGCCCGGCCGCTTTTTGGCTTCATAGCTAGCCTTTAAAACTTCCGGGCTGGCCATGTAGGTGTTCCGGTGCATCTTGCCGTAGCGGACGAAGCGGGCGTTTTCCAGGCCGGGGATCATTTGGAAGACCCGCTTTTGTTCCCCGTACTTGAGGTGGGTCTGGAAGCCCACGATATTGTACATGGAGGCAGCAGCGTTGTCCTGACGGAGCTGGACGACAGCGTAAGGGGCCTTGCCGTCCTTCGGGTTCTCCAGGCCGACTGGCTTTAAAGGACCAAAGAGCATGGTCTTGGCCCCCCGGGCCGCCATTACTTCGATCGGCATGCAGCCTTCAAAGACCTCGCTGTTTTCAAAGCCGTGCATTTCAGCAGTTTCCGCGTGAACCAGGGCATTGGCAAAGCGGTCGTATTCTTCCTTGGTCATCGGACAGTTGAGGTAGGCAGCTTCGCCCCGGTCATACCGGCTCTTCTTGTAAACGATGTCCATGTCAATGGAGTCAGCCGCGATGATTGGGGCGGCCGCGTCAAAGAAGTGGAGGCTTTCGGTGCCTTCAAAGGCCTGGATCTTTTCTGCCAGGCTATCGCTGGTCAAAGGACCGGTTGCGATAACGGTGATGCCTTCACTTGGCAGGTCAGTGATTTCTTCATCGTGAATAGTCACTTCCGGCAGGCTGGTCAATTTGCCGGTCACATACTTGGAGAAAAGCACCCGGTCAACGGCTAAGGCCCCGCCGGCTGGCACCTGGCAGGCATCAGCGGCTTGCATGATCAAGGAGTCCATCTGCCGCATTTCTTCTTTCAAGAGGCCAACAGCGTTTGAAAGCTGGTTGGACCGCATGGAGTTGGTGCAGACTAATTCCGCGAAATTACCGCTTTCATGGGCCGGAGTCATTTTCTTTGGCCGCATTTCGTATAAGTCAACCTTGATCCCTCTTTTAGCCAGCTGCCATGCTGCTTCACTGCCCGCCAAACCGGCGCCAATTACCGTAACTTTTTCTGTCATTTGCTTCAATCCTTTGCTTAAAAATTATCTACTTATCATTTTACCGAAAAAGCTTCTCCCTGCCTAATCGCACGCTCTGAGCAAAAAATGCCACCAAGGGCCTTGGTGACATCTTTGCTTTAACTTTCAACTTATTCGGCTGCTTCGCCTTGTTCTTCTCTTGGCTCTTCCTTGTAGTCGCCATTCGGACAGAGGACGACCATGCCGTCCTTGCGCTTCTTTTCGACCAGGAAGTGGCCATCGTGCGGGCAAACCCGGCTGATCGGCTTGTCCCAGGAAACAAAGTCGCAGTCTGGATAGCGGGAACAGCCATAGAATTTCCGGCCCCGCTTGGACTTCTTTTCCAGAACTTCGCCTTCCCCGCACTTCGGACAAGTCACGCCGACCTTCTTGACGATGGTCTGGGTGTGGCGGCAGTCCGGGAAACGGGAGCAGCCGTAGAACTTGCCGTAGCGGCCCATCTTGACCAGCATCGGGGCCCCGCAGATTTCACAGTCAAAGCCAGCTGGCTGGTCCTTGATCTGGATCTTCTGGATCTCGCTGTCGGCCTTCTCCAATTCTTTGGAGAACGGCTTGTAGTACTGGTCAACCACACTGACCCAGTCTTTCTTGCCTTCTTCGACTTCATCGAGTTCATCTTCCAGCTTGGCCGTGTAGTCAACGCTGGTGATGTCCGGGAAGAACTGCTCGACCAAGCCGTCGACGATTTCCCCCAGTTCGGTTGGCACGATTGCCCGGCCTTCCAGCTTGACATAGTTCCGGGACTGGATGTTCTGGATGGTCGGCGCGTAAGTTGACGGCCGGCCAACCCCGTTTTCTTCCAGGGCCCGGACCAGGCTGGCTTCAGTATAGCGGGCCGGTGGCTGGGTGAAGTGCTGCTTGTTGTCTGACTTGGTCAGCTTGACCTCGTCGCCCTCTTCCAGGGCTGGCAGGGCCACGTTCTTTTCACTCCGGTTGTCATAAACTTTGGTGTAGCCGGCAAACTTCATAACTGACCCGCTGGCTCTGAAGGTCACCCCATTTTGGGTCAGGTCGTAGCGGACCGTGTCAAAGACTGCCGGTGTCATTTCACTGGCCACAAAACGGCTCCAAATCAAGGTGTAAAGGCGGAGCTCATCCTTGGTCAAAACCTTTTCCAGGGACTTCGGTGTCCGGTAGACACTGGTCGGCCGGACAGCTTCGTGGGCATCCTGAGCGTCGCCTTGGTTCTTGAAGTGCCGCTCCTTCTTAACCGCGAAGTCGCTGCCGTATTCCTCAGCGATGAACTGGGCTGCTTCCTGGCGGGCAACTGGTGAGATCCGCTTGGAGTCAGTTCTCATGTAGGTGATCAAACCGACCGTGCCTTCCTTGCCAAGGCTGATCCCTTCATACAGGTGCTGTGCAATGTTCATGGTCTTTGAAGTCCGGAAGTTCAGCCGCCGGTTGGCTTCCTGCTGCATGGTGGAAGTGGTAAAAGGCGCGGCTGGCTGCCGGCGGACTTCTCTTTTAACTACCTTGCTGACCGTAAACGGCTGCTTCTTGTCAAACTTGGCCAGCAGCTTCTGGACAGCCTCGTTATTTGGCAATTCAGTCTTTTTGCCGTCTTCGCCGTAAAAGCTAGCCTGGAACTTGTCCTTGCCCTTGGCGAATTCAGCGTCAATCGTCCAGTATTCAACCGGCTTGAAGGACTTGATTTCCTTTTCCCGGTCGATAACCAGCTTCAAGGCAACTGACTGCACCCGGCCGGCTGACAGGCCCTTCTTGACCTTGGACCAGAGAATCGGCGACAAAGAATAGCCGACCAAGCGGTCCAGAACCCGGCGGGCCTGCTGAGCGTTGACCGTGGCTATATCGATGGTCCGAGCGTGGTTGAAGGCATCCTTGACCGCGTCCTTGGTAACTTCGTTAAAGGTTACCCGGTTGGCTTCTTTTTCGTCCAAGCCTAAAACGTGGGCCACGTGCCAGGCAATAGCTTCCCCTTCCCGGTCAGGGTCGGAAGCCAGGTAGACTTTGTTGGCCTTCTTGGCTTCAGCCTTCAGTTCCTTGATGATATCACCCTTCCCCCGGATGGAGATGTATTTTGGCTGGTAGTCGTGGTCAATGTCGACCCCCATCTGGGACTTGGGCAAGTCCCGGATGTGCCCTTTAGAGGCGATTACGTGGTACTTCCGGCCCAGGTACTTCTCGATAGTGTGGGCCTTGGCTGGAGATTCCACGATAACCAGGTCTTTTTTCACCTTGCTCTTTTTCCGCTTCGGGCTGCTCTTCTTGGCAGCCGTGGTCTTTTTACTGCTCTTGCTCTTGCTTTTGTCTTCTTTTGCTGTAGCAGGCATCAAATGCCCCTTTCACTAAATTTGGAATTAAATCTTCTTCAATATAGAAATAATTTCCGGAATTGTCAACCAAAAGAAAATTAACTTAAGGGAGCGGACAGGCAATTTTTACAAGAATTTAATCTTTCACAGGTCAATTTCTTCTTTCACAGGTCAATTTCTTTATCGATAACCGGGGTCGCTCCGGCTGAGATCAGCTGGTTGGTGCCGGCCGACAAGGGGCTGGTGATTGCCCCCGGGACGGCAAATACGTTCCGGTTTTCCTGCAGGGCCAAATTGGCAGTAATCAACGAACCGGAATGGGCTTTGGCTTCAGTCACGATCACGTTCTTGCAAATCCCAGCCAAAATCCGGTTGCGTTCTGGAAAGCGGAAGGGCCTTGGCGGCGTATCGGGCAGGTATTCGCTAAGCAGGAGACCCCGGGCGGCAATTTGCTGCTGCAAAGGCGTATTTTCCCGGGGGTAAAAATAATTTAGGCCATTGGCCACAACCGCGATGGTCTTGCCGCCGAAATTCAAGGCATTCTGGTGGGCCAGGGCATCGACGCCCTTAGCCAGGCCACTGGCGATCACCTGCCTTTTCTTCAGCAAAACCGGCATGAGGTTCTCAATCACCTTGCCGGAATACGGGCTGGGAGTTCTTGACCCCACGATCACCGTCACCTCTTTTTCCAAAAGAGACAAATCTCCCTTGGCAAAAAGCAAAATCGGCGGCCGATAAATTTCTCTTAATCGTACTGGATAAGCATCGTCAAAGAAACTAATAATTTTGAAATTCCTTTGCAGGTTTTCAATGGCACTTTCATAGCGGTCGCTTAAAAAGGCCCGCTCCACCTGGTAGAGGATTTCATCGGGCAGTTCCAGGCAGTTCAGCCATTCATGGTCCACGTCCTCATCCGGGGGCATCTGCTGCATGACCTGCAATATTTTAAGATAGCTGAGGCCTTTCTGCAGCTTTAGGCGCAGTAAGAATTCGGTTTTGTTCATCTTTTTCTTCCCTCCACTTACTATTACGCCAAAAAGACCATTTTTTCCTTTATCTCAAAATTTTTCTTTTTTCTTTTGACCAAAAAGAAAAAGACTGACCTAGTCAGCCTTTTTAAGTCCAACCATCTCGCTCACCGGACTGAAGGTCAGGCGGTGAATCGGCGTTGGGCCGTATTTTCTTAATGCTTCCAGGTGGTCCTTGGTTCCATAGCCGGCATTATGGTCAAAGGCATAGTCTGGATAAAGACGGGCGTAGTCGTCCATCAAAGAGTCTCTGAAAACCTTGGCCACGATTGAGGCCGCGGCGATCGAGTTGGACTTGGCATCCCCCTTGATCAATTCCACCTGGGGCAAGTCCACCGGCACGTTCATGGCATCGACCAGCAAAGCATCTGGCCTGGTGCTCAAAGCTTCCACGGCCTGCTTCATGGCCTGGCGGTCAGCCTCGTAAATATTGATCTGGTCGATCACCTTGTTGTCCATGACCCCGACGCCGACAGCAACAGCCTGCTCTAAGATCTTGGGATAAAGGGCCAGGCGCTTTTGCGGGCTCAGCTTCTTTGAATCATTGACTTCCAATAAGGAAAAATCTTCCGGCAAAACGACGGCAGCCGCCACAACCGGGCCAGCCAGAGGACCCCGGCCAACTTCATCGACCCCGGCTACCAGCTGCCCTTTAGCCCAGAAGTCCTGTTCATAGGAAAAACGGGCTAAAAAAGCTTCCTTTTGCTTAGCCAGCTTTTCCTGCCGGCGCTGGTAGCTGGCCAGCAGCTTCTGGACCCCCTTGCGGTCGTCTTTGGCTAATTTCGCCAAGGTGGCTTGCGCAACTGAATCTGCTTGCAGCAGGTCTTTAATTTCATTAATTTTCATTATTCGCACTTGGCCGGTCCAGGCTGATCCGGCCCAGCTTGCCCTTTCTTAACCGCTGCAGCATGAAAAGGGAGAAGCGGTCATAGTCGTCCCGCATCCCGTTGTTTTGGGTCATGGCTAAAAGCAGGTCAGTGTCGCCGATATTTTCCAGCTTGTCCTTAGTGCAGTTGGCGAATTTGGCCAGATAAGCCGTGTAGTACTGCCGCAGCTGCCGGATGACAAAAAGGGCCACGTCGTCAGCGTGGAAAATCGTGTCCTTGATGGCCCCAAAAGCAGCCAGCTTGTAGCCCACGTCCTGGTCTTCAAACTTTGGCCAGAGAATCCCCGGCGTGTCCAGGATCTGGATGCCATACGGGGTCTTCAGCCAGGCCTGGCCCTTGGTTACCCCCGGCCGGTCCCCTGTAATGGCGACATTGCGGCCAACCAGGCGGTTGATGATAGTGGACTTGCCGCAGTTAGGCACGCCGACTAAGCAGATGCGGATGATCGGGTTGGAGGCCCCTCTCTCTTCCAGCTTCTTGACCTTTTCACTGGCTGCCTTCTTGATCAAGGTGATCAAGGCCTGCATATTGGTGTTGTGCTGGGCATCCATCGCCATGACCAAGGTGCGCGGGCCCTGCAATTTCTTTTGCCAGAGCTTGGTCATCACTGGGTCAGCCAGGTCGGCCTTGTTTAAAACGATCAGGTGGGGCTTGTCGCCGACCAGTTCACTGATCATCGGGTTTCTGGAAGCGCTGGGAATCCGGGCGTCCAAAACTTCAACAACAACGTCAATTAAGTTTAATTTTTCTTCCAGCTGATTCCTGGCCTTGTTCATGTGGCCTGGATACCATTGAATTTTAGTCATTTTTCCTCCCAAAAACAGCAGAAAAGGAAGCCGGGGCTCCCTTTCGTTTGTCGCTGAATCCTAAAAATTATCCTAGTACTGCATTTTCTCTTCATAAGCCTGGTAAGCATCGTCAAAAATCGTCATGCTGGGCAGGTAAGCGGCATTTTCCTCCAGATATTCTGACAGCCTGGTCCGGTCCTGTTCCTGTCTGGGAAAGGTCGAGTCAAACTGGGCGTTGTTGGCAAACTGGGCCAGGTCGCCGTTTGAATCCGGATCGCGCAAAGTCATCAAAAACTGGTAAAAACTTTGTCGGTAGGCCATATATTACTCCGTATAAAACATGACCGCGTAAGCCTCATGGCCGGCGTGGGTGATGATGATCGGGCTGGTTTCCTGGACCAGGATCTTCAGGTCAGGGTTGACTTCCTTGAAGCGCTGGGCGAGCTCTTCCATCTTGTCTCTGGTGTCGACATAGGAGATGCCGACATACTTGACCTTGTCGCCCAGCTCTTTCAACTGGTCGACCAGCATGTTGTCAAACTTCTTGATGAATTTCTTCCCCCGGCCCCGGTAAGGGACATTCAAGCTGCCCTCTTTCATGGTCAGGCCAACGTGGAAGTTCAAAGCTGAAACCACCCGGCCGGCCCACTTGCCCAAACGGCCGCCGGCTAAAATGTTCTGCAGGTTGGGCACCATCATTTCCAGGTACATATTCTTGCCGATCTGGTCCAGGTGAGCCAGGATTTCATCCATTTCCTTGCCCGCTTCCGCGTCCTTGGCCGCCTCAATGCAGTAGTAGCCTTGAGAGCGGTCAGTATAGCCGCAGTCGATGACCGTGATCTTGCCGGCTACCATTTCAGCTGCCTGGCGGGCAGAATCAACCGTCCCCGACAGGGTCTTGGCCATGAAAATCCCCAGGACTTCACTACCGTCAGCCGTCAGTTCTTCCATTCTCTCCACGAACAGGCCGACCGGGGGCTGGCTGGTCTTGGGCAGCTTATCTGCCTCATCCATCTTTTGGATAAAGTTGGCCCGGGTAATGTCAACGCCATCCGTGTAGGTATGTCCGTCGATTGTCACCGACAGGGGCACCACCGTAATACCGTATTTTTCAATTTCTTCCGGACTCAGCTGTACTGAGGAATCCGTCATGATCTTGATCTTAGACAATTTAACTGACCTCAATTTCCAAATTATCCTATCAGCTTCTCAGTTGTGATAGAATTAGACTTAATACAGACTTTAGTATAGCAAATTTTCGGCTAAAAATTATAATTAATTGATCAAAACTGAAAGGGACTTTATATGGCTTTCAATCCTTGGCAGCCGGTCGAAGACCGGCCTAAATCTTACTATATCATTGACAATGTTCTCTCCGCCGTCGTGCACGGGATCGGCTTCGGCCTCTCAATCGCCGGCCTGGTTATTTTAGTGGTCCGGGCCGCCCACAGCCACAGCGCCCTCAGAGTGACAACTTTTGCCATCTACGGGGCTTGCATGATCCTGCTTTACCTCTTCTCGACCCTCTACCACAGCCTGGTCTTTACCAAGGCGAACAAAGTCTTCCAGATCTTCGACCACTCTTCAATCTTTATCGCGATTGCCGGCTCTTATACCCCTTATACCCTGGTCACGATCGGCGGGGCTAAAGGCTGGGTCATGTTCGGCATCATCTGGGCCTTGACTGTCTTTGGGATCCTCTATTATATCTTTAACCAGGGCAAGCACGTTATAGGCGACACCATCCTTTATATCGCCATGGGCTGGATAGTGATCCTAGCCGGCAGCCAGCTTTATTTCAGCCTGGGATCGACGGGCTTTTGGCTTTTAGTCTCAGGCGGGATTGCCTACACCTTTGGCTGCCTCTTCTTCTCTATGCGGGGCTTGCCATATAGCCACGTCATCTGGCACTTCTTCGTTTTGCTGGGCTCCATCTTGATTTTCTTTTCAGTTTTATTTTACGTCTAAAAAAAGGCGCTGGTGACCAGCGCCTTTTAGATTGCCAAAAATTCCGCGATTGCCGCCTGGCTGTTCTCCACCTGGCCGCTGACCACGCCTTCAAGGGCTTTGCGCAAAAGCTGGCCCAGTTCCGGTGAAGGCTTAATCCCTTCCTTGATCAGCCACTGGCCGTCAATGGCCAGTTCCCCTGCCGCCTTGATTGGCAGACGGTTATAGCGGTCTAACAGGACCTGGCTAGGCAGTGGCTGGCCCAAAAGTCCCGCTAGCTTTAAAGCCGCCTCCAGGTTCTCCTGGCCGATTTCAAAGAGGTCAAAATCGCTCTCTTCCCCCCGGCTCAAGAGGTCAAAGGCGGCCACGATCTCTCTGACTTGCTGGTTCATTGCATTGGAGTTCTTCCAGGCCCGCATGAAAGGCGAAATCTTGTCAGCCGGCAGGTTGATTAAAACGGCGATCAAGCTCCAAAAGATTGCTTCGTCATCCGGACCGGCCTTAAGGTCAGTGAAGACAGAGAGCTGGTTCTTTTTCCCGGCCAGACCCGGGCATTCCTCGCTTAAGCCCGTTTCCAAAAAGTCCTTAAAAGCCCGCCGGCTGGCCTTGCCCAGGGCCAGCTTGACAAATTCTTCCCTGATTCTTTCCACGGAAATCTTGCTTAAAAGCTCGTGGTTGTCGATAATCGCCTGCCGAGTCTTCTCTTCCAGGCTGAAAGAGAGCTGGCTCATGAAGCGGACTGCCCGCATCATCCGCAAGGCATCCTCATGGAAGCGGTCTTCAGCCACACCAACAGCCTTGATCACCCGGCGCTTCAAGTCGCCTAAACCGTCAAAAAGGTCAATGATCTCCCCTTGCCGGTTCATGGCCAGGGCATTGATGGTAAAGTCCCGCCGCTTTAAGTCTTCGTCCAGGTTCTGCACGAAGGTGACCTTGTCTGGCCGACGGAAGTCCTGGTAGCCGGATTCCGTTCTGAAAGTCGTGATCTCGTAGCTGGATCCCCCATAAAGGACGGTCACTGTCCCGTGCTGGATGCCAGTGTCGATGCTTTTGACAAAAGTCTCCTTGACTTCTTCCGGGTAGGCACTGGTCGCGATATCCACGTCATGAATCGGCCGATCTAAGAGCAGGTCGCGGACGCAGCCGCCGACGAAGTAAGCTTCAAAGCCTGCTTCTTCCAACTTTTCCAGGACCGGCATGGCCTGGGCAAAAACTTCTGTTATACGAATATTAGTCATCATCTTCTCCACCTTGACTGTTTTTTGCTAAAATTAATTACGCATGGGGAATAATTAAGAAAGGAGTATCGAAATGAACAAGCCAAAATTCAAATGGACCACTAGTGACACGATCGATATCCTGATGATTGCCCTGGGTTCGGCCATCTACGCCTTCAGCGTGGACATGGTGTCGATTCCCAACAAGCTGGCCGACGGGGGATTGTCGGGTTTTACCCTGATCATCCGCCACTTCTTGGGGGTCAACCCTGGTCTCAGTACCTTCATCATCAACATTCCCTTGATCTTTTTGGGCTTTAAATATATGGGCAAGCGGGCTATGATTTATACCGTCTGGGGAACCCTTTGCCTGTCCTTCTTCTTGAGCATGTGGACCCTGCAGTCTATTATAGACCAAGTTCCCCTCCATCACGACCCCTTCCTGGCCACAGTCACGGCCGGCTGCTTGTCGGGGCTGGGACTGGGACTGGTCTTCCGCTTTAACGGGACGACCGGGGGCAGCGACATTATCGCCAGAGTCCTGCAAGAAAAATACGCGATCGAGCCCAATAAGGGCCTGCTGGCTTTGGACTTTTTAGCCCTGTCCTGCTCCCTGTCCTACCTGGACTTCTTCCATATCGGCTACACCATGGTCTCCTGCTTCATTTTATCCAAGGTCATGGCCCTGGTTACTGAAGGTGGGACCCGGGCTAAGGGGGTCTTCATCATTTCCCAGAACTACAAGAATATCGCCAAGCTGATTGACCTGCGCTTAGAGCGGGGCTTCACCTACATTAACGCTGAGGGCGGCTATTCCAGCGACCCCCGCCACATGATCTACCTGGTTCTGTCGCCAAGGGAAATCCCGGAATTGAAGAAGATCGTCAAGCAAGAAGACCCTAAGGCCTTTATCATCTTCTTTGACGTCAATGAAGCTTTGGGCGAAGGCTTCAGCTACCAGACTAAACAATCCAGTTTATTTATCAGAAAGTAAAAGGAGTCACCAGTGTAACTCCTTTTTTTCATGTCTTAATCCTAAGGGCCGTGTCCCCCAGCTTCTTATTGGCATAGACGATGGCCGTTTTATTATCCTTGACTTCCAGAACCAGGAAGGGCTCCCGGATATAAGTAAATGACTTTCGCAGGAAATTTGTCAGATCATCTATTTCAATCAGATTACCAGCTTCCATCTAGCTATTTTTTGTCATTAGAGACTTTTTTAAGTAATTAAACTAAATTCTTCTATCTTTTTTTCTTAAAAATAATAGTATTTTTACAATTGTTTTGTAAATTAAAACCGCTCTCACTTAGAGAACGGTTAAAAAGCATTCAGTTATAAAGGTAATTTCGCGAACTGGCTGCGGTAAAGCTGGCTGTAAAAGCCGCCCCGAGCCAAAAGGTCAGCGTGCTTGCCGCGTTCAATAATCTGCCCGTCCTTCATCACCAGGATCAAGTCAGCATTAACGACCGTGGACAAACGATGGGCCACGACAAAGCTGGTCCGGCCCTGCATCAACTTGTCAAAAGCAACTTGAATCAGCATTTCTGTCCGGGTATCGATAGAGCTGGTTGCTTCATCCAAAATCAGCATTGGCGGGTCCAGCAGCATGACCCTGGTGATGCAGAGCAGCTGCTTTTGCCCGGCGCTTAAGCTGTCAGCGGAAAGGGGCGTGTCCAGGCCCTGGGGCAGGCGGCGGATAAAGCCCCAGCTGTGGGCGGCTTTTGCGGCTTCAATGATTTCTTCATCCGTTGCGTCTTCCTTGCCGTAAGCCAGGTTGTCCCGGACTGTCCCCTCTTCCAGCCAAGTATCCTGCAAGACCATGCCGAAATTTTTTCTCAAGGCATGGCGGGACATATCCTTGATATTTCTGCCGCCTAAGTAGATTCCGCCGGAATCCACGTCATAAAAGCGCATGAGCAGGTTGATGGTGGTCGTCTTCCCGCAGCCGGTCGGCCCGACCAGGGCAACCCGCATCCCCGGCTTAGCAGTCAAGTTGAAGTCCCTGATCAGAGGCTTGTCCGCCTGGTAGGAGAAGTTGACATGGTCAAAGACGATTGAACCGGTCTTGACTTCAAGCAAATTGCCATCAGCCTTGCTTAAGTCCACCGGATCAACTTCCGCCTCTTCATTGATCAGTTCAAAGACCCGGCCGGCGCAAGCAGCCGCGTTTTGCAGCTCAGTAATCACCGAGCTGATGTCGTTAAAAGGCTTCATGTACTGGTTAGAGTAATTCAGCAAAACGCTGAGCCCCCCAACCGTAAGGCGCCCGCCCATGATGGCAAAAGCACCCACCAAGGCAACCAGGGCATAAATCAAGGAATTGATAAAGCGGGTGGCCGGGTTGGTCAGGCTGGAATAAAAGGTCGCCTGCTGGCTGTATTCTTGCAGGCGGTGGTTGATTTCAGCGAAGCGACTTGAGGCAGTTTTTTCATAGCCAAAAGCCTTAACCACCTTGACCCCGCTCACCATTTCCTCAATCAAGCTGGTCTGCTCGCCCCGAGTCTGGCTCTGCTTTCTGAACATCTGGTAGGACCGGCTGGCAATAAAGCGGGCCACGATGAAACTCAAAGGAGTCAAGAGCAAAACCAGGAGGGTGATTTCTACCGACTGGCTGAGCATGAAGGCCAGGGTAGCCACAATAGTGAACAAGCCGGAGAAAAGCTGGGAAAAGCCTAAGAGCAGGCCATCAGAGAGCTGGTCAGTGTCAGCAATTATTCTGGAAACAATGTCCCCACTTGGGTGCTGGTCCAAATATGACAAGGGCAAAAGCTGCAGCTGCCGGATGGCCTTTTCCCGGATATCCTGGACGGTCCGGTAGGTCAGTTTATTGTTGATCAAGCCCATCAGCCAGGTGGCGGCGGCTGAGACAAGCACCAAGATTAAAATCTGGACCAGGTCCTGGCCAATAACCGGAAAGTCAACTTTGCCAGTGCCGACAATCTGGTCAATGGCCCGGCCAAAGATGATCGGCACATAAAGCTGGAGGATAACGGAGACTGCCGCCAGAATTATGCTGATGAATAAGAGAAGGCGGTAGCGGCCGATAATTGGCAGAAGCTGCTTCATGGCCTGCCAGCTGTCCATTTTCTTGTCTTGCTTTTTCATCGGCTCCCCTCCTTATCTTCCTTCGCTTCTTTTTCCTTCGGTAACTGGGAATAATAGATTTCCTGGTAGACCTGGCAGTCGGCCAAAAGCTCCTCGTGCTTGCCGCTGGCCACCAGTTTGCCATCGTCTAAGACCAAGATCTGGTCAGCCTGCATGATGCTGGAAGCCCGCTGGGAAACCAGAATCTTAGTTACGTCCTTCAAGCTGGCCAGAGCCTGCCGCAGACGCGCCCCCGTTGCCAGGTCCAGGGCGCTGTCGCTGTCATCCAAGATCAAAAGCGGAGCCTGCTTGACCAGGGCCCGGGCGATGGTCAAACGCTGTTTTTGCCCGCCGGAAAGGTTTCTGCCTTCCTGCTCGAGCTGAAAGTCCAGCTGGCCGGGCTTAGCCAAGACTACGTCTTTCGCCTGGGCCAATTCCAGTGCCCGCCACAAGTCTTCATCACTAGCCTCCAGCCTGCCCATCAGCAGGTTGTCCCGGATACTGCCGGCAAAAAGCTGGGCCTTTTGCGGCACCAGGGCATACTGGTCCAGCAGTTGCTCTTGGGTTATGTCTTTTAAGGAAAATCCGCCCAGCTTGATCTCCCCTTCCCCGCAGTCATAAAAGCGGGTCAACAGCTTCAAGAGGGTGCTCTTGCCGCTGCCCGTCCCCCCGATAATGCCAACAGTCGTGGCCGGCTTGATCGTAAAGGTCAAGTTTGAAACGGCCGGCGCTGAGGCTGCCGGATAGGTAAAGGAAACATTTTTAAAATTAACCTGACTGTTTGTGACCTTTGGACCTGCTTCAGGATAAATCAAGTCATTTTCCGTGGCCAGAACCTGGCCAACCCGGTCCCCGCAGGCCCAGGCCCGGTTGATGGTGATAATCAGGCTGGCTAGCTTGATTAGTTCCACGATCATTTGGGCCAGGTAGTTGTAAAGAGCCACCACTTGCCCTTGAGCCATTGCTCCGGTATTTACCTGGATGGCGCCAACTTGAATCAAGACGATGGCCGCGATGTTGATCATGACATAAGTCACCGGGTTCATGGCGGCTGACAGGCGGCCGACAAACTCGTTCAGCTTGGTCATGGCGGAAACTTTTTCATCAAATTTGGCCACGGCGGCTCCTTCTTTTCTGAAGGCCCGGATGACCCGGACCCCGGTCAGGTTTTCATTGCTTAGGCGGGTAATTTCATCCAGCCGCTTCTGCACCTTCCGGTAAAGGGGGATGCTGACCAGCATGATGCCAAAAACGACCAGGGCTAAAAGCGGAATCGCCACGGCAAAGATCAAGGCCGCTTTAACATTGACCGTGAAAGCCGCGATCATTGACCCAAAGACGATAAAAGGACTTCTTAATAAGAGGCGCAAAGCCATGTTGCAGCCGGTCTGCACCTGGTTGATATCACTGGTCAAGCGGGTGATCAAGGTACTGGGCGGCAGCTGGTCCAGGTTGGCAAAACTGAACTTTTCCACCTTGTCAAAAGCCGCTTGCCGCAACTGGCTGGCCAGGCCCACGCTGGCCTTGGCGGCAAACCACTGGGCAGTAATGCTGGCCGTGATCCCCAAAAGGGCCAAAAGGGCCAAGAGGCCAACCTGCTGGAAAACATAGGCCTGGTTTCTTTCTTTGATCCCGTAATCGATGATCCTGGCCACGACCAGGGGAACGAAGAGGTCAAACAGGGCTTCCAGCAGCTTGAAAAGCGGGGCCAGAATACTTTCTTTTTTATAGTCTTTGAGGTAGATAAAGACGTATTTCATGTTCCACTTCCTTAATTTATTCGATACTTCGAAATTCTATCATACTTTATTCTTATTAAAATCAACAAGTACATATTTCTAAATTTATTTCTAAATCGATCATTTTTCCGAGTTTACCACTTGATTTTTTACAGGATTAGCAATAAAGTTTAGTCATAATACTAAACAATGAACACCTTTTCATTGTTAATACCTCAATTTCTTTTGCCTGGCAGCTTTTCTAACCGGGAAAATTAGAAATTGTTAGGGAAAAATTGCTTTTTTTAAAAGTTTCGATTTTTTTAATAACAAGTGTTTTTATTTCTTGAGGAATTGATATATTATTATATCAGAACTGTTTGATACGCGTAGCATATATATCCGACATTTCAATCTTTATTATTATGAGGAGCTTAGTAAACCCGTGAGAATCGAACACCTAGAGATCTTTGTAAACGCCGCGCAGACGCAGAGCTTTACCAAGACTGCACAAAACATGAACATGTCCCAGCCAGCTGTTTCCCTGGCCATATCCTCAATCGAGAAGCAACTGGGCTACCAGCTGTTCAGCCGCTCCCGCCGCAAGATGCTGCTGACCCCGGCCGGCCGGTCTTTGTACAACAGCATCAAGAGCGAATTGAACGACTACCGGACCGCCATTTCCAAGGCCAAGCGGATCGCCATGTCAGAAGGACAAATCACCTTGAAGGTTGGCTTAATCGGGATTCTGGCCGAGCAGCTGATGCTTCCTGGCTTGATCCGCCAGTTCCGCAGAAGCCGTGACACCGTCAATATCGAATTCTTCGTTGAAAGCAGCCCGGTTCTCTTTGAGAAGCTGGCCTCCCACGAGCTTGACCTGGTCTTGTCTACTCCGGAAGCCATGCCGAAATTCCCGGACTTCACCGCCTACACGATCGGCAAGTTGAAGTGGTGCACCCTGGTGCCAAGTGACCACCCTCTGGCTGAAAAGGACCTGCTTTCAGAAAAGGACCTGGACGGCAAAGACCTGGTTTTCCTGGACCTTTCTTGTTCATCACCGCTGATTACCTTGATGCAGGACCGGATTGAAAAGAACTGCAAACAAAGCCGGATCTTCTTTGCCAACAATGTCGTGGCGCAAACCATGATGGTTTACACCCAGCAAGGCCTGGCTATCCAGCCGTACACCGGCCCGCTTGATGACGACAATTGCGAAGTCAACGGCCTAAAGCGGGTTCCACTGGACGTCAAGGTCAGCTCAGACCTAACCCTCTTCACTTGCAAGGATGTCCTCGACGAACACGTCCTGGACTTGATGAACTGGCTCAAGGCACAAAATCTGGGCTAAGATTATAAGTATACAAAAAATGCTCATCGGTTGATGAGCATTTTTCATTGCTGTTTTTTCGCCTTGAGTTATTTGATTTCATTAAAGGACTTATTGCAGTAGTTGATCAACTGCCGCATGTCCTGCTTGCCCCAGTTCCAGGCCCGGAATTCCTTCAAAAATTCCTCTGAGCAATAGTTTAAGTAGTTCTCCTCTGCTTCTTCCAAAATCTGCCGGGGATCCATGGCCCTGATTTCCGCCAGCCGGCTTTGTCTGATATAAGCCGGGTCGTTTAAGAGAGACTTGCGGCTGACCGGTTTTAACTGGCAGCCCCAGCTGGCTGCACGGGCGCTTGCCAGGTGCAAGAAGGCAGCGTTGTGGGTAATGCAGTCCTGCAGGATCTGCTGGCCCCGGCCAGATTGTCTGGGCATCTCCAGGCTAAAGCAGTACTGCCGATCTAAAGTCAGAAAAAGGCCGTGATTGTCAAGGCACTCAAACAGCTTCATTTGGTGCAGGCCCACCAGGTCAAGCGGCTTGTGGCGCATGATAAAAAAAGAGAAATAGGCGTACGAGCCAAAAGACTGCACGTACTGGTCGGACATTCCAATCTGCCGGCAGAGCTGCTTTTTAATAGTCAGTTCGTGGGCTGGCTCCTTCTTTCTCAGTTCATGAACCAGGCGGCGGCATGTCTTCTTTTTAAGCAAGACCCAGCCGGCAGCAGCGTCATAAATAATCGTCCGGTACTTGCCCAAAAGCAGGTCCATCTGGAAGTCGTAGACTGCGACCGTCTTCTGGTTTATCTGGTAGTCCTCGTCAGCCTGGGCGGCTATTTTCCCGCTAGCCAGCAAGACCGGCAGATTCTGCCGGTCAACCACCGCCACATTCATATCGCAAATTTTCTTTCTCGTTCTCATTTTCTCCTAAACAAGCTCCTAACACTATTTACCGTTTATATGTTGTTATTTTTCTCCTGGTCTAATTTAACAAAAAGCCCTTTGTGAAGCAAGCGGTTTCATTATTTTTGGCCGACTTTTACCAGCTTTGTATGCGCTTCCTGTATTGGTTGATTTTCCTGCCGCGGACGTGTAGAATATTTTCCGTAAAAGTCCGGTTGTTTTTATCCGGACAAGTCAAGTTTGCTAGAAGGAAAATGAAAATTTGCAAGTCGACCTTATCTCACTGACAATCTCAGGGCTGGTCCTGCTGGTCTTGATCCTCAACATTCTCTATTCCCCAGCCTTCAACCGCCTGGACCGGAAGCTGCACAAGAAACTGGTGCGGACACAGAAGAATATTTTTTGGAAGATCATCGCCTTCATCAACGAGCCCAAGCTGGTCATTGTCTGGGACGTCTTGATTGCCGGCCTGCTCTTAAACGAAGACAATTACCGGCTCGGCCTTTGGGTCCTGGCCACCTTAGGGGTGACCGACGCGGCCGGCTTTATCGTCAAGCACCTGGTCAAGCGGAGCCGTCCACATGCCCACTTGTCTGAAGAAGAAGGCTACAGCTTCCCCAGCGGCCATGTCTTAGGGGCGACGACCATGTGCTTGATTCTTTACGCCCTGCTCAGACGGGAATTTGACCAGTTCTTTGCCGTAATTCTTTTGGTCTACTGGCTCTTTGTGGTTATCTCCCGCCTTAACCTCCGGGCCCACTACCCGTCAGACGTCCTGGGAGCCGTGGCCTTGTCGGTCTTCTGTTTTACAGTGGTGCAGACAATCTATGCTGCCCTATTTTTGAAGTAAGAGATAATACATAACAGAGACGATAAGGATATATAGGAGCAAAAAATCCAGAGTTCTAACTTAACAGAACCCTGGATTTTTTATTTTTCAGCTTATTAATTGTGAAAGCCGACCATGAGCCCCCCTCTTTCCGCGTAGAAAGAGCACAGGCCCCGCATTGGCCGGATGGTAATCTCAGCCTCCGGATATTCTGCTAGCAGCAATTCCTTTAGCTTCTCAGCATCAGCCTCGTTTTCGCAGTGGTCAATCACGACCCGGCCGCCCTGGTACTTCTTTTCCTTCATCTGCTTGACCAGTTCCCGCAGGGCCTTCTTCATTCCTCTGGCCTTGGTCAAAGGCTGCAAGTCACCGTCAACGCTGGCCGTCCCGATTAAATTGATCTTCAGCATCCCCGCAATTTTGGCCACGGCTGGCGACACCCGGCCGTTTAAGGACAGGTTTCGCAGGGACTGGAGGACGAAAAGCAAGTGAGTCTTGGTCCGGTATTCGGCAATTCTGGCTTCCAAGTCAGCAAAACGGAGCTTGTCATCTTTAAGAATGCTTTCGATCCCTTCCAGGATTACTTCCAGTTCCGGACCGGCTGACCGGGAGTCAACGACCACGATCTGGGCATGCGGGTGGGTCTCTAAATAGATGTCTCTGGCCTGCAAGGCGGAAGAGTAGGTCCCCGACAAGCCGCTGGTAATCGTCACGATCACTGCCTTCTCGCAGCCCTCCAAACTATCCAGCCAGCGCTGGATACTTGGCGCGGCAGTCTTGCCTGCCTCCTGGCTGGCCTCCATCTTGTTCAAAAAAGCGCCCATGTCCAGCTGCTCGTCATCCAGCCAATTTTCCTGGCCGATGGTCAAAGTCAGTGGCACGACCTCAAGGCCGCGGCTTGGGTCGGTCAAAGTATTGGCGCTTGAATCAACTATCAGTCTCACGTTTTCCATAATATTATCCCGATTCTACATTGTTTCTGGCAGCTTTTCCTGCCTTGTCTGTTTCTAAATCTATTTTAACAGTTTTTCCTTAAGCGGGGAATTTTTTCACTAACCGCTTTCAAACTTGGATTTTTTACCAAACTTTCTTAGCAAAAAGTAAAATTTGTAAAAAAACTGTTTTTGGAATCGTTTTCAAAGAACTAGCTGTTTACGGATTCACAAGCTTATACTATAATGAACTTGTAAATAATTACAGAGCGAATGCTCTTGCTGTCGGAGAATTCCTCCGCCAGCATATTTTAAGGAGGATTTTTTAATGACCAAGGTTGTTATTGAAAACGTTCATGCTAGAGAAATCTTTGACTCACGTGGTAACCCAACTGTTGAAGTTGAAGTTACTTTGTCAAACGGTGTAGTTGGCCGCGCTGAAGTTCCATCTGGTGCTTCAACTGGTGAAAACGAAGCTGTTGAATTGCGTGACGGTGGCTCACGTTTGGGCGGCAAGGGTGTTATGAAGGCTGTTAACAACGTTAACACTGCCATCAACAACGAACTGCAAGGCGCAGACCCATTCAACCAACCAGCTATCGACAAGGCTATGATCGAACTTGACGGTACTCCAAACAAGGGTAAGTTGGGCGCTAACGCTATCTTGGGTACTTCAATGGCTACTGCTGTAGCAGCTGCTAAGGCTACCCACCAACCTCTTTACCGTTACCTTGGCGGTACTGACTTGTCAATGCCTCAAACTTTCCACAACGTTATCAACGGTGGTGAACACGCTGACAACGGCATCGACATCCAAGAATTCATGATCACTCCAGTTAAGAAGACTTCATTCCGTGACGGCTTCGAAAAGATCGTTAACACTTACCACACCTTGAAGAAGGTTTTGGAAGAAAAGGGTTACGAAACTGGCTTGGGTGACGAAGGTGGTTTCGCTCCTAACATGAAGGACTCAGAAGAAGCTTTGAAGGCTTTGCACGAAGCTATCGAACGTGCTGGTTACGTTCCTGGCGAAGACATTGCCATCGCTTGTGACTGTGCCGCTTCATACTACTACAACAAGGAAGACGGCAAGTACCACCTGGAAGGCAAGGTTCTTGACGGTGACCAATTGGCAGAATACTACGACAAGTTGCTCGCAGAATTCCCAGAATTGATCTCAATGGAAGACCCATACGACGAAAACGACACTGAAGGTATGGTTAAGTTCACTCAAAGCCACAAGGACCGTCTGCAAATCGTTCTTGACGACTTTATCTGCACCAACCCACGTTTGCTGGAAAAGGCCATCAAGGAAGGCGCAGGTAACGCTTCATTGATCAAGCTGAACCAAATCGGTACTGTAACTGAAACTTTGGAAACCATCCGGATTTCACGTAAGCACGGCTACAACACCATGATTTCTCACCGTTCAGGTGAAACTGGTGACACCTTCATCGCTGACTTCGCTGTTGCTACTAACGGCGGCCAACTGAAGACTGGTGCCCCAGCTCGTTCAGAACGTGTTGAAAAGTACAACCAATTGTTGAGAATCGAAGAACAACTCGGTGACGGCGAACGTCTCGACTTCTTCCCAGCTCAAGACTAATCATTAAAAGATTAGCTCAAGAAAGATCCGCATAAGCGGATCTTTTTTTATAGCGGGCAAAAGCTGTTTTTGCCAATGGGAGTATTATTTTGGCCGCTCTTTTAGCCCTGCTGGCCAGCTACCATTTGACCGGCCAGGGCCTTCCCTGCTCTTTCCGGGCACTTGTTGTGATCCTCACCCTGGTAATTCCTTTTGCCTTCCTGGCATCCCCTTGGTTATATTGCTGGCTGTGGCATTACCAATACGCCCACACCCATGTGGACCACAGCTTTGCAGAATAATATTTGGCAAAAAATAATACGCTCAGATCAGCTTGATTTGAGCGTATTTCTTTGTTTTATTCTGCCGTCTTGATTACCAGCTTTAAAGTTGGCCGTATAGACTATGGTGAAGCCCTTCTTGGTGATAAAAGGAATCTGCCCGTTAGACAGTTTGTAAATGCCAGTATAGGTGTACTCCTCTGTCGCCAGCTCCCCAATAGCCTTCAGGAATCCGGTCCTTCTGCCGGACCCTTTATCTGCTCTTTTTTGCAAAGAAGTCCCACCTTACGTGCCCAATATCATAGCAAGGGCGGCGGAAATAAACAATCAAGAAGGCGGAGATTTCTAAATATCTTAGCAATCAGACGAGAAAAAGTTTCTTTTCTT
The DNA here is from genome assembly GCA_027681045.1 of Lactobacillaceae bacterium AF64-9pH9TA. Taxonomy (GTDB): domain Bacteria; phylum Bacillota; class Bacilli; order Lactobacillales; family Lactobacillaceae; genus Lactobacillus. The sequence continues at coordinate 223,550 of JAQDCK010000001.1, read as the reverse complement.
AGCTTTATACGGATATCTGGCTATTTTGCCTATTTTTACAACCTTTTTCATGAAAGTTGTCATTTCCCCTTGCATCAACTTCTTCTTTGCGCTAAAATTAAAAACCAATAAGAGGCTTAATCTCATATTTATCTTTACTTTACTTTTATTTTCCAAAGGAGCAAATCAAAATGAGGACGAGGACTTACCACTACCGAACATAGCACCATCCAAGATGGTGACTGAAGCTGTTTCATTGCAAAGCAAGGACTGGCAATGGAAAGCTGTCACAGTCATAAGTCGCTCATTGGCTCCAGTATTTCAATTACTGTCAACTTGATCAATTTTAAGTACTCTTGCCCGGAACTTTGCCGCTTGTCAGCTCTTCATTGCTTGTGTCCTTTTAGACGAAGGATTAAACATGAACAAGATCATCGAAGTTAAGCATCTGAAGAAAGATTACGGCGACAAAGAAGTTCTCAAGGACATCAATGCCGTCATCGAAAAAGGAAAAGTCATCACGGTTATTGGTCCATCCGGTTCAGGCAAGAGTACTTTTTTGCGCTGCCTGAACCTACTGGAAAAGCCGACCAGCGGCCAAGTCATTTTTGAAGGAACGGAACTGACCGACCTTAAAGAAGAAGAGCTGGACCAGCTCCGGCAGAAGATGGGTATGGTCTTCCAAAGCTTCAACCTCTTCCCCAACATGTCCGTCATTGAAAATGTCAAGTTGGCGCCGATGAAGGTCAAAGGGATGAGCGACCAGGAAGCTGCTAAATTAGCCCATGAGCTCCTGGCAAAAGTTGGCCTGGATGACTTTGCTGACCACACCCCAGCCAGCCTATCCGGCGGCCAGCAGCAGCGTGTCGCCATTGCCCGGGCTTTAGCCATGCAGCCGGACATGATGCTTTTTGACGAACCGACCAGTGCCTTAGACCCGGAAATGGTCGGAGAAGTCTTAAAGACCATGCAGGATTTAGCCCAAACTGGGATGACCATGGTTGTGGTCACCCACGAAATGGGCTTCGCGCGAAAAGTCGCTGATGAGGTCTGGTTCATGGCTGACGGTTATCTTTTGGAACAGGGCAGCCCAGACCAGGTCTTCGACCACCCGCAAAGTGGCCGGGCCAAGGACTTTTTGGCAAAAATTTTGGAAGCCTAGCTAGCAAAGGAAGAATGAAGCAAGATGAAGAAACTTATTAAAATTATGACCGCCCTCCTCCTCTTGGCCGGGCTCTTTACCGCGGCAATTCCAGCAGTTGATGCCGCCAGCAGCAAGAAAGTGGCCAGCGGCACGGTCATGAAGAAGATCAAGAAGTCCGGCAAATTAGTTGTCGGCATGTCCGCTGACTACCCGCCATTGGAATTTACCAAGAACGTTAACGGCAAAAACAAGTATGTCGGCGTCGATGTTGAATTGGCCAAGCAGATCGCCAAGGACCTGGGGGTCAAGCTGGAAATCAAGAACATGGACTTTGACTCCCTCCTGGTTGCCCTGGAAACTGGCAAGATCGACGTGATAATTTCTGGGATGACCCCAACGGCCGAACGGAAAAAGAGCATTGACTTCTCCAAGATCTACTACGCTGAAAAGTCCGACTACTTTGTCATCAGCAAGACCAACAAGGCCAAGTATACCAGCACCGCCTCCTTTAAAGGCAAGACGGTTGGCGCCCAAACCGGGTCGCTTCAGTACACTTCCTTGAAGAAAAACGCTGCGAAGAGCGGGATCAAGATCAAGGGTCTGGCCAAGATCAGCAACCTGCTCATGGCGCTTAAGTCCGGCAAGGTTGATGCTGTTTTATTGGGTGAACTGAACGCCAAGACTTACGCCACTAACGACACTTCCCTGTCTTTGGTCAAGTCCAGCCTCAGCCAGGCTCAGATGGGCAATGCCGTTGGGGTAGCCAAGGGGCAAGGCGACCTGGTCAAGGCCATCAACAAGACCATCAACAATTGCCAAAAGCAGGACCTGTTTAACAAGAAGTACATCCCGGCCGCTGCCAAGGCCATGAAGCAGGCCTCAAGCAAGACCAACAACTCCATGAGCAAGTACACCAGCTACTTCGCGACTGGCCTGGTCTACACCATGATTATTACGATTTGCTCCATCACGATTGGTTTAGTCCTGGGTATCATCTTCGCCTTGATGCGTCTGTCTAAGAACAAGCTTTTGCACGCCATTGCCGTTTGCTACATTGAGTTCCTCCGGGGCACTCCACAGATGGTTCAGATCATGTTTGTCTACTTCGGCGTCGGGATGCTGATCAAGAATATGCCGGCCCTGGGCGCCGGGATCCTCGCCATCGGCCTTAACTCCGGGGCTTACGTGGCTGAAGATATCCGGTCCGGGATCAATTCCGTAGACAAGGGGCAAACGGAAGCTGCCCGGTCCCTAGGCCTCAGCCAGGCCAAAACCTACCGCTACGTAGTCTTCCCGCAAGCCTTGAAGAATATCTGGCCAGCCCTGGGCAATGAATTCATCACTTTGACCAAGGACAGCTCCCTAGTCTCCGTCATCGGGGTCGGGGAATTGATGTACGAGACCGGCCTTGTCCAAACCGCGACCTACCGCGGAGTCATGCCGCTTTTTATTACCATGTGCATCTACTTCGTGGTCACCTTTATTTTGACCCGGCTGCTCAACTACTTTGAACGGCGGATGAACCTAACTTCAAGCCGGGCATAAAGAAAAAACAGACAATAGAAACAAAGAAACTGGAAAGCTGGATTGGCTTCCAGTTTTTATTTTGCATATATGGCAATAATTCGCCGCATAAGGGGGGTAACCACCCGGTCTTTGCGCCAGACCAGCTGCAGGCGGGTTCGCCACTTAGCCAAGTCGATTGGGTAGATGTGGCCTTTGGCATAAGTTTTGGCGATTGATTCCGGCACCAGGGCAATCCCCAGGCCAGAGTCGCTCCAGCGGATGGCCGTTCTGGAATCATCGCACTTGACCACAAAATTTGGGGTGAGGCCTTTTTCCGCGAAGGCTTCCTTGAACATGTCCTCAAAGCGCCGGTAGATGACCAGGGGCTGGCCGGCCAGGTCCTGCAGCCCTACTTTTTCCTTGCCAGGGAAAAAGTCCTGGCAGGTAACCGCGGTCATCGGCTCATCGCTGATGTCGACAAAGTTCAAGTTGACCCGGTTGTAGGGGGTGCGGACGATGGCCAGATCCAGCAGGTTGCCCTGCAGCTTGTCCAGGATGCCGAAGGTGTTGTCTTCATAAATGTCAAAGGAGACGCCGGGATGCTGGCGGGCAAAAGCCGTCAATTTAGCGGAAGGAAGCTCGCCGATTGAAGAAGAGACGGAACCTAATTTAACCCTTCCCCGCCCGCCCCGGTCGAGCTCTGTTATTTCTGTCTGGGCGTTTTTGGCTAAGGTTAAAATCTGACCGGCATAATCGCACAGTTTTTTTCCTGCTTCGGTCAGTTCAATTCCATAGGGCTGGCGGACGAAAAGTTTGGCACCCAATTCCTCTTCTAATTGCTTTAACTGGTAGCTGAGGGCCGGTTGGCCGACAAAGAGCCGCTTGGCGGCTGAAGTAATCTGCCCTTCCTCGGCTACGACCAGAAAGTAATTGAGCTGCTTGAAATTCATTTTCTTCCCTCTCTTTTTAATGATCTTTGAGCTTAGTAGATATCAACTTTTTAGATATCTACCATCATAAATCAGTATTTTATTTATATCAACCTGGGGGCTACAATGAACAGTGAGAAAAATAACTTCTAAATGTAACACGTCACGACTGAAGAATAATTTCAAGGAGATGTTTGAATGAAAGTAAAAGGCTTGACGCAGACCGAAGCTGACCTGCGCTTAAAAAAAGACGGACTCAACCAGGTGCCGGAGCCGGAATTCAGCTTCTGGAAGGAATTTGCCGGCAAGCTTTGGAATCTCAGTGCCTGGATTCTGGAGGCGGCACTGCTCTTGGAATGTGCCCTGGGCAAGTGGATCCAGTCCCTCTTCGTTTTGCTTATGCTGCTCTTTGCCGCCTACAATGGGGCGACGCAAAAGAAGAAGTCCCGCAAGGTCCTAAGTTCAATTTCCCAGCAACTGACCCCGGTAGTCGCTGTTTTAAGAGATGACCGCTGGCAAAAAATTGACTCTAAATACCTGGTAGTCGGTGATATCGTCAACCTGCAAAGAGGAGATATTTTAGCCGCCGACATTGACCTTTTGGACGGGAACTTGACCTTAGATGAATCCTCAATCACCGGGGAAGCCAAAAATGTCTACAAAAAAGCCGGGGCTACGGCTTTCGCGGGCACGACCGTCATGGACGGCGAGGCCCTGGGCAGAGTCAGCGCGACCGGGACCAATTCCAGAAGCGGGCAGACCATCAACTTGATCAACACGTCCGCGGCTCCTGGCCACTTGCAGCAGCTTTTGACCAAGATTATCTACTACCTCTGCCTTTTGGACGGGGTTTTGACCGTCATCCTCTTGATCGCGGCTGTCATCCGGGGCGAAAATGTCTTGGAAATGCTGCCCTTCCTGGCCATGATGTTCATCGCTTCTATTCCGGTAGCCATGCCGTCAACTTTTGCCCTCTCCAACTCCTTTGAGGCCACCCGCCTGTCAAAAGAGGGGGTTTTAACCAGTGATTTGACCGGGATTCAAGACGCGGCCAACTTGAACCTGCTCTTACTGGACAAGACCGGGACCATTACTGAAAACAAGACGGCCGTTGCCTCTTTTGCTAATTTTTCAAAGCTCTCAGATGAAAAAGTCCTGGCCTTGACCAGCCTGGCCATCGACCAGCGCAACCAAAGCGTGATCGACCTGGCTTTAATGGATTATCTGCAAGAGAAAAAGATTCAAGTTAAAGAAGCAGAATCTTTTACCCCCTTCACTTCCAGCCAGGGCTATTCTGAAGGGCAAGGAGATGGCCATAACGTCAAGCTGGGCTCAGTCAAGCAGCTCAGCAAGATTGACCCGGCTATTTCTGAAAAAATGGCAGCCGTTGACCTCAGCCTGGGCCGGTCAGTCGGGATTTTGCTCGACGACCGTTTGGCAGGAATTTTTATCACAAAAGACATAGTCAGAGCTGATTCAAAAGCTGTCCTGGCCGAACTGGTCAAGCGGGGAATCAAACCGGTCATGCTGACCGGGGACAACCAGAAAACCGCGGCCAGCGTGGCTGAAGAAGTCGGCTTGACTGGCAAAGTCATCTCCATCAGCGACTTTAAAGAGGGGGTAAAGGCTGAAGACCTGGCCGGGATCGCCGACGTTTTGCCAGAAGACAAGCTGGACATGGTCAAGTACTTCCAAAAGGCTGGCTACATCGTCGGCATGACCGGGGACGGGGTTAACGACTCCCCTGCCCTCAAGCAGGCCGAAGTCGGCATCGCTGTGTCAAATGCCGCTGACGTGGCAAAAAAGAGTAGCAAGATGGTCCTTTTAGACGACGGCCTGGCCCCAATCGTCAAGATCTTGGATGCCGGCCACCGGGTTTACCAGCGGATGACCACCTGGTCTTTGACCAAACTGGCCAGAACGGCTGAACTGACCATGCTCTTGACCTTCTCTTATCTTATTTTCGGCTACCTGCCGATGGCCTTAAATGCCATGGTCATCTACACGATCATGAACAACATGGTCACCATGATGATCGGGACCGACAATACCCACATCACTTACAAGCCGGAAAACTGGGACATGGGCAAGTTGGCTAAAATTGCCTTCTCCTTAGCAGGAGCCTGGACGGTCATTGGCTTTGCCTTTGTCTCAGCCTTGACCAAGGCCGGGGTAAATCATGATCAAGTTGGGACCATGGTCTACGTCTTCTTAGTTATGAGCGCCATGATGATCGTTTTGATCACCCGGACCAAACGCTTCTTCTGGCAGTCTGCCCCATCTAAGCCAGTAGCCAGTGTCCAGATCGCCGATGTCTTTTTGACCTGCCTTTTGGCACTTTTGGGCATCGCTATGCCGGCCATCGGAATTAAGGAGCTCTTGACCTCTTTGACCATAGCCTTCCTGGCCGCCATTTTGATCGACCTGGTCTACCAGCCGGTCATGAAGAACAAGTAACAAATAAATGTGTATTTGGCTAAGCTCCCGTAAGGCAAACTTAATCATCCACTAAATACTAAATGCTTTATACTTATTACTGTTTAATCTGACAAAAAGGACCCGCTTTCGCGAGTCCTTTTACTTAATTCTTATATTTATTTACTAGTTGCTGCTTACTCTTCGCTTGCCTGTTTGCTTTTTTCCAACTGCTTTTGCCGGTAAGCAATCAAGCGCTCGAATTCAGTTTTCAGCAAGGCTCCCATCGGGACGGCAATCAGCATCCCAACAAAGCCGCCCATGGCCCCGCCGGCAATCACGCAGGCGATAACGTACAGGGGGTGGATGTGAATGGCTGAAGACAAAAGCTTAGGGTTAAGGATATTGCCGTCAATCGCCTGAATCAAGAGGAGAATAACCATCCCCACGATCAAAGCTGTCATATTCTGGCTGAGGGTGCAGGCTAAGATAACCATCCCATAGCCTAAAATCGGACCAAAGTATGGGATCAAGTTCCCCATCCCGGTTACCAATCCGATCAAAAGGCCATATGGGACCTTGGCAATCAGCATGGACAGGCTGACCAAAAGGCCAACGATAAAAGCATCAATAATCTGCCCTCTGATGTAGCCGGAGAAAGCCCGGTCAGCATCTGCTAAAAAGAGCTTGATTCCCTTGATCACCTTTCTGTTTAAGAGGGTGCCCAGGTTTCTCTTCCAGTATGCCGCGATCCGCTGGCCATCGTAGAGGAAGTAGATGGCAAAAATTACCCCAAAGAAAAAGTCACTCAAAAAACTAGTTACCCGGCCGACCCCTTTTTGCATATAAGCGACCAGGCCGCTGGTCGACCAGCCCTGCTTTTGCAGGTAGGCTAAGATTTCATTGATAAAACTGCTGTATTGGGCTTTCAGTTGGTCATAGAAGCTTTCCAAGCTGTCCAGGCTGAAATAACTCAGTTGCTTGGAGAAGGTTACGAAAACCGCTGTCGCAGCCAGTAAAATAACCAGCAAGAGCAAGAGCAGGGTCAAGGCCACTGCGGCTGACCGGCTGGCTGTCGCCACTGCCCCCCGGCTGCTGCCCTTGGAAAACTTCCGGTCAAAGAAGTTGGTCAAAGGCATCAAAAGATAGGTTAAAACCAAACCGTAAGTTAAAGGCTGGGCAATTGCCGCCAGAATCTTGCCTACCCGAACCCAGAAGCCAGTTGACTCATAGGCTAAAAGCAAGATGAAGAGACCGGCAAAGACCGTGCACAGACAGTAGAGGGCAATCTTAAAATACTTCTGATCAATGTGGTTCCAAAATTTGTTCATCATACACCTCGCTAGTTTGACTAGCTTTTATTATAACAGTTTCCGGCCCTGGCCAAAGCAATAAAAAATAGCAGTTGCAAAAACTGCCATTTTTTATCTTATTCTCGATGATGATTTTTACATCACGTGGTGGATCCAGCCTTCTGGGGCTTCGACTTCCCCGTTTTGGATGCCAGTCAAAGTGTTGTAAAGTTCTTCCATGAACTTGCCTGGCTTGTCCATGCCTGATGGCAAGTCGATGACCTGGTCGCCATTGACGATGCGGCCAACTGGTGACAATACGGCAGCCGTGCCGACCAAAGCACATTCCTTGAAGGATGGAACTTCGTCGAAGCGGACTTGTCTTTCTTCAACCGTCAAGTTGAGGTAGTGTTCAGCCAAGTATACAATGGAGCGTCTAGTGATTGATGGCAAAATTGAATTTGACTTAGGAACGACCAAGTGGTTGTTTTGGTCGATGAAGATAATGTTTGAGCCACCCGTTTCTTCAATATAAGTTTGGGTAGCTGGGTCCAGGTACATGTTTTCAGCAAAACCTGCCTGGTGAGCAGTGACAGTCGCCTTCAAACTCATGGCATAGTTCAAAGCGGCCTTAACGTGGCCAGTCCCGCGAGGTGCAGCCCGGTCATATTGGGCAACTTGAACGGCAACTGGAGTAGCCCCGCCCTTGTAGTATGGGCCAACTGGAGTTGCAAAGATTCTGAACATGTAATCAGTTGCCGGAGCAACGCCGATGATTGGTGTGGTGCCGATTTCGTATGGACGCAGATAAAGAGTCGCGCCTGAACCGTATGGCGGTACCCAGTCAACATTGCCCTTGACTACTTGGTCGATTGCTTCAACGAACTTGTCTTTTGGATAAGGCTGCATTTCGATCCGCTTAGCGGAGTTGTACATCCGTTCCGCGTTTTGGTCTGGCCTGAAGACAACAACAGAGCCATCCTTCCAGGTGTAGGCCTTCATCCCTTCAAAAACTTGCTGGGCGTATTGCAGGGTTTCAGCACATTCATTCAATACAACATTAGGGTCGTCGGTCAGCTTGCCGCCTTCCCAGGCACCGTCGTGGAAATAGTCCACGTAGCGCTTGTCGGTTTGATGATAGCCAAAGCCGATATTTGCCCAATCGAGATCTTTTTTAGCCATGATATTACCTCCTAAAAATTCAATCACTAGTTTTTATAGTTGTAACTATAATACTCTTTCTAAAGGTTAGCAAGGCTTTTTTAAAATTGTTTTCATTTTATTGCTATTTTTTGCTAACTTTAATTCTTCTAAGGCCTAAGCCTTGCGAAAACAAGCCGTTTGACCCTAATTTTCTCTTTTTTTAAAGTTAGCTAATCTTTTCTTAATTTTCCTTGTTGGTTGACAAAAGGTCTTCGTCCAGGCCCCGGCTGCATTCTGCCTGCAGGGTAACGTGGTTGATGGCAAACTTTTCTTTCAGACAAGCAGCAATCTCTTCATCAAGCTCTTCAATCCGCTTGGCAGTAAGGCCGGAGTCAACAACAATGTGGGCGTCCAGCATGATGGTATCGTCGCTGTAGCGCCAGACATGCAGGTGGTGGAGTTGCCTTACCTCTTTATAGGCCAAAACCGCCTTTTCGATGGCATCCAGATCCAGATTAGGGTTAGTTTCCATCAAAACGTTGGCTGAGTCTCTGGTGATTTCAAAAGCCTCTTTCAAGAGGAAAATTGCCGCGGCCATGGTTAAAATCGGGTCCACCAGGGTCCAGTTTTGGTAATAAATCAAGAGGGACCCCACCACAACGGCAACACTGGACAAGGTGTCCGACATCATATTCAAAAAGAGGGCCCGGGCATTCAAGTTTTCCTTGCTCCCCTTGCCCAGGATCAGCATGGAGATCAAGTTGCCGGCCAAGCCGATCAAGGAAACGATAAACATGACTACCCCTTCAATCGGCTCTGGCTTGCTGAAGCGCTGGATGGCCGAGATGAAAAGATAGATGCTGATGGCCAACAAGAAGAAGCCGTTGGTGTAGGCAGCCAGGGTTTCCGCCCGCTTGTAGCCAAAAGTCTTGTGCTGGTCCTTGCTTCTTTTGGCGATTAAATTAGCCGCAAAGGCAACCACGATGGAAACAACGTCACTCAAGTTATGCAAGGCATCTGACAAGAGGGCCAGGGAACCGGAGATAATCCCGCCGGCAATTTCCGCGGCAGTAATGATGACATTGAAGACAGTCACCCACAAATACCTTTTTGATGCTTGGTCATTCATGATTTTTACCTGCGCAATCTTTTATATATCGTTTTTGGTATATTTACTCTTGTCTACACTATATAACAAAAATGATATATAATCAAGGGGGATACTGGAAAGGAGAACCGCATGACACATGAAGAACTGATCGACCAGGCGGCCCGCCTTTTCAAGGTCTTGGGTAACAGCCTGCGGATCCATATTCTCTTTTATCTTAGAACACACGGCGAAAGCCCGGTTTCGGCAATCGTCGGCCACCTGGGCATCTCTCAGCCGGTAATTTCCAAGCAGCTCGGTATTTTGAAAAAATACGATTTCGTGCAGAAACGCAAAGCAGGCACTTTTGTCTACTATTCAATCAATGACCAGGACATCGTGCAGATCATCGACGCGATGACCGAGCACCTAGACCACCTGGACCGGCTGCAATAGTTTTACTTTTTTAATACAAACAAAAACGGCTTCTACCTTCCGGTAAAGCCGTTTTTTCTGTCTTGCTCTTAAAATTAAGCGCCGGTGTATTGAACCAGGGAGAAGATGTCCACGTCCGGGAACTTTTCTCTGCCCTTAAGGTCGGTCAATTCAATATAAAAGGCTGCCCCGACAACCTTCCCGCCCAGGCGTTCAATCAATTCCTTAGTGGCGTGCAGGGTGCCGGCCGTAGCCATCAAGTCGTCGCAGATGACTACTCTTTGGCCAGGCTTGATCGCATCCTTGTGCATTTCCAGAACGTTTGACCCGTATTCCAGGTCGTAAGCCGCAGATTCTACTTCCCGTGGCAGCTTGTGGGGCTTACGGGCTGGCACGAAGCCGATACCCAGTTCGATTGCTACCGGAGTCCCGACCAGGAAGCCCCGGGCTTCCGGTCCGACGATCACGTCAGCTTGCCGGCTCTTGGCGTATTCGGCAATTTCGTGAGTAGCTGCTGCGAAGGCTTCACCGTCTTGCAGGATCGGGGTGATGTCCCGGAAGATGATTCCTTTATTCGGGAAGTCCTTGACGCTGGCAATGTACTTCTTAAAATCAATTGACATTTTGTAATCCTCCATTTGCTAGACCACTGGCATAGCGAATTAATTCATTCGAAGAGATTGTTCGTAATTTGTTAACGAAGGCATATTCTGCTTTCACTGACCGGTAATAGGCTGAATCGTCCAAAGACTTCTTTGTCGGACTCGGCTTAGGGAGCAATCTGTCCTCTTCCATTTTAACAAAATTAAGGGTAAAAAACACCCTCAAAATAAACATGATGCTGTCCGGATCCATCCCCAGCTGGCCGGCAGCCTGCATGTAATCATTCGGCTTTAGCCCCGGGTGAGCCAAAAAGTACTGCCAGACCAGGCCGAAGTTGCCCCGGCTGGGCAGGGCCTCCCCTGGCAGCTGGTCCAGCTGAAAGCGCAGGTAGAGCTGGCGGTAAGGCTTGGCCAGGACAAAGTTCAGCTGGGCCTCATTGGCCGGCACGTCAAGAACTGACACGATCTGCTGGCTGAGGTCTTCATTGTCCTTGGCCAGAGAAATCTGCTCTTTAGTTATGCCAAAATGATTCATGGCCTGGCTGAGATTTTTCTCATCAAACAAGAGATACTTGTCCGCAAAACCCAGCAAATTCTCTTGCCCGCGGAAGTCCACGATCCGGGCGGCTGGCGCGTAAAGTGGCTGCCCGTAATGCAGGTCAACGATCCGGAACTGGACATTGGTCTTGCCTTTAAAAGTGTTAGAAGCAAGCTTAACCAACATCTGCTGCAAATATGGCAGGACAGTTTGGTTTAAACCCTGGTCAAAGTCCACCGCCCTGACTGGGCCCACCATGAAGCTGCAGCCCTTCCGCATAGGGCGGAAGTTAGAAATCTGCGGCTTGTCAAGCAAAAAGACCGGCTGGGGGTTGTCCGTGCCAAAAGGCCCGGCCTGGGCCAGGTCATAAACGCTGGTCAAATCAATATCTAATGGACTGATCGTGCCATCATATTTCTGGACCTTTTCTGGACCCTTCTCTCCTGCCTTAAAGCTTTGGTTAAAGTCGCGCCTGAGCTGGTTCAAATTTTCCTCAGTCGTCGACAGGCCGCAGGCAAAGTCATGGCCGCCAAACTGGGTGATGGACTTGCCTTCAAAAGGCTTCAAGGCATTGAACAAGTTGAAGCCCTGGCTGGATCGGCCAGACCCCTTGACAAGGCCAGCCTCGTTTTTCGTCAGCATCAGGGTCGGCTTGTGGTATTTTTCCACGATCTTGTTGGCGACTAAGCCCATGACCCCTTCATGCCAGGCCGGGTCATACAGGGTCAATGTCGCTTCTTTCTGGTAGCCCCGGCGCTTAATTTGAGCCTCAGCCGCCTGCATGGTCGCTTGGGTCAGATCTTTTCGCTCATTGTTCAGCTTTTCAATCTGATCGGCTAATTCCTGGGCCTCGCCCGGGCTTTCCGCCAAAAGCAACCTTACGGCCAGGCTGGCATCAGCCAGGCGGCCGCAGGCGTTTAAACGGGGAGCGATGCTAAAGCCGACGTCTTCTTCATCAATCATCCCCGGTGTAAGGCCGGCATTGCGGATAAGAGCCGCCAGGCCCGGCCGGGAGCTTTCATTCAGCATCTCCAAGCCCCGCTTGACGATAATGTGCCCTTCACCGGAAACCTTGACCATGTCCCCAACGGTCCCGATCATGGCCAGTTCCAAAAATTCGCTGGCCGTGTCTTCTAAGACTGCCCGGGCAATGGTATAAGCCACCCCGGCCCCGCAATAGTCGTCAAAAGGATAAGCCTGGCCTGGATAGTTGCAGTGCACCAGGGCATAAGCGTCCGGCTTTTCATCTTTGAAGGTGTGGTGGTCGGTGACAATCACGTCCACGCCGTGAGACTGAGCATAGGCCACTTCCTCAATTCCGGTCACCCCGTTGTCAACGGTAATGATCAATTTAGTCCCGTCCGCCACAATCTCCTTGTAGCGGTCTAAACTTGGCCCATAGCCGTCCTTGAAGCGGTCAGGAATGAAGTAATGGACGTCAGCCCCCATGATGGTCAGCATTTCCGTCATGATGGCCGTGGCGGTGATCCCGTCAGCGTCATAGTCCCCGTAAATAGTGATCTTTTCACCCTCGTCCAGGGCCTGGTTGATCCGGCGGACTGCCTTGTCCATGTCATGCATCAAAGAGGGATCTGCCAGGTCATTTTCATTGGCGCGGAGCCAATAGTCGATTTTTTCCTCGTTGTCAATTCCCCGCAAAGAAAACAACTTAGCCGTTAATGGGCTAAGTTGAAATTCTTCAACCAGGTCACTGGCCAAAGGAGCAGCTGTTCTTTCTTGCCATTTCATCGAAGTTTAAACATCTCCAAATTCTGCTTGCTTGCCGGCTTGACCGCGGTCAGTTTTCCTCTTAAGGACCAGCGGTTTACCCCGCCATCGGCACAGGTGATCAAGGTTACGATCTTCTTCTTGGTGTTGGCAACCAGCCAGACGGCGCTGGGGTCAACCACCTTCTTGTAGTAGATCTTGTAAGCATAGACCTTCTTTAAGTCAGTCAAGTAGACCATGCTGCCCAGCTTGACCCGCTCAAGGGGTGAAAAAAGGGCCCCCTGGTCGGTCATGTAGTGGCCAGCCAAAGGGTAGTTCCCCTTGCCCATCTTCTGGTCAGCCCGCATGGTTCCGCCCCCAGTTGACAAAGCCTCGTCTGAGAGGCCCTGCATGATCGGCAGATAAAGCTTGACGCTGGGGATGGAAATTGCCCCAATGGCGCCAGCTGTGTTCTTCACCCGGCTGCGGGTGGTCTGGGCAAAGTCAATTGACTTGACCTTCTTGAAGTCATACATCCCCTTCTTTTTCTGGTTCTGCACGACCTGGTCCCGGGTCAGGCCCTTTAAAGCCGCGGTCTGGTTCTGCTTGACCAAAAAAGCGCTGATCTGCCGGTTAAAGACTAAAGCCAGGCCCAGCAAAAAGAGGATTACGGCGATCAGGCGCAGAATAATCCGGCGGACTGGGTGGTCTTGTGTATTTTTACTTGCCTTTGATGTCATCATCATTCATCCGTAATACTGCCATAAAGGCATCCTGCGGGACTTCCACCCGGCCAACTGACTTCATCCGCTTCTTGCCCCGCTTCTGCTTCTCCAGCAGCTTGGCCCGCCGGTCCGGGTCACCGGTGTGGATCTTCCAGGTAACGTCCTTTCGGTAAGGCTTGATCGTAGCCCGGGAAATGATCTTGGACCCGATTGCTCCTTGGATGTCGACTTGGAAGTTTTGCCGCGGAATCAGCTTCTTCAAAAGGCTGCACATCTGGACAGCCCGGTCCCGGGCTTCTTCGCGGTGGGCGATGAAGCTCAAGGCATCGATCGGTTCCTTGTTCAAGAGGATGTCGATCTTGACCAAGTTGGTGGCCTTGTAGCCGATGATTTCATAGTCCAAAGAAGCATAGCCCTTGGTTGAAGACTTGAGCTGGTCAAAGAAGTCATAGATGATTTCTGCCAGGGGCATTTCGTAGATCACGTTGACCCGGTACTTGTCCAGGTAATCCATGGTCTGGAACTCACCCCGCTTGCCTTCACACAGCTGCATTACTGCGCCGACGAAGTCATTTGGTACCATGATTTCCGCCTTAACGTAAGGCTCTTGCAATTCCTTGTATTCACCGGCATCCGGCAGGTCAGCCGGGTTGTCGATCAGTTTGACCTCCCCAGTTGGCATGATGGCGTGGTAGTCAACTGATGGCGCGGTCATGATGAGGTCCAGGTCAAATTCCTGCTCCAAGCGCTCTTGCACGACGTCCATGTGCAAAAGGCCCAAAAAGCCGCAGCGGAAACCAAAACCCAGGGCCTGGGAAGTTTCCGGCTCAAATTCCAGAGACGCATCGTTAAGCTGCAATTTCTGCAAGGCTTCCTTCAAGTCGTCATAGTCCCGGTTGTCGGTCGGATACATACCAGAGTAGACCATTGGCGGAATCTGCCGATAGCCTGGCAAAGCTTCTGCCGTCGGGTTTTCAGCGCTGGTGATGGTGTCCCCGACCCGGGTTTCCCGGACAGACTTGATGTTGGCAGTAATATAGCCCACGTCCCCGGCAATCAAGATGTCTTCTTTAACCGGGTGGGGGCTGGAAACGCCGACTTCGGTTACTTCATACTTCTTGCCGGTGTTCATGATCATGATTTCGTCGCCTGGCTTAACCGTGCCTTCTTCAATTCTGACTGACATGACCACTCCCCGGTAGTCATCATACTTGGAGTCAAAGATCAAGGCCTTGAGGGGCTTGGTCAAGTCCCCGGTCGGCGCTGGGATGTCAGTCACGATTCTTTCCAAAAGTTCCGGAATCCCTGCCCCGGTCTTGCCGGAAACTTCCACGGCGTCGCTGGCGTCTAAGCCCAGCATGTCGCCGATTTCGCTCTTGGCCATGTCCGGGTCGGCGCTTGGCAGGTCGATCTTGTTTAAAACAGGGAGGATTTCCAGGTCGTTTTCCAAAGCCAGGTAAGTGTTGGACAGGGTCTGGGCCTGGACACCCTGGGAGGCGTCAACGACCAGGACAGCCCCTTCACAGGCGGCCAGAGACCGGGAAACTTCATAGGAGAAGTCGACGTGGCCGGGGGTGTCGATCAAGTGGAAAATGTAGTCTTCCCCGTCATTGGCGTGGTACTTGACCTGCACCGAGTTCATCTTGATGGTGATCCCCCGCTGCCGTTCAAGGGGCATGTCATCCAGCATTTGATTTTTCAGCTGACGCTTGGAAACCGTGTCCGTCAGTTCCAGAATCCGGTCGGCAATCGTTGATTTGCCGTGGTCAACGTGGGCCACGATTGAAAAATTGCGGATGTGCTTTTGGTAGTCTTTTAATTTTTCTAAGTCCATATATTTTCTCGCATCCTTACTAAAGTACTTAACAATTATAACCGAAATCGGCTCATTTGTCTTTTCCCAGTCATCATAAAAGGCAGTCCTTGCAGACTGCCTCCTTAATTTGCTTCTAAAATTTAGCTCAGCTTCTCCTTCAAGCGTTCAAAGAAGCCTTTTTCCTGCGGGGCAATGGAGCCACCGCTGGCCTTGACGAATTCCAGCAAGGCCTTGCGCTGGGCCTCGTTGATGGACTTCGGAATCACGATCTCAACCGTGGTTACCTGGTCACCAGTGCTGCCGCCGCGCAGGCTCTGAACACCCTTTTCCTTTAAAGTAAACTTCTGGTTTGGCTGGGTGCCGGCCGGAATCTTCAGTTTCGTGTCGCCGTAAACTGTCTTGACGTTGATCTCGTCACCTAAGGTTGCCTGGGCAAAGGAAATCGGCACGGTCGTGTAGATGGTCTGACCACGTCTGGTGAAGTCCTTGCTTGGCCGCACCCGGAAGACGATGTACAGGTCCCCGTATGGGCCACCGTTCTTGCCGGCTTCGCCTTGGCCGGCCAGGCGGATCTGCTGGCCGTTGTCGATGCCGGCTGGCACCTTAACCTGCAGGGTCTGCTTCTGGGTCTTGACCCCCTTGCCGTGGCAACTCTGGCATGGATGCTGGATGATGACCCCGCTGCCCGCACACTTGTCACAGGTCGTCTGCCGCTGGATCATGCCCAAAACGCTTCTTTGCGTAATGGTCATCATGCCGCTGCCCCCGCACTTGTCGCAGGTGATCGGGTGGGTGCCCTTTTCAGCCCCGGAACCCTTGCAGACTTCACAGGTAGTTGACCGGCTGTAGCTGATTTCACTGGTCTTGCCCTTGATGGCATCCATAAAGTCGATCGTCATGGTGTAATCCAGGTCAGCCCCCCGCTGCGGAGCGGTCGGGTCTACCTGCTGGCGGGCGCCGCCGCCAAAGAAGCTGCTAAAGATGTCACCAAAGTCACCAAAATCAGCTCCGCCAAAGCCCTGGCCCCCGTACTGGCCGCCAAAGCCGCCCTGGCCGTTCATGCCAGCCTGGCCAAATTGATCATACTGCTGACGCTTTTGCGGGTCATGAAGCACTTCGTAAGCTTCGTTGACTTCCTTGTACTTTTCTTCTGCCCCTGCTTCGTGGTTTAAGTCCGGGTGATACTTTTTGGCCAACTTCCGGTAGGCCTTGCTGATTTCTGCGTCACTGGCATCCCGGCTCACGCCTAAGACGTCATAATAGTCACGGTTTGCTGCCATCTGTTTATTATTGCTCCTTTTACTAACAAAAGAAAAGAACTACATCAAGCAGTTCTTCTCCTTTTGTTTAATTATAGTCGCTTTACTTGTCTGGGTCTACCTTGGTGAAGTCGCCGTCAACCGTGTCGCCGTTTGCGCCATTTGAACCATCGTCAGTTGGGCCTGCTTGACCGCCTTGGCCTTGCTGGTTTTGGGCGTTTTGCTGGTAGAGCTTGACAGCCAGGTCTTGGGCAACCTTGCTCAAAGCGTCCTTCTTTTCCTTCATTTCGTCCAGGTTGTTGTCCTTTTGGGCCTTCTTCAAGTCTTCCAGGGCATCCTTAACTGGTTGAACGTCGCTGTCTGCCAGCTTGCCGTCAACTTCCTTCAAAGTCTTTTCGGTTTGGAAGATCAAGCTGTCAACTTCGTTTCTGAGGTCAACTTCTTCCTTCTTCTTGGCGTCTTCGTCAGCGTGTTCTTCAGCTTCCTTCTTCATTCTTTCAATTTCTTCGTCTGACAGGCCGGAAGCTGATTGGATAGTGATCTTTTGTTCCTTGCCAGTCCCCATATCCTTGGCTGAAACGTTAACAATACCGTTCTTGTCGATGTCGAAGGTAACTTGGATTTGTGGCACGCCACGTGGAGCAGCTGGAATGTCAGTCAGTTCGAAGCGGCCCAAGGTCTTGTTGTCAGCTGCCATTGGCCGTTCACCCTGCAAAACGTGGATGTCAACAGCTGGTTGGTTGTCAGCGGCAGTTGAGAAGATTTGGCTCTTGGAAGTTGGGATGGTGGTGTTTCTGTCGATCAGCTTAGTGAAGACCCCGCCCATGGTTTCGATACCCAGGGAAAGCGGAGTAACGTCAAGCAAAACGATGTCCTTAACGTCACCGGAGATAACCCCGCCTTGGATTGCGGCACCCAAAGCAACAGCTTCGTCTGGGTTAATTGAGTGGTCTGGTTCCTTGCCGGCCCATTGCTTTACAGCTTCTTGAACTGCCGGAATCCGGGTTGAACCACCGTTCAAGATAACCTTGTCGATGTCGCCAACTGACAGGCCAGCGTCACGCAGGGCGTTGTCAAATGGGATCTTGGTTCTTTGCACTAAGTCGTCAGTCAGTTCGTTGAACTTAGCCCGGGTAAGGTCTGCTTCAAGGTGCAGAGGACCTGCTTCACCAGCAGAGATGAATGGAAGGGAGATGTGGGTTGAAGATACGCCTGACAAGTCCTTCTTGGCCTTTTCAGCCGCGTCCTTCAAACGTTGCATTGCCATCTTGTCCTTGGACAAGTCAACGCCGTTTTCTTTCTTGAAGCCGTCAACCAGCCAGTCGATGATCTTGTTGTCAAAGTCGTCCCCACCCAGGTGAGTGTCACCGTTGGTTGACAGAACTTGGAAGACGCCGTCACCTAATTGCAGGACGGAAACGTCGAAAGTACCACCACCAAGGTCGTAAACCAGAACAGTTTCGTCGTCTTCATCCTTGTCCAAGCCGTAGGCCAGGGCTGAAGCAGTTGGTTCGTTGATGATCCGTTGCACGTTGAGGCCTGCGATCTTGCCGGCGTCCTTGGTTGCTTGCCGTTGCGCGTCATTGAAGTAGGCTGGAACAGTGATAACCGCGTCAGTAACTGGTTCACCAAGGTAGTCTTCTGAGAACTTCTTAATGTATTGCAGGATCATGGCTGAAATTTCCTGCGGGGTGTAAGCCTTGTCGCCAACCTTAACCTTATAGTCACTTTCGCCCATGTGCCGCTTGATGGAAACAATAGTGTTCGGGTTGGTGATGGCTTGCCGCTTGGCAACTTCACCGACTTGAATTTCGCCGTCCTTGAAGGCAACTACTGAAGGGGTAGTTCTAGCGCCTTCCGGGTTGGTAATAATCTTTGGTTCCTTGCCTTCCAAAACCGCAACTGCTGAGTTGGTGGTACCTAAGTCAATCCCAATAACTTTAGACATTGTCTTTTTATCTCCTTTGATTTATTTTTGCTTGTTTATTGCTTTGTAAAAAAATTGCCTTACTGGGCAACGACAACCATGGCTGGCCGCAGGGTCCGGTCCTTGTAGACGTAACCCTTTTGCAGGACCTGAACGACATGGTCTTTTTGATCATCATTTTCAGCCGGTACGCTTTGGACCGCCTGGTGCAATGTCGGATCAAACTTTTCGCCGTCAGCCTTGATTTCTTCAATGCCGTTGTCCTTCAAGGCTCTAACCAGGCCTTCCAGGGTCATTTCGATCCCCTTCTTCAGCTGACTGGAAGCCTCGTCGTCGGCCTTGACCTGCAGAGCCCTTTCCAAGTTGTCCACGCTGGCCAGGATATCCTTGCCTAAACGCTGGGACTCGTACTTGACCAGGTTGGCTCTTTCCTTGCTGTAGCGGCGCTGGGCGTTTTGAATTTCAGCTTCGCTTCTTAAGTATTTGTCTTCCAGGTCCTTGTTCTTTTGGGTCAAAGCGGCAACTTCAGCCTTGAGCTGGTCCAGCTCTGCATCAGCTGGCTTGGTTGCGTCTTCTTTATCGTCTTTTGCCTTTTTGTCTTCTTTTACGCTGGCCTTGTCAGCTTCAGCTGCCTTGGCTTGCTTTTCCTGGTCTTCTTGCGGCAAATCTTTCTCACTTGGAAATTCTTCTTTGCTCACGACAAACCTCCTTATTTAAATCTGCCATAGTAATCTAACAACTTGCGGGCCAGTTCCTGGCGGAAGTATTCCATCAAGCCGATCATTTCCGAGTAAGGCATGTTTCTCGGCCCCAGCAGAGCGATCGTCCCCCGCCCGTAGCGGCCAACGCTGTATTCAGCCGTTACCAGGCTGAAATCCTTCAGCAGGTCATTCTCTAGTTCCGCTCCTAAGCGGACATGAACAGGGTAATGGCTAGGACTGTCGCTCAAATCGATCAGTTCTCCAGCTAGAGAGCTGGAATTGATCAGTTCATATAGCGACTTGATGTCTTTTAAATCGCTGTTTTCAGTATTGTTGAGCAGGTTCAGCTGACCGTCAACATACATCTGCTCGCTTGCAGCGTCCTTAATTACGGCTTCCAACAATTCCAGAAATTCCGGGGCATTCTTACCTACGATCTGGCTGCTGGACAGCTGCTCAAAGGTCTGCTTGTTGATTTCGCTTAAATTCTTGCCAACCAGCTGGTCATTGATCAAGCGGACCGCCTGTTCAATTTCATCCCCTGAGATATGCCGCGGCAAGGTGTAGAGCTGGTTCTTGACGCTGCCATCGCTGGTTACCAGAATTGCCATGACCTGCCGGGGAGCCAGGGGGACGATTCTGAAGCCGGTGATGCTAACATTATTGGCTTCCGGCCCTTCTGCAAAGGCCGTGTAGTCAGTCAAGTCTGACAGGATCCTGGCGGCTTCTTTGACGATTTCGTCCACTTGGTTGAACGGCTGGTCAAGCTGGTAGCCAATTTGATTGTACATTTCTTCCGGCAACTGCAGCGGCTGCACCAAATTGTCCAGATAATAGCGATAGCCCTCAGTCGATGGCACCCGGCCGCTGGAGGAGTGGGTCTTTTCAATCAAGCCATGCTCTTCCAGAACCGCCATCTCGTTGCGAATCGTCGCGCTGGACACTTTAATCGGTAATTGATTCATGACTGTCTTTGAACCAACCGGCTCATGCGTCTTGGTAAAGTCTTGAATAATTGTCTTTAGAATAAGTTCTTGACGTTCGGTCAACATAACATCGCCCTCACTTTTAGCACTCAAAACTTTCATGTGCTAACATGCTATAGATTAACAAGAAATTAGCAGTTAGTCAAGGAGAATGCTAAAAAAATCCCGCAAAAAAACGGTCTCGCTTAAAAGACCGTTCTTATCACTGCTGAATCAGTGAACTAAAATAGTTTTGACTAGCGACTTGATCCAGCTTCAGCTGCTCGCTTAAAGCCGCCATATCGGCAAACTTTTCTTCCCCGCGCAAGTATTTGTACCAGGCGATGGTGATTTGCTGGCCGTAGATATCCTGGTCAAAATCAAAGATATTGGATTCGATGTAAATCTTCTTCTCATCATTGAAAGTGACATTGTAGCCGACACTGGTCATTGACTGGTACCAGCTGTCCCCTACTTGAGTCATGGTCGCGTAGACCCCAATTTTCGGCAAAACTTTTGGCCAGGCCAGTTCCAAATTCGCGGTTGGGAAGCCCAACTTGTGGCCGTTTCTGAAGCCGTGGACGACCTTGCCATTGGTCAAATACGGGTGGCCCAGAAGTTCCGTGGCCAAGCGGAGATTGCCGCTTTTAACAGCCTGGCGGATTTCAGTTGAACCGATTTTTTTCCCGGCAAATATCTGCTTTGGAACCACCTTGATGTCAAAGCGGCCCTTGGCAAAGGCCGGCAGATTGTCCATATTGGCCACGTCCTTTGGGCCGTAGCTGTAGTCAAAGCCGGCTACCACCGTGTCTGCTTTCAGGCCCAGGATGATCTCATCAACGAAGGCCTGGGGAGCCAGCTGGCTGAACTCCGGCGTAAACTTGAGAATCACCAGGTAGTCGACCCCGATCTTGGACATTTCATAGGCCTTTTCCTCCGGTGTGTTCAAGTACTCAAAGTCCTTAACTCCGGCATAAACCTCTTTGGGGTGGCGGTCAAAGGTCAGCACCATCAATGGCAGATCCTTCTCATCTGCAATTATCCGGGCTTCCTTGATCAACTTCTGGTGGCCGATATGAACTCCATCAAAAAAGCCCAGGGCCAGCACAACCTTGCCGGCCGTCAGTTCTTTCTTGAATGGATAGCTTAGATTTATTACTTTCAAACTTAATCCCTCAATTACTCATTACTTAAAAGCATTAAGTCCGGGCAGTAGAGACCTTGTCCCTTGGCCCGGTAAATCGCTTTAACTGTTTTATTATACCGCAAAGCAACCTTGTCTGCATCAAGAGGGAGTTTGATCCAGGCCCCATTTTTCACCTGCTGCCATAAGGCGGCATCTAAATCAACTTGCTGGTAGTCAGCAAAAAAACTGTCGATTGGCTGAATATAATCTTCAGCGTGATCCAAATTATCCGCCAGTTCTTCCAAAGTAACCGCGTCTTGGAGCTTGTAACCGGAACTAGCCGTCCGCCGCAATTTGGTCATCACTGCCGGCAGGCCCAGTTCTTCACCTAAGTCGTTAACCAGGCTCCGGACATAGGTTCCCTTGGAGCATTCAACTTCATAAGCAAAAGTCTGCCGGCCCTTCTCCGGGTCGAACTGACTTGGCTTCGTCAAGTCATAGCGGAAAACCTGGACAGTCCGCTTAGGCCGCTCAACCGGGATCCCTTCTCTGGCGTATTCATAGAGCCGCTTGCCATTCACTCTGACGGCAGAATAAATCGGCGGCTGCTGGACGATTTCCCCGGTCAACTTTTCCATTGCTGCTTTGATGGCCTGGTCACTGACAGGCTGAGACAAGGCTTTTTCTGCCAAAACTTGCCCTTCCAGGTCATAAGAATCTGTAGCCAGGCCCAGCATCCCTTCACCAACGTAAGCTTTTGGTCGCTCATGCATCAGCTCAATCAGTTTAGTTGCCTGGCCCAGGGCAATAGGCAAAACGCCAGTGACTTCCGGGTCCAGGGTCCCGGCGTGGCCGATCTTCTTTTGCTTTAAGAGCCGGCGCAGCTTATAAACCACGTCCCCGCTAGTCATGCCCGCTGCCTTGTCGATTACGATAATTCCGTTGAACATTGTTTTCTCCTTGCTTAAAACGCAAAAAAGCGCCCGAAGGCGCTTTTTGCTAGTTCTGGCGATCTTGTTCCTGCTTCTTCAAGTCAGCGAGCAAACGGTCGATCTTGCTGCCGTAAATCACGGACTGGTCCCGCTTGAAAATCAGTTCCGGAACCTTGTACATGGTCAAGCTCTGGCCGAGCAAGTGCCGCATGGTTCCCTTAGCCTTTTCCAAACCGGCTTCCGCTTCTTTTTGCGCCTGTTCATCTTCAGTCAGCAGACTGTAGTAGACAGTCGCGTATGAAAAATCATTGCTGCACTCCACGGCGGTAAAAGTCACGTCGCTGACCCGGGGATCGCGGATGTTCTTGCGGATGATCTTAGTCAATTCCCGCAGGATTTCGCCTTCAACCCGTCCTTTTCTGTGCTTCATTTCAGCCTCCTGTTAACCTGGCTTAACTTCCTGCATTTCGTAGGCTTCCAGTTCGTCGCCTTCCTTGATGTCGTTGAAGTTTTCAATGGTCAAACCACAGTCAAAGCCTGCCTTGACTTCCTTGACGTCATCCTTGAACCGGCGCAGTGAAGCAACCTTGCCGTCGTACTTGACCACGCCGTCTCTGATAACCCGGATGCCTGATTCTCTGGTCACGTAACCACTGTCGACAAAGGCACCGGCGATTGTCCCGATCTTGGATACCTTCCAAGTTTCGCGGACAGTAAGGTTACCGATAACCTTTTCTTCGTAAGTTGGTTCCAGCATCCCTTGCATAGCGGCCTTAACGTCATCGATCGCCTTGTAGATAATGCTGTAAAGGCGGATGTCGACTCCTTCTTGGGCAGCCTGGCTCTTGGCCGTAGCCGTTGGCCGGACGTTGAAACCGATAATCAAGGCGTTTGAAGCGCTGGCCAGGGTAACGTCACTTTCATTGATGGCCCCGACACCGGAGTGGATAATGTTAACCCGAACACCTTCAACGTCAATCTTTTGGAAGGATTGAGCCAAGGCTTCGGCAGACCCTTGCACGTCAGCCTTCAAAACGATGTCAACAGACTTCATGCTTTCCCGCTTCATCGTGTCAAAGAGGTTATCCAGAGTGACATGCTGAACGTTTTCCCGCTGCTTTTGCAAGGATTGCTGTGCCCGGGCTTCACCAACCGCGCGGGCAGTCTTTTCATCGTCAAAGACAACCAGCTTGTCGGCTGATTCCGGCACGTCGTTCAAACCAGTAATTTCAACTGGCATTGATGGCGTAGCCTTCTTGACCTGGTGGCCCTTGTCGTTGGTCATAGTCCGGACGCGGCCGAAAGTGTCACCAACAACGATTGGGTCACCGACCCGCAGGGTACCCTGCTGGATCAAAACGTCGGCAACCGGACCCTTGCCCCGGGACAAACGGGCTTCAACAACCGTACCGATGGCCTTTTGCTTCGGATCAGCCTTCAGTTCCAGCATGTCAGCTTCAAGGATGATGTTTTCCAAAAGTTCATCGATCCCCATCCCGGTCTTGGCTGAGATGTTGACGAAGATGGTTGAACCGCCGTAATTTTCCGGAATCAGTTCATACTGCATCAATTGTTCAGTAACATGGGCAGGGTTGGCGCCTGGCCGGTCCATCTTGTTGATGGCCACAATGATTGGCACACCCGCGCTCTTGGCGTGGTCGATGGCTTCAATGGTCTGCGGCATAACCCCGTCATCAGCGGCAACGATCAAAACGACAATGTCGGTGATCTCTGCCCCGCGGGCTCGCATGCTTGAGAAGGCCGCGTGGCCTGGAGTGTCCAGGAAGGTGATCAAACGGTCGTTGATCCGGACCTGGTAGGCCCCGATGTTCTGGGTGATCCCGCCGGCTTCGTGTTCAGAAACCCGGGTGTGGCGCAGACGGTCCAGCAAGGTGGTCTTACCGTGGTCGACGTGACCCATGATAGTTACGACCGGCGGACGGACAACCTGGTTTTCAGAGTTCTTGGACTCTTCCATTTCCTGGGCAAAAATATTGTCAATGTCGGAAATATCTTCATGGACCTTTTCAACAGCTTCGATGCCGTAGTCAGCAGCCAGCAGTTCAATGGTGTCCTTGTCCAAAGACTGGTTCTGGTTAGTCATGATACCCAGCATGAAGAGCTTCTTCACGATTTCAGCTGGTTCCCGGTGGAGGATCTTGCCCAGATCTTGGGCGTTCATGCCAACTTCGTATTCAAAGCTTTCTGGAAGTGGACGTTCCTTTCTTTGGGTAACCTGCTTCTTAACTTGCGGAGCACTTTGGTGCTTCTTGTTCTTGCGCTTGCGCCGTTCGTTGCGGTCGCTATTTGCCCCTCTGCCTTGGTCAGCGTAAGAGTTTTGCCCCTTGCGGCCTGGCTTGCCGCTGTTTCTGCGGCGGGTGTCCTTGTTTTCCGGCATTGGCGCTTCAGTGAAGCTTGGCCGGGAACTTGGCCGGCGAGAAGATGAATGCTTGGCTGCTGGCTTTTCGCTGCTTGCCTGGTTTTGCTTCAAGCGGGCTGGGGATGGCTTCAAGATCTTTGGCCCGCGGACCTTTGGTGCTTCAGCTGCGGTTTCAGCTGGCTTTTCAGCACTTTCGACCTTCTTGACAACCGGCTTGCTTTCGCTTGCCGCGGCCTTGCTTAAGGACTTCTTGTATTCCTGCTTGGCAGCCTTGCTTTCCTGGTCCAGGCGGACTTCGTCAGCCCGCTGCTTTTGCTTGAGGTCCTTCAGCAAATCCTGGGCAGCTGGCCGGCGGCGCTTGCTATGGTCGTTAGAGTGGTTGTTTGCCCGGCGGCGGGTATTTGATCTCTTGCCTTCAGTCTTCTTTTCGCCCTTGCGAATCGCACTGACTGAAATCTTTAATTTACCAGACTTGCCGCTAGTTTTCTTGTTATCCATGCCCAATTCCTTTGAAGTTTCATTTTCTTGTTTCTTGGTCATTAGATCACACTCCTTCTTTAATCTTATCCAGCAAGGCTTTCGCAAAACCACGATCTGTTAATGCCAAAACTTTGCGTTTCTTACCTACAGCCTGGCTGAGTTCAGCTTCCGTAAAGACGCCGACCAATGGCGTTGGGTGGGCCTTTAAGGCGGCTTCAATCTCGCTCCGGCTGTTTTCTGCTAAATCATTCGCGATGATAACGCACTTAAGCTTGCCTTTCTTCAATTTGGCCAAAACGATGTCCGTACCCGAAACGGTCTTCCCGGCCCGGGTGGCCAAACCAAGCAAATTTAAGGCTTTCTCTCGGTTGTTAATTATTTTTGATCACCAAATAATTCTTTTCTTGCCTTCTGGTGGTCCACGTAAGCGAAGAGCTCGTCGTAAAATTCATCGGCGACCTTCACGCCCAAACTGCGTTCCAGCACCTTTGACTTCTGGGCAGCAGCGATCTTCTCCGGTTCTAAGGAAACATAAGCGCCGCGGCCTGGCTTTTTGCCACTTGGATCAACAGAAACATTCTTTTCCTTGTCGACAACGATTCTGACCAGGTCCTTCTTCGGCTGCATCGTATCAGTCAACAAGTCTTTCCGCATGGGGATTTTTCTCTTTTTCAAGGAAATCACCTATTCTTCTTCGTCAAGATCCAGGTCTTCCGCTTCTTCAGCTTCAGCACTTTCACTTTCTGCTTGTTCATCTGCTGATGCTTCTTCAGTTGCTGCTGCTTGATCCAGGTCTTGTTCTTCTTCTACTTCAGTTTCGTCTTCTACTTCGCTTTCGTCAACAAATTCGACTTCAGATTCTGGCCGGATGTCGATCTTGTAGCCAGTCAAGCGGGCAGCCAGGCGGACATTTTGCCCCTTCTTGCCGATGGCCAGGGAAAGCTGGTAGTCCGGCACGATCACAAAGGCCATCTTTTCATCGTCTTCGTCTTCAAACTGAACAGCGATGACTTCAGCTGGGTTCAAGGCATTGGCGATGTAATCAGATGGGTCTTCTTCGTACTGCACGATGTCGATATTTTCGCCACCCAGTTCGTTGACCACGTTCTGCACCCGGCTGCCCCGCGGGCCGACACAGGTACCGACAGGGTCGATGTTCGGGTCGTTGGACTTAACAGCGATCTTGGTTCTTTCGCCAGCTTCCCGGGCGATGGACATAATTTCAACGGTCCCGTCAAAGATTTCCGGCACTTCTTGTTCAAAAAGTCGCTTAACGACATCCGGAGCGGTCCGGGAAACCCGGATCTGGGCTCCCTTGCCGTCAGCGCCGACCTTAGTGACCAGGACGCGAACCCGGTCTTGCGGGTTGTAGTGTTCACCTGGAATCGTGTCGCGCTTGATGTCCATAACTGCTTCAACATTGCCGATGGTGACGTAAACGAAACGGTTGTCAGTTCTCTCCACCGTCCCGGTTACCAGTTCATCTTCATATTGAGAGTACTCGTTGACGATGTGGGCATTTTCGGCTTCCCGCAGCCGCTGCATTACGACCTGCTTGGCCGTAGCTGCCGCGGTCCGGCCAAAGTTCTTTGGGGTAACTTCGAACTTGATCGTGTCACCAACTTCGTAAGCCCGGTTGATGGCCAAGGCATCCTTTAAGCTGACTTCCACCCGGTCGTCTTGCACTTCGTCAACCACCGTCTTCAAAGCCATGACCTTAAAATCGCCCTTCTTTTCATTAAAGTCGATTTCAACATTTTCAGCCTGGCCGTAGTTCTTCTTGTAGGCAGCGGCCAGAGCGGCCTTCATGGCTTCAACGATAACGTCTTGTTTGATGCCCTTGGTCTTTTCCAAGACGTCAAAGGCTTCCAGCATTTCTTTTGACATAAGTTTTGGATCACTCTTTCTAAAATTCGATTGCAAAACGGGCGCTGGCGATCTGCTTGCGCGGAATAGTCAGCTGCTTGCGCCGGGTCTTGATCTTGATTTCCAGTTTAATCTCCTGGTCATCCAGGTCAAGCAAATAACCTTCAAAGACCTTCTCGCCTTCCAATTTTTGGTAGAGGCCGACGTGGATATACTGGCCCTTGGCCTTTTCCCAGTCCTGTTCCTTCTTGATCGGTCTTTCCAGGCCCGGTGAGGACAGTTCCAAAATATACGGGTCTGGCAGCGGATCTGGCTGCATTGAGTCCAATTTTTCTCCAACCAACTCACTCAGCTCCGCAATCGTTTCGATGTCAATCCCGTTTGGCTGCTTGTCCACGTAGATTCGCAGATAGTCTTGACTCTTTTCCTTGACATATTCCAAATCAACAAGTTCACAGTCATGACCGATAATGACCGGTTCGATTGCTTCTTGGATAGGTGTTAAGTTTTTTGGCAAAATTTTCCTCCGTAATAAAAAGAGTGAGCATTGCTGCTCACTCGAATTTACCATATTCGATCTGAAAAAGATTATAACAAAATTTTCCCCGCTTGTAAATAAGAAGCTCTTAGAAGAGGGAAAGTTGGTTTTGATCAGGCATCCCCTCTAAGACATTGTTGTTTTCAAAGAAGTCCATGATCTTCTGGGAAACCTTGCCCCGCACCTGCAGGTCTTCTTTTGACAAAAACGGTGCTTCACTGCGGGCGGCCACGATCTGCTTAGCGGCAGAGTCGCCCAAGCCGTCAACCGCGTTAAACGGAGCCAGGATCGTGTGCTTGTCAACGATCTTGTAGGTTGTAGCTTCAGACTCGTTGATGTCGACCATTTTAAAGTTGATTCCCCGCTCAATGGCTTCATTGACCAGTTCCATGTAGGTCTGCAGGTCCTTTTCCAGCTTGGTGGCCGCCGTCCCTTTTTCCTTGATCCGGTTGATCAAGGCCACAACCGTGTTCTTGCCCCGGCTCATGGCTTCCAGGTCGACCTTGTCGGCTCTGACTGAGAAGTAGGCGGCATAGTAGATCTCTGGGTAGTAGACCTTAAACCATGCTACCCGCAGGGCCATCAAGATGTAGGCGGCCGCGTGGGCCTTCGGGAACATGTACTTGATCTTTAAGCAGGACGGAATGTACCAGTCTGGAATATTCTTGTTTTCCTTTAAAATGGCCATGTTCTCGTCAGAAATCCCCTTCCCCTTACGAACGGTTTCCATGGTCCAAAAAGCAACTTCGTTAGGCACGCCCCAGTGGATCAAGTCAGTCATGATGTTGTCACGGCAGCCGATCACGCTCTTCAACTTGCAAGTGCCGTTGTTAATCAGTTCTTCGGCATTGCCCAGCCAGACGTCCGTCCCGTGGGACAGGCCGGAAATCTGCAGGAGTTCGGCAAAAGTAGACGGTTTGGTCTCTTCCAGCATCCCCCGGACGAAAGGCGTCCCGAATTCCGGCAGGCCCAGGGTCCCGGTCTTGGAATTAATCTGCTCTGGGGTAACCCCCAAGGCTTCTGGACTGGAGAAGAGGGACATGACCTTAGGGTCATCTGTTGGGATCGTCAAAGGATCGATCCCGGATAAGTCCTGCAGCATTCTGATCATGGTCGGGTCCTGGTGACCCAGGATGTCGAACTTCAAGAGGTTGTCGTGGATCTGGTGGAAGTCAAAGTGGGTCGTCTTCCATTCCTTGGAAATGTCGTCTGATGGATACTGCAAAGGAGTCAGCTCATAGATATCCTTGTCATCCGGCAAAACGACGATCCCGGCCGGGTGCTGGCCAGTCGTGGCCTTGACCCCGGTAACCCCGATGGCCAGGCGGTCAACTTCCGCGTTGTTCATCTTGATTTCCGGGTGCTCATCCTGGTAGTGCTTGGCATAGCCGATCGCTTTTTTGTCAGCCAAGGTACCAACCGTACCGGCTTTAAAGGAGTGGTTTGGCCCAAACATAACTCTGATGAAATTATGGGCAACTGGCTGATAGTCACCAGAGAAGTTCAAGTCGATGTCAGGCACCTTGTCGCCGTGGAAGCCCAGGAAGGTTTCAAATGGGATGTTCTGCCCATCTTTAACCATCATGACCTGGCAGTCTGGACACTTTTTATCCGGCAAGTCAAAGCCGGAGGCGTATTCCCCGTTTTCAAAAAATTCTGACTTCTTGCACTTCGGGCAGCGGTAGTGGGGCGGCATCGGATTGATTTCCGTGATCCCCATCATGGTGGCGACCAGACTGGAGCCGACAGAGCCCCGGGAGCCGACCAGGTAGCCGTCTTTAACCGACTTGGCCACCAGCATCTGGGAAATCAGGTAGACGACCCCGTAGCCGTTACCGATAATGGCATCCAGCTCCCGGTCAAGACGCGCCTGGATATTGTCCGGCAAAGGATCACCATAAAGTTCATGGGCCTTGTCATAGGTCAGCTTGCGTACCCGTTCAGCAGTATGCGGGATCTTTGGCGGGAAGCTTTCGTCTTGGACCGGCTGCACTCCCTCATCGATCATGGCATTGATCTTGTTGGGGTTAGTGATGACCACTTCTTTGGCAACTTCTTCACCCATGAAGCTGAATTCATCCAGCATCTCCTGGGTGGTATAGAAGTGCAGGTCCGGATGCTGCTTGTTGCGGTTCGGGTTACCCCTTTGGGCAGCCAGCAATACGTCCCGGTAGATGGCTTCATGCTTGTCGATGTAGTGGGCATCGCTAGTTGCCACGACCGGCTTATTCAGCTCCTTGCCCAGCTTGTAAATATTGGTCAGAATTTCTTCCAGCTGACCTTCGTCGGCGATCAAGCCATCCGCGATCAGGCTTGAATAGTTTGACGGCGGCTGGATTTCCAAAAAGTCGTAGAATTCCGCCTTCTTTTTGGCTTCTTCATAACCCTTCTGCATCATGGCAATGAAGACTTCCCCCTGGCTGCAGGCAGACCCGTACAAAAGGCCGGCGTGCAGGCGGCGGAGTTCTGACTTAGGAGTTCTGAGCCCCTTGAAGTTATACTTGATTCCGGCCAAGGAAACTAATTCATACAAATTCCGCAGTCCGGGCTTTTGGTTCTGGGCTAAGACCGTAATATGGGTCGGCCGGGCCCGCTTGTAGCCTTCCCCATTGCTGAAGTCATTCATCTTGCCCAGATCGTCTTCCTGGTACTTGTCGTTAAAGGCATCCAAAAGTTTGAACATCAAATAGCCGGTTGCCTCGGCGTCCTGGTTGGCCCGGTGGTGGTGCTCCAGGACCACATTGTACTTGCGGCAAAGCGAATCCAGGGTGTGGCGGGACTGTTCCGGGTGCAGGAGGCGGGAAACTTCCAAAGTGTCGACGACGGGCTGGCTGATTTCCGGGTAGCCGCAGCGCTTCAAGGCCGCGTCAACGAAGCCTACGTCAAACTGGACATTGTGCCCGCAGAGCGGGTCATTGCCGTAGAAGTCCATGAACTGTTTGATCACTACATCTTCGTCATCAGCTGCCTGAACCATCTCGTCGGTAATTGAAGTCAAGTTAATCGTAGTTTCAGACAAAGGATGGTGGGGGTTGATGAACTTGTCAAAGCGGTCAATAACTTCACCGTTCTTCATCTTGACGGCCCCGATTTCAATGATCGTGTCGTAAACCGAAGACAGACCGGTCGTTTCAACGTCGAAAATGACGAATTCCCGGTCTTCATACTTCATGCTGGCAGGGTTTAAAACCAGCAGGCCGTGGTCTTCAACCATGTTGGCCTCCAGGCCCATAATGACCTTCATCCCGGTCTTTTTGCCCGCTTCAAAAGCATTCGGCAGGGCCTGCAGGTCAGCATGGTCAGTGATGGCGATGGCCGGCTGACCGAACTTCTTGGCTGTCTTGATGATGTCTGCCACGTCAGCTGTCGCGTCCAGCTGACTCATGTTGGTGTGGACGTGCAATTCCACATGCTTTTCTTCACCTTGGTAGGCTTCTTGCCGGCCCACGTGCTCGGTTAATTCCATGCTGTAGATGTTGAAGATCAAGTCATGGGCATACTGGTCATCCTTAAGGCTGCCCTGCATGCGGATCCAGACACCAGGTTTAATGCCTTTCAAATATTCAATTTCTTCCTTGTCGGAATCACGGACGAACTTCTTAAAAGAAATAGAACCGGTATAGTCAGTCATTTCCCCGTTAAAAATAAAGGAGCCCGACCGCAGTTCCTGCATTTCCGCCTTGAAGACATGGCCTTCAACAACCGCGCTGCGCTGGTCTTCTGACAAGTCTTTCAGCTGGGTGATTTCTGCCTTGTCACTGATGGCGCCTGGGCCAAAGCTGGTCTTCTTCCCCCGCCGTCCCTGGTAGCTGGGCCGGGGAGCTGACTTTGGCTTGGCCGGGGCCTGCTGGAAGGCTTCCTGCATGTTCTTCTCATGGGCTTCCACCAGCTGGGCAAGGCTTTCAAAGTCACTTTGCCCGCCCTGGTCATCAACTTCCGTCAAAAGTTTGACATTAAAAAAGCCGTAATCGCGCAGCTCTAAAGAGAAACTGTCCAAGAGCCGCTGCTCCAGCATCTTATCAAAAAGCTGGCCATTGATTGGAATAATCCAGCGGCCACTATCTTCATGGGGCGCCTGCCCGACCAGGAAATTCTGGGCTGCCGGATTGGCAGACAAGACTTCTGAATTTTCAACCGCGTACTGCCAGTAGTCTGGCAGATACTGCTGCTGGCCATCAGCCGTTTCAACTATGAGCCGGGTGTCAACAAAGTCATTAAATTCATGCTTGATCGCCTGGTTCAAGGCGTTGTAGCTTTCAAAACGCAGTGGAGTAGTAAAAAAAACGTGGATATCCCATCTACGTTCTTTTCTGTAGACATCCACGTTTTTTATCTCCCCTGCCTGTAAAACCGCCTCGTCAGCTGCCCCTGCCGGGAAGCCGACTTGTTTTAACAATTTGAGAAAAAGTTGGTTTTTATCAGTCACGAGAGTTCAATCCTAATCTAATTCGCTGGCAATAAAGTTTTCCAGGTCGGTAACGGCCAGCTTTTGTGCCTGGTCATCGCCTGGCCGCTTGACTTCAACGATCCCGTCAGCCGCGTCGCGGCCAACAGTAATTCTGATTGGTGCGCCAACCAGGTCAGCATCATTGAACTTGACGCCTGGCCGTTCGTTACGGTCGTCGTAAAGGACGTCATACTTGGCAAACTTGGCTTCCAGGTCTTCGGCCAGCTTGCTTTGGATTTCATCCTTCATCTTCATCTGGATGATGTGGATCCCAAATGGCGCGATTTCCTTTGGCCAAGCAACCCCGTTTTCAGTCGCGTGCTGTTCAACAACGGCTGAAAGCAGGCGGGTAACCCCGATCCCGTATGAACCCATAATGACAGGCTGAGTCTTGCCGTTCTGATCAAGGAACTTGGCCCCCATGGTTTCCGTGTAGTAGGTCCCCAGCTTGAAGATGTGACCAACTTCAATTGAGGTCGTGAACTGGAGCGGTTCATGGTCAATCGGGTCAGGTTCGCCTTCATTGGCAACCCGGAGGTCAGCAAAGCGGTCAGCCTTGAAGTCCCGGTCCAGGTTTGCATTGATGAACTGAGCATCGCTTTCGCCAGCACCAACAACCACGTTGTAGAGGCCCTTGACAGTTTCGTCAGCCACGATTTCGTCAGCCCAGTCAGCATTTACCGGGCCAACGCCGCCCTTGCCTGCCCCAGTCAGTTCTTCCAGGTCGCTAGTTTCAGCAACCCGCAGACTGTCGCAGTCCAATAGGTGGGTCAGCTTGACTTCGTTGATTTCCTTGTCAGCCCGGATCAAGACCAGAACTTTCTTCTTTTCATCAACGATGTAGAGGATGCTCTTGACGATTCTGGTTGCTGGCACTTGCAAAAATTCAGCCAGTTTGTCAATTGAATCGCAGCCTGGAGTAGCAACCTTTTCCATTGCCTTCAGTTCTTCAGGTTCTTGCTTGAAAGTGTCAACGCTGACGGCCATTTCCAAGTTAGCAGCATAAGTGCCGGAAGCGTTTGTAGCAATAGTGTCTTCACCAACAGCAGCAGGGGCTTGGAATTCAGTGGAGTTCTTGCCTCCCATAGTCCCAGAGTCAGCAATAACTGGCCGGACTTCCACGCCCGTACGCTTGAAGATCTTGAGGTAAGCTGCTTTTTCATCATCAAACTGCTTGTCCAGCTGTTCCCGGCTGGCCGCGAAGCTGTAGCCGTCCAGCATAACAAACTCTCTGCCCCGGAGAAGGCCGAAACGTGGCCGGTTTTCATCCCGGAACTTGGTTTGAATCTGGTAAAGGTGCAAAGGCATTTGCTTGTAAGACTTGAGGCTCTTGGCCACGACTTCAGTGAAGGTTTCTTCGTGGGTTGGCCCAAGCAGCATGTCCCGGCCGTGCCGATCCTTCAAACGGAACATTTCCGGACCATACTTTGGCAGACGGCCTGATTCTTCCCACATTGAAGCTGGCAGCATGTGCGGCATGATCATTTCAACCACGCCGGCATTAGCCATTTCTTCTTCAATGATCTTTTCAGTCTTGCGCAAGACCTTGTAGCCTAGCGGCAGGTATGAGTAGACACCAGCCGTAACCTGCCGGATATAGCCGCCCCGCAGCATTACTTGGTGGCTCTTTGCAACCGCGTCGGCTGGAGTTTCCTTCAGCGTCGGCATGAAAAAGATTGATTGACGCATAATTAATTAAATTCTCCTAAACATTTATTATTTCAAGGACTACTTGATAAAGTAGCGGTAGATGTCGTTGCCAGTTACGGCGATGATCAAAATCAGCAAGAAGACCACCCCGATCAAGTCAACGACTGTCTCATGCTCCTCTGGAATTGGCTTGCCCCGCAGGAGCTCGATAAGTTCCAGCAAAAGCTTGCCCCCGTCCAGACCTGGAATCGGAATCAAGTTGACGATCCCCAGGTTGATGGACAGCATGCCAACAAAGGCCAGCATGTAGGTCAGACCCATGGAAGTTGCCTTTGAAGTTTCCGAGTAGATCCCGACTGGACCAGACAATTTGTTTAAGCTGAAGTGCTTGAACAAGTTGCCTAGGGCCTGGAAGATCATTCCCGTCACCTGCCAGCTCAAGTCCCAGCCCCGCTTCAACTTGGCGGAAAATGAGTTGTCGGCCTTAGCCACGATGCCCACCAGGTATGACTTGGTCTTCTTTGAGTACTTAGGCGTCAGCTTGACTGATTTTTCGCTTCCCTGCCGCTTGACCTTGACCGTCAAGGTCTTGCCCTTAGAAGAGTCAATCGCCTGGCTGACCTGGTCAAAAGTACTGATCTTCTGGCCGTTGATGGCCTCGATCTGGTCACCCTTTTGCAAAACGTGCTGGGCCGGGGAATTGGCCGCTACCTGACCGACAGTCGTCGTTGCCGGGCCAACTGAGGCAAAACTGTAAATCATCAAGACTACAAAGCCCAAAACGATATTCATGAAAGGTCCGGCAAAAGAGGTTGCCAGCTTCTTCCAAGGCTTTGCCGCCGGAAGCTGCACGTCTCGGGGAGCAATCTGCAGTTCAGTGCCCGTTTCATCGATCATGGTCGCGTCATGGTCGACCTTGTAGGTCACCAGCTGGCTCTCATCGCCATTTTCATACCCGGCAATCGTCAAGTCATCAACCAGGTCGGCCTTGGTCACCCGCAAGGGGTGGCCTTCAATTGGCAGGTCTGATTCTGAAGCATCGATTCGCGTAACAATTCCAGCCTCATTCAGTTCCAAGACAACAGCCGTCCCAGGGTCGATTTCACTCTGCTCGTCGGGACCAGCCAGGCGAACATAGCCGCCAAGCGGCAACCAGCGGATGGTGTAGGTAGTTTGTCCTGGCCGCCACTGAACCAGTTTTGGCCCCATGCCGATTGAAAATTCGCGCACCAAAATACCGGCCTTTTTCGCCACGAAAAAGTGTCCAAATTCGTGGACAAAGACCACCAGGCCAAAAATTATAATGAAGGCTAGAATACTTTTCACAGCGACCTCCTAAATTCCAAAGATCAAGGCAACGATTGGCAAAACGAAAAGCGTGCTGTCAAACCGGTCCAGGATCCCGCCGTGCCCCGGCAAGATCTTGCCGGAGTCTTTAACGCCGTAGAAGCGCTTGTAGGCTGATTCAACCAGGTCACCCATTTGGCCGGCGATTGACAGAAAGAAGGAGGCAATGATCAAGCTGGTCTTGTCGCCGCCGACTGGAGCCAGGTTGACGTAAATTGCCGTCACGATAACCGCGATGATCACGGCTCCGATTGACCCTTCCCAAGTCTTGTTCGGGCTGATTACTGGCCAAAGCTTGTGCTTGCCGAACTTGCGGCCAACCATGTAGGCAGCCGTATCAGTCGTCCAGACAATCACGAAGGCAAAGAGCAAGCGCCACAAACCGTGGACTGGATCGCTGTTTCTGATCGCCGCCAGGTAGTGGAAACCAGTCCCAATATACAAACTTGACAGGACGTAAACGCCGATATCGTCAAAAGTCGTCTTGTTCTTAGACAGAACCGTCCAGGTCAAAAGCATCATTACCAAGGCATAGAAGACGCCCCACTTGCTCCAGTGTTTTGGCAAAAAGCCGAAGAAGGAATTGGGCACGGTCCAGGTCAAGGTGGCCAGGGCAGCCAGGGTGAAGTCAACTGAGACCAGAATCTGCTTCTTCATCAAGAAGACTTCACTGATGCCGACAGCAGCCAAAAAGGCAGCCAGCCAGTCAATCCACATGCCCCCGGCAACCAGGACCGGGATAAAAATCAATAAAGCAACAACTGCTGTAATTACTCTTTGTTTCATATTACCTAACTATCTGTTTCATCTAATTTACCAAAACGCCGGTCCCGGTGCTGGTAGATCTTAACCATTTCGGCCAAGTCGTTTTCGTCGAAGTCCGGCCAGGCCTTTTCCGTAAAGGCAAGCTCTGAGTAAGCAATCTGCCAGAGCAGGAAGTTGCTGATTCTCTGCTCGCCAGAGGTTCTGATCAAGAGGTCTGGATCAGAATAAGGGGCAAATTTGGCGGTCATCAGCTTGGCGGAAATCATGTCTTCAGTAATTGCTTCCGGCGCGATTTCCCCGCTGGCGGCCTCTTTTGCCAGAGCCTGCACGGCTGAAACGATTTCTTTTCTTGACCCGTAATTAAAGGCAAAGTTTAAAACCAGGCCTGTATTGGCCGCGGTTTCCGCCATGGCCCGCTCAACCACTTCCCTGGTTGATTCCGGCAGGGCATCCAGATAGCCCATGATGTTGACCTTAACATTGTGGGCCTGCAGGCGGGGCATGAACTTGTCAAAGAACTTGACCGGCAGGTTCATCAAATAATTGACCTCATCCTTGGGCCGGGCCCAATTTTCCGTCGAAAAAGCATAAAGAGTCAGGACTTTAATTCCCAACTCATCTGCCGCGAGCGCAATCTTTTCAACGTTGTCCATCCCGGCCTTGTGGCCCATGAAGCGCGGCATGTGCCGCTTCTTTGCCCAGCGGCCATTGCCGTCCATGATGATCGCCAAATGATTCAGCTGCTTATTCTTATCCATAATTAACCCTGAGTGATTTCCTTGCGCTTGTTGTCAGCCATCTGGTCAATCTTCTTGGTTGATTCATCAGTGACCTTCTGGACTTCCTTTTCCAGGCGCCGTTCTTCGTCTTCAGTGATTTCGCCGTCTTTTTCCTGCTTCTTCAAAGCCTTCATGGCTTCCTGGCGGACATTGCGGACAGCAATCTTGGCTTCTTCAGCCAGCTTGCCGACTTCCTTGGCAATTTCCTGCCGCCGTTCCCCGGTCAGTTGCGGGATAACCAGGCGGATGACGTTACCGTCGTTAGCTGGCGTAAGGCCCAGGTCAGAAGCCAAAATGGCGTGTTCAATATCGTTCAAAGAAGTCTTGTCATATGGAGTGATCATCAAAACCCGTGGTTCTGGAATGGTGATCCCAGCCATTTGGACCAGCGGAGTCGGTACCCCGTAGTATTCAACCATCACCCGGTCCAAAAGGGAGGCATTGGCTACCCCGGCCCGGACAGTTGCCAGATTGCTCTGGTAGACTTCGATGGACTTGTTCATGTTGCTCTTGGCTTTAGCAATCGTTTCGTTGTTCATTACTTGTCACCTCTGATAATCGTCCCGATGTTTTCGCCTTCAACTACACGCTTGATGTTGCCTGGAGTGTTGACGTTGAAGACGATCAATGGAATATGAGTGTCCATGGACAAGGAGCTGGCAGTTCTGTCCATGACTTGCAGGCCCTTGGAGATCATGTCCAGCTGGGTCAGTTCAGCGAACTTCTTGGCACTTGGATCCAGGTTCGGGTCAGCAGTGTAGACGCCATCAACCCCGTTCTTGGCCATCAAGATCACGTCAGAGTTAATTTCCGCTGCCCGCAAAGCAGCCGTGGTGTCAGTTGAGAAGTATGGGTTGCCAGTGCCGCCGCCGAAGATAACGACCCGGTTCTTTTCCATGTGGCTGATTGCGACCCGGCGGATGTAAGGTTCAGCTACCTGCCGCATGGAGATTGAGGTTTGCAGTCTGGTTGGCACGCCAGCAGTTTCCAGGCCATCTTGCAGGGCCAGGCCATTCATGATCGTGGCCAGCATGCCCATGTAGTCAGCTTGAGCTCTTTCCATGCCCAGCTTGGCCCCGGTTTCACCGCGCCACATGTTGCCGCCGCCGCAAACGACGCCGATCTGCACGCCCATGTCATGAACCAGCTTGATTTCATGTGCCAATTTCTTGATCACAGTTGGGTCAATGCCAGTTCCCTTTTCCCCGGCCAAAGCTTCGCCGGAAATTTTCAAAATGATACGATGATATTTAACTTGACTCATAATGCCCTCCTAATTAGCTCTAACTATTTTACCATAAAACAGAAAACTGTCTCTCCTATTTATCCTATTTCCCCAGCTTAAATTTACGAAAGTTAATTTGTCCACAAAAAAAGGATGGGTCTCCCCATCCTTTTTCTTGCTAGAAGAAATTAGTTCTTCATTTGTGCAGCAACTTCAGCAGCAAAGTCTTCTTGCTTCTTTTCGATGCCTTCGCCGACTTCGAAACGAACAAAGCTTACTACGGAAGCGTTGACTGATTCAAGGTATTCTTCAACAGTCTTGCTATCGTCCATAACGTAAAGTTGGGCAAGCAAGGTGTTTTCTTGGTCAACCTTGGTGTTGTCCAGCATGAAGCGGGCCATCTTGCCTGGGATGATCTTGTCCCAGATCTTTTCTGGCTTGCCTTCAGCCTTCAATTCTGCCTTGATGTCTTCTTCAGCTTGAGCAACGACTTCGTCAGTCAATTGAGCCTTTGAACCATACTTAAGGTGTGGCAAAGCTGGCTTGTTGACCATGGCACGTGATTCGTTGTCTTGGTCAATCTTGTGGTTGAGCTGAGCCAGTTCTTCGCGAACGAAAGCTGGGTCAAGTTCTTTGTATGAAAGAACCTTTGGGCTCATTGCGGCAATGTGCATTGCAATGTGCTTAGCCAAAGCTTCGTCGCCGCCTTCAAGAACAGTCAAGACGCCGATGTGACCGCCGTTGTGTTGGTAAGCGCCAAAGTGTTGGTCATCAGTCTTTTCAAGAACAGCGAAGCGGCGGAAGGAAATCTTTTCACCGATAGTTGCAGTAGCATTCACATATGCTTCTTCAAGGCTTTCGCCTGAAGGCATGGTCAATGCCAAAGCTTCTTCGTTGTTGGCTGGCTTGCCCTTGGCAATAGTTTCAGCAGTTTCGTTAACCAAAGTCTTGAACTGGTCGTTTTGAGCAACGAAGTCAGTTTCAGCGTTAACTTCAACGATAGCAGCAACGTTGCCGTCAACGTAAACGCCAGTCAAACCTTCAGCAGCGATCCGGTTAGCCTTCTTGGCAGCCTTTGCTTCACCCTTTTCGTGGATGATTTCGATAGCTCTTTGCATGTCGCCTTCGGCTTCAACCAGGGCCTTCTTGGCGTCCATGACGCCGGCACCAGTAGTTTCACGCAATTCCTTGACTTGCTTAGCAGTAATGTTTGCCATTTAAAAAAGTCCTCCAGGTCAAACTAAATAACAGAATTCTTCCTAAAGATAGTTTACGACAAATTATTCAGCGTCGTCTACTTCTTCAGCAGAGTTTTCTTCAGCACTTTCAGACAATTCCTTTTCAACGTCGGCGTTATCTGCACCTTGCTTGCCTTCGATTACGGCGTCAGCCATAGCACCGGCAATCAAGCGGATAGCACGGATAGCGTCGTCGTTTGAAGGGATGATTACGTCGATCGGAGTTGGGTCAGTGTTGGTGTCAACCATGGCTACAACTGGGATACCAAGCTTGTTAGCTTCGTGAACGGCGATCTTTTCCTTCTTAGGGTCAACGACGAACATTACGTCAGGAATCCGAGGCATGTCTTCGATACCGCCCAGGAACTTTTGCAGCTTGTCCATTTCCTTGGTCAGCAAAGCAACTTCCTTCTTTGGCAGTACGTCGAAGGTACCGTCTTCAGCCATCTTCTTCAAGTCCTTCAGACGCTTAACCCGGCTTTGGATAGTAGTCCAGTTAGTCAAAGTACCACCCAACCAGCGTTGGTTGACGTAGTATTGGCCTGCGCGGGTAGCTTCTTCAGCGATTGCTTCTTGAGCTTGCTTCTTGGTACCAACGAACAGGAAAACACCGTCGTCTTGAGCAACAGCCTTAACGTAGTTGTAGGCGTCGTCAAGCATCTTGATGGTCTTTTGCAAGTCGATGATGTAGATCCCGTTTCTTTGAGTGAAGATGTATGGCTTCATCTTCGGGTCCCATCTTCTGGTTTGGTGACCAAAGTGTACACCAGCTTCAAGCAATTGCTTCATAGATACAACTGACATAAATAAATTCCTCCTAGGTTATTTCCTCTCAAGCGTTCATTTCAGCATTCAACCGTTTGTCTTTAGGCACCTGAATGCCGATCGCTCTTGATGTGTTTTCTAGCGTGCAATCGCACGCTTATCTATCATACTCGATTTTCCCTTTAAACGCAAGCTTTTCCGCCTAAAAATTAACCCCTTGCTCTTTGAGGAATTTTTCCTTCCATGCCCGGTCGTGATGCTTGAACCAATATTCCCGCTGCATGGCTGCCGACTTGTCGGCATACTCTTCATGATAGATCATTTCAACCGGCCGCCGGCTCTTGGTGTACTTGGCGCCTTTGCCGGAATTATGAGCGTCCAGCCTCTTCTTTAAATCGTTGGTATAGCCGCCGTAAAAGCTGCCATCGCTGCACAAGAGAACATAGAAGTAGTGCTTTTCCTCCGGCAATTTGGCCTCTAAAATTTCCTTGATTGCTGGGGTATTGCTGCCATCTGCTTCATGGACTTCGATTGCGTCGCGAAGAACCAGCCCGTCACCCTTCCCGCTTCTGACCGCTTCAACGATGACCAAATTAGCATCTTGCCCTCTTCTTGAAACAAATGGTTGGACAGTCTTAACGGCCAGGTCATGTTTAAAGCCGTAATTGATGATCTCACCCAGCCGCTCTGGCCGGTGGACCATAAACATCTTCCCCTTCATTTTCAAGAGGCCGGCTGAAACGGCGATAATTTCCTCTAGGTTGATTTCCAGTTCATGGCGGGCAATAGCTTTAGACCGGTCCGGGTTCAGCTTGTGGCCGGCCGGGGCCTTGAAATATGGCGGGTTGACCACTACGACATCATAGCTGTCTTTTCGCAAAAAGCTGCCCGCGTCTTTGACATTGCCCTGGTGGACCGTGATCCGGTCCTGCATGTTGTTTAATTCTACCGACCGCCGGGCCTTGGAAACGATGTCCTCTTGCAGTTCAACATCATCGTAATGGGCCTTGTTGAAAGCCGCCATGTAGAGGCTGGCTGCCGCGTTGCCGCTGCAAAGCTCAACGACCTTGGACCGGTTTTTGATAGCTTCTTTGGCCCAGTAAGCCAAAAGCAGGGTGTCCAGGGAAAAGGCAAAAGACTGCCCGTCCTGGATGATTTTCAGCTGCTCGCCCAGCATGTAATCGATGCGTTCATTTTCCTTAAGTTCAATCATGTAATTCTGAAGCCCGTCCCTTATTCTTAGATGTGTTATAATTTATTCTACATCATTTGGAGGTTCTTTTATGCTTTATCGTATTTTCAGACCGATCGCCCGCTTCATCGTCTGGGTCTTAAACGGCCACCTGCATGTCCACCACAAGGAAAGACTGCCCGAAGGCACCTACATTCTGGTTGCCCCCCACCGGAACTGGTGGGAGCCGATTCTTTTCGCTCTGGCTGCCAGCCCTACGGAATTCATGTTCATGACCAAGCAGGAACTGTTTAAAAATCCGGTCCTCCGCTGGATCTTAAATAATGCCCACGCCTTCCCGGTCAACCGCAAGCATCCAGGTCCTTCCGTCATCAAGATCCCGGTCAAGGGCTTAAAGTCAGAAGGCCTGTCTTTGATCATGTTCCCATCCGGCACCCGGCACTCAGCCTCTCTTAAGTCCGGCGCCCTGGTTATCGCCAGAATGTCCGGCCGCCCCCTGCTTCCGGCTGTCTACCAGGGCCCGCTTACGTTTAAAGGAGTCTTGCAAAGAAAAGGCATGGAAATCAACTTTGGCGACCCAATCGTCATTGACCGCAAGACCAAATTGACCCCGGAAACCGAAGCTGCCTACAACCAGCAGCTAGAAGATGCCTGGAAGCAGATCGACCAGGAACTGGATCCGGATTTCCACTATGAAGCTAAATAATTAAAGATGACAAAACAACAAGAAAAAGGATTGAGTATGGCGCTCAATCCTTTTTCTTTTTGCTTTTTTACTGCTGCTTATTACTTGTTATTTTCCAGGTATTCCATGATCTGGACGGCGTTGGTTGCCGCCCCCTTTCTGATCTGGTCGCCGGTGCACCAGAGAGTAAGGCCGTTAGGGTTGGTCAAGTCCCGGCGCAGGCGTCCGACTTGCACGATGTCCTTGTCGGAGTTTTCCAGGGGAGTTGGGGTGTGATCAGTAACCAGGAGGTCGCCGTCAAAAGCCGCGATGGCTTTTTCAGCAGCTTCAACTGAGACCGGTTCTTCAGTGACAACCGTCACCGCAATTGAGTGGGACCGGTAGACCGGGACCCGGACGCAGGTGCAGGTCACCAACAAGTCTGGCAAGTGCAAGATCTTTCTGCCTTCATTCTGCATCTTCATTTCTTCAGTCGTATAACCGTTTTCCAAAGGACTGCCAATGTCAGCGATGACGTTAAAGGCGATCTGGGCCGGGAAGACCTTGGCTTCCACGCTCTCGCCCTTGGTCAAAGCCGTTACTTCATCCTTCAGTTCGCTGATTCCGCCCATGCCGGCGCCGGAAACGGCCTGGTAGGTGCAGGCGTTGATAGCCTTGATCGGAGACAACTTGGCAATTGGAGCCAGAGCCATCAAGGTAATGGCGGTTGAACAGTTGGGATTGGCAATCACGCCGTGGTGGTCTAAAGCATCTTGGCCATTAATTTCAGGAACTACCAAAGGCACGCCGTCTTCTTGCCGGAAGGCTGAGCTATTGTCAATGTAGACTGCCCCGCTCTTTTCGACCAGGGGCCGGTATTCCTTAGACAGGCTGTTAGAAACTGCCCCCAAAACGTAGTCCAGGCCATTCAGTCTTTCCTGGCTGACCACTTCCAGGGTCAATTCCTGGCCAGCAAAGGACAGCTTTTTACCCTTGGAGCGCTCGGAAGCAAAAACGCGCAGTTCTTCAACCGACAATTGTCTTTCTTCAATACATTCCAGCATCTGCCGGCCAACGGCCCCTGTAGCTCCTAAAATACCAATTTTCATTTATCGTTCCACTCTTTCTTCACTAATAAACTGCTGATAAATCGCCTTGATTGCCGGAACCAGGTCCTGGTTGTTGACCCCAATGACAATGCTTTGTTCATCGCAGGCCTGGTTGATGGTGCGGATGTTGATCTGCTGGTCACCCAGTGTTGACAAAATTTTGCCCGACATCCCCGGCATTTGCCGCATGGCCCGGCCAACCACGGCCAGCATGGCCTGCTGGCTTTCGACCTGGATATCGTCCAGATGCAGGTCCTGCTTTAATTCTGCCACAATCTCATAAAGGTAACGCTCGATCTTCTTGGTCTGGACCACAATGGAAAAAGTATCGACCGTTACCGGGACGCTTTCAATCGAGATCTGAA
The DNA here is from genome assembly GCA_027681045.1 of Lactobacillaceae bacterium AF64-9pH9TA. Taxonomy (GTDB): domain Bacteria; phylum Bacillota; class Bacilli; order Lactobacillales; family Lactobacillaceae; genus Lactobacillus. Next base: position 180,512 of record JAQDCK010000001.1, on the reverse strand, counting down.
ATTTTTCAAAAGCGGCTAAGACCTTGCGTAAAAAACCAGCCTCAGCTGAAACATGCGACTTGACCATGGTGATGACCGTAAAGTCCTGCTTGCCCGTAATCCCGGTGATAACATGAGGCGGCTCTTGCGCGTCAAGTTCACTGCAATCATTCATGATCATGGTGCCGGGATTTTCCGGATGGTTGGTGTTGCGGACATTGATCGGGATGTTTTTCTGCCGGACGGGAAAAACCGCGTCGTCATGCAGGACATTGGCTCCCATATAGCTCATCTGCCGCAATTCCGAGTAGGTAATCCGGGGAATCTGGACGGGATCTTTGATAATGCGTGGATCGGCCACGTAAAAGCCCGAAACATCAGTCCAGTTTTCATAGACGTCAACGTCGAAGGCATTGGCCACGATTGACCCGGTAATGTCTGACCCGCCCCGGCTCATGACCTTGATCACCCCATTTGGCAAAGAGCCGTAAAAGCCGGGGATCACCACCCGCCGGCCCGGGTCAACCTGGGCTTTTAACAGTTCCTGGCTTTTATCCAGGTCGATTGAGCCGCCATAATGGAAGCGGATCACCCGGCTGGCGTCAACAAAGTCCGCGTCCAGGTATTCAGCCAGGCAGAGACCGGTCAAGTATTCGCCCCGGGAAACCAGGTAGTCCAGGTTCAAATTCTGGGCCATGTTCTGCCTGATTTTGGCAAATTCCCTGGCCAAGTCGATTTTCAGGCCCAGGCTGCGCTTGATTTCCATGTACTTGTCCACGATAGACTGGAAAATCGACTCATAGCTGACGTCATAGGTAATGTGGGCCGCGCAGAGGTAGAGGAGGTCGGTGACCTTATGGTCCTCCTGCCCGCTCTTGCCGCAGGCGCTGGTCACAACGTACTTGCGGTCCGGATCAGCCAAAATGATCTGCTTGACCTTCTTAAACTGTTCGCTGTTGGCGACTGAAGAGCCGCCGAATTTGACTGCTTTACTCATCTGCCACTCCCGCCAAAAAGGCTGCCGGGTCCCCGCTTTCCTTGACCAGGCTTGAAATTTCCGCCAAAGTCAGCTTTTGAGTTAAAAATGCCTTTTCGCTGATGCTTTCTGCTACTACATCCTGGAAAAAGTCTGCCCGGTCAGTCCGCAGGTAGAAAGTCTGCTTTTCTTCATCAGTCAGCTGGGCTGGCTCAGCGCTTTGCACGATTTCCTTTTTCCCTTCAGCCAGATCCAAGAGGTCCTGGACGGCCGCGTGGGCGGTTGGCAAGGCCCCTGCCCCCTGGCCGACGAAGGTTGCCCGACCCAGGGAGGTGGAATCAGTTTCCAGGATATTGAAGTTAAGGCCAACTCCGGCCAAAAGGCTGGTCTTTTTCAGCATGACCGGCAAAACCTGCAAGGACAGCTTCTCACCTGCCTGCCGGCCCCGGCCCAGCAACTTGATGGTCCGGCCATTTGCCTTGGCCCAGGCAAAGTCTTCCTTGGTCAAGTGCCGGATCCCCCACTGGTCAACCTGGCTTGGATCAGCAATTTTGCCAAAGGCAGTCAAGGCTGACAAGCAGACCTTGTAGCAGACGTCCCCGCCGTCGATGTCGTCGCTGGGATCCTTTTCCGCGTAGCCCAGCTCCTGTGCTTCTTTTAAGCAAGCAGCAAAGTCCAGGTCCTTTTCTGCCATCTGGGAAAGGATATAGTTGCTGGTCCCGTTAAAAATCCCCTGGAAGGCTGTGACCGGCTCCAGGCGCTGGATGTGCTTGATGTTGTCAATCCAGGGGATGCCGCCGCCAACGCTGGCCTCATAGGCCAATACCAGGCCCTTTTGCCTGGCTAAGGCAAAAAGCTCGCCGGCATAGGCCGCCAGCATCTTCTTATTAGCCGTCACCACGTGCTTGCCGGCTTCCAGGGCCCGCTTAACGTAACTGTGGGCCGGTTCTATCCCCCCGATGCACTCGCAAACCACTGAAATTTCCGGATCGTTCACGATTTCCTCAAAGTCAGTCGTGTGCTGGTCATCCAGGATCTGTTCATCCCGGTGGACCAGGATTTTTTTAATTTTAATCTTCCGCAAAAGCGGAGTTTCAGCCTCTTCAACCAGCTTGACAATGCCGCTGCCAACCACGCCGCGGCCTAAGATCGCAATTTGCATACCCGCCTCCGTTGTTTCCAATCTAGGGACACTTGTTTTTGAATTAAAAACATAGTATCATTATCCGCAAGGCCTGACAAGGAAAAAGTTACTTATTATTAAACAAAAATTAAAGCAATATGTCAAAGGAGGATTTGCCATGGCCGACTATTTTTACGTTCATAAAAAGATCCTGCCCGACTATCTGGAGAAGATCCTGGAGGCCAGGGAAATGCTGGACAGCCGGGAAGCAGCCACCGTCACCGAGGCGACTGAGCGGGTCGGCATCTCCCGCAACACTTACTACCGCTATAAAGACTATGTTTTTAGAGCCAAGGACCCTGCAAGGGGCCAGCAGGCGGTCTTGTCCCTGCTTTTAGCTGACAAGCCCGGGGCCCTGTCTGCCGTTTTGACCTGCGTGACCGACCACCGGGCCTCAGTTTTGACTATTTCCCAGGCCATTCCTTTGGCCAGCCACGCCAGCGTCTTGATGTCCCTGGACCTGGCCGGCCTTGAGGGGGATCTCAACACCCTTTTGGCTGATTTGAAAAGTCTCCCCTTTGTTAAAAATCTCCAGCTTGCCGGTTTAGAATAAGAAAAGAGCGCGTCTTCTGGGCGCGCTCTTTTTGTGTCGTAATTCATTCTTAGTTTTCCCGGTTTTGCTGGAGGGTGTAAAGGTCATAGTAGTAGCCCTTTTGCGCCAGCAATTCCTCGTGCTTGCCGTGTTCGACGATTCTCCCCTTGTCTAAAACAATGATCTGGTCAGCATCAGCAATCGTTGACAGGCGGTGGGCAATAGCCAGGGTTGTGCGGCCCTGGCGCAGCTTTTTGAGTCCTGCTTGAATCAAGCTTTCTGTTTCCGTGTCCACGTTGGCCGTTGCTTCGTCCAAAATCAAAATCTTAGGATTGGTTACCAGGGTCCGGGCAAAGGAAATCAGCTGTCTTTCCCCGCTGGAGAATTCCGACCCGCCTTCAATGACCTTGGCCTGGTATTTCCCAGGCAATTTTTCGATAAAGCGGTCAGCCTGGACAGTTTTGGCAGCTTCTTCAATCTGCTCATCAGTGATCTTGTCATTGTACAAGCGGATGTTGGAAGCCACGTCCCCATAGAACATGAAGGGTTCCTGGAGAACCAGGCCCAGCTTTTGCCGCAGTTCCGCCTTGGAAAAGTCCCGGATATCGGTCCCGTCCAAAAGGATCTGGCCCGAGTGAAATTCGTAAAAGCGCATCATCACATTGATGATCGAGCTCTTGCCTGAACCCGTATGACCGACGATCCCCAAGGTTTCACCGGGATTAAGGGTGAAGGAAACGTCATGAAGAACATCATGTTTGCCGTCATAAGAGAACGACACGTGCTTGAATTCGATTTTCCCTTCCGTGATCTTGGCGTCAGCCAGCTCTTTTTGCTCAGGCTCGTATTCTTCCTGGTCCAAAATCTTGAAGATCCGCTTGCCGGCTACAATCCCGTCAGTAAAGAAGGCCAACGAGTTCATCATGTCCGACAAGGGATTAAAAAAGTTCTGCACGTAGTTGGCAAAAGCATAGATCATGCCGGCCGGGACAAAAGTTGCCCGGAGGGGGTAACCGAACCAGACTAACACGCAGGTCAAGGCCAGCGAATAGAGCAGGGTCGTAAACGGCGACAAGAGCAGGCCGTTGGTTCTGATCAGCTTGAAGCGGGTCTGCATCTGCTGGCGGTTGATTTTTTCAAAATCCTCATCAATTCGCTTTTCCTGGCGGAACTGCTGGATGACGGAAATGCCGGCAATGCTTTCTTCTAGCTTGGTGTTGATCAAGGAGTTACGGGCCCGGTATTCGTGGTAGATTTTGGAGTTGACCCGGTTGTAAAGCCAGATTGCCCCAATGATCAGTGGAATAAAGGCCGTCACGATCCCCCCGGCCACCGGGTCAGCCATATACATGGCAATCAAAGCGGTTACCATGGAGACGATCCCTAACAGAAAGGCAGCGAAAACCTGCATAAAGTTGCCCAGGGTCATCGTGTCGTTGGTTACCCGGGACAAAATTGACCCGGCGGGAGTCTGGTCAAAATACCGCATCCCCAGGGTGTGAATTTTTGCATAAAGGACCCGGCGGACCTTTTCCAAGGCCTTTTCCCCGGCCAGGGAATAAAGGTATTCATAGGTAAATTGGCAGACCGCCTTAAATACCACGCCAATGCCGTAGATCAAGGCAACATAATAAACCGTGCTGAAGTCAACCTTGCCCGCCTTCAAATAATGGTCCATGTAATACTGCAGCCAGGTCGGCAAGAGCATATTGATCGCGGAAACTGCCACCATCCCTAAGACGGCAGCCAGTAATTCCCCCTTGTAAAGCCAGACAAAGGTCCAGAGCCGCTTTAAAATCTGTCCCTGCTCTTTGGTCGAAATCGGCTGCTGCCAGACTGACTGAAAGTCTTCATTATTCATCGTCATCTTCACCTACCTTCTGGGCTAATTCCTGCCGCTGCCACATCCGGGCATACCAGCCCCTCTTGGCCAGCAATTCTTCATGCGTCCCTCTTTCCGCCACCTGCCCGTCCTGCATGACCAAGATGATGTCAGCATCCATTACGCTGCTTAAGCGGTGGGCAGCGATGACGGTAATTTTCTTTTCCCGTTCTTGCCGAAGCTTAGTCAGGATCGCCTTTTCGGTTTTGGCGTCAACAGCTGACAAAGCATCGTCCAAAATCAAGATTTCACTGTCGTGGAGAAGCGCTCTGGCAATCGACATCCGCTGCTTTTGCCCGCCCGACAGGGAAACTCCGTTTTCCCCAATCATTGTTTCATAACCATTTGGAAAGGCCAGGATATCGTCGTGAAGGGCGCTCTTTTTAGCCGCCACTTCGACCTCTTCCTGGCTGGCCTCCGGCTTGGCAAAGGCAATATTGTCTCTGACCGACATGGAGAAAAGGAAGTTGTTTTGGGGAACGTAAGATATTTCTTTTAAGTAGACGTCCAGGGGAATCTGCCGGATGTCGTGGCCGGCAAAAGTGATTCGGCCCTTGTAGTTGTCAAACTCCCGCATCAAAAGCTGGATAATTGTCGTCTTGCCTGACCCGACCCGGCCAACCAGGCCGATCGTCTGCCCGTTTTTCAGGTCAAAGTCCACGGCCCCCAGGGCATTCTTGTTTGGTTCATCCGGGTAGGCAAAACTGGTCACGTGATAGCGCAAGTCCCCAGTCAGCTTTTGCTCCTTGTCCATTGAATCTGAGTCCACGATCAAAGATTTTTCATTGAGCAGGCTCATAATCCGGTCGTAGCTGGCGCTCCCCCGCTCAAGAATATTAAACAGGTAGCCAATGGCAAACATTGGCCAGACCATGGCCCCAATGTAGGACACAAAGGAAATCAGCTGGCCCAGGCTGATCGTTTTGCTGAGAACCAGCCGGCCACCGTAGATGATGGTGATGATGTAGGTTATCCCGATGATCATGGTAATCATTGGGTCGTAGAGTGAGTCGATCCGGAAGACCTTTTTATTGATATCTACCGTTTCATAGGTCATCTTGTTAAAAGCTGCCGCATCTTCTTTTCCCTGGCCAAAAGTTTTCAAGACCTTAATCCCGGACAAGGATTCCTGAGTCTTGTTGTTCAAGCGGGAAAAAGCCGCCTGCGAATCCATATAAGCATCGTGCAGGCGATCGCCCAGGTAGCGGGCACAAAAGGCCAAAAGGGGCAGCGGCAGCATGGCAACCAGGGTCAAGCGCCAGTCTACCAGGATCATCATGGCCAGCAAAGTAGTCCCCCCGGTAAAAATCGCGTCGATCAAAGTCAAGATTCCGTCACCGGCCACGTTCTGCACGGCCTGGACGTCATTGGTTGCCCGGGCCATCAAGTCCCCGGTCCGGTAGTGCTGAAAGAAGGTCCGGTCCATCTGCAGAAAATGCCAGAAGAGCCGGCCACGGAGTTCTTTTTCCAAAATCGCCGCTCCGCCGTAAATCTGCTTGCGCCAGAAATAGCGGCAAACGTACAGGGCCAAAGCCGCCAGTAAAATTGCCAAAACATAGCTAAAAAACTGCTGCCAGCTGATTTTACCCGTATCCAACTGGTCAGCCATCATGCCCAGGATCCGCGGCGGAACCAGGTTGGCTGCCGAAGTCAGGATTAAGGCCGTGATCCCTAAGGCGTAGCGCTTGCGGTGGGCTTTAAAGAACCAGCCCAGCTTGCTGAAAGTATCCATTTTTTTCTCCCTCTTTTATTTCGTTTTTATCTTTTTCTCCTTCTTTTCTAATCCCCCTAGCCCGCAAAAAAAGCGCCAGGCTTCCCCTGGCGCTCTACGGCTGACCAGCCTAGTTCTTGGCTGCCTGGTGCTTAATCATGTTCATCACTTGGTTTACCTTCTTGGCTGAAGGCTTCTGGCCCATTTGTGACATCATGGTTTCAACCATTTCCCGGGTAATTGGGGGATTCTTCTTAAAGTAGTTCTTCATGTAAGTCCGGGCACCGTAAAAACCGGCAACAGCACCCAGAAGAGCTGCCAAAATAATCAAGAAAATCGCCAAACCTAAATTCATTATCTCTAAACCTCCATTGGTCTTTATTTGTTATCCGCTTCAGCGGAGATGCATTCGTTAGTCACACAAATACTATCTTACAAAACTTCAGACCTTTTTTAAAGGATAAATCTTATCTGAGACCCTTTTCCTTCTGAATTTGCTTGGCTTTCTCCGGCGTAACGTCCTTGCCTTTCTTGTCAACGATCACGAGGCTGTCCAGCTGCTGCTTGAAGCCCGCCCGGAAATTGGCGATAAACTTCTTGTGCAGTTCCTTGCGTTCAGCTTCTTCAGCTTCCGTCAAGCCACTTTCCTGCTTCTTCTTGTACAATTCATTGATTCTTTGTCTTACTTGATCTGATTCTGCCATAAAATATAGCCACCTTTCTCATGATAAGAATAGTGTACTCGCTTTGTAAAAATAAAAAAAGTTTTAAGCCTAGAACGCCTGTTTGCAAACTCCCCGAATATTTGCTAAAATAAATAATAACCGACTATAAGATTTTTGACGAAGGAAAAGTAACTATGGCAACTCACGACTCAAAACAATTAGAAATTCTACAATACATCTACGACACTGTTGAAAACCGGGGCTTCCCGCCGACGGTCCGGGAAATCTGCGCGGCAGTTGGCCTGTCTTCAACCTCCACCGTCCATGGCCACTTGACCAGACTGGAGCGCAAGGGCTATCTCATCAAGGACGCCACCAAGCCCCGGGCTTTGGAAATCACCCACGCCGGCCTTGACGCCTTGGGCATTAAGCCTAAAGACATTCCTATGATCGGTGTTGTTACCGCCGGCCAGCCGATCCTGGCTGTCCAAGACGTGGAAGACTACTTCCCGCTTCCGCCGAACCTGGCCAGTGATGCCGGTGATCTCTTCATGCTCCGGGTACACGGCACCTCAATGATCAATGCCGGTATCTTGAACGGGGACTATGTCATCGTCCGTAAGCAAACCACGGCCCAGAACGGAGAAATCGTGGTCGCCATGACTGATGACGGGGAAGCCACTGTCAAGCGCTTCTTCAAAGAAGACCTCCACTACCGTCTGCAGCCGGAAAATGATGCCATGGATCCAATTATCTTAGACCATGTGCAAATTTTGGGCAAGGTTGTCGGTCTTTACAGAACAAATATTGATTAAAAAGTGTGTTTGACTCGTGTCTTTAGACATGAGTCAAGCACGCAAAAACGCCCCATTGGGGCGTTTTTTAGTTTCTCTTTCTTCTCTTTCTTTCCAACTCGCCATACTTGCCATTCTGCTGTTTTTTCATGGCTGCCGTGTACTGAGATGCAATGTAATTTTTAACGACTTCTTTGTTCATGTCACCTAAGGTGCTCATAAAATAGCTTGGTGACCAGAGGTGGCCGCCCCACAGCATCTGCTTAGTTTCCGGGTGCAGCTCGAACCATTTTCGGGCTGTCCAGCCTTTCAGCCCTTTAACTACGTCTACGGGCCTCTGTTTTGGCGAAAATGAAATAAGTATGTGAACGTGATCGGGCATTACTTCCATTTCCTGGATCTGGATGTCCGACATATCCGCTCTTTTTTGGAGCAGCCCTTTCATTTCTTCAACCTTTTCTGGCCTGTCAAAGACTTCTTTCCGGTACTTGGTCACGAAAACCAGATGGAAATTAAAGTTATAAACGCAGCCTCTTTCATGAACGATCATAGTGTATGCCACCTTTCTTTGTGGTATAATTATAGCATAAAGTAGGACGAAAGAAGGTGTGCATCAGTGTCTAATGAAGAAAAGTATGGATTTACCAGACAATACCATGTGTTGCTGACTGACAAGCAAAAAATCCAGCATGAAAAAGCATTAAAAACGCAGAATGCTTTATTTCAGTACGCTTTAAAGTATCTCTTTAAGACTTATGGCGTTAAGCATATCGGACGCCCTATGCCATTTAGCCAAAAGCCCATTCAGTACGTACTTAACAAAATTAAAACTGGCTTCATCAAGGACAAGTACGGCTTGGCACGTTGGAAGAAGTCAGTGCTGTTTTTGTCGTCTCATTCAGCCGATGAGTTTCTCAAGACCGTCTACACCAACTTCTCACAGTATCGCAAGCGCTTAGTGAAAGCAGACAAGAGCATGGACGAGAAGGCTCGCTATAACTTCAAGATGAACGTAACTAAAGATAAGTACGGCAAGCACAAGAACCAGCTCCACAAATCTTGGTACCGCAAGGGATCGATCAACTTTTTGAGAAACGGCGCAAGCTTTAGAACCATCACCTCACAAAAGCTTCCAGAAGATTCTAAAGGCGGCATCAGAATTGAGGACAAGCATACAGACAACCACACATTCTTAACAATAGCCGACTTTGGTACTGTCGAAGTCATTGAAGACTTGTCCGAATTAAACTTGAAGGACATTGCTTTGACAAAGATAAAGAAGCTCCCAGATGGTTCTTACAGACTGCAGCTGACCTTTTCTCTGCCCCGCAAGAAGCAGAAGTCAAAAACTATTCAAGGCTTTGACTGGAACATGGCTGGCAATGAGGCTTTTTGCTCATCTGACGGCAAGCGGATCAAGGTATCAGACGCCGCAATCAAGCGGGCTGACGAATATGAGCAGAAGATCAATGCAATTAAGTCAGCGCGTGATCTGGAAGGAAGTGCCCACGGGCAAAGCAAGCTGTATCGCAAGCTTGACCGCAGACAGCAGAAGCTGAATGCAAAGCGCTCGAACATGCTTACCAACGAATACCGCCATCTGGTACACGAAGTAGTCGATGACTGCGACACGATCGTCGTTGAGAAATTGGATGCCTATGAGATGCGCAAGCGTGGAAAAGGCTCTGCTCAAAGCAAAGGCATCAATCGCAGACTGGCGGTCCTCAAGCCATATGAGCTGATGACTATTTTAGAGTCGCTTGTAAAGAAGCAGAACAAAAGGTTTGTCAAAGTGGATTCATTTTGGACAAGCAAGGCATGCCACGACTGCGGATACATCAACAAAGATCTCAAAGTTGGTCAGAAAGAATGGCAGTGTCCAAGTTGCAAGAAGACGGTAGACAGGGATTTAAACGCAGCACGAAACATATTAGATTGGGGGATTCATCCAGAGCATCACGCAAAGCTGAAGAAAGCGGCCGAAGAAGGAAAAAATCTTAGTCCTTCGTCACTGGTGACGGAAGTCTAAGATTAAAGCACTAAAAACAGCCCGGGCGAAACGGAACAATCGTCCTTAGCACTAGACGGTGTTATCTGCGTAATCTTCTGAGCGAGTCAAAACGAAGACGAGATGACATTGGGCAGTTGTGAAACTAACCTAAACACTCTGAGTACTTCTAAGAGTTGTCGATCTTACGTGTAATGTGCTGGGTGGCCCCCAGATTCCTGCGACTTTAGTCGTAGGAGATTCAATAATACAGTATTGCCGGCTGTTAACCAATATTGACTGATATTGACTAATATTTTTTGAAAAAGATACTTTGTTTTATGCAAATCATCTTTTTCTTTTAACCGTTTTCTGAAAACGGTTGACATTTTCATAGTGTTTTCTATTGCTATTTTCCTAAAACTCCGTTAATCTAGTAACTATTCGACAAATTATTAGTTAAAGGAGTTTCAATTAATGAATATCATCATTGCATTACTGCCAGCCATCGGCTGGGGGGTTATGCCTTGGATTGTCAACAAGGTGCCAAGCAGCAAGCCGGCCAACCAGATCTTCGGCGTTGGCATGGGGGCGACTATTGTCGGCATCATCGTGACTTTAATCCAGCATCCGGCCATGTCCATGCCAGTCTTCTTCCTGTCTCTTCTGTCCGGTGCTTTATGGACGATCGGTCAAATCGGCCAGTTCATCTCCTTCACCCGGATCGGGGTCAGCAAGACCATGCCGATCTCAACTGGCCTGCAGCTGGTCGGCAATACTATCATCGGGGCTTTGATCTTCGGTGAATGGAAGACCAGCGACGACTTTATCTTCGGGATCATTGCCCTGGTCATCATCATGGTCGGCGTCATCTTGACCGCCTACACTGAAAAGGGCGACGGCTTCACTCAAAAGACCACCAACAAGGACATCCTCTTCCTGGTCTTGACCACGGTCGGCTACCTGGCCTACTCCGCCTTCCCGAAGACGATTACGGCAGACGCTGAATCCATGTTCCTGCCGCAAACCCTGGGGATCCTGCTGGGGTCTGTGATCTACCTGGCCTTCAGCGGCAACAAGGCTGCCTTCAAGGAAAAGGCCAGCTACCTTGACCTCTTTGCCGGCATCAGCTTCGGGATTGCAGCTTACGCCTACATCATCTCCGCCCAAGTCAACGGGGTGACCAACGCCTTCATCTACGGCCAGCTGAGCGTGATCATCTCCACTATCGGCGGGATGACTCTGCTGGGCGAACGCAAGCAAGGCAAGGAACTGGTCGCAACGCTTGCCGGCCTCTGCTTGATCGTTGTCGGCGCCATCCTTTAAATCAAAATACTAAAATACCCAAAATTTACGTGCTAGCCAAAAAGCTAGGAGCAGACGCTCCTAGCTTTTTGCTTTTTGGATTAGTTTTTCTGTCTTATTGAATCTTAACCTTCTGGCTTTCTGCCTGTTTGACGTCAAAGCCGGAGACCTTGCCGAACCATTTCTTGACCAGCTCGTCATATTTTCCGCTGGCCCGCAGCTTCTTCAAGGCCTTATTAATGGCCTGGCGCATTTCAGTCTGCCCCTTTTCAACCCCGATGCCGTATGGCTCCTCAGCTAAAGAGGCCTTGGTCAAGGTGAATTCCGGGGTATCAGCGATCAAACCAGCCAAAATCCCGTTGTCATCGATCATGACATCCCCTTGCCCGGCCTTTAAGGCGTTGAAGGCTGACCCGTAGTCGTCAAACTGCTTGACGCTGGCCTTTGGAGCCAGCTTAGCCACCTGGTTGGCCACGTCGGTCCCCTTGATGGCAATAACCACGACTCCCTTTTTATTCAAATCAGCAATGCTTCTGATCTTGCTGGACTTCTTAACGATCATGGATTCGTTGGCGTTAAAGTAAACGTCAGAGAAGTCGATCACCTTCATCCGCTCCTTGGTGATGGTCATGGTTGAAATGACGGCATCGAGGGAGCCGTTGTGCAAAAGAGTGATCCGGGTCTTTTCCGTGATCGGCCGGAAGACAGCCTTGCCTTTAGGGCCAAGGATCTGCTTGGTGATGGCCGTAGCCAGATCGATTTCAAAGCCTTCGATCTTGCCGGTCTTGATGTTGGTCAAGCCGAACAGCTTGGTGTCCGGCCGGACCCCCCAGGTTATCTGCTTAGACTGCTTGGCCCGGGCATAGCTGCTCTCCTGCTTGCTGGAACAGGCAGTCAAGCTGGTCGCTAGCAAAAGCAGCAGACCGCAGGCCAAGACCTGGATGATTCTCTTGATTGTTTGCGGCTGTCTTTTCATGTTTTTCATCTTTCTATCATATCGAATCTATAAAATATTATACCCGATATTTTAGAAAGTTTCTTTTGTTTATAATGAAAGTCTCTTTTTCTTATTTTATTAAGCAAAAATAGGTTTATTCTTTGCAAAATTAGTTTTTTCCAAAAATAAAGCCTTTTCCCAAAACTTTTCTCCATAAAAAAATTCAGATTAAAATCAGCCGTAGTCGACATTTTTCATGGCTGACCACTGCTTGCCCAGGCTTTGCCCGGCAATTTCAAAAGCCAAAAGCTGCTTCAAGTCAGCAAATTTTTCCACCTTCATCTGCCCGCCCTTCTCCAAGCGCCAGGTGAGCTGCCGGTAGACCTTTCGTTCACTGGACTGGCCCAGGCTGTACTGGCGGCCGGCTAAAGAAAACTGAATGTCGCAGCCGTCTTTAATCGCCTGGACAAATTCCTCCAGGCTGTCAAACTGGACGCTCCAGACAGCTACCTCGCTCATCTGGGACCAGCAGTCAGCCAGGGACTGCCCCGCAATCTGGCAGGTCAGAAATTCCTCCGTATTGGCAAAAAACTGCTGCTCTTCAGGCAAATCACAGTTGATCAAGGTCTTGCTTTCTGGAGTCAATGGATTGCCATCATCAACTAACAGCCACTGCTGGCCGTTTAACTTAAAATGTATCTCATCGCTGTCATCAGCGGCTGTTTCTAATTCTTGAAAACTGGAAATCGGACGCTTGCTTACTGACATAAATGCCCTTTCTAAAAAAACGAGATTTGATTATTAGACATTATTGTACATCTTTTTCAGTCCTTTTGCCTCGTAATCTCTCCGATTGCCCGCCGCATTTCAGTCAAATCCAGGACACTATAGGCAAATTCTTTTCTGACCAGGTCGTCTGGCAGGTATTCATCATACTTGTCAAAAACCGGAACTTCCTTTGGGTAGAGCAAATCTAAAGGGTCAAAGTCTTTAGCGGCTTCTTCAGCCAAAATCTGGTAGAAGTCTCCTTCACTGACATCCATGCTGAACTGGATGTAGTATGGCCGGACTGAGTCAAAATTCTTGAGCCCTAAGCGGCTTGCGCATTTATGGCGCAAGAAGCGCTCTAGGGCCAGAAAAGCGTAAGAACCCGTCCAAGGGAAAAGGCAGTAGGTCTTAGCCCCCAGGTTAATCAGCTGCTTATCTGGCAGGCCAGCGGCTTCCGCCATTGCTCTCGTTTCGCTCAAGCGGGCAGCCGCGTTTTTCATCAAGTAAGGATACTGCCTCTCTTCTGCCAGAATCTTCCTCATCTGCTGGAGAACTTTGGGATGGATGTCGCCGGCTACATCCCCAAAATAAGCCGGGATTCGGCCTTTAACCTGGTGGACGTAGACCTGCCGGCGGCGGCGGTCGATTTCTTCAACCACCCAAACATGGCCGGCGATGGCGATTTTTTCACCCAAGGGCGGGGGCTTAACGATCGTCCCCAGTTCTTCAGACTCAGCGTGGACGCTGTATTCCTCGTTTTCCTGGAAAACGGCGTAAAACTTAAAATTGTTAGTGACCCGTTCACCAGCTAAGCCGACGATCAAACCGCCATTTTCCGTTGGCTGGATCTGGTCGGTCTTGATCAAGTGGCGGAGCAAAACTTTATAGTCATCCTGGCTGACCCAGCGGAAGTAGGACAGGGTCAAGACCCGGGAAGCCAGTTCTGCCGGACTCATCTCCCCGCCGGCCATCAAAGTGCTCATGGTCTGGTGGTAAAGCAGGCTGTAAGGCAATTGGTGGTCTCTTGGCGGTTCAACCCAGCGCTCTTGTAAATACAGCTCAACCAGCGCAATCCCCTGCAGAAGTGACCAAGGAAGCAAAACTGGCAGCATGGCCCGGCTTTCAGCCTGCTCTTCGCGCATGACAAACCACATTTCCGCCGGATTGCCCCGCCGGCCAGTCCGCCCCATCCGCTGCAAAAAGCCGGAAACGGTAAAGGGGGCTTCAATTTGAAAGGCCCGCTCCAGCTGACCGACGTCAATACCCAGTTCCAAGGTAGCCGTCGCGCAGGTCGTAACGTTGGCCTCTTCGTCCTTCATAATGGCCTCTGCCCCTTGCCTGAGAGCTGCAGACAGGTTGCCATGGTGAATCATGAAGCGGTCTGGTTCGTGCTTATATTCGCAATATTGCCTAAGAACCTGGCAAACAGCTTCACATTCTTCCCGGCTGTTGGTAAAGACCAGGCACTTTTTCCCCCGGCTATGGTCAAAAATGTAGGCTAGGCCCGGGTCAGCAAGTTCTGGTGCCTGGTCGCTGGCCTGATCCAAAACGGCCTGGGCCGGCAAGGCGGAATGGTCGCCAGCCTGGCTACCGCTTTTATAGAAATGCTCCATTGACAAGCGCCAGCGCTGGGACTGGCTTTTCACCTTAGGAATCCTGGTCTTGTGACCCGATCCGGCCCCTAAAAACTGCCCAGCCGCTTTCGGGTCCCCGATCGTAGCTGACAGGCCAATCCGGCGGGGCTTAACGCCAGCCAGCCGGTTTAAGCGCTCTAAGAGGCAAAAGGTCTGCCCGCCCCGGTCGCTTCTTAAAAAGGAGTGCAGCTCGTCGATGACAACATAGCGCAGATCGCCAAATAAACGGGGAATATCAGCGTGCTTGTTGATCATTAGGCTCTCTAAGGATTCCGGCGTTATCTGCAAGACCCCCTGGGGCCTTTTAAACATTTTCCGCTTTTGAGCAGCCGAAACATCCCCATGATAGCGCCAAACCGGGACATCACTACCTTCACAGATGTCTTTAATCCGGTCATACTGGTCATTGATCAGGGCCTTTAAAGGGGCAATATAGAGGCAGGCAATGGAATCAGCCGGATTTTCCGCCAAATCTGTCAAGATGGGAAAAAAGGCTGCTTCGGTTTTTCCGGAAGCAGTCGAAGCCGACAAAAGCAAATTGTCGTCAGTAGCAAAAATCACCTGGGCCGCAGCTATCTGCAGGGGCCGCAGGGTTTCCCAGCCCCGGGAATAGATATAGTCCTGGATGAAGGGGGCATAGCGGGAAAAAGTATCCATAAAAAACATCCCTAAGCAAATCTAAATAGTAAATTCAGCAAAATCGCTGGTCTTTTCATCTGACACGGCGTCTGGCTCAGTATAGGCAAAGTCTCCGTCTGTTAAAAGACTCTGCACGGTCTGGTCAGGATTTTGCAAGACAATGTCCAGCAGCTCGATAAAGTCCCGGATAATTTCCCTTGGGGTGATCATGCTGCTCGTGCCGACTCTGGCGTATTCAATCTTGATAAAGTCAGCCAGGTCCTTTTCGCTGATCGTCCGCTCATAGCCATAAAGGCTGGCATGCATGTCGGCCAGTTTCTCAGTTAAAACCAGCATTTCTTCTGCCGTCAAGGGTTCCAGGCGGATCACGGGAGCATACAGGTCCCGTTGCCCTTCTTTGGCGAACTTGCCTTCAGCCAGGCGGGACCTGAGGGCTTCGTAAGAGTAAACACCCCGCCGCCGGTCTTCGATCGCTTGCGGCGTTGCCCCCATAATAATGCCCAGGTACTTGGCTTTGCCCTGCATGGCGTCATTGTACATGCTGAGCAGCTTTTCATAGTTGTACTGGCGGGAAATGGCGTTAGGAATCTTGTAGAGGTTGACTAATTCATCGACCATGATAAACATGCCGCTGTAGCCAGCCTGGCGGAAGAAGACGGCAAAAAGCTTCAAGTATTCATACCAGTCTTCATCAGAAATAATGATATTGACGCCCAGGTCCTGCTTGGCTTCTGTTTTCAGCCGGTATTCCCCTCTGAACCACTTAACCACCTTGCCCTTGGTATCTTCGTCGCCGACCAGGTAGGCATGGTAATAGCGCTCTAACAGCTGGGCAAAGTCATAGCCATGCACCATTTCGCTCAAAGAGGAAATCTGGCTGACGATCTTTTGGTCAACGACTGTTTGAAAGCTAGGATCATCAAAAGGAATTTCACTGGCTACTGCCGTCTGGACATTGTTGATCCAGCGGTCCAGGACCAAAGTTAAGGCTCCGCCTTCCGGCCGGGTCTTGGTGGCCAGGTTCTGGATCAGTTCCCGGTAGGTGGCCAGGCCTTGGCCCTTGCTGCCTTGCAGGCGGCGTTCCGGGGACAGGTCAGCGTCTAAGACGATAAAGTTTCTGTCCATCACGTAGTTGCGGATGGTCTGCAGCAAAAAACTCTTGCCTGACCCGTACCGGCCCACGACAAAGCGAAAAGAGGCCCCACCTTCTTTGACTAAGTCAACGTCGTGTAAAAGGGCCGCGATTTCCGCCTTCCGGCCCACCGTGATATATGGCAGGCCGATCCGTGGCACTACCCCGCCTTTAAGTGAACTGATAACCGTTTGGGCAATCCGCTTGGGAATCCGTTTCTTTTGCTCCACTATTTCTCCTCAATTCCTAATAAGTCGGCAAGGTCGCTCCGGTAATCTTCCACGATTTTCGCCTTTTGGCCGTCGCAGTCGATTACGGCATCGCCGATTTCGTCAAAAATTTTCTCATTGATCTGGTCCACGACCACGCTTAAGAGCAGGTGCCGTTGACGTAAAAAGTCCTGGTAGGGCTGGCCGGAAAAAAGAGCCAAAAGCAGCTGCTCTTCATTCTCGTCTAAGCCCAGGTCACTAGCAGCTGATTCATCGATGTCCTTTGCCATCTTTTCTTCAGCAGCAGAAGACTCAGATGCTTGCTTATTACTCTCGCTAGTATTTTTCTCAGCTTCTTCGGCCTCCAGCTGCCGTTCTTCTTCAGTCAGCAGGCTTTCCTTGGTTTCAGCCGCGTCAGCCCGGATTTGGTCCAGACTGGCCATGTTAATTTTAACTTTCGGCCGGGCTCTTTCAGCCAGAATTTCCTGGTAGTCGGCAATCCCTTGCATGATTGCCTGCTTAAATGCCGGCGGCAGCTCTTTTTCTTTCAAAGCCCGCCCTTGTTTAAAAGCCTGCCGGCTCAAGCGGTCAAATTCATGCATGAAATTGGCCAAAAGCTGTCTCTGCCGGCTGGATGGCCAGTAGACTTCATTACTCCACTGCCCGCCCTGGCAGCGGTAGACAAAGCCAGGAGCTAAAATGATCTCAGCGTCTTTGACCGGATCAAGGCTGAAGAATACCGTGTCAGCAAACATTTCTACCGGCAAGGTCGTTTTTTCCCCGATCAAAAGCTTAAGCAATTGATAAGGGTTAAGGCGGACTTTCTGCCAGACCTGGGCTAAAAGTTCATAAAACTTCTCCGGCTCCTTTTTCAGCAAGGGATTGTTCTTGGGCAAATAAGCAGACAAGCAGCAAATGGCTTGGTAAAGTTCCTGCCCGCTTGCTTCACCGGACAGGAGATTATGATAAACTTCCCCCCGCATCAGCTCATCATCAAAATCCGGCCGGATTTCCTCAAGCGGAAAACCGTAATAGACCAGGTAGTTCTGCAGGATGTGCTTTTGCTGCCAGCCAATGGAAATATCTTTTTGCTCCGCGCACTTAGCAAAAAGAAGGCGGAGCTGACGGAGGCCATCAGCCTTGTCCTTGACTCCAATCTGGCAGACTAATTCACTGGCCAGCAGGTAGACATAGGCGGCAGACGCGGGCTTATACTTGCCCTGCCGGAATTTGGTCCGCCAGGAAAAATAGGACCGCAACTGGTCGACGGTCAGATCATGGTAGACTGGCCGCTGCTTGTTAATCGGGACCATTTGGGCAAAGTCATCTTCATAATTGGCCATCAGCATCCCCTGCCGGTAAAAATTGCTCTCCCGCCGGGGTATTGCTAGATAGTCGTAAGCCTCCTGCATCTGCTTGATCCCTTTCGGGATCACGGGCTTGCCCTTTTCAGCCAGCAGGCGGTCAAAGTCGCTGTCTTTGAAAAAGGCTGGCCGCTTAGGGATCACTTCTTCTTGAAAGTCATCTCCCTCATCGTCTAGCAGGTAGATTTCATGCTCCTGGCTATTCTCTATTTCTTCGCTGCTTTCCCGCCTATTTATATCCTCATTTTTTACAACTTCCAGCGGCCGGGAGCTCTGGTAGGCAGAATCCAGGGTCTTGTAAAAGAAGCGGTCGTTTAAAGCAGGATTTGCTAAATCAACTCTAATCCAGGCCGGGTCCTGCATAAAAACCGCTGGTCCAAAAGCGGGTTGGGTAGCCAAAAACTTGGCCAGTGACCCGCATTTCAGTTCAACCGTTTCGCGGCCGTCTTTCTTAAGGAGCAGGGCGAAGCTTTCATTTGCTCCCGGGACAGTAACGGCGGCCAGGGTCTGCCCGGCCAGGTCGACATAGCTGGCCTCAATATCATATTTGCTTTGAATGTAGTCGGCTACTTCCGCCAAGCGCATGCCTGCCCCTCCTTGCTGTTTTTATCATAATTATAGCACGATTTTTCGAACGTTAGTTCCAAAACGCGTAAAATAAAACTGCCTTGCAAAATGCAAAGCAGTTTCAGATTCGTTGTCAGAATTAACGACGACGTTCTGCGATACGAGCAGCCTTACCGCTACGAGTCCGCAGGTAGTAAAGCTTAGCACGACGTACGCGGCCGTGACGGGTAACTTCAACCTTGGCAACACGTGGAGTGTTAACTGGGAAAGTCCGTTCAACGCCAACGCCGGAAGCGATCTTACGAACAGTGTAAGTAGCACCGATGCCAGTACCCTTCTTCTTGATTACGACACCTTCGAAGATCTGGATACGTTCGTGAGTACCTTCAACAACACGTACGTGAACACGAACAGTGTCCCCGGCACGGAATTCAGGCATGTCGTCACGAAGTTGTTCTTTAGTCAATTCTTGAATTAATGGATCCATTATTGTTTCTCCTTCTACGGCATTCATCAACCTCTCTGGGCCAGCGGAACACCCCTAATCTTTATTGGCAAAATACCACGTCTAATAGAATACCATCTTTGGCCAAGCAAAGCAAGCTTCTTTAGTCCAAAATCTTGAGCAAGTCTTCCTTTTGCAGGCTGGCGCTGGAAACCGACTCCGCCGTCAAGATGCCTTGGGCCAGCTGGCTCTTGGCTTCCTGCAAGTCCAAAATAGCTTCCTCAACCGTATCCTTGGCAATCAGCTTGTAGACCGTCACCTTCTTTTCCTGGCCGATCCGGTGGGCCCGGTCAGTTGCCTGGTTCTGGGCCGCCACGTTCCACCATGGGTCATAGTGAATGACGGTATCCGCCCCAGTCAAGTTGAGCCCCGTTCCCCCGGCCTTAAGGGAAATCAAGAAGACCTTAGCCGGGTTGTCTTTGTGGTTGAAGACGTTGACTAAAGTCAGCCGTCTGGCTTTAGGTGTCTGGCCATCGATCCGTAAATAGTTGATCCCCTCGGCCTTCAGGCTTTCTTCCAGCAGGTCCAGCATGCTGGTGAACTGGGAGAAAAGCAAGACCTTGTGGCCACCGTCAATCGCGCTCTTGATCAAGTCCACACAGGCCAGGCGCTTTTCAGATTCGCCCTTGTAGTCTTCATAAAGCAGGCCCGGGTCGCAGCAGATTTCCCTGATCCTGGTCAATGCCGCCAGAATTTGAATCTGCTCGCGCTTGATGCCTTCATCGTCCTCAGCCATGACTTTCTTTTTCAAGCGGGCAATTTCAGCGTCATAGAGCTTTCTCTGCTCCTTGCCCATGCCGACATAGCGGACTTCCTCCAGCTTGTCTGGCAGGTCCTTGAGGACGTCTTTTTTCAAGCGGCGGAGAATGAAGGGACCAACAATCTGGCTGAGCCGGGCCAGGCAGTCCTGGTCGTCTTCCTTAACGATCGGGCTTTCAAAATCCTTCTTGAATTCCCGGTAACTCTTTAAAAAGCCCGGCATGACGAAGTTAAAAATACTCCAGAGCTCACTTAAGCGGTTTTCAATCGGCGTCCCGGTCAAGGCAAAGCGGTGTTTGGCCTTGACGACGGAAACCGCCTTAGCCGTGGCTGTCCGCGGATTTTTAATCATCTGCGCCTCATCGATTACTTCATAGGCAAAAGTATGCGAGGCGTAGTTGGCAATATCGCGCTTAAGCAGGTCATAAGAAGTGATCACAATGTCGATATCCGTCAAATCTGCCAATTGCCCGCTTCGTTCTTTCTTAGAGCCGGACAAAACCAGCGTCTTCATTTCCGGGGCAAACTTTTTAAACTCAGCTTCCCAGTTAAGAACGAGAGAGGCCGGAGCCACGATCAGGCTCGGCTGATCCTTTTGACTGGCCAGGAGGCTGATCACCTGCAAGGTCTTGCCCAGCCCCATTTCATCCGCCAGAATCCCGCCAAAGCCATGTCGGGCCAGCCGGTTCATCCAGGCAGTCCCGGTCTTTTGATAAGGCCGGAGGATCTTCTCCAGGCCGGATGGCAGTTTTAGCGTCGCTTCTTTTTGGTCAAAGTCAGCAAGCAATTGCTGGAAGTGGTCGTCTCTTTCAATTTCGCCCATCTCCTGCTCTTTTAAGAGCTGGTCGACGTAAAGGGCTCGGTAGGCCGGCATCTCCAGCTGTTCTTTGCCAAAATCCTTAGCGGTTAAATCTAAGTTTTTAGCTAAAAGGTCCAGCTTTTCCAAGTCCTGGCTGTCTGGATTAAGGAAGCTGCCGTTCTTCAAGCGGATATACTTCTTCCGGTCCTTGTACTGGCTGAGTACCTCCGCCAATTCTTCCGGCGGAAGGTCGCTTTGCAGGTCCAAACGCAGCAGCCCGTCACTTAAGGAAAGGCCAAAAACCAGATTCAGCCTGTCTTTAAGCTTGAGCTTTTTAAAGGCTGGAGTAACTTCAACTTCATCAAAGGCGGCAAGCAATTTCGGCATCCCTCCCAAAAGCTGGTATACCGCGTCGTCTTCCCCTTTATCCAAGCGGCAGTCGCCGTCTTCCAGGTCAAAATATTTCTCCAAAAGCTCAGCCAGCTTCTTTTCCTTGTACCAGTCCCGCTTAACTACCCGCTCCCCGCTTTCGCCCAAGCGAAGCGATTTGCCCTGGTAAAAGACCCGGGCCTGGCCAACTACTTCATCGCCCTCTACATCCAGGCGCAGCTGGCTCTTTTCCAGGCCTCCCGCTTCTTCTAAAAGCTGCTGGGCAGCCGGGCTAATGGTCAAGTTGCTGTATTTTTGCAAAAGGGGCAGGACAGTGGCCTTGAATTGGCTCAGCTGGTTTATGTCAAAGGACACGTCAATATTCTCTTTATTGCCAAAAAGGGCGTACAACATGTTGCCGAGCTTGCCGGCAATAAAAGCCTCATCTGTCAGCTGGTAGCTGGCCCGGATCCCCCGGAGTACCGGCGGGCAAATCCCGGTAATGCTGATCCCCCGGCCCCCATATACGTCGATCTCAAGGTCAGCTTTTTCCAGCTCACCCCGCTTGGCAGGAACGACCTGCTTATTATCCAAATTTTCGACTTCGCTGCCTTCAACCGCCGCGAAAAAGCCGTCAATCCGGCCGGAAGCAATCTCAATGCTCCTTTTTGACTCCCCGTAAATTTCCGCCCCATCGGCCGCGATAGTGGCCAAAAAGCTGAACAGGCGCTGGCTGGCCGGGTCAAAAGAATCCGGTGACAGCAAGACTTCTTCCTTGCCTAGGGACATTGGCCGCCAGCTTAAAACATCGTCGACAAAATTCTGGATGTTTTTGACCACGTAAAGGCGCTTTTGGCCAACTTTAAACTTGACTGAAAAGGACCCGCCCGGCTCTTTTTCAAGCTGGGCCAAAAGCTTCACGTCCTCTAAAGCATCCCGGTCAAATTCTTCCAGCATCTCTGCCCGGGACAGGGCGCGGCTTGCCTGGTAGTCAGTTACTTCACCCGGGTTTTCACGCATGATCATCAAGACCAGCTTCTGCAGGAGGGCAATTTCATGCCGGCAGGGACCGGTAATTTCGTCCTGCTTGCATTCAGCAATATTGCATTTCAGATCAATCACCTTATTAAGGCCAACTTTAACGCTGACCCTGTCCCCGTTACCGCGGTTGGCGAAATGGCTGAAGCCGGTAGCCGTTAACAGGGGCTGGTCAGCATGAGCCTGGCTGTCATCCAGGTTAACGGCGACCAAATGGGCCAGGGCTGGATTATCCCAGATCCGCTCCCAAAGGACCGGGTCAAAGTCGACGGATTTAAGGATCTTGCCAGCGTCGAAAATATAATTGACGTATTTCTGGCCCATTCCATAGACCTTTTCAATGATCTCTTCCTGCCGCTTTTTACGGTCGCTTGCCGGCAATTCACTGGTCAAGGGTTCCTGGATGGCCTGCATCCCTTCGATAAAAAGCTCCGTGGCGTATAAGCAGGCTGCCTCGTGCTTGCAGTTGTAGCCTTCAGAAGCATATGGGCAGTCACAGTCCATCCACTTGATCTCGCTCCAGTCATCAGAGAAGTCTATTTCTACGTCATAGCTCTGCCCTGGCTTGCCGACCCGGCAGTGGATGCCAGCCGGCAATTCGCTGTAGCTGGGCGCATAGACCCAGTCCCTTTTCCAATAGTCCCTTCCCCGGTCCAGGATCTGGTTGGAAAAAAGCTTCCTCCATTGCAGCGTCATCAAATCACCTATTCTTTAACTAATCTTTTTCTGCCTGCTCGTCTTCTCTGATCCGCCGCAGCATTCTGACCTCTTCGGGGGTCAAGTCCCGCTTTTCCAGCAGGTCCGGCCGGTGCTCCTTGGTAGCCTTCAAAGCCTGGTAGTGCCGCCATTCATCAATCTTGCCATGGTTGCCTGAAAGGAGGACATCTGGCACCTTTTGCCCTTCAAAATCAGCTGGCCGGGTGTATTGCGGATATTCCAAAAGGCCGTCTGAGAAGGATTCTTCAACTGGTGACAGGGCATTGCCCAGAATCCCTGGCAAAAGGCGGACAGTAGCATCGATCATGCTCATGGTTGGCAGCTCCCCGCCAGTCAAAACGTAGTCGCCAATTGACACGGTTTCGTCAGCCAGGTCGTAAACCCGCTGGTCAAAACCTTCAAAGTGCCCGCAGATGAAGGTCAGGTTCTCTTCCTTGGACCATTCCTGGGCCATCTGTTCATTGAAAGTTTTCCCTTGGGGCGCCGTAATGATGACCTTGCCCTTGTTTTCCAGGGAATCAAGGGCCTTCTTGATCGGCATCACCTGCAGAACCATCCCGGCCCCGCCCCCATAAGGAGTGTCATCGACTGACTTGTGCGGCCGGTCAGAAAAATCGCGGAAGTTGACCAGGTTCAACTTCCACTTGCCATCTTCCTGGCCCCGGCCCAGCAGGGAAACCTGCAAGGGGGTAAACATTTCAGGAAACAGGGTCAATACGTTGATGTTCACTATCTCAAGCCCTCCATTAATTCAACCCAGACTTCTTTTTTAGCAATATCCACGCTCTTAACGACCTGCGGGATGTATGGGAGCCAGAAGCTCTTGCCGTTTTCGTCAGTTACTTCCCAGATGTCATTGGCGCCTGGCGCTTCAATATCAGTCAATTCGCCGATTTCTTCCCCGCTTTTATCGTCCAGGACCTTGCAGCCCAAGAGGTCTCTGTAGTAGTAGACCCCGTCAGGCAGTTCCCCTTGGTCTTCTTCGCTGATCAAGATTTCCGTTCCCTTCAGCTTTTCAGCCTGGTCAATATCAGTGATTTCCGCAAAAGTTACCAGCCAGAACTGCTTAAAGGGCCGGCCAGCAGCTACCGTCACTTCCCGGCGATCGTCGCCCAGGTAAAGGCGGGAACCGGTTCTGAAGCGGTCTTCCGGAAAGTCGGTGGTCAAAGCAACCTTGACTTCACCCTTTAAGCCATGGGTCGCGATGATTTTGCCAACATTGTAGTAATTCATGGTATATATTTTTCCTTTTCAAACAAAAAAAGTTTGAAGCTTGTGCCCCAAACCTTTTCCAATTATTTGTTGTACTTTTCGTCGTGCAACTTAGCCATCAAGCCAGCGCCTGAAAGAAGTGAACGAACAGTGTCTGAAGGTTGTGCACCCTTCTTCAGCCATTCAAAGATCTTGTCTTCATCAAGCTTCAATTCCTTTGGTTGTGCAACCGGGTTGTAGTAACCAACTTCTTCGATGAAGCGGCCGTCACGAGGTGCACGTGAATCTGCTACAACAATCCGGTAAAATGGCTTTCTCTTGGCACCCATACGGCGCATACGAATCTTAACTGACATTAATTAGTCCTCCTAAATTTCAATAGTTATACTATAACACCCAAAAAGCAGCCTGTAAAGTATTTTTACTTAACAGCCTGCTTTTTTTAAAGAATTATGAGTGGAAGCGCTTGACCTTCTTCATTTTCTTGGCCTTCTTCTTCTTGAAGCTCTTCCCCATCCGTCGCATGGCCATCTTGGCCATCGGGCTGTTCATGCCGGGCAGTTTCTCCAGGTCCTTGAAGTTGCCCTTGGTCACCTTGGACATCATGTCCTTGGCCGTCTTGAACTCCTTGATCATCCGGTTGACTTCCACGATCGGCACACCGGACCCGGCCGCGATCCGCCGGCGCCGGCTCGGGTTAAGCAGGCTTTCGTCTTCTCTTTCGGCTGGCGTCATGGAGTAGACAATAGCCTTGGTGTGGGCTATCTGCTTCTCATCAATTGAGAAGTTCTTCAATTGCGGGTTATTGGCCATACCGGGAATCATCTTCATGATTTCATCCAGCGGTCCCATCTTTTGCACCTGTTCCAGCTGGTCGATAAAGTCGTTGAAGTCAAAAGTGTTTTCCCGCATCTTCTGGGCGACTTTTTCCGCCTGCTTGGCATCGTAGTCCTGCTGGGCCTTTTCGATCAAGGTCAGCATGTCCCCCATGCCCAGGATTCTGGAAGCCATCCGGTCCGGGTGAAAGACTTCCAGGTCGGTCAGCTTTTCCCCTTGCCCAGTGAAGAGGATCGGCTTGCCGGTAATGGCCCTGATGGACAAGGCGGCCCCGCCCCGGGTGTCACCATCCAGCTTGGTCAAGATGACTCCAGTCACGTCCAGGCGCTCGTTGAAGGTCTTGGCCACGTCGGCCGCGGCTTGCCCAGTCATGGCGTCAACTACCAAGAGGATGTTGTCCGGCTGGCTGACCGCCTTGACTTCTTCCAGTTCCTTCATCAAAGGTTCATCGATTTCCAGCCGGCCGGCCGTGTCGATGATCACGTAGTCGTTTCTGTGGACGGCGGCTTCGGCCAGACCGTCTTCCACGATCTTGGCCACGTTCTTTTCATCCGGCTCACTGAAAACCGGAACATTCAAGTCGGCCCCGATTTGCTTGAGCTGGTCAATGGCCGCTGGCCGGTAGATGTCGCCAGCGATCAAAAATGGCCGGGCTTTTTCTTCCTTCATCAAGCGGTAAGCCAATTTGCCGACCGTGGTGGTCTTACCAGTACCTTGCAGACCGACCATCATGATAACGGTCGGAATGTGCGGGGACTTAGTCAAGCCGACCGCTTCTTCCCCCATCATCTTGGTCAGTTCTTCATTGACGATCTTGATGACCTGCTGGCCTGGGGTCAGCGATTCCTGCACTTCCTGGCCTAGGGCCCGCTTCTTGATGGTCTTGATGAAGTCCTTGACCACCTTGAAGTTAACGTCGGCTTCAAGCAGGGCCAGGCGGATCTCTCGGGAGGCGGCGTTGATGTCTTCTTCAGAGATCTTCCCCTTCCCGGTCAGGTTGCGCAGAGCCTTCTGCAAACGTTCGCTTAAATTTTCAAATGCCATCTTATTCTCCTCTAATTATCTGCAGCAAGTCTTCCAGCTGCAATTTGGCTGTTTCCTGGTCGCCAGCGGTCAGGCTGGCTAGGGCCTGGCTGATGCCTTCTTCCAATTGCCCGTAACTGGCCAGCAGCTGCAGCTTGTCTTCGTATTTTTCCAAAGACTTGGCGCTGCGCCGTAAATTATCATAAACCGCTTGTCTTGAAACATGCCGGTTGTCGGCAATTTCGCCTAAAGACAGGTCGTTGTAGTAATAATCTTCAAAATAATCCTGCTGGCCCTGGGTGAGCAAGGCACCGTACATGGCGTACAGGTCACCCAGAGCTTCGTTTTTGCTCAATTCATCCATCTTTTTCACCTGGTTACCAGTATAGCAAAAAGCACTGCGAGTGCAGTACTTTTTAGAGATTTTTATCCATATTGAAAGTCAGCTTGGACAGCTTGATGGCTTCTTTAAAGAGCTGGCCCCAGAGCTTTTCGCTTTCCTGGCGGCAGTGAGCCACCGTTTCCTGATTGGCCTTGGTCAAAAAGGTGGTCAGTTCTTCGCCGGTGAGGCTTTGGGCCTGGTCGGTCACTTCAGCCACCCGGGCGCGGAAGTAGCGGTTCAGCTCAGTCAAGTAGGTCGCGTCCATTTGGACGAAGTGGGAGTAGTGGCTTTCCACCAGAGCGGCTAAAGACTTGTAGAACCACCAAGCATCTGACTGCCGGTATTCCAGGGAAGTGTCGTTATAAGAAGGGTCAGTGTCGTTCATATTGGTAAAGAAAGGCACGAACGGAGTGAAAGTCGGTCCCCCGATGCAGAGCCACATAATCCCGGCAACGCCAGCTGCTTGGTCACTTCTGATTTCCAGAATATGGGCGTTTTGCGTCCGGTTAAGGCCGATTGGCCGGTAGCGGTGGTGCTCTTCATCGCTGCCTTTAACGGCAAATGGGTCATAGACCGTATCCTGATAGTGAGAACCCAGGATGTATTCGATGTCTTCCTTGCTGATCTTCTTTTCTGCCCGGCGGATGAATGGCAGGTCAGGGTCTTCCGGGTCCTGGTCGATGCTTGGGTTCAAGATCTTTTGCCCGTACCAGACCCGGGAAGTGTTGTAGTGGCGGTCCTGTTCAGTGAAGGTGCCGAAGATATGGCGGAAGTTCCAGCCTTCTAGGTCAGGGTTGAGCTTGTTTTTGGCAACAAAGTCCTGGATCCCTTCACTCCACATGAAGTCATCACTAGCAAAGTCAACTTCCTGGATGGAGACCCGGTTGGCGGCGATGGCGTAAGCATCGTCTGGAATTCTTTGCGCGACCCAGTGGTGGCCGGTCACGATTTCCATGTACCAGATTTCATCCTTGTCAGAAAAAAGGACTGAGTTGCCGGCAGCTGACCCGTACCTGGCGATCAAGGCGCCCAGACGCTTGACCCCGCCTCTGGCAGAATCGATGTAAGGCAAGACGACATTGACCATGCAGTCTTCGTCTAAACCGTCAACAACGAGCGGGTCAAAGGCCAGAGTGCGTTCGTTGCCGTAGGTTGACTCAGTAGCCGACATGGCCACATTCTTTTCGTTAATGCCGCTTTCTTCATAGTAGCCGTACTTCTTGTAGTCGACATTAGGCACAGCCGGGTAGCGGTAGGCGTCTTCCGGCAAGTCCATTTCGAACTTGTTCAGCCAGGACTTGATTTTGCGCCCCTTTTCCCCGTGAACTGCCGGGTTAACAACAAACTTTTGCTGGTTTAAGGGAGAAAAGGTGTCATCATTGCGGGCAATCAGGTTATTGCCGTCCATGGCCGCTTTTTTGCCGACTAAAATCGAAGTACATGCATCATCTTTCATTTTTCTTTTTAACCTTCTAATCTAACTTTGCGTTTCTTTTTTAAAATTACAGCAGGTCGTGGAAGAGGCCGACGGCGTAGTTGGCCGCGTCAAAGTCGGCCAGGTCTTCCGCCTTTTCGCCCAGGCCAACCAATTTGACTGGTAGCTTCATTTCGTGGCGGATGGACAGAACCACCCCACCCTTGGAGGACCCGTCCAGCTTGGTTAAGACTAAGCCAGACAGCTTGGTCGTCTTGTCAAAGTCCTTGGCCTGCAGGAGGGCGTTTTGGCCAGTTGACCCGTCCAGAACCAGGAGGGTTTCAGCCGGCTGGTCTGGCAGGCGCTTCTTGATGGTCCGCTGGATTTTTTCCAATTCGTTCATCAAGTTGATCTTGTTTTGCAAACGGCCGGCCGTGTCAACCAAGAGGTAGTCTGCTTCTTCCGCAATCGCCCGCTCTAAGCCGTCGTAGACCACGGCAGCCGGGTCAGCCTTGTCCGGGCCAGTTACAACTGGAACACCGGTCCGCTTGCCCCATTCAACCAGCTGCTCAACCGCGCCGGCTCTGAAAGTATCGGCAGCGACTAACAGGACCTTCTTGCCCTGGTCGTGGAAACGCTTGGCCAATTTTCCGACCGTAGTGGTCTTGCCGGCCCCGTTGACGCCGACAAAGAGGTAGACATTTGGCTTGGCGTTTGGATCGTAGGCCAGCTTTTCGTTTTCGCTGTTGGCATTTTCATCGTAGACTTCCACCAGCTTTTGCACGATGACCCGCTTTAAGTCATCCCGGCTCTTGGCCTTTTGCAGCTTGGCCTCTTCTCTGAGCTGGTCGGTCAGTTCTTCACTGGTTTCATAGCCAACGTCAGATTCAATCAGCAGTTCTTCCAAGTCATCAAAAAAGTCTTCGTCAACCGTTCTGAACTTGGCCAAAAAGGCGTTAAGG
This sequence comes from Lactobacillaceae bacterium AF64-9pH9TA, assembly GCA_027681045.1. Taxonomy (GTDB): domain Bacteria; phylum Bacillota; class Bacilli; order Lactobacillales; family Lactobacillaceae; genus Lactobacillus. Next base: position 152,231 of record JAQDCK010000001.1, on the reverse strand, counting down.
CGGGCACCAAAGCCTTTGTTGGACTTCTCCAGCCCCTTTTCATAGAGCTCGGTATTTTTTTCTTCTGTACTTTCTTCTGCTGGTTCAGTTGTCTCTTCTTCAGCTTCAGGCTTTTCCTCTACTGCTTCTTTAGCAGCTTCAGTTTCTTTGGTAGTTTCTTCAGCTGCTTCAGTAGATTCTTCTTCAACAGTTTCTTCTGCTTCAGCCTTTTCTGCTACTGCTTCTTCAGAAGTTTCTGTAGTCTCTGCAACTGCCTCATTTTCTGTCTCAGCATTTTCTTCTGCGGCTTCTTCCTGGTCAGCCTTGACTTCTTCTGGCTTTTCTTCGTTTTTTTGGCCGAACAGGCTCTTTTTGATTCGATCAAATAATCCCACGGTTATACCTCATCTTTTAAATCTTTCAAGGAGACCGACAAAATCTGGGATACCCCGGATTCCTGCATGACCACCCCGTAGAGCTGGTCAGCTTGTTCCATGGTCCCCCGCCGGTGCGTAATCACGATAAACTGGGTCTGGCTGTCATATTGACGCAGGAAACGGGCAAAGCGGACAACGTTGGCATCATCCAGGGCCGCTTCCACTTCATCTAGCACGCAGAATGGCACTGGGTTGACTTCCAGCATGGCAAAAAGCAAGGTGATCGCCGTCAGCGACCGCTCCCCGCCGGACAGAAGGCTCAAGCGCTGCAGTTTCTTGCCAGGCGGCTGGGCGATGATTTCTACCCCGCTCTCCAGCAGATCGTCCGGATCCGTCAAGGTCAAGCGGGCATTGCCCCCGCCAAAGACCACCGGGAAAAGATGGCTGAAGGAAGCCGAAATCTGCTGGAAGGTCTGGCTGAAGCGATCCTTGACTTCCTGGTCCAGTTCATCCATCGACTGCTGCAGGTTGCTTCTTGCTTCCAGCAGGTCGTTTTGCTGCCCATTCAAGAAGTCATAGCGGTCCTTGACTTCCTTATATTCGTCAATCGCCCCCAAGTTGACCGGACCGATATCTTCCAAAGACATCCGGTGCAGCTTGACGCTGCGGCGCAGGTTCTGCTGGTTTTCTTCCGTATTTTCCAGCTTGGCCTGGGAAAGCGCAGCTTCATAAGTCAAGGAGTAGTCTTCCCTTAAACTGTCCAGGTGCTGCTTGAGCTGGCCTTTAACCGTGGCCAGCTTGACTGAGAACTCTTCTTGTTCACTAGCCGCGTCTTTTCTTAAGTCATAGTTTCTGGTCGCCACGGCTTCCAGCTGGTTGATCTGCCCGTTAAGCTGGCCTAAAAGCTGGCTGGCTGCATCCAGGTCAGCCTGCTTGTCCTTTTGCTCAGCCAGGAGACGGTCTTTCTCCAGGCCCAGCTCCTCTTTCTTGCTGGCTGACATTTGACTGGAATTGTCCAAAGCAGCCAGTTTTTCTTCCAGTTGCCTAATCTGCTTCTGGCTGGCTGCCTTTTGCCGGCCGCGCTCAGTTTTTCTGGCCTGCAGGTTTTCTTGCTTGTTGGCCAAAACTGCCAATTGCGGGTCCAGTTCAGCTAATTTTTCTTGCACGCCCTGGTTTAAGTCAGTGTAATTCTGAATGGTCTCTTGCAGACTGGCCAAGTCTTGTTTTTGCTGGTCGGCTAAAGCCGCCAGCTCTTCTTTCTTGGCCTTTTGGGCCTTTTCTTTATCAGTCAAATCTGCCAGGTAGGCAGCTTGTTCAGCCTGCTGGGCCTGGTAGAGCTGAACGGCGCTTTCCAAGCGCTTGACTTCTTTTTCCTGGCTTTGGAAGGTCAAGACTGCCGCGCTCAAGTCCTGCTGCAGGCTCTGCAGGTCCCGGTTGATTTGGTCCCGGGTCTCCTGCTTGTCTTTAACTTGCTTGTCTAAGCCTGCCAGCTTTTCTTCTTTGATATGGAACTGTCCTTCTAATTCCTCCAGCATGGCTGTCGTCTTGTTGATTTCAGCCGTTGTCTGCAAGGGGGAATTATTCCGCTGGTTGCGGGCACCGCCAGTCATGGCCCCTCCGGGACTGATAACATCCCCGTCCAAGGTAACGACCCGGTAGTGGCCGATCTGCCTGGAGACAGCCAGGGCCGTGTCCATATTGTCAACGATAATAATGCTGCCCAGCAGGTACTGGATAGCTTCTGAAATGTCAGTATCTCCTTTAGCCTCAACCAATTCGCTGGCCAGGCCTTGGAAGCCGGCAAAGCCTTCCAGAGCCTGCCGGGTTGAAGCGGGAATTGCCCGGTATCTTAATGCATCCAGGGGCAAAAAAGTTGCCCGGCCCAGTCTTCTGACCTTCAGCTGCTGAATAGCATCTTTAGCCGCCATCCGGTCCTTAGCCACCAGACTTTGGACGCTGCCGCCAAGGGCTGTCGTCATGGCTGCTTCCAGGTCAGCCGGGAAGGTCAAAAGCTCCCCAACTGCCCCGATAATGCCCGGGAAGCGGTCAGGCTGGTTTAAAACCTGCTTGACTCCGGCATAGTAGCCGTCATGCCGCTTCTGGATATTGACCAGGGCATCCCGGCGGGCGGTCAAGCGCTGGAGGTTGGTCAAATCTGCCTGCAGCTGCTTTTGAGCGACCTGCTGGTCGGCAGCTAAATGCCCTAATTGATCGCTGGCTTCCTTTAATTCTGCCTGCAGCTGGTCATTTTCTGCCCGCAGCTTTTGACCTTTCGACCGCAAGCCTTCCAGTTCTTCCTGGCTCTTGGCCAATTGGCTGGAGGCATCTTCATAGCGCTGGTCCTTGCTCTCTCTGGCCCGCTTGATTTCCCCTTCCAGGTAGACCAGCTGGTTGTTAGCGCTGGTTTGGTCCTGCAAGGTTTGAATGTATTGCGAGCGCAGGTCTTCTACTTTCAATTTGAGGCTGGCCGGGTCTTCTTTTAGCTGGTCAGCCAGCTTCTGCCTTTTTTCTTTCAGCTGGTCCAATTGCCCGGCATATTCAGCTTCCTGGTCAGCCAATTTACTGATTTCTGCATCCGTAGCCGACAGGTTTTCCTTTAAATCAGCCAGCTGCCTCTGGTATTCCAGCCTGGTTGCCTGGTCAAACTGCCGGGACTGCTGGGAAACCTGCAAGGAAGTGTTGATTTCTGAGAGCCGGTTGGTCAACTTAAGGACTTCTGCTTGCACCTGGTCCCGCTTTTGGCTTTCCAGCTGGAATTCTTCTCTTTTAGCCGCAAGCTTGGCCTGGGACTGCTTGACTTCCGCGTCCAGCCGGCTTAAAAGTTCCTGGCTCTTGGCCAGTTTCTTGGAAACTTCCTTTTCTTCCTGGTCCAAGTCAGCGATTTCAAAGGCCAGCAGGGTCTTTAAGTCCTCATCTAACCCAGCTTTTTGGAACTGGTACTCCTGGGCCAAGGAGCTCTGTTCATGCAGAGGCTCCAACCGCTTCTCCAGCTCGTTGACCAGGTCATTAATCCGGATCAAGTTGTCATTGGTTGTTTCCAGCTGCCCCTGGGCCTGCTGCTTTTGCTGCTTAAAGTGGAGCACCCCGGCTGCTTCTTCGAAAATTCCCCGTCTTTCCCGGGCCTGGGAATTGAGGATCTGGTCCACCCGCCCCTGGGAAATGATGGCCAGGCTGTTTTGGGAAATGCCGGAGTCCAAAAAGAGGGCCCGGACATCCCGTAGGCGGACTGGCTGCTGGTTGATCAAATATTCATTGTCACCGGACTTTAAAATCCGTCTGGTGATTGTGACCTGGTCAGCTGGAAAATCTAGTTCCTTATTCCGGTTGTCAAAGACCATGGTCACTTCAGCCCGGTTTAAGGGCTTGCGGAACTGACTTCCGGCAAAAATCACGTCTTTCATGTTGCGGCCACGCAAGGACTTGGCACTGCCTTCCCCCATGACCCAGCGAATGGCTTCAGTAATGTTGCTCTTACCTGACCCGTTAGGACCGACAATACCGGTAATCCCCTTGGTAAAGTCGATCACCGTCTTGTCCGCAAAAGACTTGAAGCCTTCCAAAATCAAACTAGTTAAAGGCACTATTTTCCTCCATTCAAGTGCTCCAAGGCATGGTTGGCCGCGTCCTGCTCGGCCTTCTTCTTGTTGCGTCCTTCCCCGCTCGCCAGCTTCTTGCCGTCGACCAGGACTTCAACTTCAAAGTGGGGCGGCTGCTGGCTCTCATTTAACACCCGGTATTCGATATTCACACTGCCGTTTTGCTGCAGAAGTTCCTGCAGGTCCGTCTTAAAGTCACGCGACGGGGTAAAGTAGCCAGCCGCGATTAAAGGATAAACGGTCTGGCTAAGGAACTTTTCGACAGCTTCAATCCCCTGGTCTAAGAACAAGGCACCGTTGAAGGCTTCGAAGACGTCTTCCAAAAGTGCCTTGCGGTTGCGGCCGCCAGCTTTTTCCTCGCCAACACCCAGGTTGATTTCTTCTTTAAAGCCGCAGTCCAGGGCCGCTTTTGAGAAGCCTTCAGTGCGGACGATATTTGATCTCAATCTGGTCAGTTCCCCTTCGTTTAAGTGCTGGAAGTGGCGGTAAAGGTAGTCAGAGACTGTGAATTCCAAGACCGCGTCCCCCAGAAATTCCAACTTTTCGTAATTCCCCAAAGTTTTGCCGGGATTTTCATTGACATAGGAGGAATGGGTAAAGGCTTCCTCCAGCAAGCGGGCATCCTTGAAGCGGATCCCGTATTTTTCATCCAGCATTTTAATAAATTTAGTTGAGACCATGAACTATACATCCTTTCATAACACTAAAAATTATATCAAAAGCCCGCCATAAGGGCGGCTTTTTTACCTAAATCCAAGAAAAAACTCTGCCTTGTCCGGCAAATGGACAAAACAGAGTCGCAGATTATTTTTTATAGCCGATTTTATACCATAATGGATGGCTGTTGTTCATTTCTGCCGGTTCATAAGAGAGGTTGACCAGCTGCTTGTTGATGGCTGTAATCTTGTAGGAACTGGTCAAAGGAATTACAAAGGCTTGCTCTTGCATGTATCTTTGCCACTCTTTGAAGACCTTGATCCGGTAGTTGATGTTAAAGGCGGCATCTGAGTCCATTGCTTCTAAAAGCTGGGTATTGGTCTTGGTAGCAAAGCGTTCCAGGTTGTACTGGGTCCCTGCCCCGTAGATACCATTTTGGGAAGGCTCATTGTTTAAAGTCCAGCCGGCGATGAACATGTCGACCTGACTGTCATCTTGGAAGAGCAGGTTATAAAAAGTATTGAATTCCAGCAAGTGGCCAGTGGTCAGTTTGACGTTTAAGCCAATTTCTTTCCACTTCTTAATGTAGTTGTTGATGATCTTGCTTTGGCTGACGTCACCGGTCATGGCAGCCAAGTGGATTACCAGCTTATGCCCCTGTGGGTCCCGCCGATATTTTTCCCCCGACCGGAGCTTGTAGCCGGCCTTGTCCAAAAGCTTTTTCGCCTTAGCCGGGTTATAAGGATAACCCTTGCTCTTGTCATCGTAGTAGTCACCAAATTGCGACGGGATCAAGCTCTTGATGCGGAAGGTCAGGCCAGACGTGTACTTGCGCTGGATCTGGGTGACGTTCATCGCGTAGCCGATCGCCTGTCTCAGAGACTTGTTAGCCATCTTGGAATTCTTATTCATCTTGACTGAGTTGGTCTTCTCGTCCCACTTCCCCAGTTTGAAGCCCAGATAGTTGTATCTCAAAGGAATCGTGGCCACGAACCTGTAGTTTTTGGTAGTCCTGATCTGCTGCCACTGGGAGTTAACAACTTCGATGATGTCGTAAGTTTTTTCTTTAATGGCCGTGGAAACCGACTTTGGCGAAATAATGGAGATGGTGATCTTGCTCAAGCTCGGCGTCCCCCGCCAGTAGTATTCATTGCGGATCCAAACCACCTTCTGGCCCGCTTCAATGCTCTGGACCTTGTATGGACCAAAGTAAACAGGCTTTTTGCGGATTTCGATGCAGGTTCTCAATTTCCCGAAAGGCACATTCTTAAGGTAGTGATATGGCAGGGCAGATTCCCAGAAGTAGCCGTTGCCAGATTTCAGCATCCCCGGGTGCATTTGCTTAAAGTGGATCACGACCTTGCGGCCATTTTCCCCATCCGGCATTTCGATCCCGCTGATCGTCTTAGCTTTGCCATCATGATATTCCTTCAAACCCACCACGTCCTGCAAAGAAGAAGTGTAGTGGGAGCTGTTAGTGGCCTTGTTGGCAATTACTTCGTAGGCATATTCCACGTCTTTTGCCACGACCTGCTTGCCGTCAGACCACTTGACCCCTTTTTTAATATTGATGGTGATCTGCTTGGCCTGCCGGTCCAGGCTGAAGGTCGCCGCCCCACTATCGGTGATATTGTAGCTGTTGTCCGTGTCAAATAAAGATTCAGAACCAAACTGGGCCAAAGTGGCATCAGTTGTTGAATCAGCCAGTTCATCAGAAAAAATCCCCGTGAAAGGAGTATCAGTTTCTAGGGCTACCCGGATGCTCCCTCCTTTTTTCGTCTTGGAGAAACTGGTGGCTACGGGGAACTGCATGGCATCTTCTGCCCCGCTGTTACCATTTTGCTTGCTTTCCTCCGGCTTTTGCCTGCAGGCCGCCAAACTTAGGGCCGCTAGCAGGCAAAGCGCTATTTTCGTTAGTCTTTTCATCAGTCAAGAGTCCTTTTGCTAAATTGCTATATAATTTAGTTTACCATAACAAAAGCGGCAAGACCGGGCCTTGAGCCGATAGAACAGAAAAAAGAGGAGGGAAAACCTCCTCTTTTGAGAAATTATTTATTATCTTTTACTTCTTAAAGCCAGTTTCGTACCAAAGAGTAGCTAACTTGGATGGCTTTGTTGAGTAGTTGATCAGCTTGTTGTTGACCGAAGTGATTTTGTAAGCATTGTTCAAAGGAATTACAAAGGCTTCCTTTTGCATGTATTGTTGCCATTCGTGGAACTTTTGTACCCGGTAGCTGTGGTTGAAGGCCTTGGCGCCACCCATTTCCTTCAGAAGCTTGGTGTTTTCGCTGGTTGCGAAACGGGTGAAGTTGTAAGGAGCCTTAGCACCGTAGAGGTCATCTTGAGTAGGTTCACTGGACAGGCTCCATGCGGCCATGAAGACATCTACTGATGGGTCATCGTTTTGCACCTTGTCATAGAAGGAGTTGAATTCGATTAAACGGCCACTAGTCAAAGTTACGTGCAGGCCAACCTTCTTCCATTGCTGGATGTAGTTTTGCACGATTGCTTCCTGGTTTGAAGTGCCGCTCATGGCTGCCAGGTGGATGGTCAGCTTCTTGCCATTAGGATCCCGGCGATAAGTTTCACCCTTCTTCTTCTTGTAACCGGCCTTGTCCAGCAAAGCGTTGGCCTTCTTGATGTTCAACGGGAAGCCCTTCAAGCTCTTGTCATAGAAGTCACCGAAGGCTTCTGGCACTAGAGTCTTAACTCTGAAAGACAAGCCTTGGGTGTAGTGCTGGTCTACTTCATCAACGTTCATGGCATAACCCATAGCTTGCCGCAGGTAGCGGTTGCTCATCTTAGAATTCTTATTCATCTTGACTGAGCCGGTCTTCTTGTCCCACTTGCCGACCTTGAAGCCCATGTATGAGTATTCCAATGGAATTTGGGCAACGAAGTTGTAGCCCTTGGTCCCCTTAACTTCCTTCCATTGGGAGTTAACAACGTCAATGACATCAAACTTCTTGGACTTGATAGCCTGGGAAGCTGAGTTTGGGGAGATTACTGAGATGGTGATCTTGTCCAGCTTTGCTTGACCACGGTAGTAGTAAGGATTTCTTACCCAAGTCGCGGATTGGCCCCGGACCAGCTTGGAGAGCTTGTAAGCACCAAAGAAGAGCGGGTTCTTCCGGACCTTGTCGCTAGATTGCAGCTTGCTGAACGGCACATCCTTCAAGTAGTGGTATGGAGCTGCATATTCCCAGAAGAAGCCGTTACCTGACTGGGTCATACCCGGCTTCATTTCCTTAAAGTGCAGAACTACCTTGCGCCCGTTTTCACCGTCAGGCATCTCGATCCCGGAGATCTTCTTGGACTTGCCTTCGTGGTATTCTTCCAAGCCGACGATGTCGGCAAGTGAACTGGTGTAGCGGGATGACTGGCTGGCCTTGTTGGCGATGATTTCGTAAGAGTATTCAACGTCCTTAGCAGTTACTTGCTTGCCGTCAGACCACTTGACGCCCTTCTTGACTTCGATAGTAACCGTCTTGGCCTTCCGGTCCATCTTGAAGGTTGCGGCACCCTTGTCGTTGATCTTGTACTGGTCATCCGTTGCAAACAAGGCTTCGTTACCAAAGGCCATGAAGTCTGAGTCATATTGGCTATCAGAAACTTCATTCAAGAAAACACCCTTGACTGGCGTGTCAGATTCTTCACCGATAGTGATGCTGCCGCCCTTCTTGGCTACACCAGTTGCAGTAGCTTCCGGGAATTTCTTGGCATCCTTAGCCCCGCTGTTGCTGTCCGTTGAGCCGCTCTTGCCGCAGCCGGCCAGCAAAGCTGCCCCGGCCAGAAGCACACCAAATGTTCCGAGCACTTTTCTCTTCATAATTTAATTTACCTCCACACAATATATTCAAAAGATAAAACACACAGCATATGAATAGTTAACGAGATAGCGATTCACAAAATTTATCTTTCATGCCTTTTACTTTAGCATTTTCATTTTAAAAGTCAATGGTTATTTTAATTTAATGCTAATTATTTTAATTTTTTCTTTTAATTTTCTCTCTGCCGTGCGTCGCCAGCCTTTTGCAGGGCCTGGCCTACATAGTTGATGCTCAAGCAGATCACCAAAAGCAAGACAGTTGCCGGCAGCCAGAGCCACGGCCGGTCAATAATGTTAACCGGGTCATTGGCAAAACCGATCAAGGTCCCCAAAGACGGAATATTGGTTGGCAAACCATAGCCGATAAAGGACAGGACAGTTTCAATCCCGATGTTGCCAGAAACGCTCAAAACGACATCGATGATGATCATTGATGCAATATTTGGCAGAATTTCCCGGAACATGATCTTGGTATTTGAAGAGCCTGAAGTCTTAGACGCCAGGACATAGTCTCTTTCTCTTTGTGACAGAATGAAAGACCGGTAGTATCTGGCTTCAACTGTCCAGCCAAACATCGAGATCAGCAAAACCAAAGTCATGGAATTATAGTTTGGCAGAACCGTTACCAAAACGATCAAAATTGGCATTTGCGGCAAAATCTGCACGAAGTCGACAATTCTCATGATGATGGAGTCAATAGTGCCGCCATAATAACCAGCTACCAGGCCGACTACCAGGCCAACCACTTCACAAAACAAAGTGACCAGAAGGCCAATCATGATCGAGTTGCGCCCGCCCATGATCAGCAGATTCAAAATATCCCGACCCCCGTTGTCCGTGCCCAGCAAGTGGCCATTTTGGCCCCAGCCAGCGTAGGATTCCAAAATGTGCATTTCAGTAACTTGCTCGCCATTTAGGAACAAAGAACCACCAAAGGTAAGCAGCAAAATAACGACGATAGTACAAAAGGCCACAGTCGCAGCCTTGCTTTTAAAAATCTCTCTAAAAGCAATCTTTAAAGCGGATGGTGGAATTTGGGCCCGGTCATCCTGCTTCTTTTTACCAACAGTAAATAAAGCCATCATTTCACCTCTACTTCACGCGAATTCTTGGGTCAACCAGACTCATGATAATGTCAGACAAGAGGTTGCCCAGCAGAGTCAAGGTCCCGTAAATCATGATCAAAGCCGTCAAAGTGGTGTAGTCACGCTGGCTGATTGAGTCAAGGAAGAGCTTCCCCATTCCTGGGAAGGAGAAGACCGTTTCAATAATCATTGACCCGCCAAGCAGACCAGTAATGGTGTTCCCCATAAAGGCAGCGATCGGCAGGAAAGAGTTCCGCAAAATGTGCTTGTTGAAGACAACTTTTTCAGGAACCCCCTTGCTGCGGGCGGTCTTAACATAGTCCTCCACCTTGTTATCAATAATCCCGGTCCGCAAGTATTGCACCGTCCCGGTCGTCGCGATGATCGCGTAGAGAATTGCCGGCAAAATCATGTGCTGCAGGCGGCTGAAGAAAATTCCCCAGAAGCCGCTGGCATTGGCGGAAACCGTCCCGCTGATCGGGAACCAGCCCAAAGTAAAGCCAAAGAGCCAAAGGCCCAGCAGGTAGAAGACAAAGCCTGGAATAGCGTAAGTCACGTAGTTAAAAACTGAGATTGCCCGGTCCTGCCATTCACCTTCGTGCTTGCCGGCACTGATCCCCATTGGGATGGCAATGCCGTAAAGCAGGACTGTTGACAAAAGAGACAGCCAGAAAGTATTCTGGGCTCGGTCGGCAATCAAAGATGCTACTGGGACGTGCTGGATGTAGCTTTGCCCCAAATCACCATGCAAGAGGTTCTTAATCCAACGTACGTATTGCACCGGTACCGGGTCATTCAAACCATATGCCTGCTTTAAGCGGGCAATTTCCTTAGGACTTGAGTTAGGGTTGATCAAGCCGGTAAACGGATCCCCAGGCATCATTTTCGCCAGCATGAAGACAATAATGCTAAGCAGGATCAATTGCGGGATCATGATCAAAACCCGTCTTAAGACTGTTTTCCACATTTGCTATTCTCCTCCCTTGATCTGCTCTTTAGGCAGGGCTACCTGGTGGTTGGGGCCAACTTCAGTCAATGGGTAGACCCGGCCATCTGCATCATACCAGTTTGCCTGGTCCTGCAAAAATTCCCGTTCGATTTCCCGCCGTCTGGCCGCGTGTTCCGCCCGGTGTTCAACATCAACCTTCGGAATCGCGGACAAGAGGCGCTTAGTGTAAATGTGCACCGGATTCTTGTAAATTTCTTCCTGGCTGCCCACTTCCACCAACCGGCCCCGGTGCATGATGGCCAGATTTTCGGACATGTGCTTAACCACACCCAAGTCATGGGAAATGAATAAGAAGGCAATGTTATATTGCTGTTGAATGTGTTTCATAAAGTTCAGAACCTGGGCTTGCACCGACAAGTCCAGGGCACTAGTTGGCTCGTCAGCTACAATCAACTTAGGATTCGTTGCCACGGCCCGTGCAATCCCTATTCTTTGCCGCTGACCACCGGAAAATTCATGCGGGAACTTGTAAATCGCGTCGCTCGGCATCCCTACAATATCCAGCAGTTCCTGGACCCGGTCACGCTCCTGGTCAGTCGTTAGGTTTTCAAAATTCCGGATCGGTTCAGCAATGATGTCCTCAATCCGCTTGCGGGGGTTAAGACTGGACATGGAATCCTGGAAGATCATCTGCACGTCCTTGTTGTAGTTCATCTTCCGGCGGACGGATTCCTTGGTAATGTCTTCACCCTTGTAGAGAATCTGTCCGCTGGTCACCTTCTCAACGCCAACGATCGCCTTGCCAGTCGTGGACTTGCCCGAGCCTGATTCACCGATCAAGCCATAAGTTTCCCCTTCTTTAATTGAAAAAGAAACCCCGTCAACAGCCCGGACATAATCAGTAATTCTGTTCCAAAAGCCCGACCGGATTGGGTAGTGGACTTTCAGATCTTTAACTTGGATAATTTCTTCTGCCATACTTGCTACCTATCCTTCATCTTGAAAGTGGAAAGTCTTCCAGCAGGTGCAGCGGACAAAGTGATTTGGCTCAACTTCGTGCAGCTGCGGGTCTGCTTCATGCGCTTCAGCTGGAATCCAAGGAATTCTAGCCGCGAAGCGGTCACCGGTCCGCGGCATGTTTTTCAGTGAAGGAACAGTTCCCTGGATTACATGGAGGTCATCCTTGTCATCATCTGACTGCGGCATGGAATTTAACAGTGACCGGGTGTAAGGGTGAAGAGGATGAGTAAATAAGGTTTTCACATCAGCTTTTTCCACGATTTGCCCGGCATACATCACAGCAACTTCATCAGCCGTTTCTGCCACAACGCCCAAGTCGTGGGTAATCAAGATGATGCCTGAACCGGATTCTTCCTGGATTTTCTTAAGCAGATCCAAGATCTGGGCTTGAATAGTCACGTCCAAAGCGGTCGTTGGTTCGTCAGCAATAATGATTTCTGGCTTGCAGGCTACTGCCATCGCAATCACGACTCTTTGCCGCAAACCACCTGAAAGTTCGTGCGGATACATGTCATACATGGCTTCCGGCTTTGGCATCCCGACTTGCTTGAAAAGTTCAATCACCCGGCCGCGGCGCTGCTCTTTGTTCATGTCCGTGTGGTAAAGCAAGGCTTCAGCCACCTGGTCCCCGACTTTCATCAAGGGGTTCAAGCTGGCCATCGGGTCCTGGAAAATCATGCCAATATTATTGCCGCGAACTTGGTTAAATAAATCCTCATCCAAATTCACTAAGTTTAAGTTCTTGTAATTGATTTCTCCTTCAACCCGGGTGTTTTTCCGGTTATACAGACCAACAATGCTGGAGGCAATCGTACTCTTGCCGCAGCCGCTCTCGCCGACAATGGCCAAAACTTCGTTGCGCTTGAGAGTAAAATCGATGCCATCAGCCGCGTCATAGAACTCGCCTTGCAGACGGTAGCCGGTATGAAGCTTTTCGACGTCTAGTAAAACGTTTTGCTGATTGTCCAACTTTTTTCTCCTTCAAAATAATTATTGGTTAGAAAATAAATATTACACTAGTAGATTTTAACTTTTCTCAAATCTTTTGCAATAGTTTTTTAATTATTTTCTATTGCTTTTTAGCTATTTCTTCATCATATCTACCAATCCATATCATAATCATAAAATTATTGTTCGGCTTTTGTCATATTTTTCCCTTCTTTTTTAAAAAAAGTGTACAAAAAAAGCATTTACCACAGATCTTTCTTTGGCAAATGCTAATTAAATATTAGTTGTTTTTAATTTGCTTTCAATGCACTTTAGCCTTGGTGGCTCTTGATGTAAGCTACCGCGTCAGCGACCGTGATGATCTTAGCAGCGTCTTCATCAGGAATTTCAGCGCCAAATTCGTCTTCCAGCTGCATGATGAATTCCACCAAGTCGATGGAGTCAGCATCCAGATCCTTGGTAAAGTTAGTGTCCATGGTGATCTTTTCCTTGTCCAGCTGGAAGTTGTCCGCGATCAAAGTGGCAATCTTGTCAAAAATTTCTGCTTCAGTCATTATTCTTTCTCCTATAATTTCTAACTGCCCTATTAACTAGGGTATTTTCTTTTCCTTATCCTTATTTGCTGAATTCTTTCTTGAAGGTATTAGTCAAGTCTTCAGCCAAAATCTTGTCGATCTGCTTAACCGCGTAGTAGACGGCCCGGGCGTCAGACCGGCCGTGCTGTTTGACGACTGGTGAGTTCAAACCAAGCAAAACCGCCCCGCCATACTTGGCCGTGTCGAAGCGGCTGGCTACAGACTTCAAGGCGTCTTTAGCCAGCAGGGCCCCCAGCTTGGCCTTAACGCCATTGTTCAAAAGGCCGTCTTTCAGCATGTGGATGATGACGCTGGCCGTCCCTTCGATACTCTTTAAGACCGCGTTGCCGGTAAAGCCGTCTGTGACCACGACGTCGGCCTTCCCTTGCAAGAGTTCGTGTCCTTCAATGTTGCCGGTGAAGTTCAAAGAACTGTCCTTCAAGAGCTGGTAGACTTCCTTGTGCAGGTCGTCGCCCTTGTCGTATTCAGCCCCGTTGTTCAAAAGAGCTACTCTTGGCTTGGATACGCCGCGGACCTTTTCAGCATAGTAGGAAGCCATTTCTGCCCATTGGAGCAGGTATTCCGGCTTGCTAGTAGCGTTAGCGCCAACGTCAATGATGTTAAAGCCGTCATCTGAAGACTCAACCGGCATGGTCGGCATGAGACCCGGCCGGGCCACGCCCTTGATCCGGCCGACAATGAAGATACCGCAAGTTAACAGGGCCCCGGTATTGCCTAGTGACAAAAGGGCGTCTGCCTTACCTTCCTTGACCCAGTTAGCCGCTACAACCATGGAAGAATCCTTCTTGGTCCGCATGGCTTTGACTGGCTCATCTTCATCAAGAATAACTTCCGTTGTAGCCACGATTTCAATCTGGTCATCGCCTGCTGGCAGCAGCTCCTTCAGCTTGCCTTCATCACCGAAGAAGATAAACTTGTCTTCCGGTAATTCTGGCTTGGCCTTTAAAACTGCTTCTACAATCGCCTCAGGAGCGTTTTCCCCGCCCATGGCGTCAATCGCGATTTTTCTCATCAATAATCTCTTTTTCTATTTGGACTAAGCTCTCGCTTGTACGATTTTCTTATATTTTATCACAGCTTGCAGGTCTGCCAACTTTTCTGCTTTTAGGTCCGGATCAGCCTGGACGATCAGCTTGGCCTCGTCTCTGGCGACCACCATGACCTGGTAGTCGCTGACGACGCTGCCGGTCCTAAATTCCGGCAGGCCTGACTGGGCCTTACCAAAGAGGTCACCCTCGCCCCGCATCTTGAGGTCTTCTTCGGCCAGCTTAAAGCCATCGTTAGTTTCAGCCACGATCTTCATCCGCTTCTTGCCGGCTTCAGTCTTCGGATCAGCCAAAAAGACGCAGTAGCTTTGCGTTTGTCCCCGGCCGATCCGCCCGCGCAACTGGTGGAGCTGGCTTAAGCCAAAGCGGTCAGCGTCAAAAATCACCATCAAGTTGGCATTGGCTACGTCAACCCCGACTTCAATCACGCTGGTAGTAACCAAGATATTAATCTCTCCGGCCGCAAAGCGGTCCATGATCTCTTCTTTGTCAGCTGCCGCCATTTTACCATGCAAAAGGACAACTTCCCGGTCTGGAAATTCGCCGGCCAGCCTGTCGTGCAGGGCTTCAGCATTTTCCAGGTCAATCGTTTCCGACTCACTAATCAAGGGCGTAACCGCGTAAATCTGGAAGCCTTCCGCCAGTTGCTGGCGCATCAGTGAATATACCTCATCTAGCTGGCTGCTGGTCTTCCAATAGGACTTAATCGGCTTACGGCCAGCAGGCAGGTGTCTAATTTCTGACAAGGCTGTATCGCCATAGACAGTCAAAGCCAATGACCGGGGAATTGGGGTGGCCGTCATGGCCAGGATATCCGGCTGGTCGCCCTTATTGATCAAGGCCAGGCGCTGGGCAACGCCAAATCGATGTTGTTCGTCGATAATAACCAAGCCCAGCTTCTTAAAAGCCACTTGCTCTTGGATCAAGGCATGGGTGCCGATCACCACATTGATGCTGCCATCGGCCAGTTCCTTGTAGATTTCCCGCCGCTCCATAGTTTTAGTTGATCCCGTTAAGAGGGCCACCCGGACGCCAAAGTCTTCCAGCATGGAGGAAATCTTGTGATAGTGCTGGTTGGCCAGAATTTCAGTTGGCACCATCAAGGCGGCCTGGTAGCCAGCTGTCACTGCCCCGTAAATGGCAAACACAGCCACCACGGTTTTCCCGGACCCAACGTCCCCTTGAAGTAGGCGCTGCATCTGCCGGTCAACGAACATGTCAGCAAAAATCTCATTAATCACCTTTTTCTGGTCAGGAGACAGGTCAAAAGGCAGGGACTTGGTCAGCTTGCTGATTTCTTCCAGGTCGTAATGCTTGGCATAACCACTGTGGCTCTTATTCTGGCTGGACATCAAGGCCAGCTGCATTTGAAAGAGGAAGAATTCCCGGAAAACAGCGCTTCGGCGGGCCTCTTTAGCCTCAGCCAGGTCTTTAGGGTGGTGCATGGCGATGACCAGATCCCGGTCCTCCATGAGCCGGTAGTGCTTGCGCAAGTCCTCTGGCACGGCATTGCCAATCTCATTCATGCTTTCGGCAATCGCCAGGTCGATCATAGTCTGCAGCTTCTTTTGCTTGATCTGCCGGTTGACCGAATAAATTGGCGCCATCCCGTCATCACTATTTTTATTAGCAATGAGCTTATAAGCTGACAGGCTCTGCTTTCTTAGGTCATATTTGCCATAGACGGCGATTTCCTGGCCCACGCTCAGCTGCTTGGTCAGCCATGGCTGGTTAAAAAAATTGACCATGATAATATCATGATCAATTCGCAGTTTGAAGCTGACTCGGCTCTTGTGGTAGCCAAAGTAATTCTGGTAAGGGTTGGTGGCCACGATCCCCTTCAGCATGACCTTCTGCCCGTCTTCCAGCTGGTCCAGCGGCAGGTTCTCCAGTTCGTCATAGCGGTAGGGAAAGTAGAAGAGCAAGTCGTAGATGCTGTAAATGCCCAGCGACTGCAAAGCTTCTGCCGTCTTGGCCCCCACGCCCTTCAAGGCCGTCACCGGTCTGAAAATAGCTTCGTTTAAAGTCATTATTCTACAGAAATCAAGAAGTTGTAAACTGGCTGGCCACCGTCGTGAATTTCGAATTCGCAGTCATCATCTTCATGAGCTGCTTCCAAGCGGTCAACAACTGCCTGGGCCTCTTCTTCAGTAGCGTCGCTGCCGTACATTACAGTCACAATTTCAGAGTCCTCATCCAGCATCTTCTCCGTCATAGCGACAGTTGCGGCAATTGGGTCACCATCGTCAACCACGATGGTGCCGTCAACAATACCAATGAAGTTGCCCTTGTGGATTTCAACACCGTTGATTTCAGTGTCACGGGTTGCCCGGGTTACTTCACCGGACTTGACAGAACCAAGTTCATCAGTCATGGCTTCAACGTTCGCGTCGACACTGGCTTCCGGGTTAAAGGCCAGCATAGCGGTCAAACCTTGCTGGATAGTCTTGGAAGGCACGATGCCGACTGGGATTTCAGCAACTTCAGCTGCCTGCTTGGCGGACATGATGATGTTGCCGTTGTTTGGCAGGATGATCGCCTGCTTGGCGCCAGACTTGGTGATGGCGTCCATGATGTCTTGAGTTGAAGGGTTCATGGTTTGCCCGCCGGAGATGATCCGGTTGACCCCTTCGCTTTCAAAGAGCTTGCGGACACCGTTGCCGGAAGCAACCGCGATCACTGCAAAGTCAACGCTTTCTTGTTGTTCTTGTTCGTTGTCAACAATCGTTTCGTGTTGAATCCGCATGTTGTCGATCTTGATCTTGCCCAATTGGCCGAATTGTGACCCGTAAAGGAAGACCTTGCCCGGGTATTCAGTGTGCACGTGAACCTTGGCGATTTCGCCATCGGAAACTGCCAAGAGGGAGTCACCAAGTTCTGACAGGTAGCTTCTGAATTCTTCCAGGTCGAATGGCTTCTTGTTTGGCACGTCAGCCTTAAGATCAACCATGATTTCAGTACAGTAGCCGTTAGCAATGTCGGAAGTTGCCAGTTGCCCTTGCACTGCCTGGTGGTGAGTCGCGTTGATCAAGGAGTTCATGTCGTCAGCATCTGGCACGTACTTGTCGTCGAAGTTTTCACCCAAAAGGCCTTCCAGGAAGCCTTCGTAGATGAAGACCAAACCTTGGCCGCCGGAGTCAACCACGCCGACTTGCTTAAGAACTGGCAGCAGGTCAGGAGTGCTCTTTAAGGCTTCCTTAGCGCCTTCAACGATCGCCTGCATTACTTCTTCTACATCATCGGTTTCATTTGCCTTGTTAGCACCCGCTTGAGCGCCGACCCGGGCCACAGTCAAGATGGTCCCTTCAACCGGCTTCATCACAGCCTTGTAGGCAGTAGCTACACCATTGCTAAAGGCATTTGCCAATTCCTGGGCGTTCAAAGTAGTCTTGCCTTGGGTTGCCTTGTAGAAGCCACGGAAGAGCTGGGAGGTGATAACCCCACTGTTGCCGCGCGCGCCCATCAGCATCCCCTTGGCCAGGCTTTCAGTCAAGTCGCCGACACTGTTGCTTGCGTTTTCGGATACGGCCTTAGCACCGCTTTCCATCGTGAGATTCATATTCGTGCCAGTGTCGCCGTCAGGAACTGGGAAAACATTTAGATCATTGACGAATTGCACGTTCTTGCTCATCCGGTGAGAGGCAATCCGCACCATGTCTCTAAATTCTTTACTGCTAATTTCACTTAAAACCAATATTGAATCCTCCACTTATCTAGTCGTCGAGAACCTTTACACCTTGAACAACGACGTTGACCGCCTTGGTGTCGATCCCCAGCTGGCTTCTTAAGTTATATTTGACACTGTCTTGTACATTACGACTTACTTCAGAAATTTTCAAGCCGTAGCCAACAATAATATAGACATCAACAGTTACTTGATTTTCGTCAGACTTAACAACGACGCCGCGCTTATAGTTTGCCCGGCTTAAAATGCTGTCGACTCCGTCTCTGATGGCATTCTTGGATGCCATACCGACAACGCCATAGTTAGACGTAGCTGCACCACCAACAACAGTTGCAATTACACCGTTTGAAATATCAATCAAACCATACTTTGTCTTGATTTTAACAGCCATGTTTATCCTCCGTCTTATTTCCAATATACACCCTTATTTTATCATAACGAGATCAAAAGCTAACAGTTCCAACTTTATTTTCTATAAAATACTTTTCAAAATAATAATTGAAAAAGGTCAAACTTTATGGTAAAGTCTAATAGTATGACATGACATGTAAAGGGGGTTTAGCAGCATGGCAAAAGATTTCGTAACCGGTAAGAAGACCACTTTTGGTAACACGCGTTCACACGCTTTGAACTCATCACGTCGTTCTTGGAAGCCAAACCTTCAAAAAGTTCGCATTCTTGTAAACGGCAAGCCTAAGCGCGTTTGGGTTTCAACCAAGACTTTGAAGTCTGGTAAAGTTACCCGTGTCTAGTGACGAAACGAGCCCGGTAGATCAACGATCTGCCGGGTTTTATTTTTTGCAAAAAGTTCAAATAAACAACTAAAACAGGCAGCTCTGGGAGCTGCCTGTTTTTTACTTTTCCGCCAAATTGACCACCCGGTCAAACATGGCTATTTCTTCGTCTGAAATCTTGTGGGCGACTTCGATTACTGTACCAGGGAAATTCTGCAGAATTGTTTGATGAATTTGCTTTGACAAGCGAGGATCCAGGGCTGAGGTCGCTTCATCGGCCAATAATACTGGCCGCTTGGCCAAGAGAGCTCTGGCAATTTCCAGTCGCTGGCCCTGGCCGCCGGAGAGATTTTTTCCTTCTTTGCCGACTTGGTAGTCCAAGCCTTTTTCCTCAATTAGGCTGCTTAAGCCAGCTTTTCGGCAAACTGCCAGCAGGTCCTCGTTGCTAACCTTTCTGCCCAAAGTAATATTGTATTCGATAGTATCGTCAAGAATATAGGGCTTCTGCTGGACAAAGGAGAAGTACTCGTGATCCTTGCTCCAGTCGCCATTGGCGTCTTTTCCGTTGATCTCGTAATCCCCATCTGCCAGCTTGATCCGGCCAACCAGGACATTAAGCAAGGTTGACTTGCCCCAGCCAGACGGTGCTTCCAACAGGACTTTTTCTCCGCTCTTAACAGTCAAATCGAGATCGTTCAAGAGCTTCCGGTCCCCTCTTTGCACGCTTGCATCATCTAAAGAGAGCCCCTTAAACTCTTCGCGGCCAGCAGCATTTTCTTTTGCTGCGAAATCTGCCACGGCAGTAAACTTTTTCCAGATCGGATTGCTGGTTTTAATGTCATTGACTGAGGAAAAGATACCGACAATCTGATTGATGAAATTGTTAGCGAGCTGGGAAATCATTATGAAGGTCCCCAAAGTGATCTGACCTTGGGTTACAAAGTAGATCCCCAGGCTGAAAGGGATAATCATGCTGCAGACGTAGGCAAAGGAAGTAATAACTTCTGTCGTCACCATTTCCGCCTTTTTCATCTTAGCCAGGGCTGTTTCCATTCTTTGGCTGTAGTGGAGCATTCTGCTGTAAATACTGTCTTCAGCGTCATAGAGTCTGGCAAAAGCAGCAAAATTGATGGTGTCCGTCATTGCCTCAGTATATTTGCTGTTCTCCTCTTCCCAGGCAGAAGAAGCAGCTTCAATTTTTGGCCCGAAAATATTCTGCAAAAGGCCAGGAGCTAGGGAGGAGACCAGGAAAATCAAGGACAGAGAACAGGAAGACAGCATGGCTGCCGCAAATGCCGCGATAAACTGCAGGCCATTGAAAATAATGTCAAGTTCAGCTTCTACCCGGTGACTTTCCACCTGCTTCAAGTCATTGGTCATAAAGGATAGGTCAAATTTGGGATCAGAATTATCTGAATACAATAAATATTTTGTTACCTGCTCTTTGATCTTCAAGTTGACGTCCTTAATAATATTCGCCTGCATAATTTGGTAGATTAAGGCCAGGCAGGCAAAAAGGACAATACCCACAACTGCTTTAATAGTTAATTGTAATAAACTCCCCTTAGGATTTCCGGCAAAATTAATAAATTCTTGGAAGACATAAGCGATAAAAACCGCCTGCAGTGCCTTGGCGGCCGCGAAGACCGTAAAGACCAGCAACTTCCACTTGCTGGCATATTTTAACGTCATTTCTCTCCTCCGTGAAAATAATATAGCTTTTCCAAAATATACTTAAAATAATACTACTGAAAAATTAAAATGTAAATATGCAATTCTAATTTTTTAAAAAAGCTGGTATGCAAAAAGCGGCTCTGAAATAGAGTCGCTTTTTCAATACTTTTATTGTTTATACAATTACTTTTCGTTCTTCTTGCGCTTGCCAAAAGCGAAGAGACTTGCACTGGCCAGTAATGCCACGATCCCAGCCAGGAAGGCGGACTTATTCTGGCTCTCACCAGTTTGCGGCAAAGTAGTACTTGATCCTGCCGGAGCCTTAGCAGTAGAAGTTGCTGGAGTAGTCTTTTGAACAGGGCTGGCTGGAGCAGATTGCTTTTTGCCAGTTGCCTTGGTTTCAGTCTTGCCAGCCGGAATTACGATAGTTTCGGTTTCCCCGGAGTCATCTGGACTTTCACTTGGTTCGTCTTCTGCTGGAGTTTCAGCTGGTTCGTCTTCACTTGGAGTAGTCGGTGTTTCGCTCGGCTTGTTATCACTTGGAGTAGTCGGTGTTTCACTCGGCTTGTTATCACTTGGAGTAGTCGGTGTTTCACTCGGCTTGTTGTCGCTTGGAGTTTCGCTCGGCTTGTTGTCGCTTGGAGTTTCGCTCGGCTTGTTATCACTTGGAGTAGTTGGAGTTTTGCTCGGTTTGTTGTCACTTGGAGTAGTCGGTGTTTCGCTCGGCTTATTATCGCTTGGAGTGGTTGGCTTCTCACTCGGCTTATTGTCGCTTGGAGTCGTTGGAGTAGTTGGCTTATTGTCGCTTGGAGTAGTCGGTGTTTCGCTCGGCTTATTTGCTTCTTCCAAGGCTTCCAAAATAGCCAGGTGCTTCTTAGCTTCAGTAAGTGCCAAATCCGCTGCTTCCTTGGCCTTAGCCGCGGCAGCTGAATCAGCCTGCTTGCTTGCCAAGTTAGCTTTCGCTTCAGCCAAAGCCTTCTTAGCTGCTTCAACTGCGTCATTAGCGGCTTGCACCTCGGCTTGAACAGCCTTCAAGTCAGCAAGCTTCTTTTCTGCAGCAGCCTGCTTGTCTTGTGCGGTTTGTACGGCAGCGCGGGCCTTCTCTGCGGCCTGAGCAGCTTCTTCTGCTGCTACATCAAGTTCTACCAACTTAGCCTTTTCGCTGGCAGCAGTTTTTTCTGCTTCAGCCAAAACAGCAGCCTTTTCCGCGGCTTCCTTGTTTACGCTAGCCAGCTTGCTTTGTGCTGCCTTGTCTGCTGCAGCTGCGTCTTCTGCAGCCTTCTGTGCACTTGCAGAAGCTTCTTTATCGGCTTCCAATGCCTTTTGGGCATCAGCAGTCTTTTCCTTAGCTGACAAAAGCTTTGCCTTAGCAGCCGCGAGATCAGTTTGAGCTTGGCTAAGAGCTTTATTTGCTTCGTCAAGGGCTGCTTGCTTAGCTTGAGCATCAGTTGCCAAAGGAGCCAATTTTTCCTTTTCTACGGCCAAAGCATCTTGCGCGGCAGTCAATTCAGCTTGCTTGCTTTGGTAAACCACAGCAGTTTGGTCATATACATTCTGGGCACTAGTCAAGTCCTTAGTAGCCTTAGTTGCCGCTGCTTTAGCCGCGTTCAGCTTATCGCTGCTTTCAGCCTTTGCCTGCTTTGCTGCAGCAAGAGTTTCATTTACTGTAGTCAAAGCTTGCTGCTTTTCAGCCAAGTTGCTTTCAGCGCTGGCGAGTTCTTGCTTTGCTTGAGCCAGCTTAGCATCAGCTGACTTTAGTGCGTCAGCCTTTTCATTGGCTGTCTTTTGAGCGGCAGCAGTTGCTTCTTGCGCCTTAGTCAATTTTTCCTTAACGGCTGCTTCGTCATATGGATTTGCCAGGGTAGTCGTACCACTAGACTTTTCCCAAGTGCTTTGGTCGCTGATTGGGCCAAACTCAATTTCTGTATATGTGCCATCGGTTGTGGTAGTCGTTGTTTCTTGATCAGTAAGGTTTGGCACTACAATAAAGTGATACTGTTGAAGGTGATAACCATTGTCAACATCTATACCGTCTGCAGAGAAGCCAACATAAGTAGTTAAATTTGAATCAGCTGTCTCAAATTTTAGCGTATCTAATCCCAACAAGCTGACAGCATGCCCCATTTCGTTGCCGCCAGTATTGTCGTCAAAAAGCATCCCCATAACGCCATCGAATACATGGGACTTTGCTTCATACATTGTAATAGTGTCAGAAATTCCAAGACTTGGAAAGCCTACTACCGTACTTAAGTTTTCAATTGCCTGGCCTTCAGTGTCAGCCAAAGCAAGTAAGCCATACTTCTTAGCGACGCTGTTAACCACAGCATTATCATGACCCTTGTATGCACTGTTCCAGCGGTCATTGCGGTAACCAGTTGCAATTTCACTTGCGGCCGCATTTGCCCCAACTGATACGACTGCCTTCCCGGCAAGATCAGCAGTCCCCAAAGCAGTCCGGGCAGAATTGAGCAACTGTACCAGATATGCATTTAATTCCTTTTGCTGGTCTGGGGCCAAGTTGTTCAAGTCAACCTTGACATTCTTATCACTGTCTAAGCCATAGTAGGTATTCAAATTCATACCAGCAGACATGGCATCTGCCCAAGTTTTTTTCGCTTGCTTGTAGGTGGCTTCATCAATTTCTTTCTTGTTGTACTGCTTTTGCGCTTTTGCAAATGCCAGCGTTGCCTGCTTCAAGGTGTCATTGGCCACTACCTTAGGTAAAGCCTGGTATTCCTGCTCAGCTTCGCTTTCGGCTGCCTTCTTTGCAGCTAAGTCGTTATTTGCAGCGTCGCTGGCAGCCTTAGCCTGATTATCCGCGTCAGTCAGTTTCTTAACCTGGCCGTTTGCCTGGTCAACTGCCTTTTGGGCTTCAGCTTCTTCTTTAGCCTTAGCCGTCTGGTCACTGTTTGCCTTTTCCAAGTTTTCTGCTGCAGCTTGATCTGCTGACTTGGCATCAGTCGAATTCTTTTGCGCGCTGGAGTTTGCCGTCTTGGCATTTTCCAAATCTTCTGCCAGTTTTGGCAAGCCCAAATCATCTACTGACTTTTGGGCTTGGTCAACCTTACCTTGAGCTTGGTTTACCTTGCCTTCTTGCTCAGCCTTAGCCGCTTGTGCTTCATCATTAGCCGTCTTGGCTGCTTGCGCCTTCTGACTGGCTGAGTCTGCCGTCGTTTCAGCTGCACTTGCTTCATCTTCAGCGGCCTTTTCTGCCCCTTGCGTGCTTGCCAAGTTTCCCTCGCTCTTTCGAACTTGGTCAGCAGCGCTCTTTGCTGCTTCATCAGCTTGGGCCTTCTTGTCAGCGGCAGCCTTAGCAGCAGCTTCCGCGCCGCTTACGTCAACCTTGTTTAAATCATCTTGGGCCTTTTTCTGTGCTTCTTCCGCTTGCGCAGCCTTGCCTGCCTGATCAGCTGCCGCGGCTTTTGCACTCTCAGCTTGCTGGCTGGCAACATCTGCCCGGTTGTTTGCTTGCACATAGTCCAGCTTGGCTTGACTCACATCTTCTTCTGCAGCTGCCTGCTCTGCTTTAGCTTGATCAGCTGCCTTTTGGGTAGCCACTTGCTGCTTGCTTGCCTGGTCATAAGCCGTTTGGGCTTGGTCGGCCGCGCTCTTTGCTGCTTCTTCTGCCTTTTGGGCTCTACTTGCTTGATCAGCCGCGCTTTGCTGGCTCTTTTCCGCTTCATTGACCGCGCTCTTGGCGCTTTCAACCGTATCAGCCTTAGCTGCTTGGGTCGTCACTTCAGCCTTGACGCTGCCTTGACTAACCGCGCCTACACCGACCACGCCAATCCCTGCAGTCGCGACTACAGCAATTTTCCGTAAATCTTTTTTCGCTTTATTTTCCATATGACTCACCTATATAAACACACAATAGTTCGAGATAATATCCCTTAACTTTTATTATACAAATATGCCAAATATTGGCAAGCGCTTTCATTGGAGAACGTTTGCAATTCTTTGTAAAATTACTTCAATTACGCAAAAAAGTCCCGCTTTTCAGCGAGACTTTTTAATTATATTAATTATATTATCTTTTGCAAATCAAACTTGCTCATAACGGTTCAAGTCTTTAGAATAAACAACCGCTACTAAGCCTTTCTTCAAGGATAACCGGCAACTATCCTTATCTGGCAAAAATTCATTAGAAGTAAAAGAGCGCAGATAATCGCCGCTATAAGGAGCCAGGTCATACAAGGCTCCCTCAATCGTCAAGTCTTCTACTGGCATTAAGCAACTTACCCCAAAGTAAGTATAGTCCTGCTTCTTAATCTCATAGCTGCCAGCTTGCCGGTAAAAAATCATATTCTGCTTGTCAATCAAGGTCAGCTGGTTGGCATACTTGCGCAAGTCCGGGTTCAAAATGCCAAAAGCATTGATCGCCGCGTGGTCCAGCCGGCCGCCAGTGGCCCCGTAAACCTTTAGCTGGTCAATCTTATAATCGCCAAAAGCAATCCCCAGCATCAATTCTGAATCAGTCCAGTCCTTCTTGGGCACTGAATAGCGAATATCAGCAACCGTCCCTTCTACCCAGGCCAATTCATCAGCCTTCAGCGAATCAAAGTCCCCGATCGCCAAATCCGGCTTAAAGCCTAATTCCAGCAAAAGCAGCGCTCCCCGGTCAACCCCAATCAAAAGGTCGCCCTTTTCGTGAGCCTGCTTTAGCTGCTCCTTCAAATCAGCCGGCCATTCTTCCTTTGGCCCGCCAAGCAACACTGCCGCGTCCATCACAAAGCACCCTATCCTAACTTATTTCATCACTTCAAATATTCCGGCATCCGGCCTTCCTCAATTTCCGTCCGCATGGCCAAATAGTCATCATAGCGGAAAACCGCGATTTCACCCAAAGCCAGCTGGTCCTTAACCGCACACTTCGGCTCATGCAGGTGCTGGCAGCCCCGGAACTTGCAGCCCGGACTCAAGGCCTTGAATTCCTTGAAATACGTACACAGTTCATTCAGCTTGATCGGCGTCAGATCAATTGCCGAAAAGCCTGGCGTATCTGCTAAAAAGCCTTCTCCTAATTTGAAAAGGGTAACCGTCCGGGTTGTGTGTTTCCCCCGGTTCAAGCTGGTTGAGATCGCGCCCGTCGCCTGGCCCGCATCTTCTTTGATAAAGTTCAGCAGGGTTGACTTCCCCGCCCCTGACTGGCCAGCCAGAGTCCAGATCTCGCTTTCTCCGATCTGCTTGGGAAGTTCTGCTGCCAGGCTTTCCCTGTCCAGGTAAACCCGGTAGCCGATCTTTTGGTAGTAAGCCAGCTGGCTTTCAATTTCTGCCAGTTTTTCCTTTTCCAGCAGGTCGCTCTTTGACAGGTAGATCGTTACCGCTACTCCCTGCCAGGCAAAAAAGACCAGGAAACGGTCCAGGAGAGCGGTGGAGAAATCTGGTTCAACTGCCGAAATGACCAGAAGCACGTGATCGACATTAGCCACCGCCGGCCGGCCGATCCGGTTCTTACGGGGCAGAATCTTCACCAAATAAGCCAAGCCCTGGTCATCCAGCTTGACCTGCACGCTGTCACCGACCTGGGGCTTCTCCCGGTTCTTGCGGAAAACGCCCCGGGCCCTGGTCCGTACGACTCCTGCCGGCGTTTGCACGTCGTAGTAGCCGGCAATTAAAGAAACTACCGTTCCTTGTACTATTTCTGCCATTTAATTCCCGCTTTCACTGTTGTCTGCCGAAATTGTCTCATCAACTACAGTTTGGCCATCACGGACAATCTTGATCTTACCGTCACCCTTAGTAACAGAAAAAGTAATCGTAAAGTTCGTGTCCTTGGTGATGTAAAGGTCCCGGTAAATATTGCCGAGACTGTGGTCGTCATCCTGGATATAAATCCGGACATGGTTGCCCTGGCTGGAGGAAGAGTTGGAGCTTGAATCACTGGATTCATCACTTGATCTTGATGAGCTCTCCTCTGCCTGGTAGTCAACCGTGAAGGTCTTCTTGACCTCTTTCTTCTCAGCCCCCCTGGAGACCGTAATGGTCAAAGTATCACCCTCAGAGACCTCGCTGCCAGCGGCAGGATACGTAGAAATTACGTCACCGCTGTTCACGCTGTCCGAGTAGTCCTTCTCAACCTTGACGTTGAGCTTCTTGCTCTTGGCGTAAGACTGGGCGTCTTCCAGGCTCTTACCCGTCAGATCGGCCAGTTTAAAAGTTGCCTTCTTGCTGCTAGAGGAGCTTGAGGCCTTAGCCTGGTCTTCTAAAGCCACGGCCACTACCAAAGTAATCGTTGTCTTAGAGGCATCTACCTTGCGGCCGGCCTTGACGCTTTGGGAAATGATCAAGCCAGGCAGGTACTCATTTGATGGTGCCTCCCGGCTCTTGACCTTGAAGCCCAGCTTGTTCAACTTCTTTTTGGCGGTCGACAAATAAAGGCCCTCAACATCGGGCACCTTGGTCAAGTTTGGTCCCTTAGACACCAGCAGGTTGACCTTTCCCCCCTTGTTAACGGGACTGTTAGCTTTCGGCGTGGTCGAAATCACCTTGCCTTTTTTAACATCGCTGGAGTAAGTCCGCTTCACAGCCCCTACTGCCAGGCCCGAGCTCTTCAAAGAAGTCTTGGCTGCCTTCTCCGTCATGTTCACGACGTCCGGCACCCGGACATTATTATGGCCAACTGCCAAAAACATGAAGAGCAGGATGGCGAAAACTGGGAATAATGACCCGATCCACCACCACTTATATTTCTTGATACTAGCCCAGAAAGACCGCTTCTTCGGCTCTTCAGCCTTGCCTTCCTTGGCCTTCTCAGCCTGCATGACCTTACCGTTCAAGGCTGGCAGTATCTTAGTTTCATCATTATTGCCATGGCTTGGCCGGTAAACTGCTTCACCAGCCCGGCTAGGATCCAGACTGGTGTCCAGGTCAGCCTTCATTTCAGCCACGGAAGCATACCGGTCCCGCGGGTCCTTAGCCGTCGCCTTTAAAACGACGTTTTCCAGGGCCTGGGGAATAGCCTTGTTTTGCTTTCTAAGGGACGGAATATCGTCTTCCGCATGCTTGAGGGCAATTGCAACCGGCGTTTCCCCATTAAAAGGCACATGGCCGGTCAAGGCCTCATACAGGATGATCCCCAAAGAATAGATGTCAGACTGCTTGGTAACCATCCCGCCCCGGGTCTGCTCAGGAGACATGTAGTGCACCGAACCCAGGACCGAATTGGTCTGGGTGATCGCGCTTTGATTCAAGGCAACCGCGATGCCGAAGTCGGCAATTTTGATGTTGCCTTTTTCATCCATCAAAATATTCTGCGGCTTTAAGTCGCGGTGAATCACGTTATGCTTGTGGGCCAGTTCCATCGCTGACAAAATCTGGTCCATGATCTTGATGGCTTGCGGGAGTGGAATCGGGCTGTTTTCCCGGATATAGTCCTTTAGGTCGGGCCCCTTCACGTATTCCATGACCATATATGGCAGGCCATGGTCGGTCCCCACGTCAAAAACAGAGACAATATTAGGGTGGCTCAGTTCACTGGTGGCCAGGGCCTCTCTTTGAAAGCGGGCCAGAACCTGGGAATCCTTCTGCAAGTCAAGGCGAATAATTTTAACGGCGACCTGTCTCTTCAAAATTATGTCATCAGCCAGGTAGACATTGGCCATCCCGCCTTCACCCAGGGTGTCGACGATCCGGTAACGGTCTCCAAGCAAATAACCTTTATTGATCACTCGCGCCATCCTCCTCATTTACGGCCAGGCAGACGGTAATATTGTCGCCGCCGCCCAGACGATTGGCTTCATTGACCAACTTGTTGCACCTCTCCTGCAGGTTTAGGCCCTTGGTCGCCAAAACCTGTTGAATCAAAGGATCCGCTAGGGAATTGGTCAAGCCGTCAGTGCAGAGAAGGAACACGTCGTCAGTCTTCATTTCAAGTTCATTATATTCCGGATCAATAGTGCTTGAAACGCCTAAGGCTTGAGTGATGATATTTTTCTGAGGGTGGGTCTTCGCCTGTTCTTTGGTGATCTGCCCCATCTTGACCAGTTCGTTGACTAAGGAGTGGTCTTCAGTGATTTGACGGAAGTTCCCTTCAGAGTAGCTGTAAGCCCGGGAGTCGCCCAGGTGGGCAATCAAGACTTCCTGGTCAAAGAAAATTGCCAGGACAATCGTCGTCCCCATCCCGTTCAAGTCTGGGAAGCGGTCTGCGGCCTTCAGAATCGTTTCGTTTTCTGAGCGCAGCTGGACGTCCAGCCATTTTCTGGCCAGATTCTTGTCGTGCAGGTCGGTGTTAGCGAAATTGTGGCCCAGGTGGCTGACTGCCATTGTGGAAGCAACGTCACCGCCCTGGTGGCCCCCCATCCCATCGCAGACGATGGCCATGGTTACCCCAACGCGATTTTGAAAAATCTGCACGAAGTCTTGATTGCTCTCTCTAACTCTACCAATGCTTGAAGCAAATGCCGTTTTAATCACAAGTACTAACCTCTTGTCGTAAACTTGGCAATGAAAAATCCATCACTGTTGTAGCTGTCGGGCAGGATCTTCAGCATCCCCTTGGGCGCGGAGATCTTGGCCGTTTCAAATGGTTTCAATGCAAAATCTGGATGCGCGGCTAAAAATTTCCGCACGTTTTCTTCGTTTTCTTCTACAGAGATTGAGCAAGTGGAGTAGACTAACTCCCCGCCCTTTTTCAGCAAGCCGGATACTTCGTTCAAAATGTCCAGTTGGATTTCAGCTAAATGGCTGATGTCTTCCGCTGTTTTCGTGTAGCGGATTTCCGGCTTGCGGCGCAGCAGTCCCAAACCGGAACATGGTGCGTCTATCAATATCTTATCAAATTCTTGCCTGGAAAAATACTCCCTTGCCTTCCGCGCGTCTAAAGCTTTGACCTTGACCCGGTCGGCAACCCGCATTCTGGCGGCGTTTTCCTGGACCAGACCTAATTTCTTTTCATGGATATCCAAGGCCGTAACTTGCCCGTCAGGCAATTGCTCTGCCATTTGGATGGTCTTGCCGCCCGGAGCGCTGCAGGCGTCAAGGGCCTGCTCATTTCCCTTAAAGTCAAAGGCTTCCGCCACCAGGCTGGCTGCTTCGTCTTGCACCGTCACTTCACCATCTTTGAAAAAGTCGGTCATCACGATCCCGCCCCGGCTTAAGGCATAGCTGCGGCTGGCCAAAGGCGACTCCTGAGGGGCAAAATGGGCCCGGTCCAGGTCCCGGACAACCCGCTTTTCATCAGCCACAGCCGAAATCCGGATTTCGTTTTTGGCCTTACTGTTGAAGCTGGTCATGATTTTTTCCGCCCGGCTCTTGCCCCAGTTGGCCACAAAATAATCGCTCAGCCAAAGGGGCATGCTGCACTTGACGCTGAGATAGTCTGGCGCGTCTTTTTCCGGCAGGACTTCCCCCCGCCGCAAAAGCGAGCGCAAGATCCCGTTGACCAGGCGGTAGCCGCTGGATTTTGGCCGGCCATAGGCCTTAGCCAGCTTGTTGGCCTCGTCTAAGACTGCCCGGTTCGGCACCTTGTCTAAAAAGAGGATCTGGTAGGCCGACATCAATAAAAGAGGCTTGATATATGGCTCTTTCAAGCGGGCCTTGACCAGGTCCTTGAGCTGGTATTCCAGGTAAAGCTGGTATTGAATGGTTCCATAGACCAGGTTGGTGGCCAGCCGGCTCTCTTCAGCCGGCAGCTTACCCGCTTTTAAGGCATGGTTCAAGCTGATATTTGAATATGAGCCCTGGTTGATCACCTTCATCAAGGTGTCCAGGGCCACGGTGCGGGCGTTAGTCTTCATCTACGATCTTTTCTCCTGCTGCAAACTTCTTCCCCTGCCCGTTCAAAAAGTCCTTGATGGCCATGGCCTTCTTGCCATTTGGCTGGACTTCAAGCAGGTTCAAGACCGTGTTGCCGGCAAAGCTGATAGCAAAGCGACCCTGGTTGGTCAAAAGGTGGCCAGCTGGCAGACTGGTGTTGTCGTCAGCCACTTCTGCCTTCCAGACCTTCACGCGCTGGCCCTTGATGACCAGGTAGGCGCCTGGGTCCGGATTGAGGGCCCGGATCAAGTCCTTGGCCTCCTTAGCCGTCAATTTCAAGGAAATTCTTTCTTCAGCCTTGCTGATGGTTGGGGAAAAGACTACCTGGCTTGGATCCTGCGGCTTTTTGACAATTTCGCCACTGGCAATCTTTGGCAGAGTTTCCAAAAGCAGGTCCCGGCCAAGTGGTGCCAGTTCTTCGAAGACTTCCCCGCTGGTTTCATCTGGTCTGATCGGCAGGCTGGCTTGGGCGTACATGTCGCCAGCGTCCATTTCCTTGACCATTTCCATGATGGTGACCCCGGTTTCAGCATCCCCGTTTCTGACCGCATACTGGATCGGTGCCCCGCCCCGGTATTTCGGCAAAAGGGACCCGTGCACGTTAACAGCCGCGATCTTAGCGGACTTCAGAAATTTAGTCGGCAAAAATTGGCCAAAGGCCGCGGTGATGATGAAATCGGCGTCAAGCTGCAGCAATTCGTCAAGTTCAGCTGACTTGGACAGGCGGACTGGCTGGTATAAAGGCAAGTCGTTGGCCAAAGCCACTTCCTTGACTGGGGAGTAAACGACCTTTTGCTTGCGGCCGACCTTCTTGTCCGGCTGGGTAACCACGGCCAAAATATGATAACCGGCCTTGATCAGGCCTTCCAAAACTGTAGCGCCGAATTGCGGCGTTCCTAAAAAGATTACTGAATTCACTTTTTTGTTCCTTTACATAATTCTCTCTGGCTCTGAATCGATCTCGACAGTCAGGCCGTACTTTTTTACTTCCTGGGCCTGGTCCTGGATCTGGTGCAGGAGCTCATTTAAGTGTTTTTCTCTTTTATATTTTACCAGTATTTGGTAATAATACTGGCTCTTTAAGCGACTGATCGTTGCCGGAGCCGGCCCTAAGATAATAGTCGGCGCCCGCAATTCCCTCTGCAATTGCCGTTTGATTTTAAAAGCCTCCCGGGCCGCGTTTTGCTCATTTTTGGCTGAAACGGAGACCAGGACTGTGTAAAAGTAAGGCGGGTAGTCGCCGGCATGGCGGACCTGCATTTCTTTAGCGTAAA
Source organism: Lactobacillaceae bacterium AF64-9pH9TA (assembly GCA_027681045.1). Lineage (GTDB taxonomy): Bacteria > Bacillota > Bacilli > Lactobacillales > Lactobacillaceae > Lactobacillus. Next base: position 121,029 of record JAQDCK010000001.1, on the reverse strand, counting down.
AAAGCTCATAGTCCTGCTTTTGCGCCAGGCGGATAGCGTAGTGGTCCGGATTATAAGTCTGGATCATGACCTGCCCTTCCTTGTCAGCCCGCCCTGCCCGGCCAGCTACTTGCGTGAGCAATTCAAAAGTCCGCTCAGAAGCGTTGTAGTCGGGCAGCCATAAACCAGTGTCGGCATTGATTACCCCAACCAAAGTTACATTAGGGAAGTCCAGACCCTTGGCGATCATCTGTGTGCCCAGTAAGATGTCGGCTTCTCCTTGGCCAAAACTGGTCAAAATCTTGTCATAGCTGCCCTTCCTCCGGGTCGTGTCCACGTCCATGCGGAGGATTTTTGCTTGCGGAAAAAGCTCAGCCAGCTCTTCTTGCACCTTCTGCGTCCCCGTCCCCAAAAAGCGGATCTGCCGGTCCCGGCAGTTGGGACAAATTTCCGGAACAGCTTCTTGGTAGCCGCAATAGTGGCACTGCATATTCCAGGTGTCCTTATGCATAGTCAAGGATAAGTCGCAGTTAGGGCACTTTAAGACAAAGCCGCAATTGCGGCAGAGCATAAAGTTGGCAAAGCCCCGCCGGTTTAACAGCAGGATTACCTGCTCTTTTTTCTCCAGCCGCTTTTGAATCGCCTCAGCCAATGGACAGGAGATGTCAAACTGGCTACCGGCAAACTGGACATGCTTTAAGTCAAGCAGGTCGACTCGCGGCAAAGGCTGGCTCTTGGCCCGCTTTTTTAAGCGCAAAAGCTGGTAGACCCCCTTTTGGGCCCTGGCCCGGCTGGCCAAAGACGGCGTCGCGCTGCCCAAAATCAAGGGGCAGTGGTGGTAACGGGACCGCCAAATTGCCACGTCCCGGGCATGGTAGCGGGGATTGTTGTCCTGCTTGTAGGAGCCTTCATGCTCTTCATCGATAATGATGAGACCTAAATTGTCCAAGGGGGCAAAAACCGCGCTTCTGGCGCCTACGACCACCTGGGCCTGACCCCGGCGGATCCTGCGCCATTCGTCATAGCGCTCCCCTTCCGACAAGGCCGAGTGTAAAACCGCCACTTGCTGGCCAAAGCGGGCCTGGACCTGCTTGACCATCTGGGGGGTCAGGGAAATTTCCGGCACCAGCATCAAGGCTGTCCTGCCCAAGGCCAGGGCCCGGCTGATCGCCTGCAGATAGACTTCGGTTTTCCCGGACCCTGTCACTCCTTCTAAAAGAAAGGTCTGGCTGACCCGACCCTTGATGTCCTGGCTGACCCGGCTCAAGGCCGCGGCCTGCTCGTCATTTAGGTCTAAAGGCCGGCTGGGAGCAACCGGCTTGGTTGGCCGCCGGTATTTTTCCTGGCCTTTTTCCTGCAGCCATTTCTTGCTGACTGCAGTTTTTAAAGTTGCTGAACTGATGCCCAGGCCCGTTAATTCTTCCCGGCTTTTAGGATAAGCCGCAAAGTCCCCTGCCAAATCTGCCAGCAATTTTCTTTGCTGGCTGGCCGTTTTTCTAGTTTTTGCAAAAATCTCCTGGTAATCATGGACCGACAGAAGCGGATAGTAGACTGAAATCAGCTTCTTTTTCGCCTTATTTTCAACCAGGTATTCTATCCTGGCCTCCCCTTTATTCAGGAGCTGCTTGACCAGCTTGATCATGCGCGGCTCTTCTAAGTTGGCTAAATCCACTGGGTCTCCCGCAAAGAGAGGCATTTGCTCTGCCCGTGGGCTGTTTGGCAGGAGGATTTTCCGGTAGTTGGCCCGCATTACACCTGGCAGCATGGTCTTGAGGATACTGATCCGGTAGGCAAAAATCTGCCGGGCCAGGTCGCTGGACAGGGCGACCAGCTCCGGTGTTAAAGGCGGCATTTCATCGACCACTAAGAGCAAGTCCTTTAACTGGCCGGTAAAGTCGCTGCTTTTTTTCACGGCGACGACAAAGCCCTGGACCTTGCGGCGGCCAAAAGGCACCACTACCCGGCTGCCAATTTCAACTTCCAGGTCATCAGGGATATGGTATTCAAAAACGCGGTCAGTCTGGTGGGCAGCCACATCGACAATAACTTCTGCGATCAAGTCCTTCTCCCTTCCTTTACGCTAAAAGAGGAGCGGGCTTCTGGTCCGCTCCTCTTCAAGGATTATTCGTCAGCTTCACCATGAGGATCAACGTCAATCGTTACCTTGCCGGCAGCAATTTCTTCCAATGCCTGGCCGACCGGCTTCAAGTTGTGGTAGTTGTCCAAAGCGCCCGGCTTGCCGGCTTCCAGTTCGTGAGCCCGCTTGGCAGCCAGAACTGACAGTGAGTATCTTGAATCAACTTCGTCTAGCAGCTTGTCAATTGATGGATAGGTAATTCTCATCTTAGTCCTCCTTAACCATTTTCCGATAATCGTCGATCACGCGCTTGACGCTGACGTGTTCAGCGTCAACGATTGCTTTAATGTGGTTGACGGCGTTGGCGACAGTGTCGTTGACTACCGCGTAGTCATAGTCCTGCATCACCAGAATTTCCTTGCGCGCTTGGGCAATTCTGCCCCGGATCACGTCTTCGGATTCCGTGCCCCGGTGTTCCAGCCGGTCTCTTAAAGTGTGCAGGTCAGGCGGCGTCAAGAAAATAAAGACGCCATCTGGCATTTGTTGGCGAACCGTTCTGGCCCCGTTGACATCGATTTCCAGCAAAACGTCCTTGCCGGCAGCCAGCATTTCCTTGACCGGCCCCAAAGGGGTCCCGTAAAGGTTGCCGACGTATTCGTTGTATTCAAGCAGCTGATTGTCAGCAATCGCCTGCTTGAATTCTTCCCTGGTCACGAAGTAGTAGTCTTTCCCGTTCACTTCGCCTTCACGGGGCTTGCGGGTAGTCATTGAGACTGAGTATTCGAAGGGGAAGACCTTGTGTTCAACAATTGCGCTTTTGACGGTTCCCTTGCCCACCCCGGACGGGCCGGACAAAACCAACAGTAAACCTTTATCTGCCATGATAGCTCCTTTTTTTGACTAGTAATTCTATTTTGGACCATAAGCGCCTTCTGATCAAGTCTTAAGACAGAAAAAAGCTTTTTTAAAAAAGGGGCTTGCTTTTTCGAATGTTCGTTCGTATAATTAGTTTACAAACAGGCGTTCGAAAATGATTTACTTAAAGGAGTCTTCACCATGTCCAAATTTCAAAACTTTGCCAGCCAAGCCGCTCAACCCCTCAAGAAGGCCTTTCACTACCTCTTTGCTTATGACGAAGACCGGCTCACCCTCCGCGGCGATAGCCTGGCGGTTAACTTAGCCAAGCTGCAGCTGGCCTTTTTCAAGAGGCAGTATCTCCTGGTCACCTTGAATGATGGCAGCTGGCGGGTCGGCAAGATCACCAAGCGGATTTCACCCAGCCGCTTTGTTTTCCGGGATGCCGACAACAAGATTTTTTACCTGCTTGACATTAATGACATTTTAACAGTTGAACTGCCTTAAAGCAAAAAGACCGGCTCAGCCGGTCTCTTTGCAGTTCTATTCTCGTTTGGAATTATTACTTCACGCTGGCGTACTTGAACTGCCAGCCGCCGAGGTTGTCGTTGTAGACATTCTTGATTTCCGGTCTGATCAAGTAAGCAGTTGAGATAATACTTGTTCTTGACCATCTTCCAAGACAGGTTGGACCCCGTCCAGCCCTTTTGGACATATGGGCCGTTATAAAGCATGTACTTTGAAGCCGTCCCGTAGTTTGACCCGTACTTCTTGACCGCCTTTTCCAACTGCGGGAAGAAGAGGGCGAATCTGGGAATATGTTTAAACTTAAATTGAAACAGCAACTATCCATTGTCAACGATTTTTACCTGCAATTAAAGTAAAAATTGCGTATTCTTCCCATGTGCATGCAAAAAACTCTCCTGCCTTCTGGCAAGAGAGTTATTTTTTGATAATTATTTTCTAATCTTGTTTCCGCTGGCTGGCAATCAAGTCGGCCGCGTTTTGCTCAGCAGCTTCGCTGACATTAGCCCCAGCCATCATCTGGGCGATCATCTTGACGCTGCTGTCCTCATCAAGTTCCTTGACCTGGGTAAAGGTCTCGCCGGCTTCAACCTGCTTGGCGATGGCAAAGCGGTGGTCAGCGCTGGCCGCTACCTGCGGGGAGTGGGTGATGGCGATAACCTGCTTTTGGCCGGCAATCGCGTGCATCTTCTTGCCGATAGCGGCTGCCACCCGTCCGGAAACCCCGGTGTCAATTTCGTCAAAGACCATGGTGCCAACTGGCTCAACCTGGGAGAAGATAGCCTTCAAGGCCAGGATCAGCCGGGACTGTTCCCCACCGGAAACAATCTTAACCAGCGGCATCAGTTCTTCACCCGGGTTTGGCGCGATGTAGAAGGCCAGATCATCTGTCCCCTTGACCGTGAAATTATCTGTCTTGGCAAAGCGGATGGAGAAGCGGGCCTTGTCCATGTACAAGTCGGCCAGTTCATGCTTGATCGCTTCTTCTAGCTTCAAGGCGGTAGATTCTCTAGCCTGGTGGAGGTCAGCCGCCATGACGGACATTTCTTCCTCAACTGCTGCAATCTGCTTGACCAGCTCTTCTTCGTCAAGGCCACCGGTTTCAAACTGGCTGAGCTCCTTGGAAACTTTGGCATAAAAGTCAAAGACATCTGCCAGGCTTGGGCCATACTTCTTCTTCAAGTTATTCAAGAGGTCCAGGCGGTTTTGCACGTACTGGTAGCGTTCTTCGTCAAATTCCAGGCTGTCCATGATATCGCCGAGTTCTGAGCGGGCATCGCTTAGGGAATATACCCCATCAGTGATGGACTGGGCCACATTCTTGAAGTCCTTATCCAGGTCGGCCAAGTCTTCCGCCGTCCCTTGGGCATCCCCCAGCAGGCTGGTTAAGCCGTGCTCATCGTCATCAAAAAGCTGGATCATGAAATTGGCGGATTCCGCGATCTTCTGGTAATTGTTCAGCTTGTTGAACTCGTCTTCCAAGTTCTGGTCTTCCTGCTCATCCGTCAAATCCGCTTGGGTCAACTCTTCGACCTGGAACTGGAGGATGTCCTGGCGCTGGGCCAGTTCCCGGCTGTCCCGGCGCAGGTGCTCCAGGCGCTGGTTAAGGCTTTGCCAGGTCTGGTATTGAGCCTGGTACTTGCCTAAAAGGGGCTTGAAGTCCTTGCCCGCGTATTCATCTACCAGGTCAATCTGCCGGCTTTGGTCCATCAGCATCTGCTGATCGTTTTGGCCATGGATGTCAACCAGGTACTCGCCAATTTTGGCCAAAGCCGTAATCGTGGTCAGTTGCCCGTTGATCCGGATAACGTTCCTGCCCTTGCTGGAAATCTCCCGGCTGATGATCAAGTCATCGCCGTCCATCGGCAGGCCGTAATCAGCCGCGATTTGTTCAACTTCCCGCATTTCCTCATCTTGCAGGGTAAAAAGGCCCGTCACCACTGCCTTGCTCTGGCCAGACCGGACCATTTCTTTTTGGGCCCGGTGGCCCAGCAAAAGTGACAAAGCATCGATCAAGATGGACTTACCGGCCCCGGTTTCCCCGATCAGGACTGTCATTTGCGGCTGAAACTTGATTTTCAGACTCTTAATGATGGCAAAATTCTGGATATCCAATTCCACTAGCATAAGCGTCCCACAGCATCCTTTCTACAGACCCTGGGCAGCCCGGTCAACCAGCTCGCTGACTGAGCCGGACCAGAGATTCTGCCCTGGATTTGCCTGGTCCTTCTTCAAGTGAAGCAAAAATTCAATATTCCCCTTGCCGCCTTTGATTGGCGAATAATCAACGCCCAAAATGGAAAAGCCGATTTCCAGGGCCTTGGCCATGGTGTGCTCGATCACGGCCTGGTGAACGGCATGGTCTCGGACGATCCCGTGCTTGCCAACATTTTCCGGACCTGCCTCAAACTGGGGCTTGATCAAGCAGACGGCATCCCCCTGGTCTTTTAAGATTTCATACATTGGCGGCATGATCAAGTCCAGGGAAATAAAGGACACGTCTGTCATAGCGAAGTCCGGCAGTCCTTCGGTAAAGTCGGCCGGAACAGAGTAGCGGAAGTTCTGCCGCTCCATCACCACCACCCGGGGGTCATCCCGGAGCTGCCAGGCCAGTTGATTATAGCCCACGTCCAAGGCATAGACCAGCTTGGCCCCGTTTTGCAGAGCCACGTCAGTAAAGCCACCCGTTGAAGCCCCGATATCCAGGCAGATCTTGTCTTTTAAGTCAATGTTCCAGACCTTGACCGCCTTTTCTAATTTGAAGCCGCCCCGGGAAACATACTTGAGCTTGTCTTTCTTAATGAAAAACTCTTCGTCAACCGGAAACTTCTCTCCGGCCTTGTCGATCCGCTGGTGGTTATGGTCCGTTACCAGCCCCGCCATGATGGCTCTTTGGGCCTGAGTTCTGGAGTTGAAAATTCCCTTGGCGGCCAATAATACGTCCGCACGTTCTTTACTTGCCATTACAGTACCTTCTGATACAAATCCAAAAAGCCCAGCAAAACTTCTGCCTTTTCCCCGGCCAGGTCAGCCTTGCCCTTTTCAATCAGCTGCTTGAGTTCATTTCTGGTTGCCTCTGCTCCCAGCATGGTCAAGCTGTTGTTCTTGCCCACTTCCTGGTCCTTGTGGGTCGCCTTGCCCGCTTCTTCCTGGCTTTCAACGATGTCTACCAGGTCGTCATAGAGCTGGTAAGAGCGGCCAAAGTGCTTGGCAAAGGCCAGGTACTTTTGGGCCTGCTGGTTAGGGCAAGCAGCTAATGCCGTGGCCATCTGAACGCTGGCCAAAATCAAGCAGCCGGTCTTCAACCATTCCATGTGGTCAATAACTTCTTCACTGCTGTCTTCATTGTTGGTGGTGTCGATGTCCAGATATTGGCCAGCCACCATCCCCTTTGGACCCACAGCTTCAGTAATGATCTCGACCAGCTTCCAGTTGTGTTCAGCCTGGGCAATCCACTGGATGCCTAAGGGCTGGAGTGCATCCCCGGCCAAAATTGCTTCTGCTTCGCCCCATTTCTTGTGGCTGGTCAATTCTCCGCGCCGGTAGTCATCATTGTCCATGGCCGGCAGGTCGTCGTGAATCAAGGAATAAGTATGGATCAGTTCGATCCCGCAGGCTGCCTGGACTTCTTTTTCGGTGATCTCAATGCCCAAGGCATCTAAAGTTGCTAAAAAGAGCAAAGGCCGCAGGCGCTTGCCCCCAGCCATGACTGAATAAGCCATGATTTCGGCAAAACGAGGATCATCGCTTTCCTTTGGCAGTTGCCCTTCTAGAAAATTATTGATGATTGGCGTGTACTTAGCTTGAAATTCTTTAAAAGTTGTCATGGCTTTATTCCTTTGGTGCTGAGGCATCGGTTGGATCAAGTTCCTTCTCGCTGCCATCAGACTCGATCAACTTGGCCACGGTGTTTTCCGCCTTGGTCAATTCCTGCTTCAATTCCCGGCTCAGCTTGACCCCGGTCTGGAACTGGGCCAATGATTCTTCCAGTGACAACTGGCCATTTTCCAGCTGGCCAACGATTTCCTGCAGCTCCTTGAGCTGGCTTTCAAAATTGTTCTTCTCAGTCATTTTTTTCTTCCTTAATCTCTTCAATCCGACCAATGGCCTGGCCGTCCTTTAAGTGCAGGCGAACCTGGTCGCCTGGAGCCAATTGCTGAACTGACTTGACCACGTTGCCGCTCGCGTCAGTCGTGTAGCTGTAGCCCCGGGCCAGGGTCTTTAAAGGACTGTAGTCGTCCAGCTGCTGGACGGCCTGCCGGCAGGCAGCCTGCTTTTGTTCCAGAATCCGCTTGATCCCCATTTCCAGACTCTTGGCCAGGTAGCTGTTTTCCTGCTTAAGCTGCTTGATTCTCCGGTCTGGGGCCTGGTGCTGGAGGCGCTGGGTCAAAAAGCTGAGCTTTTGCCCCTGGTCTTTGACAATTACTTCCATCATCCGGTTCAGCTGCTGGGACAATTGGTCGACCTGCTGCATCTTCTGCTCATAGAGGCGCTGGGGCTCTTTCATGATAAAAGAATTCTCCAGCTGGGCCAGGGCCTGGGCCCGGACCTGGATCACGGCCCGGATGTCGGTCAAAAGCCGGGTTTGCAGCTGGCCAATTTCAGCCAGGACTCGGGTCAGGTCCGGCGTCGCCATTTCAGCGGCTGCCGTTGGCGTAGCCGCCCGGCAGTCAGCTGCCAGGTCACAGAGGGTGGTATCTGTTTCGTGACCAACTGATGAAATCACCGGCATCTTCATAGCATAAACCTGGCGGACAACTTCTTCTTCATTAAAAGGCCACAGGTCTTCTAATGACCCGCCCCCCCGGCCGATAATGAGCACGTCATATTCATCTGCCCGGGCTTGGATCTGCTGCATGGCAGAAACCAAGCTGCCAGCCGCGCTTTCCCCTTGCACCTGGGCCGGGAAAAGGTCAATTTCAGCGTGCGGGAAGCGGCGGTTAGCCGTTACCATGATGTCGTGGATGACCGCCCCGGAGGCTGAAGTCACAACCGCGATCTTATCGGGAAAAAGGGGCAGAGGGCGCTTGTGCTCTTGGGCAAAGAGGCCTTCTTTAGCCAGTTTCTCCTGCAGCTGCCTGAAGCGTTCATACAAGGCACCAAGGCCGGCCGGTTCCATGCTTTTGGCATAAAACTGGTAGCTGCCCTGGGCTTCATAAGTTGACAAGCGGCCGGTCACATAGACCTTCATCCCTTCTTCCGGCTCGAACTTGACCTTGTCAAAGTCTCCGCGGAACATCACCACATTGATTTTAGACTTGTCGTCTTTTAAAGAAAAGTACTGGTGACCACCTCTCCGGAAGCGGAAATTCGACAATTCCCCTTGGAGAAAAATTTGCCGCAGGTAGGGATCCCGGTCAAATTTCTGCTTAACATACCAATTTAATTCACTGACAGTCAGGTACTTTTCATCCGTCCCCTTAATCGAGTCCATGCTGTCTCCTCGTCAATTTAATGACTTCTTCCATTAAAAACTCTACCGTCAAAGGGCCAACCCCGCCGGGCACAGGCGTGATCCAGCTGGCCTTTTCTTTAACGGGGGCAAAATCAACATCACCGACCAGGTTGCCGTCCACCCGGTTGATGCCTACATCAATCACGACCGCCCCTTCTTTAACCATGTCCGCCTTGATCATTTCCGCCTTGCCGACCGCGCAGACCAGGATGTCGGCCCGCTTGGTCAAGTCAGCCAAGTTCCGGCTGCGGGAGTGCAGGATTGAGACAGAAGCGTTTCTTTCCAGCATTAAGGCGGCCAGGGGCTTGCCGACAATGTTTGACCGGCCGACGATCACGGCGTTCTTGCCAGTCAAGTCAATTTGGTAGTGGTCCAAAAGGGCAATGATGCCGGCAGCCGTAGCTGGTTCGACAAAGTGTTTGCCCTGCCAGAGGCGGCCGATATTGGCCGGAGTCAGGCAGTCAACGTCCTTCTCCGGATCGATCCTTTCAATGACCCGGTCGGCATTGATCTGCGGGGGAACCGGTAACTGGACCATCAAGCTGGAAACTTCCGGGTCCGCGTTCAAGCTGTCGATCAACTTTAAGACATCCTCTTCGCTTTCATCAGCCGGCAATTGATAAACTTCCTGCTTGATGCCCAGCTTCCCAGCCTTCCGCTTCTTAGAGGCGACATAGACCTTGCTGGCCGGATCATCTCCAATATTGATGACGCAGAGTTTGGGACTGACCCCTTGCTCTTTTAAGGAAGCCACTTCACTGCCTAACTTTTCTCCTAATTCCCGGGCCAGCTTTTTCCCGTCCAAAATTTCTCCCAAAACTGTCTCCTTAAGAAAAAAAGCCGGCGAAACGCCGGCTTAAAGATTATTCTTGCACAAAGTTTGCCAATATGCCATTGATGAAGGCCTTTGACTTCGGATCATCAAACTCGTCACACAAGTTCAAAGCCTCATTGATGGCTGACCGGTCTTCAATAACCGGGCTGTACAGCATTTCATACAGGGCTACTTCCAAAATCGCCAAGCTGGTCTTGCTCAGCCGCTCCAAGCGCCAGCCTTGCTTCAAGTTGGCGGAAAGCTTGTCACGCAGTTCAGCCTGCTTGTCGATCACGCCGCTGACCAGTTCCTGGCTGTAGGACGGCAAGGTGTCCAAGTCCAAAGCGGACTTGACATTGTTTTCCAATTCACTGGCCGTCAAGCTGGGATCCTGGTTGTATAGATAAATGGCTTGCAGTGCAATTCTTCGACTATCGTGTTGATTCATTACTTATCTTCTTCTTGATCGGGGAATAATGGTTGATCAGCATCTTCAAAGTTCTTTTCATCTTCAGGGAAGACGAGACCAACGACATGAACATCAATGGACTTCAAATTCATATCCGTCATCTGAGTCAGCTGCTGCTTCAGAGCTTCTTGAATCTTGCCCGCAACAGCTGGCACGTTGACGCCGTACTTGAGATATACGTAAACGTCAGCCGTCAGTTCGCCATCTTCATCAACTGAGACGGCAACTCCCTTGCCCCGATCCTCGCGGCCAAAGACACGGCTCAAGCCTGACTTCAAGCCACCGCGCATCCCGGCAACACCGTCGACCTTCTGAGCTGAAATGCCCAGAATGACTTCAAGTACCTGCAGGTCGATCTTGATTTGATCGCCCTCATCATTGCCGCTTAAAACGATTGTTGAATTATCAGCCATTTTTCCACCTCGAAAATTACTACTTAGAACGTGATACGTATGAACCGTCACTAGTATTGATCGTCAGCACGTCACCAACATTGATAAAGAATGGCACAGTGACAACCAAACCGGTTTCCATCGTAGCTGGCTTACCACCACCTGATGAGGTATCGCCGCGGATGCCTGGTTCGGTTTCAACGACTTCCAGGTCAACAGTGTTTGGCAGGTCCAGACCCAAGGTTTCACCATTGTGGGAAATAATGTTCACAATCATGTTTTCCTTTAGGTACTTGGCTTCCTGGTCGATCTGAGCGTTCGGCACTTCCAATTGCTCGTAAGTTGCCGTGTCCATGAAGACATAGCTTGAACCGTCGTTGTAAAGGTATTGCATTTGCCGGGTTTGAATGTCAGCCGTTTCAACCTTGGCAGTTGAACGGAAAGTGTATTCTTGAACGGCACCAGTCCGCAAGCTCTTCAGCTTTGAACGAACGAAGGCACTGCCCTTACCTGGCTTAACGTGCTGGAATTCAACGATACGCCACAGGTCGTTGTTGTATTCGATCGTGAGGCCGTTCTTGAATTCGTTAACAGAAATCATTGTCATCTGGTAAATCCCCCATTTCTACATCTTAAATTGTACCAATAAACAATAAATTTTACCATAAAAATAATCTTACAGGTGAATGAGCTCATCCTTTGGCAAAGTAGACAAAACTTCCGGAGTGTCGCCATTAACCAAAATGTCATCTTCGATCCGGACCCCGCCTTGCGGCAGGTAGATGCCTGGTTCAACTGTGTGCACGATCCCGTTTTCCAGGGTCGTCTGGCTGAACAAAAATTCCGGCTGGCACATTTCGTGGATTTCCAGGCCGATCCCGTGGCCAATCCCATGGCCGAAGTATTGCCCGTAGCCGGCGTCATTGATGTAGCCCCTGGCTGCCTGGTCAACGTCCTTGCCAGTTGCCCCGGCAACAGCGGCAGCAATCCCCCGCTTTTGAGCTTCCAGGACGATCTTGTAGATCTTTTCCAGTTCGTCTTCCACCCTGCCCAAAGCGTAAGTTCTGGTGATGTCGGCGGTGTAGCCGTTATATGAAGCAGCCGCGTCAATTACGACCAGTTCGTGCTCTTGCATCAAGCGGTCGCTGGCCACCCCGTGGGCCCAGGAAGAACGGGGACCAGAAGCGATAATTGAGTCATAGCCCGGGCCGTCGCCGCCGTAGAGCTTGAAGAGGTAGTCGAGCTTGGCGCCCACGTCTCTTTCCTTGGCACCTGGCTTAAGCATTGGCAGAACTTCTTCAAAGGCTCTTTCTGAGATTTCAACAGCCTTTTTAAGAGTGGCCAGTTCCAGGTCATCCTTGACATTGCGGACCCGTTCAACGATTTCAGCGGCCATCACCAGGTCAACATCTGGCAGCTGGGATTTGATCGCGTCATATTCATAAGCAGAAACAAATTCTGCTTCAACTAAGAGTTTCTTGACCCCCAGCTTCTTGACTTCTGCCGCGATTTCGGCTGCTTCGTGGCCATGCTTCATGACTACCTTCAGTTCACCCACTACCTGGGCTTCGATTTGCGGGGCAAAGCGGGAGTCTGACAGAAGTACCCGGTCGCCGTTTTTAGTAATGATCAGCTGAGCTTCTTCACCGGTAAAATTGGTCAAGTAGCGGTAGTTTGCCCGGTTGAAAACTAGCAAAGCATCCGCGTCTTTGTCCTTGATCAAGTCAGCAGTTTCCTTGATCCGTCTGGTCAGCAGACTTAACAATTCATTGTTCTTGCTCATAAGCACCATCCTTTTCTGCAGCTTTTAAGCTTTTATTCATGATGCTTTTATTATACAAAAGATCAAGGACTTAAACATGCTTTCCCTGGAAAAAGGGCAAGAAAAAAGCAGGCAGCTGGGCTGTCTGCTCCTTTGCCGGCTTGATTATTCAGCGTCTTCTACTGGCAAAACAGAAACTTGCTTCTTGTACTTGCCAAGACGTTCGAACTTAACAACACCGTTAGTCAGCGCGAACAAAGTGTCGTCGCCACCACGGCCAACGTTCTTGCCTGGGTGGATCTTAGTACCACGTTGACGGTAGATGATTGAGCCAGCGTGTACTTCTTGACCGTCGGCACGCTTTGCGCCCAAACGACGACCAGCTGAGTTACGACCGTTGGCAGTTGAACCACCACCCTTGTGGTGGGCGAGTAACTTTGCGTTTGAAAGAATGTTCATCATCATAGTGTTCACCTCTTACTAAGCTTCGATGCTCTTAACAGTAACCTTGGTGTAAGGTTGACGGTGACCGTACTTAGAATGTGAGTGCTTCTTTGGCTTGTACTTGAAAGTTACAACCTTCTTTTCCTTGCCTTGCTTGTCAACACTAGCAACTACCTTAGCACCTTCAACTAATGGAGTACCAACCTTAACGTCGTCACCATTAGCTACCAGGATAACTTGGTCAAAAACAACTTCTTCGCCAGCTTGTACGTCAAGCTTTTCAACGAAGATACTTTCGCCTTCGGCAACCTTGTATTGCTTGCCACCGGTCTTAATAACTGCGTACATTAGTACACCTCCGTATAAAATTACTTAGACTCGCCATCAAAGGTGCTGCCCAAAGCAGGCTTGTCAACCTTATCTGCGCGGTTGCAGAATCGAGGTATCACTCAAATTGCAACTCTGTTAGTATAGCACGCTTTACCCGCCTGGCTCAAGTCTTTTGCCAGGCAAATTCCTGTTTTTGCAGGATTTTTTGCGTTAAACTCAAAAGAGATAATTTAAAGGAAGAAATCGAGGGAAAAATATGCCAAAATTCTATGGATACAAGCGCTGCTCCACTTCCCGCAAGGCCCAGAAGTGGTTTGACGACAAGGGAATCAGCTATGACTTCCAGGACCTGGTAGAGACTCCGCCGGAGAAAGACCTGCTCTTATCCTGGCTGACCAAGTACCAGGACCGCGGCCTGCGCTACTTTTTCAATACCAGCGGCCAGCACTACCGGCAAATGGGCTTGAAAGACAAGTTACCGGACATGACTCTGGAAGAAGCCGCTGATCTCTTGTCTAAAGATGGCAAGCTGATCAAGCGCCCCCTGGTCGTTGATGACCAGCACTTAACCTGCGGCTTTAAAGAAGAGGTCTACGAGCAGACATGGAAATAAGCAAAAACAAGTTCCGGCTTCTGGAACTTGTTTTTTGCTTTTATTCCCCCAAGGCCTGGGCCAGGTCGGCAATCAAGTCGTCCGCGTTTTCCAGGCCCACTGAGAGCCGCAAAAGCCGCGGAGTAATTCCCAGCCTAAGGCGCTGGTCTTCCTCAACGTCGTCATGGGTCTGGTAGTAAGGAATGGTCAAAAGGCTTTCCGCCCCGCCCAGGCTTTCCGCGAAAGTAATTAGCTTGACTCTCCTCAGAACCCGGTCGACTTCCTCGTCACTGTCCAAATAAAAGGAGATCATCCCCGCCTTGCCTGGATAGAGGACTTTTTCCACGTGCGGTGCCCGCTCCAGGAAGGAAACGATCTTTTTCGCACTGGCCGTGTGCTGCTGCATTCTTAAAGGAAGAGTCTTCAAGCTTCTGGTCAAAAGCCAGCTGTCAAAAGCCGACATGGTATCGCCAACCGTGATCGTGTATTGGAAGTAAAAGTCAGCCAAAACCGGATCCTTGACCACCACGATCCCGCCTAAAATGTCGTTGTGCCCGCCCAGGTACTTGGTGGCTGAGTGAATGACCACATCTGCCCCTTGGGTCAGCGGCTTTTGGTAATATGGCGTGTAAAAAGTATTGTCAACGGCCACCAGGATATCCGGCTTGTAGTTATGAACAGCATCAGCTACGGCCTGGATGTCCACGCTCTTCATCATTGGGTTTGACGGGGTTTCCAGCCAAACCAGCTTGGTCTTTGGCGTCAAAAGCTCCTCCAAATTTTCCAAAGCTTTCCCGTTCCAGAGCTTGAACTTGATCTGGAAGTGGTCTTCCAAGTGGCGGAAGTAGCGGAAGTCGCCCCCGTAAAGGTCATCTAGGCTGACCACTTCATCCCCGGTCTTCAAAACGCTCAAGACCAGCTGGACAGCTGCCATCCCGCTGGCTACAGCGAAGCCTTGATAGCCTTCTTCCAGTTTGGTCAGGGTCTCTTCCACGGTTTTCCGGTTGGGGGTTTCCACCCGGGAATAAGTAAAGCCCTGCAAGCGGTCAAAGTTGACCGCCTGGTCCAAGTCTGGGTGCCGGTAACATGCCGACAAGTAAAGGGGCTGGGCAACCGGATTAGCACCATCTTTGATGCTGCCAGCCTCCGCTACGATAGTCTCAAAAGACCGATTATCTTTTTCTGTCATCTTTTTCTCCATTTCCTCAAATCCATTATCTTTTAGCTTTGGCCAGGGCCTGGTCAATGTCGGCGATCAGGTCAGCCACGTCCTCAATGCCCACGGAAAAGCGGATAAGGCCTGGCTTGATGCCGGCAGCCAGCTGCTCTTCTTCTGACAATTCAGCATGGCTCATCTTGCTTGGCAGTTCGACCAGGCTTTCAACCGCCCCCAAACTCACCGCCAGACTGAATAGGTTCAGACTGTTGACAAAAACAACCGGGTCATAAATTTCCTTGTCTAGTTCACAGGAGAAGACCCCGCCAGCCCCTTTGGCCTCTTTGCGTAGGTCATCATAACCAGCTAGGTCCGGGTCACCTGGATAGTAGATCTTGGCGATTCCGGCCCGCTTTTTCAAAAATCCAATAATCGCCAGGACATTTTCCATCTGCCGGTCTAAGCGCAGAGACAGGGTCTTGATTCCCCGGGCCAGCTCATTGGAATCTTCCGGCGATAAAATCCCCCCAATGGCATTTTGCACGAAATAGACCCGGTCAGCCAGCTCTTCACCCTTGGCAATGACGGCCCCGGCACTGACATCAGAGTGGCCGGCCAGGTACTTGGTCGCGCTGTGAACGACCAGGTCTGCCCCATATTCAAGCGGCCGCAAAAGATATGGGCTGAGGAATGTGTTGTCGGTAATAGCCAAGATGCCGTGCTCATGGGCCAATTTGGCAATCCCCTCAACCGGCGTCACCTGCAAGAGCGGGTTAGTCACCGGCTCAAAGTAGACTGCCTTGGTATTCGGCTGGATGGCTTTTTCTACTGCCGCCAAATCCCGGGTGTCAACTGCCGTGAATTCCAAGCCCCGGTCTTTGAAGTACTGGTAGACGATCCGGAAGGTGCCCCCATAGATCTGGTCACCGATCACGATATGGTCCCCTGCTTCAAAAATCGCCAAAGCCGCGTGAATCGCCGCCATCCCGCTGGCAAAAGCAAAGGCCCGGTCGCCGCCCTCCAGGCTGGCCAGCTGCTCTTCAACGGCATTTCTGGTCGGGTTGCCTGACCGAGAATAGTCATACTTTACTTCCGCCCCGATCTTTGGGTAGGCAAAAGTGGTCGCCTTGTAAACCGGCACGGCAACTGCCCCTGTTTGATTGTCGTCTTGCCGGGGCTGGTGAACCAGCCGGGTGTTAAATCCCGCCATCTTTTTCCTCCTATTTATATTAAATCCAATCTCATTATCAGCGTTTTTTAATCTAAACTTAATTACACTCGATAGAACCGGCTTTTCCTAGAAACGAAAATTGAAGAAAAAATAACCTCCGAAATCTCTTTCCCAATTTCGAAGGTTATTATTTTTAACCGCCAAGGTAGGCCTTTTGCACGGCCGGGTCGCTAAGCAGGTCTTGCCCGCTGCCGGACATCTTGACTTCACCTGAAGCCAAAACGTAGCCCCGGTTGGCAATGCTGAGGGCCTGCCGGGCGTTTTGTTCAATCAAGAGAACAGTCATGCCTTCCTTGTTGATGCTATTAATAATGTCAAAAATTTCCTGGATGTAGATTGGCGCCAAACCCATTGATGGTTCATCCAGCAAGAGCAGCTTCGGCCGGGCCATCAAGGCCCGGGCCATGGCCAGCATCTGCTGTTCCCCGCCGGAAAGAGTGGCGGCGTCTTGCTTTTGCCGTTCCTTCAAGATCGGGAAGCGCTTGAACATGGCCTCCATGTCCTTTTCCACCCCATCCTTGTCCTTTCTGAGGTAAGCCCCCAGCTGCAAATTTTCCTTAACCGTCATCCCGGCAAAAATACGCCGCCCTTCCGGTACCTGGGAGACCCCTGCAGCCACGATCTTAGGCGCGGTCAGCTTAGTCAGGGACTGGCCCAGAAAGACGATCTCGCCATTAGCCGGCTTTAAGAGACCGGAGATAGCCTTCAAAATTGTCGACTTGCCGGCCCCGTTAGCCCCAATCAAGGTAACGATTTCGCCTTCTTTAATGTCAAAGCTGACATCGCGGACCGCCTTGATTGCCCCGTAATTGACTGAGAGCTGGTCGACTTTCAAAATTTCTTTAGACATCTGCTCCACCTCCGAGGTAAGCGTTGATAACGGCTTCGTCATTTTGGATTTCACTTGGCGTCCCCTTAGCCAGCAGCTTGCCTTCGGCTAAAACATAGATTCTTTCCGCCAGGTTCATGACCAGGGACATGTCGTGTTCAATCAAAAGAACAGCAATCCCGTATTCAGTCTGCAGGCGTTTGATCAATCTGGTCAAATCAGCCGTTTCTTCCGGGTTCATCCCCGCGGCTGGTTCATCCAGGCAGATGATCTTGGGGTCAGTAGCCAGGGCCCGGACGATTTCCACCCGCCGCTGGGTCCCGTATGGAAGGCTGCCGGCCGGGAAGTACATAACGTCCTCTAGGTCAAAGTCCTTTAATAGTTCCTTGGCCCGCTCTTCCATGGCGTCTTCCGTCCTATAGTAAGCTGGAAGCCGGAGAACCGCTGTCAAGAAGTTTTCCTTGTAATGGTTGGTCAAGGCGATCAAGACATTTTCCAAAACGGACAACTGGCTGAAGAGGCGGATGTTCTGGAAGGTTCTGGAAATCCCCATCTGGGCCACCTTGTAGGCCTTGGTGTTCTTCTTGACTTCCTGGCCACCGATCTTGACCGTCCCAGTCGTGGCTGGTGCCACCCCGGTCAGGCAGTTGAAGAAGGTGGTCTTCCCGGCCCCGTTAGGACCGATCAAGGCAACCAGTTCTTTTTCACCCACGTGCAGAGAAACATCGTCGACCGCGGTCAAACCGCCAAAGACTTTGGTGATGTGGTCCGCGTTTAAAGCATCTGTCATTTCAGTTCCTCCTCACTACTTGCTTTCTTTTCCGGCTTCTTTCATGTCGCCGTCTTGCTTTTTAGTCAACAGGCGCTTGAAAGAGAATTCCCATTTACCAAACAGACCGCCTGGCTTGAAGATCATGATGATGATCAAAGCTACCGCGTAGAAGACCATCCGCAAAACGCCCAGGCTTTGCAGGGCCGCGTCCAGAACGCCCAAGAGGGTGGTGGCCACGAAGGTCCCGGTAATGCTACCCAAGCCGCCAAGAACCACGAAAATCAAAATGTTGATTGATTCCATGATCCCGAAGCTGGATGGCACGATCGTCTGCAGGTAAGAAGCATACAGGGAACCGGCGATAGCTGCCGTTGCCGCCCCTAAAACAAAGGCTGACAACTTCCACTTGGTCGTGTCAACCCCCATGGCTTCAGCCGCGATTTCGTTTTCCCGGATGGAGATAACCGCCCGGCCGTCACGGCTGTGAATGAAGTTGACGGTCACGATCGTGGTGAGGCAAACAAAGATGTAAACAACATCCCAGGTTGCAAACTGAGGAATGTTGAACAAACCAGCTGCCCCGTTGGTGATCTTCATGTTGTTGATCACGATTCTGATGATTTCCGCTGCCCCCATCGTCGCGATGGCGAAGTAGTCGCCGTGCAGGCGCAAAGTCGGAATACCAACCAGCAAGGCAACGATAATTGCCAGAACTACCCCGACCAGAACTGACAGGTAAAAGCCGCCTGCTGAGTTCATTGTCTGGGTCATGATCCCGGTGGCGTAAGCCCCCAGGGCCATGAAGCCTGCGTGGCCCAATGAGAATTGACCAGAAAAGCCGATGACCAGGTTCAGCCCGACCGCCAGAATGATGTTGATCCCAATCGTTACCAGCATGTTTTCCAAGAAGGTATTGATCACGCCGGTCAGCATCAAGGTGTTGATCAAGTAAAATCCTGCCACCATGAGGATCAGCCAGCAAAGATTATATTTCCAGTTTTTCTTCATCTGACTTCTTCCTCCTAAACCTTTTCAACTTGCTTCTTGCCAAACAGACCACCCGGCAGGACAAGCAGGATAACAATCAAAACGATGTAGACGGCCGCGTCTCTGAAGGCTGAGAAGCCCATAGCCTGGACGGCCGTTTCCAGAAGACCAATCAAGAAGCCGCCGACAGCTGCCCCTGGGATGGACCCGATCCCGCCGAGCACGGCGGCAACAAAGGCCTTGATCCCTGGCGTCATCCCCATCAACGGGTCGATTGAGTTGTAGTACAAGCCGATCAGAACGCCGGCCGCCCCCGCCAGGGCACTGCCCAGGGCAAAAGTAATTGAAACCGTGTGGTTGATGTTGATCCCCATCAAGCTGGCTGCGTCGTAGTCAGTTGAAACTGACCGCATGGCCCGACCAGTCTTGGTGTAGTTGATAATGTACATCAAGCCCAGCATCAAGATCAAAGTAGTGACCAGGATGATCAGCTGGATGTTGGAAATCGTCACCCCGCCCAGGTCAAAGGTCTTCCGCTTGATAACCTGCGGGAAATTCCGCGTGTCTGAAGTTACCAGGTAGGACATCCCGTTTTCAAGGAAGAAGGAAACACCGATGGCTGTAATCAAGGCTGCCACCCGGGGTGCGTTTCTCAAGGGCCGGTAGGCAACTGCTTCAATAATCACGCCGGCCAAGCCACAGACAATCATAGCCGTGATCAAGGCGGTGATAAAGCCAAAGTGCAGGTAGTTGATCGTGTAGTAACCCCAGTAAGCACCTAGCATGTAGACATCCCCGTGGGCGAAGTTAAGCAGCTTTGAGATCCCGTAAACAATCATGTATCCCAAAGCCAGCAAAGCATAAATGCTGCCGAGGGAGAGCCCATTTATCAATTGCTGGAAAAATGTTTGCAAGTTTAAAACCTCCTTGACTTGCCTGTGGCATTACCGGCTAAAATATTAAATCAAAAAATTAATTACTTAACCGTGTAAGCCTTTGATACCTTACCGTCAGTCATTTGTTCAACAACGACTGACTTTTGCGGGTTGTGCTTGGAGTCCATGGTGATGTTCCCAGTTACGCCCTTGAAGTTCTTCAGGTTTGCCAGACCCTTTTGGATAGCGCTTGAAGATACTTCGCCTTCGTTCTTGGCTGCGTCGACAATCATGTAAACTGAGTCGTATGCCAGGGAGCTGAAGGTTGCTGGTTCTTCACCGTACTTAGCCTTGTAAGCCTTCAGGAACTTGACAACTTCTGGTTCCTTGGACTTGGTTGAGAAGTGGGTAGTGTAGTAAACGTTGGTTGCGTTCTTGTTGCCAGCGATTTGAGCAAGCTTTGGTGAGCCCATCCCGTCACCACCAACGACTGGAACGTTTAAGCCCATTTCGCGGGCCTGCTTGAGGACCAGACCGATTTCAGTGTAGTAACCTGGCAGGTAGATTGCTTCTGGCTTCTTGCCCTTGATGGTAGTCAGGGTTGAGTTGAAGTCCTTGTCACCTGCCTGGAAGTATTGGGTAGTAACGACCTTACCGCCAAGCTTGGTAAATTCCTTAGTGAAGGACTTAGTCAGACCAGTACCGTAGTCAGTTGAGTTGTCAGCCATGATAGCCACGCTCTTCTTCTTTAAAGTGTTGTACATGAAGTCTGCAGCCTTCTTACCCTGGAACGGGTCGATAAAGCAGGCACGGAAAGCGTACTTTTGGGTCTGGCCACTCTTGGTTTGAGTGAATTCAGCAGCAGTTGCTGAAGGACCAACCATTGGCACGCCAGCCTTGGTCAGGTTGGCAATTGAAGCAGTTGCGTAAGCCGTAGCTGCTGGCCCAACTTGAGCAACGATCTTGTCGCTGTTAGCAAGCTGAGCTGCTACAGAAGCAGCAGTTGAAGTGGATGACTTGTTGTCGCTGACATACAGCTTAACCTTATAAGTCTTGCCGCCGATCTTGACGCCCTTCTTGTTGATTTCTTGAGCTGCTAAAGCAACACCCTTCTTTTCTTGTTGGCCGTAGCTGGCAACTGCACCAGAAAGTTCCAGGTTAACCCCGATTCTGATCGTATTGTCGCTGGACTTGTTGCCGGCAGTTGAGCTGGTCTTGGCGGTTGCACAGCCAGTCAGGGCTGCGGCGGACATCATAGTTGCGGCGGCTACGCCGAAAGCTTTCTTAAATTTCATGACGATTTCCCCATTTCAATCAAATATATTAGACTTCAAATTCTTAATTAACACTTAAACTTAAATTAAAAAGTCTTCACTCATCCAGTGAGTGAAGACTCTTAATCCGGGTCATTGAGCTCACTCACAAATGCAGACGAAGAAGAGCTCAGGCAGAGCTCTACATAATTTGCAAGAGAGTAATGACGGCAGCTGAGAACAGCATGGCATTATTCATTTGTTTACACATTTGAGATTTCATAATTCTCAGCTCCTTTTAATCTTAAGTTGCTTTTATTTTATTTAACTTTCTCCTTAATGTCAAGTCTGTTTATCATTTTTGTTTAATTTTTCTTTTAAGCAAAAGAAAAAGGAGCCAATGGCTCCTTTTTTCAGCTCTAAAAGCGTTTGCCAGTTGCCCGGTAGCCGATATCGCGCCGGTAGAATGTCTGCGGGATATCCAGCTTGGCCAGGTAGGCATAAACGTGTTCTTGGGCTTCTTTTAAGTTAGCTGCCTCAGCCCGGACCATCAAGATCCGGCCGCCGCTGCCGGCCAAATCATCAGCCGGTCCGGTTACATTCGCGTAGTCAACGAAAATGCCGTCTTCAGCTGGCAATTGGCCCAGTTTTTGCCCCTTGAGCGGCTTCTTTGGATAGCCTTCAGCGGCCAAAATGACGCCTAGGACTGCCTCATCCTTTTCTTCAACGGCTGGCATTTCCTCATCATTTACGCAAGCATCAACCAGTTCCGCAAAGTCGCTCTTCAAGCGCGGCAAAACAACTTCCGTTTCCGGGTCACCCAGGCGGACATTGTATTCGATCATTTTCGGTCCCTGCTTAGTCATCATGAGGCCCAGGTACAAAACGCCGTGGTAGTCATAGCCGCCAGCGAGAAGCCCCTTGGCCGTTGGCTCAACCAACTGGTCAACGATTTCCTGGTATTCAGCCTGGCTCAATTGCGAAACCGGGCTGTATGACCCCATCCCACCGGTGTTCGGCCCCTTGTCGCCGTCATAGGCCCGCTTGTGATCCTGAGCCAGAGGCAGGAGGCGGTACTCACCGCCCTGCATGACGGCAAAGACGGAGTATTCCGGGCCAGTCAGGAATTCTTCAAGAACTACCTGCTTTTGTCCCTTGGCAAACATTTCCGTCAAAGTACTTTCCGCCGTTTCCTGATCTTCAGCGATGACCACGCCTTTCCCGCCGGCCAGACCGTCTTCTTTCAAAACGACTGGCAGGCCAAAGTCTGGCAAGGCGCTAATGGCAGTTTCTGCATTCTGGAAGGTTTCATAACGCGGGTGTGGCACCTGGTATTTTTCCATGAACTGCAAGGCGTAGTCCTTGGACCCTTCCAATTGAGCTGCTCTAGCATTTGGCCCGAAGATCTTCAAGTCAAAAGCGTGGAAGTAGTCAACAATCCCGGCTACCAAGGCATCTTCCGGACCCACAAAGGTCCAGGCAATGTCTTCCTTAATAGCAAAGTCCTTCAAGGCCTTGAAATCATCTTCCAGAATACCGGTGGCTTTAACGCCGATTTCGGCCATGCCGGAGTTGCCCGGCGCGCAGAAGACTTCAGCAACATGCGGGCTCTTCTTCAAAGTGCGGGAAACGGCGAATTCCCGGCCGCCAGACCCGACTACTAAAATTTTCAGCTTGTCTTTCATTTTTATCAGCCCTTTTAGTGTCTAAAGTGACGAACGCCAGTGAAGACCATGGCAATGCCGTACTTATTGGCCATGTCAATGGATTCTTGGTCACGAACAGACCCGCCTGGCTGCACGATTGCCTTGATGCCATGCTTGCCGGCATATTCAACGCAGTCGCTGAATGGGAAGAAGGCATCGCTGGCAATAACTGCCCGGTCGTCCAGGGCTTCTGCCGCGTGGTCGATGGCAATCTTTTCAGAGTCGATCCGGTTTGGCTGGCCGGCCCCAACGCCCAGGGTCCGTTCATTGTTAGCGACAACGATAGCGTTGGACTTGGTGTGCTTGACCGCCTTCCAGGCAAAGAGGAGAGTTTCCAGCTGCTCTTGGGTTGGCTTGGCTTCAGTTACGCATTCCCAGTCAGCAAAGTCTTCATCCAGAACGTCCTGGTCTTGCACCAGCAAACCGCCCATGACGGAAACAGTTTCCTTGCGGGTTGCTTCGTCCTTCTTGCTGAAGTCCAGCTTAAGGATCCGGAGGTTCTTCTTCTTGGTCTTCAAGGCTGCCAAAGCATCTTCATCGTAGTCTGGCGCGATGATGATTTCCAGGAAAATCTTGTGCATCTTTTCAGCGGTTGCCAGGTCAACTTTCCGGTTCAAGGCGATTACCCCGCCAAAAATTGATACAGGGTCAGCAGCGTAAGCCCGGTCCCAGGCTTCTTCCAAAGTATCCCCTTGGCCGATCCCGCATGGGTTCATGTGCTTCATGGCCACGACAGTTGGCTTGCTGAATTCGCGGACGCATCTCAAGGCTTCGTCAGCATCCTTGATATTGTTGTAGGACAGCTGCTTGCCGTTTAATTGTTCAGCCTGCAAAACTGAGAATGCCTTTGGCAGGGCGTCTTCGTAGAGCCAGGCCTTTTGGTGGCTGTTTTCCCCGTAGCGCATGGCTTCCTTTAAGTCGTAAGTCAAAGTCAGCTTTTCTGGAGCAGTTTCGCCGGCCTTTTCAGTTAGGTATTGGGAAATCAAGGCATCGTATGAAGCAGTCAGGCGGAAGGCCTTAGCCGCTAAGCGGGCCCGGGTTTCCAGGCTGGTAGAGCCGTCTTTTTCAATTTCAGCCAAAACCTGGTCGTAGTCAGCCTGGTCAACCACGATAGTTACGTCGCGGTAGTTCTTGGATGCTGACCGCACCATGCTTGGGCCGCCGATGTCAATGTTTTCGATGGCTTCTGCCAGGGTTACGTCAGGCTTTTCAATAGTCTGCTTGAATGGGTAGAGGTTAACGCAAACCAGGTCGATTGGCGTAATCTCGTGTTCCTTCAAGGTTGCCATGTGTTCCGGCAATTCCCGCCGGGCCAGGAGGCCGCCATGGATGTAGGGGTTCAAGGTCTTGACACGGCCGTCAAGAATTTCCGGAAAGCCAGTCACATCTTCAACTGAAATAGTTGGGATGCCGGCTTCATCCAAAACGCGCTTGGTACCGCCAGTTGACACGATTTCGTAATCATTGGCCACCAGGCCCTTGACGAAAGGAACCAAGTTGGTCTTGTCTGAAACACTTACAAGTGCACGCTTCATTTATTTGTTCTCCTCTTCAAATTTCAGCAAAGCTTTTCTCAAGGCTTCCGGATACAGGTGGTGTTCACATTCGTGAATTCTTGCTTCCAGAGTATCAACCGTGTCGTCGTCATAGATCGGCACGTGCTTTTGGGCAATGGCCGGACCAGAGTCCAGGCCAGAGTCGATATAGTGAACCGTTACCCCGGTTTCAGCCGGGTGGTCGGCAAAGGCCCGTTCAATTGAGTGCAGGCCTGGGTAAGCCGGCAAATAAGCCGGGTGAAGGTTGACGATTCTGCCTTCATATTCGCTCAAAATCGTTGGCCCGATCACCCGCATGTAGCCAGCCAGGGCAATAAAGTCGATTTGGTAGTCTTTTAAGACCTGAAGGATCTTTTCTTCGTACTTTTGCTTGCCGCCGCAGGACTTGACCGTAAAAGTCACTACCGGTGTGTGGAATTTTTCTGCCCGCTTGATCACCGGAGCGTCAGGGTGATCACAAAAAAGCAGAGCAAGGTCGCCGGACAGGTCGCCCTTTTGAAAATGTTCGGCCAGAACTTCATAGTTAGTTCCGTTGCCGGATGCAAAAATTGCTACTTTCATTATTCTACCTATTTGATAATGATCTTCTCGCCGTCAGTTCTCTCACTCAAGCGGCCAACTTCAAAGACCTTTTCGCCACTTGCCAAAAGCAGCTGCTTGGCTTCTTCCTTCTTGTCAGCCGGTACCGCCAGGATCATCCCCAGACCCATGTTGAAAGTCTGCCAGCAGTCATCATCTGACAAATTGCCGACTTGCTTGAGGTAGTTGAAGATGTCCGGGATTTCCCAACTGCCAGCGCTAATTTCTGCCCGCAAGCTGTCATTGAACATCCGCGGCACGTTTTCAATGAGGCCGCCCCCGGTGATGTGAGCCACGCCGTGAACCAGACCCTGCTTGATCAAAGGCAAAACGGACTTAATGTAGATTCTGGTTGGAGCCAGGAGTCTTTCGCCCACGCTCTTACCCTTCAGTTCAGCTGGCTTGTCAGTCAGCTTGACATCATGGTCCTTAAAGAGGATCTTACGGACCAAGGAAAAGCCATTGGAGTGGACCCCACTTGAAGCCAGGCCCAAGAGAACGTCACCAGCTTGCGGAGTGTCAACTGACAAAAGGCGGTCTTTTTCCGCCACCCCAACTGTAAAGCCAGCTAGGTCGTATTCGTCTGAGGCGTACATGTCAGGCATTTCCGCGGTTTCCCCGCCGATCAAGCTGGCCCCGGCCTGTTTGCAGCCTTCAGCCACGCCTTGGACAACTGAAGCCAGGAGGGCTGGATCGTTGTGCCCGCAGGCAATGTAGTCCAGGAAAAAGAGCGGTTCAGCCCCTTGAGCCAGGACGTCGTTAACGCACATGGCCACCACATCGATCCCAACGGTGTCATTCTTGTCCATCTTTTGGGCGATCATCAGCTTGGTGCCGACCCCGTCAGTCCCGGAAACCAGGACCGGGTGGTCATAGCCCAGAGAATCAAGGTCAAACAGGCCGCCAAAGCCGCCAATATTGCCCACGTAGCCTGGCCGCTTGGTTGAGGCTACCGCCCCCTTGATCCGGCGCACCAGTTCATAGCCGGCATTAACGTCAACGCCTGCATCCTTATAGCGATTCACGATCATTCACCTCTGTTTTGCTTCTTTAAAATTTCTTCAACCGGTTCCACATTCAGCGGTTCCTTGATTTGTTCTTCGTAGTCGTACAAAGGAGTCGGATACTTGCCGTCAAAGTAAGCAACCGTAAGGCCCCCGTTTGGCGCGTCACCGGCGTCTGGCATGTCGACTGCCTTGATCAGGCTTGGAATGCTCAAAAAGCCCAGGCTGTCGGCCCCGATCAGCTTACACATGTCGCTGACGCTGTACTTGGCTGCTATCAAGTCTTTTCTTTCAGAAATATCAATCCCGTAGAAGTGCGGGTATTTGAAAGGCGGAGAAGCAATCCGCATGTGGACGGACTTGGCCCCTGCTTCTTTCAGCATCTGCACGATCTGCCGGGAAGTCGTCCCGCGGACGATTGAATCGTCAACGACCACGATATTTTTGCCGCTGACCACCCCGCGGACAGGAGCCAACTTCATTTTAACCCCCTGCTCACGCAGAGCCTGGGTCGGCTGGATAAAGGTCCGGGCAATATATTGGTTCTTGATCAAGCCCATTTCATAAGGCAGGCCGGCTGCTTCAGCATAACCAGTCGCGGCTGACAATGAAGAGTTTGGCACCCCGATGACCATGTCCGCTTCTTCTGGAGCTGGCTGTTCCTTAGCCAGCAGTATCCCCATCCGCTTTCTGGCGGTGTGGATGTTAACCCCGTGGATAATGGAGTCCGGCCGGGCAAAGTAGATGTATTCCATTGAGCAGACGGCCAGCTGGGTTTCAGTCGTGTAGTGGTCAATCTTGATCCCGTCTTTGTTGATGATGATGAGTTCACCTGGCTGCACATCCCGGACCAGCTTGGCGTGTACCGCGTCAAGGGCGCAGGATTCGCTGGCTACGACATAGCTGCCGTTGTCCATTTGCCCTAAAACCAGGGGCCGGAAGCCGTTAGGGTCAAGGGCAGCATAGAGGGTGTCATTGGTCATCAAGAGGAAGGCAAAGCCACCTTTGACCTCGTTCAAGCTGGCCTTCAAGGCTTCGATAAAAGGCATACGGACCTTGCGGCGGATCAAGTGAATCAAGACTTCCGTGTCAGAGCTTGACTGAAAGACTGACCCGGAATCTTCCAGGTGCTTTTTCAGCGTCTTGGCATTGGTCAAGTTCCCGTTGTGGCAAAGGGCGATTTCTCCGTCCTGGAAGTGGAAGAGGAAGGGCTGGACATTGGCCAGGGAGTCTGAACCGGCAGTACCGTAGCGGACGTGGCCGATAGCCATGTTCCCTTTTAAAAAGTCCAGGTCAGCCGGGTTGGAAAAGACTTCTGACAAGAGCCCCCGGTCACGGAACTGGCGGAGCTTCCGGCCATCGCTGGCCACGATCCCAGCCCCCTGCTGGCCCCGGTGCTGGAGGGCATGGAGACCAAAGTAGGTCACGTTGGCCGCGTCAGGGACATTGTAGATCCCGAAAACGCCGCATTCTTCATTTAATCCTTTGATTTCATAAGGCATGGCAGGGCTTCCTCCCAAATTTGCTTCAATTCCGCTACCGGCAAGTCAGCGGCTTGGTCCTGCAAAGTCAGCTTCAAGCTGTCACCAGCAGTTTGGCCGATCTTGACCGCGTCGCCGGCCAATGCTGCCGCAAATTCAGCTGAGTATTCGCTTGGCACGCTGACCAGGAAGCGGCCTGGAGTTTCGCTGAAGAGTTCGGCACTGGTCAAGTCGCAGGCAACTTCTGCCCCGATCCCGTGGCCAAAGCTGCTTTCAGCCAGACTGACAGCCAGTCCGCCTTCGCTTAAGTCGTGGGCGCTGGCCACGTGGCCGGCTTCCATTTGGGCTAAGAGGCGCTTCTGGTAGTCCTTAATGTGGTCTAAATCCAAATCGTTCAAGGACCCGGAGATTTCCCCGGTCAGCATCTTTTGTAGTTCTGAGCCGGCGTAGTCTGCCCCGGTTTGGCCGACCAAGTAAAGGTCGTCGCCTGCTTCTTGGAAGCTGTCTCTGACCAGGTGGTCCAGGTTCTTGACTAGACCAACCATGCCGACCATTGGGGTTGGGTAGATGGACTTGTCGTCAGTTTCGTTGTAAAGGGAAACGTTACCGGAAACAACTGGGGTTTCCAAGACTTCACAGGCCTTGGCGATCCCCATGACTGAGTGGTGGAGTTCCCAGAAGACTTCTGGTTCATTCGGGTTACCGAAGTTCAAGCAGTCAGTGATGGCCAGAGGTTCTGCCCCGCTGGCGATGATGTTGCCAGCTGCTTCAACAACGGCCCGCTTGCCCCCGATTTCCGGGTCCAGGTAGATGAAACGGCCGTTGCCGTCAGTGGTCATGGCAATCCCCTTGTGGGTGCCGCGAACCCGCAAAACTCCGCTGTCTTCACCAGGCCCGACAACCGTACTGGTTCTGACCATGGAGTCGTAGGTCTGGGTGAACATTTCCTTAGAGGCGATGGTTGGCTGGGCCAGCATCCGCTTATAGGTCTTTGCCAAATCAGCAATCTTAGGTTCCCAGGCCGGCTTAGCCGCGTCATCGATCATATGCTGCGGCTGCTTTTCTTCGCTTGGTTCTTCCAAGACGTCTTCAGTCAGGCTTGTTACCGGGATGTCACAGACAACTTCGCCGTGGTGGCGCAAAACGTAGTTGTGGCCGCTAGTAATCCGGCCGATAACAACGGCGTCAAGGTCGTAGAAGTCAAAAATCTTCTTGACGTCTTCTTCGTGGCCCTTCTTAACGCAGAGCAACATTCTTTCCTGGGATTCACTCAGCATGATTTCGTAGGCTGACATCCCGCTTTCTCTTTGCGGTACCAGGTCCAGGTTCAGTTCCATGCCAGACTTGCCTTCTGAAGCCATTTCTGAACTTGAGGAAACGATCCCGGCTGCCCCCATGTCCTGGATGCCGACCAGCCAGTCAGCGTGCTTTTGGGTCAATTCCAGGCAGGCTTCAAGCAGCAGCTTTTCCATGAAGGGGTCACCAACTTGGACAGCTGAGCGTTGGCTTTCGTGTTCTGAGTCAAAGGAATGAGAGGCAAAGGTTGCCCCGTGGATCCCGTCACGGCCAGTCTTGGCCCCGACGTACATTACGGCGTTACCTTCACCTTGGGCCAGGCCCTTTTGCATGTCCTTGACGTCCAAAAGGCCGACACTCATGGCGTTCATGACTGGGTTACCCTTGTAGATGTCGTCAAAAGTGAGTTCACCGCCAACAGTTGGGATCCCCATGCAGTTGCCGTAGCCGCCGATGCCGGCGACAGTTTCGTTTAAAAGCCAGCGGGTGTGGGCGTCATCTAATTCACCAAAGTGCAGAGAGTCCAAAGTAGCAACTGGCCGGGCCCCCATGCTGAAGACATCACGCAGGATCCCGCCGACACCAGTAGCTGCCCCTTGGTAAGGTTCAACAGCAGTTGGGTGGTTGTGGCTTTCAGCCTTGAAAACAACAGCTTGGCCGTCACCGATGTCAACAACCCCTGCCCCTTCACCAGGCCCTTGCAAAATGCGGGGACCCTTGGTTGGGAAGAGACGGAGAACCGGCTTAGACTTCTTGTATGAGCAGTGTTCGCTCCACATGGCTGAGAAAAGGCCCGTTTCAGTGTAGTTTGGCAAGCGGTGCAAAAGCTTGTCACAGATGTAGTCATATTCTTCTTCAGACAAGCTCCAATCGAGATAAGGCTTCTTTTCTTTGATTTCTTCTGGAGTCATTTCCTGCATCATTACGCTTTTACCTCCGCGTGGTCCAAAATTGACTTAAACAGGCGCAAGCCGTCGGTGTTGCCCAAGAGGGCTTCTACTGCCCGTTCCGGGTGAGGCATCATCCCTAAGACATTGCCTCTTTCGTTGGTGATCCCGGCAATATTGTTCAAAGAGCCGTTCGGGTTTTCCTTTGAGTAGCGGAAAACGACCTGGCCATTGTCTTCGATCCTCTGCAAGGTTTCCGGGTCGGCGTAGAAGGAGCCGTCAGCGTGCGCGATCGGCAGGTTGATCTTCTCGCCCTTTTGGTATTCAGAAGTAAAAATGGTGTCGTTGTTGGCTACTTCCAGTTCAACCGTCTTGCAGACAAACTTCAAAGAGTCATTTCTCTTCAAAGCGCCTGGCAAAAGGCCAGCTTCCGTCAAGATCTGGAAACCGTTGCAGGTCCCGAAGACCGGCTTGCCGGCCTTGGCCATTTCGACAATGGCCGGCATGATATTGGTAAAGCGGGCAATAGCGCCGGCTCTCAAGTAGTCCCCGTATGAGAAGCCACCTGGCAGCATGACAGCGTCAAAGCCGTCCAGGCTGCTTTCCTTGGAAGGAACGTAGGCCACGTCAGCTCCGCAGACCGTGTGCAGGGCTTCGTAGAGGTCGATGTCGCAGTTGGAGCCCGGGAATTGGATTACCGCAAACCTCATTATTTTTCCTCCAAGATCTTGTAGCTGTAGCTTTCCATGTTGAAGTTGACCAGCAGCTCTTCAGAAATTTCCTTGACAGTTTCGGCTACAGGCTTGTCGCCTTCTTCAATAGTTACATCAAAGAACTTGCCAACCTTGACGCCCTTGACTTCATCGTGGCCCAAAGAGTGAATTGAGTTGGTGATGGCTTCACCTTGCGGGTCGAAAACTGATTGCTTGTAAGTAACGTAAATCCGTACGGTAGTCATTTGCTTAATCCTCCTTGGCCAAAGCATCCTTCAAGCGGGCCAAAACTCTTTCGTAAACATCGATTAGGTTGCCGATTTGCCGGCGGTAAACGTCCTTGTCCATGTGGTCCTTAGTTTCCATGTCCCACAGACGGCAGTTGTCCGGTGAGAATTCGTCAGCCAGGACAACTTCACCGTTTGGCAGGGTCCCGAATTCAACCTTGAAGTCAACCAGCAGCATGCCAGCGTCGGCAAAGAGCTTGGTCAAAAGCTGGTTGACCTGGCGGGAGATTTCCCAGATCTGTTCATGTTCTTCATGAGTCAGCAAGTGGAAGGCAATGGCGTCTGATTCATTCATCAGTGGGTCGTGCAGGGCGTCGCTCTTCATGAAGAGTTCTTCAACTGGAGTGTCCAACTTCTCGCCTTCTTCTTTCAAGCCATAACGCTTGCAGAATGATCCGGCTGCGATGTTCCGGGTAACGACTTCCAGGTCGATCATCTTGACCTTCTTGACCAATTGTTCGTTTTTAGATAAGCGCTTGATAAAGTGCGTCTTCACCCCATGCTTCATCAAATATTCGAAAACCAGGCTAGAAATTTCCGCGTCAAGTTCACCCTTGTTTTGGAAGACATCGTGCTTCAAACCGTCCAAAGCGGTAGCATCGTCCTTGTAAACAGCGCGGAGCACTTCTGGATCGTCAGTGGTCCACATTTCCTTAGTCTTACCCTGATAAAGCAATTCTGCCATTTTTTACCCTCCGATTAACACGAACTATAATAATGTAAACAGAAATTACTATTCGTAATTTCTTTCTTGAACTAAGGATAACAACTTAAAAAAGTTTGGTCAAGAGATTATCGAACATTTTTTAGCTGCTGTTCATCTTACAATCGTTTATATACTTATTATTTTTGGGAGAAAACTTTATCAAGTGAAAATAAGGAGATAAAAGCCGAACAAAAAAGCGACTCATTTTATGAGTCGCTTTTAATTATCTGGATTTATCTATCCTTTTTATATTGGTAATTGCATTGAAAATTATTACCTTTTTACACTTATTCCAAACCCAGGCGCTTGTAAATGTCGTCGACGTGGCGCAGGTGCCAGTGGTAGTCGAAGGCATCGTCAAGATCAGCCTTAGTCAGTTGCTTTTGAATGGTTGGGTCTGCTTCCAGCAGAGGCCGGAATGGAACTTGTTCAGCCCAGCACTTGGCCGTGTATGGCTGGATCAAGTCGTAGGCAGCTTCCCGGCTCATACCGCTTTCAACCAGCTTGAGCAGAACACGGCCAGAGTAAATCAAGCCCAAAGTCTTGTCCATGTTCTTCTTCATGGTTTCCGGGAAGACGTCCAAGTTGGCCAGGATCTTGCCCATCCGGTTGAGCATGTAGTCAAGACCAATGGTGCTGTCTGGCAGGATTACGCGTTCAGCACCTGAGTGGGAGATGTCTCTTTCGTGCCACAGGGTTACGTCTTCGTAGGCAGTTACGACATTGCCGCGGAGAACTCTGGCCATCCCGCAGATATTTTCTGAACCGATCGGGTTACGCTTGTGCGGCATGGCGGAAGAACCCTTTTGCCCCTTAGCGAAGTGTTCTTCAACTTCGTGGATTTCCGTTCTTTGCAGAGAGCGGATTTCCGTAGCAATGTTTTCCAAAGAAGTTGCAACCAGGGCGATGGCGGCAATGTATTCAGCGTGCAGGTCACGTGGCAGGACCTGGGTTGAAATTTCCTGAGCGCGTAAGCCCAGCTTCTTGCAGACATATGCCTCTACTTCCGGGTCAACTTCAGCGAAAGTCCCGACGGCACCGGAAATCTTGCCGGCTTCCACCCCGCGGGCAGCATGTTCAAAGCGTTCCTGGTTCCGCTTCATTTCTGAGTACCAGCGGGCGAATTTCAAGCCGAAAGTAGTTGGTTCAGCGTGAATGCCGTGGGTGCGGCCCATGCAGACCGTGTCCTTGAATTCAAGGGCCCGCTTGGCCAGGATGTCGATGAAGTCCTGGATGTCCTTGCGGAGGATGTCGTTAGCCTGCTTCAATTGGTAGCCCTGGGCAGTGTCAACCACGTCAGTACTGGTCAAGCCGTAGTGCACCCACTTCTTTTCCGGCCCCAATGATTCAGAAACGGTCCGGGTGAAGGCGATAACGTCGTGGTGAGTCACGGCTTCAATTTCGTTGATGCGGTCAACGCTGAACTTGGCGTTCTGCTTGATCTTTTCCACGTCTTCTGCCGGAATGTGGCCAAGCTTGGACCAGGCTTCGTCAGCAGCAATTTCTACTGCCAGCCAGCATTCATACTTCTTTTCATCAGTCCAAATGGCACCCATTTCTGGTCGGGTATAGCGTTCAATCATTTATTTTCCACCTTTAAAAAATCAACAATAATCTGCTTTTTAATTATACATCCCAAACTTTAGTCTCGGCAATCTCGGCTAAAGTCTTGTCGACATCATCAGTCAAGATCGTCACGTGCCCCATCTTCCGGTCTCTGCGGACTTCGCCCTTACCATAGTCATGGAAGGACCACTGCGGCTTTTCAGCAATCAACTTTTCAGTCCCGGCAACGTGCTGGCCTAAAACATTGACCATGACGACCGGGCTGAGCAGCTTGATTTTTGGTAAAGGCCAGTTGCAGATGGCCCGGTTGTGAACAGCAAACTGGGAGAAGTTGCAGGCTTCGATTGAGTAGTGGCCGGAATTGTGGGGCCGGGGAGCCAGTTCGTTGATGACAATTTTGTCGTCTTTAGTAACGAACATTTCTACGCCTAAGATCCCCTTAAGGTCAATAGCTTCAGCGATCTTAACGGCAGCCTCCTGGGCCTTTTGGGCCAAATCCGGGGAAATTCGGGCCGGGACGATGCTTTCATGCAGAATTTCGCCTTGGTTGATGTTTTCGCTGACCGGGAAGACCGTGACTTGGCCATCACAGTTGCGGCCAACCATGACGGAGGCTTCCATGCGGAAGTCTACGAATTTTTCTAAAATACAGTCACCGCAGGCTAAGACGTCAGCAGTCTTGTCCAAGTCGGCAGCTGCTTTTAAAACGACCTGGCCCTTGCCGTCATATCCGCCTTCACAGGTCTTTAAAACTGATGGCAGGCCCAAGTCACTGACGGCTTCTTCCAGGTCAGCCCGGTTCTTGACCGCTCTGAACTTGGCCACTTCACAGCCAGTACTTTGGATAAAAGTCTTTTCCCGGATCCGGTTATTGGTCGTATAAAGGAGCTTGGTCCCTTGCGGAATAAAGACCTGGTCCTTGACGCTCTCCAAGGCATCCAGGTCCACGTTTTCAAATTCGTAGGTCAAGACATCGCTTCTAGCAGCCAGTTCATGGATAGCGGCGATATCGCTATATTCAGCCACGATCTGGTCATCTGCAGCCTGTCCGGCCGGGCAAGCCGGAGTTGGGTCCAGGATGATGACCTTCATTCCGCTGGCCTTGGCATCAAAAGCCAGCATTTGTCCTAATTGTCCTCCGCCAATGATGCCGATAGTTTGGCCGGGCTTGATTTTAATAGACAAGGTCTGCACTGCTTTCTTTGGCTTGGTCGTGCATTGCCTTGCGGTAGTCCACGATCTTTTGCTGGAGTTCTTTATCTTCGATGCCTAAGATCTGCATGGCTAAAAGAGCCGCGTTCTTGGCGCCGGCCGGGCCGATAGCGGTCGTCGCTACAGGGATGCCGGCTGGCATTTGCACGATGGAAAGAAGGGAGTCCATCCCGCCTAAAGCGCTAGTCTTGGCCGGGCAGCCAATTACCGGCAAGGGAGTGTTGGCAGCGATCATGCCTGGCAGGTGGGCAGCCCCGCCAGCGCCGGCAATGATCACCTTAGTACCGTTTTCCGCTGCCTTTTGGGCAAAAGCGAACATTTCTTCCGGCATTCTGTGCGCTGAAATAACCTGCTTGTCGTAGTCAACCCCGAACTTGTCGAGCAGCTTGCAAGCTTCCTGCATATAGCCCCAGTCTGACTTGGAGCCCATTACAACACTAATTCTACTAGTCACGATTATTCCTCCTGTCTGCTTTCCCTTAGGATAACAGAAAACGGGACTTTTTAAAAGAGAAAGATGAACTATTGTCCGTGAATGTAGTTAGATCATTCGCTTTTAATTAAAAAGTCGTAAGAAAAAGACCACCATGCGGTGGTCTTTAAGCTATTTCGCCATATTCGAGTCAAAAACTTCTGCCCGCTTGTTCATGGCTATATAGATCTTTGACTTGTAAGAAGCCAGTCCCTCTACTTCCCGCTTGGCATTGAAGTGGTAGTAGTTGACCAGGTTGCCCTTGGCATCGATCTTAAACAGGTAATCGTTAAAGGCGATGTAGTAGCACTTGTGGGCAACATTATAAGTAAAGCCCTGTACCTGGCTGGAGTTGGAAATCAAGTCACCGTCAGTAGCAGCTGCTTCTTTAACCTTGAAGCTGTTACCCGTCCGGGTGATCTTCCAGATTTCAAAGCGGTGCTTGGACTTGCTGTGGAACAAGGCCAGCATGGTATTGTCGTCAATCACGTCCGCGTTTAAGAAGTAGCGGTTGTTTTCCCGCTTGCCGTTGCTGACGGCAAAAGTCCAGATCCGCTTGACCTGCATGTCCTTCTTGTCAATCTGCAAAAGCTCGTTTGACCGCAATTTCTTGGTATGGTTCCAGTTGGCCAATTCGTAGATATAGCGGGAAGTTGACCCGACAGACTGACCATGGCCTAGCTTGATATACGGACTGATCTTGATGCTCTTGACGTAATTCTTCCAAAGCTGGAAATTCAAAGTCTTAGTCGGAATGTACTGCAAGGCATACTTTGGCACTTGGTTCAATTGGTAAAGGACCATGTGCCCCCGGGCTCCGTCCATAGATGATTCAGGCCCACCATAAAAGTTGGTCGTGACCATATCCTGGCCATACACGTCCAAACCCTGGACATTGCCCCGGACATTGGTCTCCTGGCTTCCTTCCAGCAGGCTAAAAGAATTTGGCTCATAAAACTTAGTAGTCAATTTAGCCGTCTTCTTGCCATGCTTGTCAGTCCCGACGTAAGTGTGCGGGGTAAACTGGGCATTGTAGTTGCCTCTAAAAGCTAATTCATGCGGGAACCAGGTCTTGCCAACATTGCCGCCCTTGCCCAGCTTGGCATCAGCCTTGGAAATCCCTTCATTGGCATCGCTTCTGACCGTCACCGTGACCTTCCCGCTGGCCTTGCCGTAGCGGTAAGTCACCACATAGCGGCCTGGCGTCTTTTCAGAAATACGGTCAGCTGACCGCTTCACTGAGTTAACGTCAACCACGCTGCCGTGCTTGTCTGTCACGTAGTTGATGGCATCAGTCGTCACAAAGCCGTTGGTATCCAGCGCGTTGTTGACCAAGCTGACGCTCTTAACTAAAGACATCTTGCTTCTGGCAAAAGCCCGCTCGCTGACATAGCCGACTCCCCGGCCATCAACATAGACATAGTAATACCGTCTGCCCCGGGCGAGTTTGTAGGATCGGGACTGGACGTGGGCCAGCTTGAATTCTTTCGTAGTGGCCAGCTTCTTGCCAAACTTCCAGACCAGCTTGGTCTTTCTCTTCTTCCTCTTGCCAGTCTTGACCTTCACTTTCTTCAAGCTGGAATAGATCCCGTAGTTCTTCTTCCCGTCGATCACCTTGGTCGACAGCTTCTCACTCGCGGCTCTAACTGGCTGACCAGCTTTAAACAAACAGGCAATGACCATAAATGCGGCTGAAAAGGCCAGCCACTTCTTTAATTTCATTCTTCCTATACCCACAATCATTAGACTCAACTATTTTGTAATATGATCCACTTTCAAAGTTTCCGTTGGATGGTTCAAGTTGACATAGAGCTCACCCTTGTAGCTGCCCATGCCTTCAAATTCCCGGCCAGTGTCAAACTTGTAGTAGTTCAAAAGCTTACCGGCTTCCGTGCCGCCATCTAAGCCTGCCCCGATCTTAAAGAGGTAGTCGTTAAAGGCAATGTAGTAAACGTCATAGGCGCTGTCCCAGACAAAGCCCTGGACTTCAGCGGAATTGCTGATAAGGTCGCTGCCGGTTGCCCCAACTTCCTTAGCCTTAAAGCTGTCACCGCTTCTACTGATCTTCCAGTATTCATAGCGGTGCTTAGAAGCATTGTGGAAGAGAGCAATCAAGATATTGTCGTCAATCACGTCCGCGTTGAGGAAAATCCGCGGATACTTGGCTGACCCGTTCCAAACCTTGAAGGTCCAGATCTTGTCAATTTCCATGGTAGACTTCTTGACCCGGATCAGTTCCTGGGAGTTGGACCAGTTGTTGGACCGGTTCCAATTGGCCAAAACGTAAGCGTACTTCTTGGTGCTGCCGACTGACTGGCCATGGCCCAGCTTCATGTATGGGCTGACCTTGATGTTCTTGATATGGCTCAGCCAGGTGTTGAAGCTCAGCGTCTTGCTTGGAATCAGCTGCCAGTTATACTTCTTGACCTTCCGCATGTTGTAGTAGACCATGTGACCCCGGGCTTCCCGGTTGTCTGCCTGGCCTAAGTCAAGGTTGCTGGTCACCAGGTCATTGTCATAAAAATCAATCCCTTGCACAGCGCTTGATACCTTGGCCTCCATGTTGCTTGAACCAGGCGCGCTCAAAACTGCCGGATGATAGAAGATGGTTTCAATATCCGCGCCCTTAGGGTTGCCGGACATGTTGGTCGCCCAGTACTTGTGGGAGCTGGAAGCCGCGTCTTCTGAAGTAATAGTTGAAGATGAGGACGGGCTGGCCCCGTCGCTGGCTGACCAGGTCTTGATCTCTGGGAGGTCAGTTTTCACCGGCGCTACATCGGCCGAGCTGATCCCTTCTTTAGCATCCCCCCGCACCGTCAGCTTGCTAGTTGCCTTGGCCTTGCCGTATTTGAAGGTCAAAACCGCTGTCCCGGCCTTCCGACTGGAAATATAGCCAGTATCACTGATCTTCAATTTAGCAGACTTGCAGCTGATCTCAACTGAATCGTTGTCAACCAGACTGCCGTGCTTGTCAGTCATGTAGTTAATCGCGTCTTCAGCGTTAAAGCCGACTGAGTCAGACGGGTTGTTGACCAGGCTGACCTGGGAGACCACATTGGCCTTAGAAAGGGCAAAAGCCTTCTCATTCACGTAGCCGACTGGCCGGCCGTCAACGTAGATGTAGTAGTAGCGCTTGCCATCTTTAACCTTGTAAGACTTGGACTGAACGTGAGCGTATCTGAAAGCAGCAGAAGCCGTCAATTTCTTGCCGAACTTCCACTCCTTCTTCTTCACGTTCTTGTAGGCCGTCTTGGTCACCCACTTGTACTTGACCTGCTTGACTGTCTTGTACTTGGTCTTACCCTTCTTACTCTTCTTGACGGCGACCTTCTTCTTGACCGTGTACTTCTTCTTTTCCTTGGCCTTTGTCTTGACCTTCTTAGTTACCTCTTCGAGCTTGAGCGAGGAATAGACCTGGTAGCTCTTGTCACCCATAATCTTGGTCACAAGATCGGTCTTCGTGCTCTTACTGTAGTCTTTGCTGCTTGCTTGCACCTGACTGGCCAGGCCGGCCATCAGGACCGCGCTGGTCATCATGCCCAAAGCAAAACGTCTCATCAAACTCTTCCCTTCACTTCTAAAAATACAAAACTCATAATTCTAGGGCTATTAACAAAAAGCACCCAGATAATTTATACTTTTATCACGAAATGCCTTTTCATACTTTACCACAGTTTTCGGGCACTATTTCATTTGTAACAGATTTGTTAACTCATTTTAAGAAATATTGTTTTTGCAAAAATCAGTCAAAAGACAAAGAGAGTTTGTCCCCCTCTAGCTGCAGCTTGGCTGAATACCGCTGCCCGCTCTTTTTAGAAACAAAACCGTCCAGCTTGTCAGTCTTGCCCTTGCTGATCAAGGTCTTCACAATCCGCTTGCCCATATTCTTGCCAGCAAACTTCTTGGGCAAGGTGAAATGGCAGCCGCCCCGGTAATTAGTGCAGCCGTAAAACTTGCCCTTGTCAGTAATTTCCCCTTGCTTGCAGACCGGGCAGGGGCCGATTGCCGCGGCTTTGGCCTGCCGGCTCTGGGCTTCTTCCTGCAAGCCCTGGTCAACCTGGATCTTGCCTGGCACTTCCGTAATCATCTTTGAAATGAATTTCTTGATCTGCCCTAAAAAGTTATCCTGGCTCCGCTCTTTAGCCCCGACTTGCTTTAAGGCCTTTTCCCACTGGGCGGTCATCTGCGCGCTGACTAAAAGCGGCTCAGCTTCCGCCGCCTTGCAGAGGATGGTCCCTTCCGGGGTGACCGACAATTTGTTTTGCCGGCTTTGCATGTAGCCCCGCTTCTTCAAAATTTCGATGGTGCTGGCCCGGGTAGCTTCCGTCCCGATCCCTTCAACATCCTTTAAAATAGCCTGAGCCTCTTCATCGTCCAGGGTCTTGCCGGCCGTCTTCATGGCCGTGATCAAGCTCCCTTCCGTAAACTTGGCCGGAGGCTTGGTCTCTTCTTCTTGCTCTTTCAATTTCGCCGTCAGTTCCTGGCCGACTTCCAGGGGCGGCAGCTGGGCATCTTTAACCGGCCCTTCCAGGATCTTCCAGCCCAGGTTCACGCTGACATTGCCGCTGGCTTTAAAAGTCAATTGGCCGACATTAATCAAAGCCGTGGTCTTCTCATAGACATAGGCCTTTAAAAACATCTCCAAAGTTCGCCGCAAGACCAGGTCATAGACCTGCCCTTCCAGCTTGGACATTTTGCTCATTTGTGCCTGGCTGGGCACGGTCTTGGTCATGATGATGGCGTGGTGCTCCTGGACCTTGCTGGAGTCGACATAGCGCTTCTCGGCCTTTAAGGGTTTCATTTGCTCTTTGACTTCTGCAGAATTTGGTAAAAGCCCCTGGTAGCGGTCCAGGTTCTGGGCCAGGTAGGCATACTCATTGTCCGTAATATAGTTGCAGTCTGTCCGCGGGTAGCTTAAAAACTTATTTTCATACAAATTCTGCACGGCCTGCAAAACCTGACTGGCTGAAGCATGGTAGCGGCGGTTGGCTTCCGTCTGCAGGCTGGACAAGGAGAAAAGGCGGGGGCTGGCCTGGCTCTTTTGCTCCTTGTCCACCTTGGCCACCCGGCCAGTCTGCTTGCCCAGGCTCCCCCCTTTAGCCAGCAAAAACTGCTCCAGTTCTGCCGGGCTTTTGAATTTCATTTCCGGTAGTAAGCGGCCGGTGAATTTCTTTCTTCCCTGCCAAAAATCAGCTGTAAGCAGCCAGTACTTCTCTGGTTTAAAATTAGCAATTTCCTGGTCACGCTTATAGACCATATACAAAGTTGGCGTCTGCACCCGGCCGATTGAATAGGTCCCCTTGATCCCCTGCTTTCTTAACAGCAAGGTAAATAATGGACTGCCGTTCATCCCGACCAGCCAGTCGCTAATCTGCCGGGTCTGGGCTTCCTTGTAGCGGTAGTAGTAGTCCCAGCCCGGCCGCAAGTTCTGGAAACCTTCCCTAATCGCGGCTTTTTCCAGTGAATT
This sequence comes from Lactobacillaceae bacterium AF64-9pH9TA, assembly GCA_027681045.1. Taxonomy (GTDB): domain Bacteria; phylum Bacillota; class Bacilli; order Lactobacillales; family Lactobacillaceae; genus Lactobacillus. The sequence continues at coordinate 81,300 of JAQDCK010000001.1, read as the reverse complement.
GATCCAGAGGCGGAAAAGGCGCTTCTGTTTCAAATCGATCCCCGCCTGCCGCATGATGGACCAGGCGATGTTTTCCCCTTCCCGGTCGCTGTCCGTGGCAATCACGATCATATCTGCCCACTTGAGTAAATTAGCGACAATATTGAACTGCTTCTTCTTGTCCCGGGGGACCAGGTACTTGTACTGGTCGGGAAAAATCGGCAGCTTCTTTAAAGACCAGCGCTTGTAGCTGGCGTCATAGGCTTCCGGCAGGGCCATTTCCACTAAGTGGCCAAAACCATAAGTGATCACCGTGTCTGCCGGCAAGATCGGGTCCGCCACCTTAATCTGCCCTTCCCCCTTCTGGCTCTGGGCAAAAGCGGCCGCGTATGCCCGGGCCTGGCTGGGCTTCTCTGCTAAAATTACCGTCGTCATTACATTTCCTGCCTTGTGTTAAAAATCCCGAGCAAATAAAAAGGCCCCGGCCAAGTGACCAGGATTGCTCGAACAAACGTTTAATATTTATTCCATTATAGTTTACTTTTGCCAGCTTGGCAAATTTTCTGCGGATATAACAAAAAAATCACCGAGGCAAGCCTCAGTGATTTCTCTGGTTGCAATCATGATTCGGGTGAGATTCGAACTCACGACCCACGGTTTAGAAGACCGTTGCTCTATCCAGCTGAGCTACCGAACCGTTATGCTCCGACGCAACAAATTAAGTATATTAGACCAGGGATAAATTGTCAAACATATTTCGGAAAAAAGTTGCTTTTTTTCTTGGTCATTTTTCCTTGACAAAAAGGAAGTGGTTTGCTTGCATTAACTTGAGAACTTGCTTAAAAAACAGCTAAAAAACTGGATAAAGCAAAAAGATACAATATCCCATAGATGTAAAGATATAAAGATGAGGTAAAGCATGAAATACAATCAATATGCCTACGTTGAAACCCGTCCGGAAAAGGCTGCTGAGGAGATGCTGGCGATCAACTTCCTGCCGGAAAACTACTCTTCTCTTTCCTTTAGTGAGCTCCTGGCCGTCTTGACCGGCAATGTCCTGGCGGAAGCCACTACCCGCCAGGCTAAAGACGCCAAATTGGCGGAATTTGCCGTGGATGACCAAACTGACTTGACTGCCTTCCTTTTGGACACGCCGACTGCCATCACGGCCAGCCAGTTCGCTAACGTTGCCCTGCAGCTTTTAGGCTACCACCCAAACTACGACTACAGCCTGACTGATCCTTTGACTTGCGGGAAAAAGCATGCCCTGCCGGCCTTTAAGGACTTGACCAGCAAGGAAGAATTGATTTTTGCCTTCTACCGCCTGCTCAACACCCGGAGCAAGAACGGGCAGATCCTCTTGGACGTCATGGCCGGCAAGGGCTACTTCACCCAGTTCTGGGGGGAAGGCAAGTTTATGTTCTTCAACGGCAAGTCCCTGCCAGTCTTTGACACAAGCCAGGTCATCCGCGAGGTCGTTTACGTGCAAAGCGACCTGGACACAGACGGTGATGGCAAGGGCGACCTCTTGCCAGTCACGGTCTTCCGACCAGTTGAAAGCCAGGACCAGCTGAAGGTCCCTGCCCTCTACACGGCTTCACCTTACTTTGGCGGGATCATCGACAATGTCAAGACTAACCACAATGTCGACGAAAATCTGACTGACGCGACCACTTGGACCAATCCCAAGTACGTGGCCAAGCCTTTAGTTAAAAGTCCTGCCCCCAGTGGTCAAGACGTGCCGGCAACTGAACTGGCAACTGGGCAATCTTCCTACGGCTTAAACGAATACCTCCTGGCCCGGGGCTTTGCCTCCGTCTTCTCCGGGGCCATCGGCAACCGGCACGGGGACGGGATCCGGATCACCGGGTCACCGGAAGAAACAATCTCCCAAAAAGAAGTCATTGAATGGCTGACCGGGGACCGGGTGGCTTATACTGACCGGACCCGCCGCTTTGAGACCAAGGCCAGCTGGTGCTCCGGCAATGTCGGCATGACTGGCCGCTCTTACCTGGGGACTTTGCAGATTGCTATCGCGACGACCGGGGTCAAGGGCTTGAAGACGGTGGTTTCTGAAGCCGCTATTTCCTCTTGGTATGACTACTACCGGGAACACGGCCTGGTTATCGCGCCGGGCGAATGCCAAGGTGAAGACATGGACAAGCTGGCTGAAGTCTGCCAGTCCAACCTCTGGGACGGGGGCAATTTCACTGCTAAAAAGGCCTATGAAGCAGAGCAGGCTGAACTTTTCGCCGGCCAGGACCGGGCAACCGGCCAATACTCTGATTTCTGGGAGGCCAGAAACTACCGCCACCACGCCGATGGTATTAAGTGCTCCTGGATCTCCGTTCACGGCTTAAATGACTGGAACGTCAAGCCAAAGAACGTCTACAAGATCTGGCAAAAGGTTAAGCAGCTGCCAATTGAATCCCGCCTCTTCCTTCACCAGGGTCCGCACTACAACATGAACAACCTGGTTTCCATCGACTTCACCGACCTCATGAACCTCTGGTTCGTCCACGAGCTTTTGGAAGTGGAAAACGGGGCTTATGAGCAATGGCCAAAGGTCATGATCCAGGACAACCTAGAAGCTGACAAGTGGCACGCAGAAGGCGACTGGGTAAGCGACCTGGGCCAGGTCAGCCTCTATTCGCCAACGGCTGACGGGGACCTGTCAACGGTTGAAAACGGGTCAGGCCAGCTGACCTTCACCGACTTGGGCGGGACAGAATTCAAGAAGGCCGGCATCAGTGAAACTGACTGGGAATACCAGTTTATCAGCGGTGAGGAAAAATGGGCCAAAGCCAGCCTCCGCTTTGAAAGCGAGGAATTCCTCCACCCGACTACCCTGGTCGGCCGGCCGAAGGTCCGGGTCCGGGTAGCGGCAAGCAAGACTGTCGGCCAGCTGTCCGTTGCCCTGGTTGACCTGGGAACCCGGCGGCGGCTGACGGCTACGCCGAAGATTTTTGCCAGAGGAAACCAGCCCTTCGGCTTCCGCTTCGGGGCAGACTCCTTGCAGGAATTCGTTCCGGACAAGGCCACTAAGGCCAAGCTGATTACCAAGGCCCACATGAACCTCCAGAACTACCAGGACATGAAGCAGCCAAGTAAGCTGGAAGCCGGCCAGTTCGTTGACTTGGAATTTGAACTGCAGCCGACCTACTACACCCTGCCAGCTGGCGCTAAATTATGCCTCATCATCTACTCAACCGACCAGGGGATGACCAAGCGGCCGCTGGAAAGCGAAGACTACACGGTCGACTTAGCCGGAACTGCTCTTTTGCTCTACCGGAAATAATGCCTGTGCAAAAAGCAGCAATTTATACTAGAATAGCTTTATCGAGAACAAAGCAAAAGGCTGTCGCGGAGCTACCGCTGACAGCCTTTTTGTGTTCTTAGAAAGGTTCTTATAGAAAAAATCAAGCAAAGTCAACCTATTGTTCGTGATTTTTCGAAATATATTTTTTTAATAAAGTTACCGTAAAAAAGATGTCTTCCATACCGCTCGCCCTCATTCGCGCAAGTAGTAGTTTTTCTCACTTATTATCATAACGCTTTTTCCCCGCCTGGAAAGACTTTTTCTCCCTAATCCTCCCCTCCTTGCCCAATTGTCCATTTTTCATTAAAATATAATCAGTATAAAAATTTTCAGCATAAAAATGCTCGGAGGAAAAAATATGAAAATTGCTGTTTTAACCGACAGTTCTGCTTACCTGAGCAAGGAGCAACAAGAGAAGTACCATATCGACGTGGTGCCAATTCCCCTGATTTGGGACGGGAAGACCTACTACGACCTAGTCGACATCAGCTATGAAGAATTTTATAAAAAAATCTCCAGCAGCCAGACCCTGCCAACCACTTCCCAGCCCTCTTTGGGCCAGATCATGGAATTCGTTGACCGCTATGTGAAAGAGGGCTACACTGACGTGATCATCCTGCCTTTATCCAGCGGGATCTCCAGCTCCTACAACAACCTGGTCAACTACGCGGCTGAAGAAGACCGGATCAAGATCCATCCATTTGACTGCCGCACTACCTGTGCCGGCCTGGCTGACTGCGCCATTTTGGCTGCCCGCCTGGTTAATGCTGGAGCCAGCGTCGACCTCATCATGAAGGACCTGGAAGACCTGCGCAAGACGATTGGCGTCCGTTTCTTGGTCGACAACTTGGGCCACCTCAAGCGGACCGGCCGCCTGTCAAACGCGGCCAGCTTTATCGGCACCTTACTCCACATTACACCAATCCTGGCCATGGACGTGCAAAAGACCGGCCACATCTCCGCCATTGCCAAGGAGCGGCAATACAAGCGGGCCTACAAGCACGTCCAAAACGACTTCCGCGAATTAACGGAAAACAAGGACTACCCGATTCAAGCTACGATTTTTGACGCGGCCAACCCGGACCGCGGCGACGAATGGCTTAAAGATTACCAGTCTGCTTTCCCAAAGGATAAGTTTGACCGGTCCATCATTGGACCCGTTGTTGGTGTTCACTGCGGGAAAAACACCATCGCCATCATCTGGTGCCGGGACATCGACAGCTACTTTGCCCAAGACGGCCAGCCTCTGCCAGATGTCGAATCTGCTGAAGTCGGCGAAAAGTTTTAAATTAGGCAAAAATAAATCCTGTGCAAATCAGCACAGGATTTTTTTGTTTATTCGCCCCAAACTTCGTCAGCGACTTCCTTGATGAACTTCAGCTTGTTCCATTCCTCTTCTTCAGTTAGGGTGTTGCCTTCTTCAGTTGACGCAAAACCGCATTGCGGACTGAGGCAGAGGTTCTCCAAAGGCACGTAGCCGCTGGCTTCCTTCAAGCGGGTGATAACCGTGTCCTTGTCTTCCAATTGCCCAAACTTGGAAGTTACCAGGCCTAAAACAAGCTTGACATTTTCCCGGCCGTTCCAGATCTGCTTGATTGGAGCCAAATCGCCTGATCTGTCTGAGTCGTATTCCAGGAAAAAGCCGTCGTAGTTCAGCTGGGCCAGGTAAGGAGCAACTGGTTCATAGCCACCGGAGAAAAGGAAGGTGGACTTGAAGTTGCCCCGGCAGATGTGGGTCGTTACCGTCAAGTCTTCCGGCAGGCCTTCCAAAGCCGCGTTGATGACCGTTACCGCGCTTTCGGCCAAGTGAACGTACTTGGCGTGTTCTTCTGGATTGTCCTGGCTTTCATTGAGCTTGCTGATCAAAAAGGCCCAGGTGGTGTCGTCGATTTGCAGGTAACGGCAGCCCAGATCGTAGAAGTGCTTGATTGTTTCGTTGTAGGCCTTGCCTAAGTCAGCCAGGTAGTCTTCCCAGCTAGCATAGAATTCTGGCCAGTTGTCAGACCGGTTGTCTCTGAAGAGCATGGTTGGTGAAGGAATAGTCTGCTTGGCTACCGCATCTCCAGCCGCCTTTTGGGTGAAAAGGAAGTGGTCAAAGAATGGATGGTTCGGGTTGTAGGCTACCTTGCCACCCAATTCAGCATTGTCAGTCCTGGTCTTGGCCCCATGGAACTTGTAGCTTTGCTGGTAGTCATACTTGGTTACCCCTTTAAGGCCCCACAAGAAGTCCAGGTGCCACCAGCTGCGGCGGAATTCACCATCAGTCACGGCTTTAAGGCCCACTGCCTTTTCCTTTTCGACCAGGTCGCTGATCCACTTGTCTTCTGCCTTGGTCAGTTCTTCCTTGCTCAACTCCCCGGCCTTAAACTTAGCCCGGGCCTCCTTTAATTCCTGCGGCCGCAAGAAGGAGCCAACAATGTCGTAACGGAATGGTGCGGATAATTTAGTCATAAGTAATTCCCCTCTGGCAAAAATTAAAATTAAATAAAATTAAATAAAATCAAGTATCAAAGCAGATACCAAAACAATAGAAAACACTAAGATACGATTGCCGGGCACTAAAAAGGCGCGCCCCCAACTGACCTAGTCAGTCAAGAGACGCGCGCTGCGTGTTACCACTCTTCTTCAGTCTGGCCTCGCAGCCAAACCCTCATAAGCTTCCTAATGAAAGCCCAGCGCTGTATCGGGCGCTTTCCCGCAAACGGCTTGCCTAAGCTCACCACTTGTTTATGCTCCAAGACCATCTTCACTGCCTTTGCTCTCGCCGGTTCTCAGCAATCCCGGTTCTCTGTAGAAGTCTGCCAGCAGCTACTCATCTTTTCTCAGCAATCATTAATCTAATTGCCATAATATTAAAACTTTTACCAGGCCCTGTCAATCCTTTTGATCAAAATTAATTTTGACTTTTTCTCAGCTTATGCAACTTGCACAAGTAGCTGACCCCGCTGACCAAAATTACGAGCAAACCAGAAAGCAAGAATATGTAGCCAATCGGCAGAAGATAGAAGTTTTCGTGCAAAATCCCCTGCTTGTCCACGTATTCAACAGAGTTGGCCTTGATCAAAAAGCAGATAAAGCCGATGACCATCAGGCCCCCGCCGATCAGGGCCGACCAGAAGTTGAACTTGGCCCGCTTGGTTGCACTTGCGTCACTGATTAATTTGTCAGTCATTTCAGTTCCTCCTAAAATCAGTTGGTCTAAAGAAAGCTGAAAGGTCCGGCTGATGACGATCAAGGTCTCCAGGTCTGGCAGGTTCTTCTCATTTTCCCAATTGGACACCGCCTGCCGGGTCACATGGATCTTGCCTGCTAATTCTTCCTGGGTCAAACCCTGGTCTCGGCGGAGTTTTTTGATCTGGTCACTAAATTTCATCAGTCGCCCTCTTTCTTTTCAGCTTTCTCCTTCAGCTTAGGAGAATTTCGGTCTTTAAACAAGCAAGCCTTGCTTGCCAGACGATTATTTCCGGGGAAATAGTCGCTTGCCCTGGGGAATTTTCTCACACAAAAGGCAAACCAGGATGATAACCGGGGCCAGGCGGAAGCTGAACAAGAAGACCAGCAACAGGGCCACCAGCTTCGGCTTGCCGACGATCACGCTCACGCTGGCCGCGGTTAAAACAGCCACCAGGAGGTTCTGGGACCAGGGCAAAAGCAAAGCCAGGCCCAGCCCTAAGGCAACTGAGCAGAAGATTGCCGGGAAGATGGTTCCCCCTCTCCAGCCCAAGCCAAAGCCAAAGTTGGTTAAAAGGCACTTGCCAAAGGCCAAGCTGATCAAAAAGACCGGGCCTAGCTTGCCTGCCTGGTCAACCAGGTCCCACATGGTGAAGGCCCCGGACCAGAGCAGGTAGCTGGACAAGAGACCACCGATCCCCAGCAAGAGACCGCCCAGCATCCCCTTAAGCAGGTAATTCGGTATCGTCCCGCCTAATTTTGCTCCGATTTCTTCAAATTTCAAAAAGAATTTGCCAAAGGCCAGCCCCAATGCAAAGGCCAAAGGAGTCAGCAAGACCCCCTGCCAGGTCCAGTTAACCTCAGCAAAACCAATCTGGAAAACCTTGGCTTCCGGGAAGGCCTTCAGCCACATGGCGAAGCTGCAAATGCCCAAGCCTGTCCAGATAATGTAGCTGGCCTTTTGCCGCCATTTCTTGGCAAAAACTGCCTTCAAGGGCACTTCTGCCGGAGTCAGGGGCCGGAACAGGGCCTTAAACTGCTCTTTAAATGGTGCCTGGGGCAGGTTAGGGTCAGTCAAGTAGGTGGTTAACTGCTGGCCCATGACGCTAGACTGGCGGGCAATAATCCCGGTCATGGAAGCTTCCGGCCCCACGCTGGCCCCGCCGGCCAAAATAACCGTCCCGTTGACCCAGGTCCACCAGCTGGCTCCCTCTACCTTACCCGTTTTCTGGAATTCAGCCAGGATCTGCTTGATGGTCTTGGGATAGGCTCCGACCTTCAGCTGCAAAAGGCCGATCACCAGGCCGAACAAAAGGCACTGGAGCAACAAGAGACCTGGATGGGTCAAGGTCCGCTTTGACCAGAAAAGGGAAATTAATTCACTGGAAATTGTCAAAAAAATCCCTGCTCCTAAACCAATCAGTAAACTAAATATGCTGGCGTAAAGAAAAGCCAGGCTTTTCAACCTTTTCATATGCAATATCCGCTCCAATCCTTAATCTGCATCATTCCATGATAACAAATTTCTTTAGTAACTTGAAAGCTTTTTCTCCCCTCCTTCTTCCCACTTAACTTTTCTTATTCAATCGAAATTGTCTATACCGATGCCCAATATTGTTGTCTGGATCTACGCCCTTTACTAAATTGCTTGAGTAAACAGATAAAAATGAAATATAAAGCCTTGCATGACAACAAGTAAAAAAGAAAGAGAAGCATCCCGCTTCTCTTTTTCTTATGGTCAATTATTATTTTTCTACCCTTCTTCACCGTCGCGCTTTCTCTGCCACTTGGCAATGAGCGGCAAAATTACGCCGAGAGCGATCATGAAGAGAGGTTCAACGATGTTCAGAATCAGCATGTGGGTCCACTTGGCCGTCCCGAATTCAGCATCGATTGGGACAATCCCGAAGGTAGCCCCGGTCAGGGTCACAATCAAGCACCACCAGCCGACAAAGATGGCAAACTTCCGGTTCTTAATGTAGACGTAAGCTGACGGGTAATCTTCTTCATGCATCCGCACCTTGATGAAGGCCCAGAAAAGCAGTCCGGTCACGTAAGGTGATACGATCCCGTTCAAGTTCAAAAGCTGGTTGAAGATATCGTTGACCGTTGGCAAAGTTGAGCTCAAGAAAAGTAAAACTGAGCAGATGAAGGTGGTCAGCCAGTAGCCGTTGATTGGCAGGCCGTTCTTGTCCACCTTGGTCAATTGCTTTGGCAGGTACTGCTTGGCCGTGTCAGACAGAAAGATCCGGGCTCCGCCGTCCACCAATACCGCTAGCTGGGCCAGCATGTAGAGAGCCTGGGTGATGATAAAGGCGTACAAGAAGAAGTTGCCCATGCCGAACTTTTCCCCCATGGCCTGGAAGGCGTAGTAGGACCCGTTCATCTTTAGGTCATCCGGCAGCTTGTGGGCATTAAAGAAGACACCCAAACTGAAGGAACCAAAGATGGTCAAAAAGCCCGTCATCGCAGCCAGCATGTACATGGCCTTCGGGAAGTCCCGGGGACCATTTTTCATTTCATTGACATAAGGGGCGACGAATTCGCTCCCGTTCATGGCAAAAATCAACAGACCTAGGGACATCATGAACTTCATGTCAAAAGTCGGCAGGAAGTTCTTAAAATGGAAGGGCTGGGTCGCTACTGGCTGCCCCTCGCCCAGGTAGGCAAAGGTCATAATGACAAAAAGAATCGTCATCACGAACATGGCCCCGCCCCCAATAATGGACAGCCATTGCAAGGAGTTGGCAAATTTGTGCTGGAAGAAAATGAAGGCCACGAAGATCAAAGCCGTGAACAAGGCAAAGAGCCAGTTGGACATTTCCTTATCATCCAGCGCCCGCCCCTTAAAGAGCCAGGCAAAGGAAATGACGGTTGAGTTGGCCACGTCAACCAGGTAAGGCAGAGAAACTACCCAGTAGCACCAAGCGGTAATGTAGCCCATCTTGTCACCGGAAGTATGCCGGATCCAAGAAGACAAGCCACCCCCTTCTTTGGCAAAAACGCTACCCAGGTGGCCGACCATCATTTCATAAGGAATGACAAACAAGACCAAGAGCAAAACCCAGTCGCTGACCACAGCCAGGCCCTGGTTTTGAAAATTGTAGATGATGTCATCGAAACCGATCACGGTCACGAAGTCCATCAAGGCAATTACCGGCCAGGAGATATATTTCCGCTTGCCGGTTTCATCTAAAGAATCCATACTTTTTTATTCTTCCTCCTTACTTCTTAAGCAATAAAGGAAATCATGATTTCCAGCTGCATCAAGGCATTAATGGCGCCCGGCAAACTTTCTTCACTGACTGTCTGCGCAATCACGGCATGGTCTTCGTCAAAGTCAAAGCCAGCGTCCATGACCATCCCGGCCGCGTACTCGTTCAAGTCCTCGTTTTCTTCCGTAGGATTGTACTTGTACATGAGGTAGCCGTCATCAGTTACCGTATATTTGTCCCCGCTCTTTTCGACCAGGACAAAAGGCTTGCGGCCGTATGCATCAACCAGTTCATTTTCCACTTGGACAACCGTATCTGACCAAGGGTTAAAAAACGTCTGCCCTGCCACCCAATTGATGTAGTCTGCCTTCAATTTCTCGCTTTCCATTATTGCTGCCTTTCTTCCAAAAATTTTAGGCTATCATTCATTATAGCCAATTAGCGGGCAAAAGAAAAACCAGACTGGCGTCTAGCTTAATTTTTGGATTTTAATGATTATCAATTGCCCCGTTCAAGCGCTTGCGCCAAATCAGGTAAACGATCAAGGCCAAAGGTACCACGATCAGCTGGACCAGGTAGAACCAGCGGCCCGGAAGAGCCTTGGCCACTACCCCGGCCAGCATCGGCCCAAAGGCCATGGAGATGTCCAGGCCCAGGTAAAAGGTAGCGCTGCCCAGACCCTGTTCATTGGCCGGTGATAATAGCAGGGCCGTTGACTGCAGGACGGAGTAAATCAAGCCATAGCCAATCGCCATCCCGGCCGCCCCCAGGGCCATCATCCAGTTGCTGTTCATGTAGGCCAAAAGGACCAGGTAAATGGCCGTAGCCAGCAGGCTCAGCCAGAACCAGACCCCGAAGCGGACCGTGTCAAAGTAGTTCTTGAGGAAGGTCCGGATCAAGAGCAAGACGATGGCGTAGATGAAAAAGTAGCTCCCTACTGCCACTGGCATGTGCATCTTGGCCACGTAAGTCACGATGTCGGCCTGGGTAACAAAGTAAGGGATGCCGAAGCAGGTCGTCAAAAGTGCTACTGGCAAAGCGTTGACGGAGATCAGCTTGAACTGCTTCTTTTCTTTTTGCCGGGGACTAGGAACAGCCCGGTTGCCGACGAACTGGATGATGATGATCATGATCAAAGTTGCCGCGGCTGGCAGCATCATGGTTTTCCGGTAGCCAATCACCTTATAAAGGTTGATGGAAATAGCCGGGGCAATAGACATGGCCAAGGCATTCATCAGCCCATACAAGCCCATGGCTGCCCCGACGTGCTGGCGGGGAACCAGGAAGGCGATCCAGGTAGTCATGCAGACGGTGCAGAGGACGAAGCCAGTCCCGTTGATGATTCTGAACAAGAGCAAGAATTCCCCGTTAGGCGAAACAATATAGCCCACGATCCCGATAAGGATCGACACCCCGCCGATAAAAGACAGCTGGTACTTGGAGAACTTGTCAGTCAAGTTGCCGGCGATTGGCCGGAGAAACATGGCCGCGAAGCTCATAATCCCCACGATCACCCCGGCTAGAATGCTGCTGGCCCCCAGGCTTTCAGCATAGCCGTTGATCAATGGGTTGTTGAACATGGTCCCGAACAAAAACAGGAAGGAGGCAGTCATGACCAAGATGACGTCTTTGGAATAAATCGACTTGCCCTTTTCCTTCTCCATCCGCCCCGCTTTGGCCGGGGAAATACTTGCGCTCTTGCTGCTCACTGTAAAACCTTCTTTAGTCTCAATCAATGTTTTTTGCTTAAAAGTAAATTAGATTTTACCATATTTCACCCTTCTTCGCTAAGGCTGGCAAAAATCTCTTTGCCTTTTTTCTATAATTCAGCAATAAAGCGCTAGCAAGAGCCTGCCAGCTTAAGATAATTAACCCTGATTTCTTCATAAGAAAAAAGCCTGCCCAAAAGGCAGACTTTCTGATTAGTCAATGATAAATATCGTATTCTAAATTTTAGTAGTTGAAGTAGCGCTTTACTTCCCATTCTGAAACTGATTGGGTGTACAGAGCCCATTCAGTTTCCTTCATTTCCAGGAAGCTGTCAACAATGTGTTTGCTGAAAGCAGACTTGATGACTTCGTCTTCCTTGAAGGCCTTGATGGCGTTGTGCAGGGTTGATGGCAATGGCTTGATGCCCAATTCCTTGCGTTCGTCGTCAGTCATTTCAAACAAGTTGGAAGTTACAGGGGCCATTGGCAGCTTGCCTTCCTTGATCCCGGTCAAACCAGCCTTCAAGCAGGCTGACAGAAGCAGGTATGGGTTAGCAGTTGGGTCAGCTGACCGCATTTCCAAACGGGTGCCGACTTCGTTGGCGTTAGGAATCCGAACCATTGGTGACCGGTTCCGGCTGGCCCATGAGATATAAACTGGGGCTTCAAAGCCTGGGATCAAACGCTTGTATGAGTTAACCGTTGGGTTAGCCACGCAGGTAATAGCACGGGCATGTTCCAAAATACCGTTCAAGAAGGTCAAGGCAGTAGTTGACAGGTGGTATTGGCCATCCTTGTCGTAGAAGGCGTTCTTGCCGTCCTTGAAGAGGGACATGTTGGTGTGCATCCCGTTGCCGGCCAAACCTTCAACTGGTTTAGCCATAAAGCTTGCGTACAGGTGGTACTTGCGGGAGATAGTCTTGACAACCATCTTGAAAGTTTGCAGCTTGTCAGCAGTTACCAAAGCGTCGTCGAAGCGGAAGTCGATTTCCTGTTGGCCGTCGCCGACTTCGTGGTGGGCAGCTTCTACGCGGAAGCCCAGCTTTTCCAAAGTTTCAACGATTTCCCGGCGGCACTTGGCGCCTTCATCTTCAGAAGCCATGTCAAAGTATGAGCTGTGGTCAGAGACTTCAGTGGTTTCTTCCCCGTTCTTGCCTTCCTTGAAGAGGAAGAATTCAGCTTCAAAGCCGATTTCAAAATCGGAGAAGCCCATTTCTTCCATTTCAGCAACGACCTTCTTCAAGTTGTTGCGTGGGTCGCCTTCAAATGGAGTGCCGTCTACGTTGTGGACTGAGCAGACCAGGCGGCCGATAGTGCCTTCTTCAACAGTCGTCCATGGCAGAACTGACCAAGTTGACAGGTCTGGGTACAGAACCATGTCGCTTTCTTCCAGACGAACGAAGCCGTCGATTGATGAACCGTCAAAACGGGTTTGGTTGCCCAAAACGTCGTCCAATTGGCTGACTGGAACTTCCAAGTTCTTCAGCGTGCCGTTAATGTCAGTGAAGGCCAGACGCAAAAAGCGAACGTTCTTCTCTTCTACATCTTTACGGATTTCTTCTTCAGTAAATACCTTGCTCATGTTCTCACCTTTAAAAATCAAGAATAAATTTACGATTAACTAATCAATTGGCTCTGTGCTAATCGATGCTTTAAAGATACCACTCTGACCGCTTGAGGTCAAATTGGTCTAAAGACTTTTTTGATAAAAAAGGACTTTTAGCCTTTTACCTTAAAAAATAAATGATTTACGGCATTTGTAACCGCTATTCTATCGTGAGCATAAGTTAGACCACCTTGCATGTAGAGGGCGTAAGGCGGCCGGATAGGGCCATCTGCAGAGAATTCCATGGTTGAACCAGAGACGAAATTGCCGGCGGCCATGATGACTTTATCTTCGTAACCGGGCATGTCGCTGGGGATCGGCTCAACAAAGGAGTCAATTGGCGAATTTTTCTGGACTTCTTTAGTGAAATTGATCATCTTTTCCGGATCATTGAAGATAATCGTCTGAATAAGGTCAGTCCGCGGCTCATCCCACTTCGGCGTGACTTCACAGCCCATCTTTTCCAAAAGGGCAGCCGAGAAGATCATCCCCTTGATGGCTTCACCGGTTGTATGCGGGGCCAGGAAGAAGCCTTCATAGAACTCGTGCATGTTGGTCAAGGTGGCTCCTTCTTCCTTGCCGATCCCCGGGGCCGTCAAGCGGATGGCCGCGTTTTCGACCAGTTCTTCTTTGCCGACGATGTAGCCGCCAGTCTGGGCGATCCCGCCGCCGGCGTTCTTGATCAAGGAGCCGGCCATGAAGTCGACCCCGTATTCAGTTGGCTCATGCTTTTCAGAAAATTCCCCATAGCAGTTGTCAACGAAGACCAAGCTTTCTGGGCTGACCTTTTTAACAAAAGCAGTCATTTCCTTGATCTGGTCAACCGTGTAGCTCTGCCGGGTGTCATAGCCCCTAGACCGCTGGATGACCACGATATGGGGCTGGTCGCGCTTAAGGACCTTTTCTGCTTCCTCATAGTCGACCCCGCCTTCTGCGTTTAAAGGCACGTAGGAGAAGTTGATCCCTTTTTGAATCAAGGTCCCCCGCTTCTTTGGGGCCAGGCCGATCACCTGCTGCATGGTGTCATAAGGCATCCCGGTCAGGTAGGTCAAAGTTTCGCCTGGCAAAAGGTTGCCATCTAACGCCACGGCCAGGGTGTGGGTGCCGGAGACGAACTGGGGCCGGACCAGGGCGTCTTCAGTCTGGAAGACCTGAGCATAGATAGCTTCCAGCTTGTCTCGGCCGATATCGTCATCCCCGTAGCCGTTGGTCCCCTTGAGGTCAGCTTCCGCAACCTGGTGGTCGACAAAGGCCTTTAAAACCTTTTCCTGATTATAGACCACCTGGTCGTCGATTTCCCGCAGGCGGGGTGCGATTTCCTGGTCAACTTCAGCCAGGATTGCCTTTAATTCTTCTGGTAATTTTTTCATTTTTCTTCCTTTATCCATTCTTCTATTCTAACAGCAATCCGGTTAGCGCAGTTGGGATCCGTCAAGGGGTCATACCACTCAACCGGCAATTTATTCCTAAAGTAAGTCAGCTGCCGCTTGGCATACCGCCTTGAGGCCGTCTTAAGGGTCGTCACGCAGGCTTCCAAGCTGGCCTCTCCTGCAAAATAAGGGAAAAATTCCTTATAGCCGATGGCCTGCAGGGCCTGGTGTTCACCTGCCTGGTGCTCGTAAACAAAGCGGGCCTCTTCTAACAGCCCGGCCGCCATCATCAAGTCCACTCTCTGGTTAATCCGCTGGTAGATGGCCTCCCGGTCACTGTTTAAGCCGATGATCAAGTAGTCGTAGCGGGGTTTGATTTCTGCCTGCTGCTTGGAAAAAAGACCGCCTGTCCGACTGATCACGCTGAGGGCCCTGAGGCTTCTTCGGCTGTTGGCTACCGGGATCTTCTTGGCGGCTTCCGGGTCTTTCTTGTTTAATTCCTCCCACAAGGCCTGGGGGCCGTTAGCCGCTAAAAAGTCTTCCCATTTCGGATCCACGCTGGCTGCTTCTTCTTCCTTGTCCCCCAGCTGCATGTCATTTAAAAGGGCATTGACGTAAAAGCCAGTCCCGCCCGCGATAATCGGCAGCTTGCCCTTGCCCGCGATCTCTCCGATGGCCGACCGGGCTTCATCAACGAAATTTTTGACGGAAAAATCATCAAAGACCGAGTGGGCATCCACCAGGTAGTGCTTGACTTCTGCCTGCTCTTCCCGGCTGGCCTTAGCCGTGCCGATGGCTACTTCTTTGTAGATCTGCATGGAGTCCCCGGAGACGATCTCCCCGTCCAGCTTCTTGGCAAGCTCGATAGCCAGGCTGGTCTTGCCCACGGCGGTCGGCCCGACTATGGCCACTACTTTCTGCATAAAATCCTCCTACAATTTTCTCTTCTATCATCATAAACCAAAAAAGCCTGCTTGAGAAATTTTCTCAGCAAGCTTTCAGCTTAGTTCTTGGCTGCCTTCTTGCGGCCGTCCCATTGGGAGAAGCCGTCCTTGAGGTAAAATACCTTGGCAAAATTGTGCTTGCGCAGGATGCCGGCACAGCGCAGAGTCATGGTCAAAGAGTCCGAGTAGAGGTAGACCGGCAGATCTGGCCGCAGTTCGGAGTATTGGTACTTGAACATGGTGTAAGGGATGTTTCTTGCCCCGTCAATATGTTCATGCTTGAACTCATCGGCTTCGCGAACGTCGATGATCTGCGCCCTCCGCATCCCGGCCTTGAATTCTTCGTTGGTCAGTTCCCCGCCCAGGCGCTTGGCCTGGATCCGGTTGTAGGCCCAGAAGCCCAGAAAGCCCAGGAGGATGACGCCCAAGATGACGTCAAGAACGATTAAAAAATTGGTCATGTAAAAAAAGCTCCTTCTTGCAAGTCTTATCTTATAATAACGCTAAATTCAGCCTGGGGCTAGCTAGTCCAGTCTTTTTTCCCGCTCAAGCCGTTCTTCGTATTCGTGCTCATGCTTTAAGACCAGTTTCGCGTTTAAATAGATTTTTTTCTCTAAGAGGCCTGCCTTATACAAATTATCTAATTCAATCGCCATTAATTCGATGTCCCACTTCCGCTTGCCCAAGTGGACCAGGATACCATATTTTTTTAAAAGCTGCTGGACATCATAAAGATTTTTTAAAACAGTCATTATACCGTCACTGTCATTCCTAAACGCAAAGTCAAAACCACATAGACTATCAAGGCCGCTGCCGCCAAGAGCCGGCCGCCCTTGCCATAGCCCCGGTAAGTCGCGTCACCCAAGATCACGGCCAATAAGGCCCCGGTGATCAAACCACCCAAGTGGCCCAGGATGTCCACGTCAGGCATGAAGATATCCAAGACCAGGTTGATGACCGCTAAAGCCAAAGCCTGCCGGCCCAGGAAGGACAAGAGAGCATTGTCTTTATCCTTAAAACCGGTGCAGGTCATAGCCCCAAAGAGGCCAAACAGGGCGGTTGAGGCCCCGGCGCTGATCGCCTGGTCATTGCCAAAGGACAGGGTCAAAAGGCTGCCGCCAACCCCAGAAAGCAGGTAAATCAGCAAAAAGCGCCAGTGGCCGAAAATCGGCTCAGCATACTGGCCGATATAGTAAATCATGATCGCGTTGGAAGCAATGTGCATGATCCCGATATGGAGGAACTGGGCGGTAAACAGGCGCCACCACTGCCCTTCCATGACCACGGCCGGGTTGAACATGGCCCCCATTTTCAGCAAAACGGAAGTGCTCTCAGATCCGCCTATAAAGGTCTCCACCAGAAAAACGGCAAAGAGGATCACAATCAAGGCGGTTGTCATATAATTACGCCGCAGATTATTCATCACCGGCCTCCTTTACAATAATCAAGTCATCCATCGCCTGGTCATGGTCTTCCATTGGCCAGGCCGGAGTCTTGAAGTACATGACTGAATTGACCAGGGCCAGGGTCTGGACGGAATTTTTAGCCAAAAAGCGGTCGTAGTAGCCCCCGCCAAAACCGATCCGGCTCTTGCCCGCCGGACTAAAGGCCAGGCCAGGAACAAAAAGCAGGTCCAAGCCGTTGTCTGGCTCACTTTCTTCCGCCAGTTCCCAGACCCCGAACTTGGTCTGCATTAAGGGCGCATCTTCGTCCCATTTTAAAAAGTCCAGCTGCCAGCCGGGATGGCACTTGGCCAAATAGAGCTCCTTGCCCTCTTTCCGCAGCTCTTTAATCAAGCCGCTTATGTCCACTTCCAGCGGCATGGGAATGGTCAAGCCAATTTTTCTGGCCTGCTGGACCATTGGGTTCTCCAGGGCTAGCGCCGTCAATTCCTGGTCTTGCTGTTTTTTATCTGGAATCTTTGCAAAATCCGCCAGCCTTTGCCTTTGCCAGGAGCGGAAAGTCTTCTTGTCCATCAAAGCGGTCACGCCCTCTCTACCTGTGAAATAAAAAAGGCAGGCCTTTCGACCTGCTATCTTTTATTACTTAGTCTCGCGGTGAAGAGTTACCTGTCTTTCAACTGGGCAATACTTCTTCAAGGTCAAACGTTCCGGATGCTTACGCTTGTTCTTCTTAGATAAGTAACTTCTGTCGCCACATTCGGTGCATTCTAAAATGATGTTGTCTGCCATTATTTTCACCACCTACAATTAATATCTGACTGTACAATCATAACATTTTCAAGGGCAAAGAGCAAGTTCTCTCAGCAAATTAACTTTTAATTTGTGCTTGAAAACTTCCCTTTATGCATCTTGTCGTAAGTCGTCACCATCGCCTTGGCCATATTCTTGTTGTAGCTGCCTTCCTTGTCTGGATCGATGCCGGCAAAAATAATCGCAAAGGCAATCTGCGGGTTGTTGGAAGAAGCCCAGCCGACCATGGTTTCGTTGATCAGTTCAGTATCGGTCGACTTCCTAGTCTTGGTATTGTAGTAGAAGGTCTGGGCCGTACCGGTCTTGGCGGAGATCGACGGCTTGACGTTCTTCAATGAATGGGCCGTCCCCCAGCCATTAGACCCGTGGACGACCTGGTAGAACCCCTGCTTGATGACGGCTAATTCATCCGCTGTCCAAGGGATCTTGAACTGGACGGTTGGCTTCTTGTTATAGTAAGCATAGAAGTGCTTGCCGTCGCTACTGGTGCGGCCAATGGATTGGACAACATATGGCTGCATCCGGTAGCCCCCGTTGGCAATCGTTGAAACGTACTGAAGCAGCTGAATTGGAGTGTAGGCGTCGTAGTTCCCGTAGGATTCGTCGAGGACTGACCCGGACAGGATGATCCCGTTGGAGTCAGTTGATGCCCCTTGGATACCGGAGCTTTCACCTGGCAGGTCGATCCCGGTCTTTTGCCCCAAACCGAACATGGCAAAGTTGTTTCGCAAGGTCTCAAAGGCCGTCTGCGGCATGTGAATATACTGCTTGGCCACATAGCTGGCCTTCACCCAGCGCAGGGTCAGCTGCATCATGTAGATGTTGGAAGATACTTCCAGGGCGCTGACCGCCGTCAGGGAGCTGAAGGTCCCGATCGGGTAAACAGACTTCTTGACCGGGGAACCCGGCAGGTAGATGGCCGTATCCGGCATGGTGTTGCTCGTTGGGGTGATGACCTTATTGATCAAGCCACCGGCCACCTGGGCCCCCTTGACAACAGACCCCATAACGAAGGACTGGTTAATATTGCCCAGGGCGTTGTCAGAAATCTTTTTCGTTGACGGGTCATAGCTGATCCCGGACATGGACAGGATGGCCCCGGTATTCGGGTTCATGGCTATCGCGTAGGCACCGCTGGACAGGCTGGCTGCCCCGGCGCTCAAGGCTGAGCTAAACTGCTGCTTGAGGGCCTTGGTTACGGCTGCCTGGTACTTGGCGTCAATCGTCAATTTCAAGCTGGCCCCGGACTGGCCCTTGTAAACCTGCTTAGTCTTGGTGATCTCCTTGCTGGAGTTGCTGGTGACCTTGTAGCTGGACTTGGTCCCTTTCAAAAGAGCCTCGTATTCCTTTTCCAGGTAGGAAGTCCCGACCCGGTCGTTTCTCGAATAACCGTTAACCAGGTAGTACTGGAGGTTGTCACTCGGCAAACCAGTCTTGGTCGTGGAAACTGACCCGATGATACTCTTAATTGAAGACCCGTTCGGGTAGTAGCGGTTCCAGTCGGTCCCGATCCCGACCCCCGGCATAGAGGAGAGGTGCTCGCCGACCTGGGCGATTTCCTTATTGCTGAGCCCGTTGCTCTTCAAGTTAATCGTCGACAAGGTCGTCGCCCCTGACATCTTGTTGTACAAGATGGCCGCCGTCTTTTGCTTGCTGGTCAAGCTTGGCTTGATGGTGTTTTCAACATAAGCCACTTCATTGTCATTAACTTCTGAAGTCGACAGGCTCGACTTCTTCTGGGACTTGGGCAAGGCAGCCAGTACCTTCTTGGCCCGGCTTTCGTCAGCCAGGTAATAATCGGCAGTTTGTCTTTTTGTCGGCTTTTCGTCGGTAATTTTTATATAATTACTAAGGGTATTAGCAACCTTGTACATCTCTTTGGAGCTTGCTGACAGGCTGCGCATGTAAGTAATCGCATTTTCAGCCTTGTTGCCGACCAGGATCCGGCCCTGGGAGTCGTACATGACCCCCCGGGGGACGGACTTGGTCATGGTCTTTTCGTCGGTGGCATTGACCTCCGCGGAAAAGCGCGAACCGTAGAAGAGCTGCAAGTATGCTAATTGGCCAATTAAGGCCGCGAACAAAATTACGATGACCCCGACCAGAATCTTCATTCGGAGAGGGGTGTTTGCGGTTTGACTACTGTTGCCAGTTCCGCTATTCTTTCTAAAATAACTCACGATAAAACCATCCTCACTAACAAGTAATTTTAGCAAAAAGACCTGCGCAATTCTATCATTCAGAAGAGGAGTTAGCTAATTCTTAATGTACATGTCCAAAATAAAACGTTTTTTCCAAAAATTCGGCCTTAAGCAGCTTTATGCCTGCCTGGCCTTTGCCCTGCCGGCCTTGATTTTTGCCGGCTACTTCATCAGCAAGAAGGGCAATATCCTGACCGTCGACCTGGGCCAGCAGTACGTTGACTTCCTGGCCTACTACCAGCAGAAGCTCTTTAAAGACCCAAGCAAGTTTATCTACAGCTTTGCCAGCGGCTTGGGCGGGTCCATGCTGGGGACGGACAGCTACTACCTGCTCAGTCCCTTCAACCTGCTCTTGCTCTTTTTCCCGCAGAAGTTCCTGCCTCAGGGAATCCTTTTGGTCATCTCCTGCAAGATCGGGGCTATCGGCCTGTCCAGCTACCTGGTCTGGGGGAAAAAGTTCCGCCTGGCTAAGGAATACGTTCTAGCTGCCAGCCTGGCCTTTGCCCTCTGCGGCTTTGTCGTTGCCAACAACTTGAACTTGATGTGGCTGGACAGCCTGGTCCTTTTGCCCTGGCTGCAGGAGGCCATTGACCGACTTTTGGCCGGGGAGAAAAATCACCTGGTCCTGGTCACCTTCCTGCTCTGGCTGACAAACTTCTATACCGGCTACATGACCCTGCTCTTTGGCCTGCTCTACCTGTTGGTGGGTCTGGCGACGAATGCTGAGCCAAAGAAGCGTTTTTGGGCCTACTTCAAGGGCAGCTTCTTTGGCAGCTGCCTGAGCGGAGTCAGCCTCTGGCCGACTTTTTTAGAGCTTTTGGCCGGCAAAACTGATGCCGACATCAGTTGGAAGCTGAACTTCCAGTTTCCGCCCTACCAGCTAACCGCTAAATTCATTGACGGGGCCTACAGCTTCCATGAAATGTCAGACGGCCTGCCCAACATCTTCATCAGCTCCTGCTTTGCCCTCTTGGCCCTGCTCTTTATCTTTAATTCCCAGTTCAGCAAGCGGGAAAAACTGGCCCGGGGCCTGCTTTTGGCCTTCCTGGTCTTGTCTTTGTCCTTTACCCCCCTGGTTTTGATCTGGCACTTGGGCCAGTTTCCAGTCTGGTACCCGGCCCGGTTCAGCTTCCTGGTCTCCTTCTATGCCTTAAACCTGGCCCTGGAAAACATGGACAGGGAACCCATCTTCAATCTCAAGCAGAAGGTCCTGGCCGCCCTTTTGGGGGCCAGCGTCTCCATTTACCTGGCCATCAATCCCAACAAGCTGGAATTTATCCGGCAAGACGGGCAAGTCGCGACCGGTCTCTTCCTTTTAACCAGCTTGCTCTTCATTCTCTTTATTTACGGCCAGCACTATTTAGCCGGCCACTACGCCCTGCTTTTGGTCGTTTCGGAAGTCACGGTCAACTTGATTTTTTCCTTAAACGCGATTTCCTACCAGGAGAACAAAAACTATGCCAAGTTTGAAGCCAACGTCAGCCAGGCCACTAGCTACCTGGCCAAGACCGACTCCAGCCTCTACCGGACAGAGAAGAGTTTCAGCCGGTCAGACGATGACCCCTTCACTGGCAACTATTACGGAATCACGACCTTTAACTCCATCAGCAATTCCAGCACTTCCAACCTGCTCAGCCGCTTAGGCTATGTCCACAACAGCAACTCTTACACCAACCAGGGCGGGACGCTTTTGACTGACGCCTTCCTGGGAGTCAAGTACTACCTTGAGCCAAATTATTCTTATGACGGCGTCTCTGCTGCCCAGCGGATGCCTTATGACAACTTGAATCACCGGGCTGATTTAAACAGCTATTATCCAATAAAGCAGTTCAAGCAGATCAGCATTTTAAAAAACAAGCAGGCCCTGCCACTCATTTTTGCCAGCCAGAGCGGGCAGAAAAAGGTTAAGTTCCTGGACAATAACCCGGCTTACAACCAGCAGAAGCTCTGGGAGAGCCTGGGCTTGTCCGGCCAGCTTTTCAAGAAGGTCAAAAGCCAGATCAAGCTGACCAACTTGAAAGTGAACCAGTCCAATCCCCTGGTCTTCAAGAAGGCCAACTCTGCCAAGCCGGCTTACGTCACCTTCAGCTTGACGCCAAAAAACGATGACTCTTACTACCTACAGCTCCCGGACGGCTTTGACTTCAAGACCGCCAGCTTGAGCGTCAACGACATCTTCTATAACTACGAGAGCCGGGACAGGCAGATCCGCCTGGTCAACATTGCCAGCCAAAATAAAAAGTCCAGGATCAAGGTCACTTTCAACTTGACCAATTCGACCCTGGACTTAACCGGCCTTCTCTTCTGGCAATTCAACAATTCCGCCTTCAAGACCGGGATCAAGCAGCTGAAAGAGCCGGACCTTAAGTTAAGCCAGACTGGCTTGCAAATTTCCAGCCAGACTTTTAAGAGTCAAAAGAAGCTCTGGATCACGACCATTCCTTATTCCAAGAACTGGCTGGTCTATGATAACGGCAAGCGGGTCAAGACTAGCAAATACGCTGCCAGCCTTCTGGCCTTTAACTTAAAGGGGGGCAAGCACAAGTTGACCCTGGTCTATTTGCCGGTCAGCCTCATTGCCGGTAGCTTGATCAGCTTGGTAACTTTGGCTGTCTACCTGCTTTTGAAAAAAAAACAGAGAATTTAAACAGTAAAATAGAGCACAAAAAAGGTGCTGTCCGGGTGGACAGCGCCTTTTTAGTCGCTCGTCTTAACGTCGTTGATTACGACATCGTAGCTGACGTTGGCTGAGTCAACGTTGATCTTGACCGTTTCACCCTTCTTGTGACCAAGCAGGGCCTTGCCGATCGGAGATTCGTTGGAAACCTTGCCGTGGAATGGGTCAGACTGGCTGCTCCCCACGATTTCATAAGTTTCCGGTTCGTCTTCGCCGACTTCAGTTACCGTAACGGTCTTGCCGATACTTACTTCATCGGGGTCAACGGCATCAGTGTCAACAACGACAGCGTACTTCAATTGTTCGCTGACGGAATCGATTCTTTCTTCCAGCCGCATTTGTTCATCTTTGGCTGCGTCGTATTCTGAGTTTTCAGACAAGTCCCCGTAAGAACGGGCAATCTTCAAACGTTCAACAATTTGCGGCCGCTTGACAAACTTCAGGGTCTGCAGTTCTTCTTCCAGCTGCTTCTTGCCTTCGGCAGTCATTTCATAGGTTTTTTCAGGCATTTTGATTCTCCTTTATTTAACGCATTATGCAATGTTAAATATTAGAGTTTAATTACGGGAAAGTCAACCATTAACGAATGTTTGCCGCTAATTTTTCTTCCAAAGCAGCTTGCACATTGTCAGTTGCCTTAGTGACAACCGCATCAGTCAAGGTTTCTGCCTCATTCAAGAAGGTCAAGCGGTAAGCCAGGCTCTTCTTGCCGGCAACCAGGTGGGCCCCTTGGTAGACATCGATGACTTCAACGCTGACCAGGTACTTGCCGGCGTTTTCCTTGATGCAGCTTTCAACTTGGGCATTAGTGACATCTTCGTCAACCAAGATTGACAGGTCCCGCTGCACGGCTGGGTACTTCGGAGCCGGCTTAGACTTAACGCCCTTAGCCATGAGAGGCAGCAGGGCTTCCAGGTTCAGTTCGTAAACGTAGATTTCCTTGCCGGCGAAGTTCTTGTCAGTCATGGTCAAAACTGGGGCGATTTGGCCGATCAGACCGATGTATTTATCATTTACATAAATACCAGCCGTTCTGGTCGGGTGCATCCCCTTGATTGCTTCGGCCCGGTATTCCACGTCCTTGACCCCGATCATTTCAAATACGTCTTCCAGCTGCCCCTTGACGTAGTAGAAGTCAACGACTTCGTCCTTGTGCTGCCAGTTTCTTTCCCCGGCCAAGCCGACGTAAGCGGCTGCCAGGTGTTCATGTTCGTGGTAGTCGCCGCCTTCCATGTCATAGACGCGGCCGTTTTCAAAGATCTGAAGTTCGGTTTGCTTGCGGGCGAAGTTGTAGGCAACCGTGTCGAGCAGGCCGCAGATCAAGTTTTGCCGCATGGTGGTTCTGGCTGAGTTCAGCGGCCAGTTGACCTTGACTGGGGCCAGGGCCTTTTTGACAAAAGTCGTAGCCAGTTCTTCAGAAGTCAGGGAGTAGTTTATCGTTTCACTGAGCCCCTGCCCTTCCAGCAATTGGCGCAGGTGACGGACCTTGACTTCATCAGCCGCGTAGCCGCCAGTCAGTTCACCAGTCGCCGGGTGGGTGGACTTGATGTTGTCATAGCCGTAGATCCGGCCGACTTCTTCAAAGATGTCGGAGTCAATGAAAATGTCCCAGCGGCGGTTTGGCACAGTTACCGTGTATTCGTCGCAATTTACTACAACCGGGAAGTTCAGCTTGCCCAGGATCTTGACGATTTCGTCCATGGACAGGTCAGTGCCTAGGATCTTGTTGGTCCGGGAAGCAGTGGTCGTAATAACAACTGGCTCCTTGTCCTTGTCGCTGGCCTTGATTTCACCAGCTAAGACAGTGGCGCCGGCATTTGCCCGCAAGATCAAGGCGCAAGCGTCCAGGGCCTTTTGGGTGTTGTCCCAGTTGATTCCCTTTTCAAACAAAGCAGAAGCGTCAGTCCGGTTGTCATGCCGCAGAGCTGCCTTTCTGGTCAAGGCCGGGTCAAAGACAGCGGCTTCCAGAATGATGTCAGTAGTTTCTTCAGTTACTTCACTGTTCAAGCCGCCCATTACGCCAGCTAAGCCGACTGCCTGTTCACCGTCCGTAATCACGATGTCTTGCGGATCCAGGTCGATTTCTTTTTCATTCAAGAGCTGCAGCTTTTCGCCCTCCTTAGCCAGGCGGACCTCAATCTTCTTGGTCTTGTCAAAAAGCTTGGCGTCGTAAGCGTGCATTGGCTGGCCAGTCAAGAGCATGACATAGTTGGTCGCGTCAACCACGTTGTTGATTGGGCGGATGCCGGCATTCCACAGGCGGGCTTGCAGCCAAAGGGGACTTTCAGCGATCTTGACCCCGGTCAGCTTTCTCAGGTAGTACTTCGGCGCGATCTTTTCATCGGCAGCGGCAGTAAAGTCACCAGTCCAGTCTGCCCCGTCTTCTTTAAGGACAACGTCTTCAATCTTTGGCTTTTGGTCAATCAAGGCACCAACTTCATAAGCTGCCCCTTCCATTGAGGAAGTGTCAGCCCGGTTTGGGGTAATATCGAAGTCCAAAACGTAGTCGTCCATGCCCAAGGCTGCAAAGACAGAGTCACCAGGCTTAAGGTCCGGATCATGGAAGACCCAGATGCCGTCGGCGTACTTCGGTGGAACAACTGAGTCGCTGAAGCCGAGTTCTTGCAGGCCGCAGATCATCCCATTGGATTCAATCCCGCGCAGCTTGCCCTTCTTGATCTTGATCCCGCCTGGCAAATGAGCCCCGGGCAGGGCCACGATCACGTCCTGGCCAGCAGCCACGTTAGGTGCCCCGCAGACGATCTGGCGGGCTTCATCTTCACCAACGTCGACCGTAGTCTTGTTGAGGTGGGTCCCTTCGATCTTTTCGCAGGTCAAAATATGGCCCACGACCAGCTTGCTCAAACCGTCTTCTGGGTGAACCGTTGAGGCAATTTCAACCCCGGACCGGGTCAGTTTTTCAGCCAAGGCGTAAGGGTCTACGCCGTCCATGTTCAAGAAATCTTTCAACCAATTGTAAGAAACTAACATTAATCTTCCTCCTGACGGAATTGTTGCAAGAAGCGCACGTCGTCACTGTAAAAGTCGCGGATGTCGTCAATACCATACTTCAAGATGGCAAAGCGGTCCAGGCCCAGGCCAAAGGCAAAGCCGGAGTAGACTGCCGGGTCAATGCCAGCAGCAGACAAAACATTCGGGTGAACGATGCCGGCACCCAGAACTTCGATCCAGCCGGTGTTCTTGCAGATCGCGCATCCCTTGCCGCCGCATTCAAAGCAGGAAACGTCCATTTCAACTGATGGTTCAGTAAATGGGAAGTAGCTTGGCCGCAGGCGGGTTTCCCGGTCCTGGCCGAATTCGTGCTTGGCCACCAGTTCCAAGGTCCCCTTAAGGTCACTCAAGGAGATGTTCTTGCCGACAACCAGCCCTTCCATCTGCATGAACTGGTGGGAGTGGGTGGCGTCGTCATCGTCTCTTCTGTAAACCTTGCCTGGGGAGATCATCTTGAGGTCGCTCTTGTCGAAATCATGCTTTTCCATGGTCCGGGCTTGGACTGGTGAAGTCTGGCTCCGCAGCAGGTGGTCAGCGTCAACGTAGAAAGTAGCCTGCATGTCCCGGGCCGGGTGGTCCTTAGGCAGGTTCAACATTTCGAAGTTGTAGTGTTCACTTTCGATTTCCGGCCCTTGGACAACTTGGTAGCCCATGCCGATGAAGAAGCGTTCCAGGTCGTCTTGAATGATTCTGATCGGGTGCTTGGAGCCGACATGCTTTCTGCGCCCTGGCAGGGTCACGTCGATCTTTTCAGCTTCCAGGCGGGCCTCAATGGCCTTTTCAATCAAGCTATCCTTGGCAGAAGCCAGGTTTTCATTAAAGAGGTCGCGGAGCTCGTTGACCTTCTGGCCGACTTCCCGCCGCTTTTCCGGAGCAACGTCCTTCATCTGGTGCAGAATTTGCGTCAGGTCACCTTTCTTGCCGACCAGCTTGACCCGGACGTCATTCAGGCTCTTTTCGCTTTCTGCTTCCTTGATTTCAGCAAGCCCCTGCTCCCGCAGGTCCTTCAATCGATCAAATAAATCCATTTACTTAATTCCTTTCAACAAAAAAAGCTCCGCCCCCAAAAGGGACGAAGCTTCGCGGTACCACCCTAGTTTAGGCCCAAAAAGGCCTACACTCTATACCGATAACGGTGGCAACCGGAATTGATTAGATCCTACTCACAAGATGAAATTCGCAAGCTGCTCTTTGGTTTCCTTTCAGTTGCCAAGAAACCTCCCTGTCAAAGACCGTACTTGCTACTAGTCTTGTTCTTAGTAATTAATTAAAATCATAGGCTAAAACTTGCTTAAATGCAAGTCGTTTTTTACGCCCACTTGTCAGCCCAGATATGAACCTGGTTGAAGACCGGCTTTAATTCGGCTCCCTTTGGCGTCAAAGTGTAAAGGACGATCTTCTTTTCTTCATCCTTGGACCGCTTGACGATCCCGTCAGCTTCCAGCTCCCGCAGGCGCTCGACCAAAACCCGGTCAGAGCAGGCACCAACCGCGTGGGCCAGGTCCCGGAAGCGCATAGCCTTGGTGTCGCACAAGGAGCTGATAATCAAGCCGTTCCACTTCTTGCCGATGATTTCAAAGGCCTTGACGAAGCGGGCGCACATTTCGTAGTTTTCAGCGTTTTTACAGCATGGCGCATCCTGTTCGGCTAATTCTGTCATAGAGAAATCCTCCTCAAATTAGTTTCCATGTTATCTATTTAAGCATACTTTACTTACGAAATACAAGCGAAATGTTTTTTAGCTGAACTGGTAGATCATGATCCCGGCGGCAACAGCGGCGTTCAAAGACTCAGCTCGGCCCTTAATCGGGATGTAGAGCTTCTCATCAGCCAGGGCCGCGATTTCCGGGCTTACCCCATGGGCTTCATTGCCGATGATTAGGGCGACCTGGGCTACTGGTGCAAAGTCGCCCAATTGTTTAGCAGAAGGATCCAAGAGGCTGGCATAAACCGGAATGTCCGCGTCCTGCAAGCTGGCAATGGCTTCTGGCAGGTCAGCCTTGATCAAGTTCAAGTGGAACTGGCTCCCCTGCATGGACCGCTGCACCTTTGGGTTGTAGAAGTCAACTGTCTTATTTGACAGGATCACCCCGTCAAAGCCGGCCGCATCGGCGGTCCTGATGATGGTGCCGACATTACCCGGGTCAGCCAAGTCGTCTAAGAGGACCCACTTGCCATAACTGAAGTCAAAATGTTCTGGCTGGTTGATCTTGACGGTCATGAAGATATCCTGGGAATTTTTGGTGCTGCTGAGGTGGCTGGCCACGCTTTGGCTGATCTTGATCAGCTTGCCTTCATCATAAGCCAGGCCCAGTTGCGCCAAGCGGCTGAGCGCTTCTTCAGTCGCCAAGATTTCCCGGTACTTAACTCTTGCTTTTAAAGCTTCTTCAACCAGATGGAAGCCTTCGATCAGGTAATAGCCGCTTTCTTCGCGGTATTTCTTCTGATTCAGCTTGCCAATGGCCTTAATTTGCGGATTGTTGACAGATGTTCTTTCTTGCATGATAAAATACTCCTTAGAAATACTATTTTAATGATTTTTTGCGAAAAATAAAGAAGGTAGTCAAAATGCAAACATGGGAACTATTAGCACATGGTATCGTCCAGGGGGTGGGATTCCGCTGGAGCGTGCAGATGCTGGCCCAGAAGATGAAGCTGCCAGGCAGCGTGAGAAACAACCCCGATGGGACGGTCACCATTGTCATTCAAGGCACACCAACTGACCTGGTCAAATTTAAAGCTGAGTTGCCAAGCGCGGCTCCATATGCCCAAATTTCACGTTTGGACACAAAAGTTCTGCCTGAAATGGAACAAATGCATTCTTTTCATGTATTATATTAGACAGATCATAAAAATTTGGAGAGAAACTATTCAATGAAAAAAATCAAAAAACGTCTGTTACCTGTCAGCCTGCTGGCCCTCTTGCCGCTTTTTCTTACGGCCTGCGCCAGCCAGACCAGCAAAAACGGCAGCTTGAAGGCACCGACCAGTGGTCCTTACTACTGGATCTATGAATGGATCGGCCTGCCTTTGCAGCACATCACCGTCAATATCGCCCACGCTATCGGCGGAGCCAGCGGGGCCGGCTGGGCCATCGTCATCATCACTTTGGTCGTCAGAGTGATTTTGATGCCGCTCATGCTGAGCCAGCAGCACAAGGCAACCCTGCAACAGGAAAAGATGCACCGCCTGCAGCCACAAATGCAGCTTTTGCAAAAGGCCATGAAGACACCGGGGATGACTCCTGACCAGCAGATGGCCTTGAGTGGTCTGCAAAGAGAGATCTATTCCAAGAACAATGTCTCCATGATTGGCGGGATGGGCTGCCTGCCCCTCTTAATCCAAATGCCGATCATGATCGGGATCTACCAGGCCGTGGCTTACTCAAACTCCCTGGCTAAGTCAACCTTCTTCGGCATTTCCCTGTCCAGCAAGTCCATGGTTCTGGCCATCATTGCCACTGTTTTTGCCTTGATTCAAAGCTACGTGGCCATGATCGGCATCCCTGAAGAACAAAAGAAGACCATGCAGGCCACTATGCTGATGAACCCAATCATGACCTTCTTCTTCTCCATGTCCTTCTCCGGCGCCCTAGCCCTTTACTGGGCAGTCGGCAACCTGGTCATGGTCATCCAGCAGCTGATCACTACCTTCATCGTGCAGCCGCGGGCCAAGAAGCGGGTTTCTAAGGAACTGGCAGACAGCCCGATCGTGGAAGTCGTTACTCAAGCCAAGCTTGACCAGATCTTAAAGCCAGCCCCTGAAAAGAAGCCAGCCAGCCAGCCGAAGTCCGGCGACCTGCGCAAGCGCAACCAGGGCAAGCAGAAGCGGAAGTAAGCTTCCAAAGAAAAAACAAACAAAACAAAATAAAAAAGTAAAAGCCGCTGAAAAGCGGCTTTTACTTTGCTCTAAATTCTATTAAATTGTCGGATCTTGCTTTGGACTCTTAGTTCCAGCTTGCTTTTGTTCTTCCCGGCTTTCCAGCTCCTTGACTTCTTCATCTGTCAAGACCGGGAAGGTGATTCTGAACTGGCTCCCCTGGCCTAAGACTGATTCAACGTCAATGTTCCCGTGGTAGGATTCCACCAGCTTCTGGGCAATTGACAGGCCCAGGCCATTGCCGCCCTTTTCCCGGGTTCTGGCCTTGTCGACCCGGTAGAAGCGGTTGAAGATCTTCTTCTTGTCCTCGTCGGAAATCCCTTCCCCGTAGTCTTGGACCACGATTTGCATTTCCTGGCCGGACTGGCCGGCAGCCACGGCAATTTCCTTGCGGTCGGTTGAGTACTTGATCCCGTTGTCGATCAAGATGATCAAAATCTGCTCCAGGTGGCCCTGGTAGATCTGAATCTTGGTATCCGGATCCAGGTCCTCAACTTCCAAAGAGATCTTGAAGTCCGGGTGAACCATACCCATGTCCCCGACTACCCGAGTCAAAACTTCCATCGGCTCAGCAATGGCATTCGGGTAGTGGACGCTGATCTGTTCAGCCCGGGTCAAATCCAGCATTTCCTGGATCAAGTGCTTCATCCGCTCAGCCTCTGAAATCGAGGCGTCAATGGATTCTTCCAGGATCTGCGGGTCATCCTTGCCCCAGCGCTTAAGCATGCTCAGATGGCCCTCAATGACCGCTACAGGCGTCCTCAATTCGTGGGAGACGTCAGAGACGAACTGCTTTTGCTGCTCGATGTATTTTTGCATCCGGTCCAGCATCATGTTGAAGGACAGGGCCAGTTCTTCCAGTTCGTCGTTTCTGTGCAGCTCAGGAATTCTGGCCGTACTGTTCGGGTCGGCGTTGACTTCCCTGGCCACCTTGGACATCTTGTTGATCGGTCTGACGACGCTGCGGACAACCAGGTAGGAAATTACAATTGCCAGGCTGACCCCCAGGATGGAGAGCCAGAGCATGGCCTTCAAAGTCCGGGAAATCAAGCGGTTGTAGCCGGTCATCTGGTTCTTGACGACAATATAGCCGGTTAATTTGTGAGTTGTCCGGTTTCTGACCTTCCGGTAGACATAAAGGGAGCTTTGGCCTTTGCTGTTTTCCTTGACTACGCTCTTGCTTTCACTGGTGAACTTGACCAGCTTAGGGGTGCTGTCGCCGTTATGGAAGACGATCTCATTGCGGAGGTTGTAGATCGCCACGGTCACGTCAGGGTTGGTCACGGTACTTAAGACCGAGTCGCCAAAAACGCTGCTGTTGCTGTTGTCATTTTCTGACAGAGCCGGCCCGCCTTTTAAAATCCGTCTGGTGTTCGGTGATAGTTGCTTAACCACGTTGGCGATCTCCAGTTCATCATCGATGCCGACCAGGCGCTTGCGGAGGACGTTGACAACTTCGTTAGACGTGTCCTTTTGCTGACTCAAGGCTTCCTGCTTGACCGTATTGTAGACGACAGCTGAGAAAACAAGAAAGGAGACCATGATCGTCAACGCGACGATGCTGACCCATCTCACGATCAGTGAAACGTGTCTGGTCCCCTTCTTGCTGCTGGCGGCGTTTTGCTTAAGCATTGTCTTCCTCGTCTCTGACCATGTAGCCGGTTCCGCGCACCGTCTTGATGTAAGATGGCTGGCCAGGGATGTCAATCTTGTTCCGGAGGTAACGGACGTAAACTTCGACAACATTAGTTTCGATGTTTGATTCCGGTCCCCAGATCTTGTTCAAAAGCTGGTCCCGGCCAACAACATTGTTCTTATTTTCGATCAAGGTCATGAGCAGGTTGTATTCCCGCTTGGTCAAGTCAACGGTCTTGCCGTCGCCCCGGTGAACGATCCTGTTGGCGGTTTCGATGGTCAAGTCCTTGAACTTGACTACCTTTTGCCGCGGCAGCTTGTCCTTTGAAGCATCCTTTTCGATCTTGACCCGGCGCAAGACAGCACGCAAGCGGGCCAGGAGTTCTTCAATGGCAAATGGCTTGACGATGTAGTCGTCAGCCCCGTGGTCCAGGCCGGATACTCGGTCAATCACGGAGTCCCGGGCCGTCATCATGATAATTGGCGTGGTCTTGCTCTGCCGTACCCGGCGGGCAATTTCCAAACCGTTCAAGTCTGGCAGCATCAAGTCCAGCAAGATCGCGTCGAAATCTTCGCTCAAAGCGCGGTCCAAAGCCTTGCGGCCGTTGTTTTCCACTACGGTCTCATAGCCTTCGTGCTGGAGTTCGAGTTCGACGAAACGAGCCAGGTTCTTTTCGTCTTCAACAATTAAAATTTTCGGCATGTTTTTATCCCCTCATATCCTATTGATTTAATTTGGGTCTGCTGAATCCAAGTATAATCTTAAAGTATATTTTAATAATTCTAGGATAGCCCAAAATTAGCTTTTTAACAAGTCCCATAGAAAAACAAGTCCCCTGCCAAATTAATTTTCTCTGGAAAAAGACTTGTTTTTACTGAAGATTATTATTTTTCTTCGCCTTCGGCTTTATCTTTGTCTTCTTCAGCCTGCATCTTGTCCAAAAGACCCTGCAGCTGGGCGAAGGCCGGGTTGACCTGGTCCTTCTTCTGGCCGGCGAAGTCTTGTTCAGACATGACTTCCCAGCCCTGCCCTTCTGGGTACAGATCTTCTTCAGCTTCTTCCTTGGTCAAAACCGTGCTTGGAATATTCAGGAGCATGTTGTCTTCCACGGCCGTCTGCACGTCAATGCGGTCATCGTCCAGCGGAATGATCATCAAGCCCAGTTCCTTTTCTTCCTGGGTCGGTTCATGGTCGGAATAATTTTCCACGAAGCTGAATCTCTGCTTTAAGGGCACTGCTTCCAGGCTGCGGGAGGACGGAACCAGGAGGTCGGCTTCCACTTGGAAATTGCCAGTCACGAAGGGTTCGTCATAAAAGAGCTGCCCCTCCACGTGGGCGCTTTTCACCTCATAGACCAGGTCCTTGGCCCGCTGGTAAAAGCCGTCAGCAAAAGTCAAATCAGCTGAGATCTGAGTCAATGGCTCCCGGCTGTTCTTGATTTGGAAAAATGAAAGTTCTAGCATTAATTTACCTCGAGTGGCCGCCGGCCAAAGTTCTGGTCAGCGCCAACAATCTGTTCAAATAAGCGGTCAACCCTGACCTGCAGGCCCAGGGTCCCTTCTTGAGCATTCTTGCGGTCCACCTTGGAAACGATGTCAACCGCGAAGTCTTTCCGCTGCTGCTTCAAATATTTCCGCCCCCGCTTGCTGTAAGCCAGAAGCATGGTGGAAACATGGTCATAGCTGCTTAAGACATCGTCCTCAGTCACGTTCAAAAGAGTATAAAGACTCAGTCTTCTTAACCTTGAATAGGTGTAGCGCTTGGACTTGACCCGGCGGAGGAAGTCAGCGAAGTTTTTAGCCAGGTGGATTTCCGCCTTAAACTTGTATTCCAGGCCCTCACTCATCTGATAGATCTGCTGCAATTCCTTGATTGAGGCTGATTCCAGCCGGTATTTCAGAAATGGGAAGAGCAGTTCCCAGTTGGGCAGGACCTTTTCCAGGTCAAAAGCGGCAATTTCCTCTTTTGGCAGCCATTGCTCCAGTTCTGCCCGCTCGGCCCCGTTTAAAAGGAGGTTGCGGATGGCACTGGCGCTTTGGACAGCTGCTTCTCTTTGCAGGATGTCATCATGGCCGGCCCCAACCCGGTTGACCGGGCTGAGCTTTAAAGGCGAGCCCAGATTGGCATTAGCCACGGCATAAGCCAGGCCCAAAATTGCGTTGGGCTCACTGACTTCATGGCCGACTTCCCGGGCCACCATCTGGTTGTACTGGGTGGAATAAGTCTGGCTGTAGTCGGCGAATTCCTGCCTTTGCCGGGGGATCTTGGAGATCCGGTCGCCGAAATATTCAAAATTCAAGTTGGCGTCTTCAACCCCAAAGACCAGGTTCCTGGCCCCCAGCCGGGTTAAGAGGTCAACCCCGCCGGTGGCAAACATGTCGGCAGCTTGGACAGCATAGGAAAAAGGCAGCTCAAAGACCAGGTCAGCCCCGGCCTCAATGGCGCTGCGGGCCCTGGACCACTTGTCCAGGATGGCCATTTCCCCTCTTTGCACGTAATTGCCGGACATGACCGCGATAATGGGATCATCGCCAGCGATCAAGCGGGCCTGGTTCATCAGGAATTCATGGCCGCTGTGGAAAGGGTTATATTCAGCTACAATCCCGACAACGCTCATTGCCTAGTCTTCCTCGATTTCCACACGCTTGCCGTCAGCCCAGAGCTTTTCCAGGTTGTAGAAGGCCCGGGCATCTTCTGAGAAGATGTTGACAACAACGTCGCCCAGGTCAACCAGGAGCCATTCTGAGTCATGGTTGCCTTCAACCCGGTAGTCATAGAAATTAGCTTCGTGGCAGGCTTCGATGATGCTGTTGGCAATGGCATGCAGCTGGCGGCTGGAAGTGGCGCTGGTGGCCACGAAGTAGTCGGCCAAGATGCTGATGCTGCGCATGTCGTAGGCTTCGGTGTCTTCCCCGTGCCGTTCGCTGATTGCGTTTAAAACTAAGTCAAGTAATTCTTCGCTCTTCAAATTTTTCTCCTAATGTTTAGTTACTTTTAATTTATCTTTTTTACTCAGCTGCCCAGACATTGTAAGCAGCCAGAGTCCTTGGGTAGATCTTGCTTCTCTTTTGGGCTAAAAAGGCCAGAGTGTGGGCCAGTTCATAGCCAACTCCGGAAGCTAAATCCGCATAGCTGGTCTTTCTGGCCTCTTCAACGCCGGCAAAGGTCCGGCCAGGCTCGATATAGTCAGCCACGAAGACGATCTGATCCAGGGTGGTCATTTCCACGTCCCCGGTGGTGTGCCGGTAAACAGCAGTCAAAATTTCCGGGTCAGTGATGCCGAGGTCGCGCTTGATGAACCAGCTGCCCACGATCCCGTGCCAGATCGCCCGGTTCCAGTTTAAAAGGTCTGGGTCAAAGCCTTCTTCCTTGATGACCTTGATGTATTCTTCAACTGGAATCTGCTTGGCATAGTCGTGGACAAAACCGGCCAAAGCCGCCTTGTCTTCATCATAGCCGTTCAATTTGGCCAGAGTCCGGGCAGTCTCACTGACGCGGACGCAGTGGGCAAAGCGCTTTTCATCCATCATGCTCTTTTCCTTGGCCACCAATTCACTGCTGGACAAGGGAGAATATGTTTCCTTAAAAACTGGATCAGTCACGGTAAAGCCCCTTTTCTTCAATATATTCGCGGACCTTGTCCGGTACCAGGTAGCGGATTGAGGTCCCAGTTGAAACAGCCCGGCGAATGGCGGTTGAGCTGAGCCGGATATCCGGAGCGTCAACCCATATCATGGAATACTGGGGATCTTGTGGGTAGCCCGGCCGGCGGATGCCGACCAAGGTAGCCAATTTGGCCAGTTCATCAGCGTTCTTCCACTTGTGGAAGCTGTTGACCTGGTCGCTGCCCATGATCAAGTAATAGGTGTTTTCCGGCGCCTTCTTGGTTAAGTAGCGCATGGTATCAATCGTGTAAGAAACGCCGCCTCTGAAGAGTTCCAGCAGCTTGACCCTGAAACGGGGGTTGTCCCTGGTAGCCAAATCCAGCATGGTGGCCCGGTCGCGGGCAGACACGTTTAAGGGAGCGTCCTTATGCGGGGGAATATTGTCCGGGATGAACCAGACTTCATCCAGGTGCAGCTTGGTCATGGCCTGCTCAGCGGCGACCAAATGGGCCATGTGCACCGGATTGAAGGTACCGCCCATGATGCCGATCTGCTTACCTTTCCGCTGGCTCTCAGCCGTCTGCACTTTTACTTGCGTTTCTTTACTGAAATCTACCAATGAATCCATGTTACATCCTCTAAATCAAAGCTCTTCTGGTTCCCAAGCCGATTCCGCCCGGCGTGTAGGCCTTGATCACGCAGCCTTCCGGCACAGTGATGAAGCCTACCCCGGCAAATAATACATCGCTGCGGTACTTGATGGAGTACTCCTGCCCTTTAAGCGGCGGCAGGTCGCTGTTTGGCCCTGGCGGAGACAGCAACTCACCCACGTGCTTTTGGTAAAATTCGTCCGCCTTCTCCGTCTTGGTCCGGTGGATGTACATGCCCCGGGCAGCATAGATGGTAAAGCTGGTTGACGGCCCCTTCAGGTAGTCAATTCTCCCCAGGCCGGCCAAGAAGATGGTATTGCCTGGCAAAAGCTGATAAGTAGCCGGCTTAAGCGGCTTCTTTGGAGAAGCCAGGTCCAAATCTTTCGGGTCCAGCCGGCTGGCCAGCTGCTTGTCAGTCAAGATCCCTGGGGTGTCGACCAAGAAGTGGCCGTTGTCCAAAGGAATTTCGATCTGGTCCAAAGTAGTTCCCGGGAAGCGGGAAGTGGTGATCAAGTCCTGGACATCCCCCATTTCATCGATAATGGCGTTGATCAAGGTCGACTTGCCGACATTGGTCGTGCCGACGAAGTAGACGTCCTGGTCCTGGCTGTGCTTGTTTAAGTAGTTGATCAAAGTGTCCAGGTTCTTCTTCTTGGCCGCGGAGATTAGGAAGATGTCCTTTGGGTACAGGCCCATCCGGTTGGCTTCCTGCCGCATCCAGTCCTTGATCTTGCTTTCCTTGGAGTTCTTCGGGAAGAGGTCCAGCTTGTTGCCGACCAGGATAAAGTCATTTGTGCCGACAAAGCGCTTCAAAGAAGAAATCAGCGAGTTGGAGAAGTCAAACAGGTCCACCACGTTGACGATCAAGGCCTTCTTTTCCGCCATGGTGTTCAGAAGTGCTAAAAAGTCATCATTGTCCAGGGAGACCGGCATGATCTCGTTGTAGTGGCGCAAGCGGAAGCAGCGCTGGCAGTAGACTTCTTCTCTTTCACCATTTTCCACCTTGGCCAGGGCACTGGCCGGCAGGTAGCCTGGCAGCTGCTTGTCCTGGCTCTGCAGAGCCGCGCCGCAGCCGATGCAGCGAATTTCTTCACTCATGTCTGAGTTTTCCTCCTTAAATTTCATCTTCCTTAATTATATCTGAAAGCCGGCATTTAACAAAGAAAAAGCGCACCTAGCCAAGCTAGATGCGTTTCTTCCAAAGAATTAAGCCAAAGCCTTCTTAGCAGTTTCTGCTAAAGCGGCAAAAGTCTTTTCGTCGTTGTAGGCGATGTCAGCCAACATCTTACGGTTCATGTCAACACCAGCCAGCTTCAAGCCGTGCATCATCTTTGAGTATGACAAGCCGTTTTGACGAGCAGCTGCGTTGATCCGGGCGATCCACAGTCTTCTGAATTCGCTCTTACGCTTCTTACGGTCGCGGAATGCGTACTTGTATGAAACGAACAATTGAGTGCTTGCAGCCTTAAATTGAACGTGCTTTGAACCACGGTAACCCTTGGCAAGCTTCAAAACCTTCTTACGACGTGCGCGTGTAACGGTACCACCTTTAACTCTTGGCATCTGAAAATCCTCCTAATATCGTTAGTGTATTAAAAAATAGTAAATTAACGCATTTGGGAAAGCATTTGCTTGATGCGCTTCAAGTCGCTGCGTGAAACCATAGCGGCTTTTCTCAAATGACGACGTTGCTTCTTGGTCTTACCGTGGAAACGGTGGCCAGTGAAGGCGTGGTGGCGCTTCAAACCGCCGTTACCAGTTCTCTTAAAACGCTTAGCTGAAGCGCGGTGGGTTTTCATCTTTGGCATGGTAAAATTCCTCCAATTAACTATTTTTTGTTCTTGTCTTTATCACTCTTAGGACTGAGCATTAAAAACATTTGACGGCCTTCCATCTTTGGCCGGCTGGTTACAACAGCAATATCCGAAGTTTCTTCGGCCATCTTTTCCAGCACTTGTTGTCCTAATTCCTTGTGCGTGATTGCCCGGCCTCTGAAACGAATCGAAACACGAACCTTGGCGCCTTCTTTTTCTAAGAACTTGCGTGCATGCTTCAACTTGGTTTCGAAGTCATTGCCTTCAATCGTCGGACTCAAACGGATTTCCTTAACGCTGACCTGCTTGGAATTCTTGCGTGATTCCTTCAGCTTCTTCTGCTGTTCGAACCGGTACTTACCATAATCAAGAATCTTTGCTACAGGCGGCTTGGCGTTTGGTGAAATCAAAGCCAGATCGAGGCCAGCATCGCTCGCTTGGCGCAGAGCTTCATTTCTTGACACGACCCCAACTTGTTCACCTTCAGCGTTGATCAGCCGAACTTCACGAGCGCGGATGCTTTCGTTAAGGATCATGTTGTTTTGTTTCTGTGGTATAACTGTTCACCTCCATGTTAATTTCGAGGACAAGAAAAAAGCGGGCATATAGCACCCGCCTTTAAAATCAACAGAAAATATCGATTTGCCCAGAGGTTAAATAACTTAGGCGAGAAGCGGGGGCTTCTTCTTGTTCTCAACTTCTACTATTGTACTAGGTCTAAGATTGCCCGTCAAGGGATAATTTCACTTTCAGCCCGATTGCTTAAAGCTTTATTTTGCCAATCGCAACAGGAACGTATTCCTTGTATGCTTGGAGCATTTCTTTAACGACTTTCTCTGCCAAAGGCAGGCTTAATCTTTCATTCAGCTTCTCTTGGAAATCGGCAAAGCTGATTACTTCATCCTTGAGAGATATCTCCGCAAACAGTTTGTCGATCTCATGCGAACCTTTGGCGCTAATATCGTAATAGAGCAAGAATGCTGCTCGATTTTTAGGCATGTCAAACTTGTCAATACAGTCTGCTAAGACTGATTTGATCAAATACAGTTGGTAGTCTAATTCATTTTCTTCTGACATTTTATTCCACGAACTCCAATGCTTGTCTAATCCAAAAGGCTAATGTTCTAGCAGTAGGTAAATGTTAGATATTATTCCATCAAGCTGATGTATATAATAACAGCCACCAATATAACTCCAGCTGCAAATGTGACCCAATTGATAATCTTTTTGACTCTATCAGAAACTGAATCACTCCGCAAAAGTTCATAACTGCCTAAACCTGCTAGTGATATTGGAATAATGTTCCAGTAGTTGCTATTGTGGTGGGTCAAATAATCAACGATATAAGTCAAAATGAACAGAATCAACGTATTCGCAAGAACTTTCACAACAATCTGCTTCATATTTCCTTTTCCCTCTCCTTTTCTCATCTCTTTAATTCGCTTTCTTTAAAAATTATCATATGCAGCCAGACTGATCAAGGAAACTCTCCATTCGCTTTTATCAATCATTCATCTGAAATATGTCCTTGTATACGCAAAAATTCCGCCTCAGTGTTGAGACGAGAACTTCAATTTCCCCAATTAACAATATCGTAAACTTGTATATCGTAAACTTGTAAAGTATGATATTGTAAAACATAGTATTGCTAACATCTATTCTCCAAGACCGGCTTTACTGACAAATGCCGCCAGCTGGCCCAGCAAGTCGACTGCCACTTAATTACCTTCGACATGATGTAAATGAAGCACATACGCAAAAACATCCCGCCTCAGAGTTGAGACAGGATGTTTTTTATGTCAGAAAGGGTTCAATTGTATAAGGAATTAGTCTTCGCGGGAGTAGTTTGCTACGTCCTTGCTCAGCTTGTCCATGAATTCAGCCAGGCTTTCGGAGTTTTGTTCTTCAGTCCCGTAAGGACGGACGTTAACCGTGCCGGCGTTCATTTCATCATCCCCAAGCACCAGAGTATAAGGTACCTTTTGGGTTTGTGATTCACGGATCTTGTAGCCCAGCTTTTCATTTCTGAAGTCGATTTCAGCTCTGAAGCCCTTGGCTACCAGTTCATCGCGAACCTTCTTAGCGTAGTCTGAGTGAGCGTCCAGGTTAACTGGAATGATTTCAGCTTGAACAGGAGCCAGCCAAGTTGGGAAGGCACCCTTGTAGATTTCAGTCAGGTAAGCAATGAAGCGTTCCATAGTGCCGACGATCCCACGGTGGATCATAACTGGACGGTGTTCTTCACCATCAGCGCCGATGTATGACAGTTCAAAGCGTTCTGGCAGCATGAAGTCCAGTTGGATGGTTGACATGGTTTCGTCGTTGCCCAAAGCAGTCTTGGTTTGGATGTCCAGCTTTGGACCGTAGAAGGCAGCTTCACCTTCAGCTTCAACGTAGTCCAGGCCCATGTCGTCCATGGCTGCCTTCAGCATGCTTTGGCTTCTTTCCCACATTTCATCGTTGGCAAAGTACTTGTCAGTGTTCTTTGGATCCCGGTATGAAAGACGGAAGTAGTAGTCATTGATGTCGAAGTCGTGGTAAACGTCCATGATGATCTGCAAAGTTCTGGCAAATTCTTCTTGCACTTGGTCCAGAGCTACAAAAGTGTGACCGTCGTTCAGAGTCATTTCCCGGACACGTTGCAGACCTGACAAGGCACCAGACTTTTCGTAGCGGTGCATCATCCCCAGTTCAGCAATCCGGATTGGCAGTTCCCGGTAGGACCGGATGTGGTGCTTGTAGATTTGGATGTGGGATGGGCAGTTCATTGGCCGCAATTCCAGCATTTCGCCTTCACCCATGTCCATTGGCGGGAACATGTCTTCCCGGTAGTGAGCCCAGTGGCCGGAAGTCTTGTAGGCATCCAGGTTCATCAAAACTGGCGTGTAAACGTGTTGGTAGCCGGCTGCAACTTCCTTGTCCACGATGTAACGTTCAATGATCCGGCGGATAGTGGCACCCTTTGGCATCCAGTATGGCAAACCTGCCCCAACCTTAGGGTCAACGAAGAAGAGATCCAGGTCCCGGCCGATAGTCCGGTGGTCTCTTTCCTTGATTTCTGCCCGCCGCTTAAGGTCAGCTTCCAAGTCAGCTTCCTTGAAGAAGGCAGTCCCGAAGATTCTTTGCAGCATTGGATTTGAGCTCTTACCCTTCCAGTAGGCACCAGCTACTGACAAGAGCTTGAACTTCTTGATCTTGCCAGTGTTTGGCAAAAGCGCGCTAAAGCCAAAGTCAACGAAGTCGCCCAGCTTGTAGGCGTCAACCACGTCGCCTTCCTTGGCCAAAAGTTCGCTCTTGTATGGGTCGTCCTTGAAGGCCTCAGCCAGTTCGCTCTTAGCTACTTGAACGTGTTCAATGGCTTCGCCGTTCTTGATAGCCTTTTGCAGGACCTTTTCCAGGTCTGGCAATTCAGTAACCTTGATTTGGTCTTCCTTGTCAGTTTCGATGAAGAAGCCGTCTTCTGAAACTTCAGCCTGGCCCAGCTTGATTTCCGGGTACTTGTCCTTAACCAAGGCTTCCAAAACGAAGGCAACAGTTGCCCGCAAAACGCTCAAGCCTTCAGCGTCCTTGTTAGTCAAAATGGCAACTTCGTGGTCAGCGTCCAGCTGGAAGTCAAGGGGCTTGATTTCCCCGTCAACCTTGCCGGCAACGGCGTTCTTAGCCAGGGAAGTTGAGATGCTGGAAGCAAGGTCAGCAACGGAAACAGCTGCGTCAAATTCTTTCTTTGAGCCATCTGGCAGAGTCAAAGCAAAACTCATTGGTTTAAATCCTCCAAAAACAAAAAAGTCCCGAGCACAAATACATGCTCGGGACGATTAATCATCGTGGTTCCACCCAAAATTCAGGCCTAAAGCGGCCTCTCTTATTGGACTGATAACGGCGTCCAACCTTGTCATTTATCTTTTGGGATCATAGAAGGTGGGGTTCCTCCCAAATGGGGGCTTTCAGAACTGGGCCCCTCTCTCTGAAGCGGGAGTAATCATGTCTTCTATTTACTTTTCGATTATACCCCCTTGCCCAAATAAGACAAGGCTTTTTTGCCATTTTTTTCAAAAAACTAAGGCAGGCGGCGATTGTTCCCGTAAACGACCACTTCTTTAGCCAAATAACGGACTCTTTGCATCAGCCGGGCCGCCTTAACCGGGTCATCCGCGTTCTTGGTGGCGCTGAAGTGGCTCTCCAGGGTCTTCATGTCAAAGTTGGAGCTGAAGAAGGTCGGCAGGTCATTGTCCATCCGGGCCTGGAGAATCACGCCTAAAACATCGTCTCTTGACCAGGGACTGAGGGTCTCGGCCCCGATATCGTCCAAAATCAAGACATCGCAAGCCGCCAGGCGCTGGATTTCCGCCTGCAGGCTGTTGTCGCCAAAGTGGCTAGACAGACCCGCGATAAAGGTCGGCATGTGCAAAAAGATCACCCTGCCGCCCATTTCCGCTACCCGGTTGGCCAGGCCCGCTAAAATATAGGTCTTCCCAACCCCGAAGTCCCCGCTTAAATAGAGGCCCTTGGCATGGGGATTGCTCTGGTAGGCCTGCAAAAAGGCCCCCACTTCAAACAAGGCCTGCTTGCGGTCATCGGCCATGTCCAAGTCGGCCAGCTTGACCCGGCGCAATTTCTCCGGCAGGTCAATCAACTCAATCCGCCGCTTGGCTGCTGCTTCTTTGTCCCGGCGCTGCTTGTCCTGGCTGGCCTGGTAACGGATCCCGATTAACGGACCCTCCATGAAAAGCTGGGGCAAATAGCCGCTGATCACCTTGTCGTGGCCGTCTTTTTGCCGGCAGTATTCATAGAGGCTGGCAAAGCTGGCGTCTATGCTCTCCTTGGTCAGCTGGTCCTGGTGGGCCGTCAGAAAGGCCCGGACGTCAGGGTCAGCGAAGACCTGCTTTTTTATCTTATCAAATGATTCCGCCGAAAAATCCTGCCCGTTCTTGGCTGCGGCGGCCTTAGCCGCGTCACTCAACATATCGCCAATTGCTCTCATCTAATCACCCTTACTTGTCTTTCTTATCCGGACCCTGCAGCATCTTCCGCAGGTCCTCATCAGAAATGTTGACCGGCTGGACAAACTGCTTCTTATTCCAGTCAGTCCCCTGTTCAAGCCGCCGGCTGCCTGAATATGCCGGGTAGTTCTTCTTTTGCCCTGACTGGGCCTGCTTCTTCCCAGCGCGCAGGTGCTTGATAGCAGCTTCCGGGGTCGTGATCCCCTTTTGCAGCCAGTCGTTGGCAATCCGGTAGGCCAAGTCCTGGGTCAAAACTGGCTGGTAGGTAAGGCAGGTGTAGACCAGAACATTGATCAAGCCATGGTTTAAGCGAATCTGCCCGTCCAGGTTATTGACGATCTGCCGCTCTCTGGCCGTGGTAAAGCCGCCCTTCTCCTGCTTCATGTCATCCAAAAAATTAATCGGCGATTTAGAAGTAACCAGGTCTAAAAGCTGCTGGTCTTGCTGGTCCACGCTCGGCCGATCCTGCTTTTCTTCCTGGCGCTTGATTACCTGCTTGCGGCGGTGGTCAGCCTTGTAGTTGTAGTTGAGGCTCTTTCTGATTACCGCGGCGTCCAGCTGGTAGCTGCCATGCAGGGTTGGCAGGGTTTCGTTGATAAACTCTTCCTCGCTTAAGCCATAAAGCTCCATAATGGACCGGATTTCGTCTTTTTGCCGGTCAATCTCGCTTTCCGGGATCTGGTAAGTCGCGAAGCGGTCTTTCAAATACTGCCAGTCGATCTGCTTTAAGTTGACCTGGGCTTCCTCCGTCTTCTGGCCGGCATTTTCCTCAGCCGCCTTTTGGACGTCTTCAGAAGGATTGATAGCCTCATTTTCCGGCAAGCGGAAGACTTCAAAAAAGGAAGCGGAAACTTCTTCTAGATTGTCCAGCTGCCGCTCCTTGACCTGAGCCTGTTTGGCAAATTCCCGGGACAGCTGGCTGAAGCGGACCCCGCCAACTTTTTCTTTTAAAAGGCTGGCCAGAAGCGAAGTGTTGAAAAATTCACTGGCATCCGGCACGGCATGCAGCTTAAAGGCCAAAATATCTCCCAAGCGGAGATTGTGGCTGACATAGGTCTTTAAGAGCCCCACAGCTTCCAGCTTATGCAGGGCCTGCCAGAGCTGGCGGAGGCTGCAATCCAGGTCTTCTTGCAGGCTATACAGGGCACTTGAAGCCGACAGAGACCGGTAAGGATCAAAGTCCTGGACCAGAGTCTGGTAGAGGGCAACCCCTAAAGCCCCGATCAAAGGCTGGTAGAGCTTGATTAAGACCTGCCCTTGCCCTGATTGGTCGGCCAGCTCATTTAAAACGACGTACCTAAGGCGGGGATTGGAATTTTCGTACATGGACTACTTGGCCTTACTATGCCGGTCCATCATGTCCTCCATGGTCTTCATGAAGCTGGACATGTCAGTGAACTGGCGGTAGATGGAGGCAAAGCGGATGTAGGCCACGTCGTCGATATCGGCTAATTGATCCATGACCAGTTCCCCGATTTCCTTGGAGTAGATTTCGCTAACTCCTTTAGCCCGGATCCGGTTTTCAACATTGTCGACCAGCTTGTTGAGCTGCTCGCTGGTTACCGGCCGCTTCTGGCAGGCAGCCGCCACCCCGTTCAGGATCTTTTCCCGGCTGAAGGCCTCTCTGGTGCCGTCGTTCTTGATCACCAAAAGGGGTGACTGTTCCACCCGTTCAAAAGTCGTAAAGCGGTAGCCGCAGTTTTCGCATTCCCGCCGCCGGCGGATGGTCCGCCCTTCGTCAGTCGGCCGGGAGTCAATAACCCGGGAGGCGTTTTGATGGCAATTTGGACAAAGCATTATGAAGCTCCTTTCACGCGATAGTTTTCAGCAGATTGCTCAATTTGTCTCTTAGTTCTTCTATTGTACCAGTATTTTCAAGGACATAGCTAGCCAACAGGCGTTTTTCCCCTAAGGGCAGCTGGGCCTGCATCCGCCTTTTAGCTTCTGCTTGGCTTAAAGAGTCTCGCTTCATCAAGCGGTCTAGCTCCACTTCTTCCGGGGCCGCGATCAAAAGAACAGCGTCAAAGTAGTCCTGCCAGCCAGCCTCAAAGAGCAGGGGAACATCGATGACGCAGACAGAAGCCTGACTGGCCTGCATCTGCTTTTGAACTTCTTTTAAGACTTCGCCTTGGGTAATTTCAGACAATTTTGCCAAAGCTTTAGGATTGGCAAAGACATACTGGCCCAGCTTCTTGCGGTTAAGACTCTTATCTTCATTAAAGAAGTCCGGCCCGAATTCTTCTAAGATCCTTTGCCAGGAGACCTGGCCCACTTCGGCCTGCTGGCGGGCGATCAAGTCGCTGTCGATAA
The DNA here is from genome assembly GCA_027681045.1 of Lactobacillaceae bacterium AF64-9pH9TA. GTDB lineage: Bacteria > Bacillota > Bacilli > Lactobacillales > Lactobacillaceae > Lactobacillus. The sequence goes on along the minus strand of JAQDCK010000001.1, from coordinate 36,990 downwards.
CCTGGCATCCCAGCTCTTTTAATATCCGGCTGGCGGTCGACTTGCCCGTGGCAATCCCGCCGGTCAGTCCCAGATAAAAAGTCATCTAATCTTTTACCTCTTTTGACAATGCAGGCAGTAGGTGGTTCCCCGCCCGCTGATCTTGATCTTGACAAAGTCTTCCCCGCAGCGTGGGCATGGCTGCCCCTCCTTGCCATAGACCTTGAGCTTTTCCTGGTAGTGGCCGGCTTCCCCTTCCGCGTTTAAGAAGCTGTGGACGGTCGTGCCACCGTATTTAGTAGCTTCTTCTATGGTTTCATTGATGGCTGTATAAAGGTGCTTAACCTGGCCCTTGCTTAATTCGTTTGCTGGCGTTAAGGGGTTGATCCGGCTTTGCCAGAGGACTTCATCAACATAAATGTTGCCCAGACCTGCCACCAAGGTCTGGCCCATGAGCAGGCTCTTGATGTTCATGCTCCTCTTCTTCAAACCTTTTGCAAAATAGTCCAGGGTAAATTCCGGAGTATTTGCTTCAAGGCCCAAATTCTTTAAACCTGTGACCTGGAATTCAGTTCCAGTTTCCACCAATTGCAGGCGGCCGAATTTACGGACGTCCGCGTAGCGAAGGCTGCTTCCATCGGTAAAGGCAAATTGCAGGTGTTCATGCTTGTCTACCGGTGCATCCCAGGTCGCTAGATGGTACTTGCCTTCCATCCGCAAATGGGAAACGATGGTCAGGTCACCTAAACGGAAGAGCAGGAATTTGGCATAGCGGTCAACCGCCGTAAAGGTCTTGCCCTTTAACTCCTTTTTAAAAGTTTCCGGGTCACCGGTGATGACCTTGTCGTACCAAATATCGACATGGTCGATCGTCTTACCCACGACCAAGGGCCGCAGGGTCCGGCGGACCGTTTCAACTTCTGGCATTTCTGGCATTTTTTACCTCCTACTTTGCTTCATACCAGTCATGGCCCCAGCCGGCGTCAGCGACTAAAGGCACGTCCAACTTAACGGCGGACTGCATGACTGACGGGACAATCTTCTGGATCGTCTCTAATTCATCAGCTGGCACGTCAAAGATCAATTCGTCGTGGACCTGGACGACCATCTTGGTCTTTAATCCCAATTCATCCAGCTTCTTTTGCATGTTGATCATGGCAATCTTCATGATGTCGGCGGCTGACCCTTGGATTGGGGAGTTGATCGCCGTTCTTTCCGCGAAAGAGCGGACATTGAAGTTCTTGGCGTGGATGTCTGGCAGGTAGCGGCGGCGGTGCATGATGGTTTCCGCGTAGCCTTTTTCTCTGGCGTCTTTAACGGCCCGGTCCATGTAGGCCTGGATGCCTGGGTATTGGTCAAAGTATTCGTCGATGAATTCCTTGGCCTGCTTGCGGGAGATGTCCAGATTCTTGGAAAGGCCGTAGTCAGAGATCCCGTAGACGATCCCAAAGTTGACAGCCTTAGCCCGCCGTCTTTGGAGCGGCGTTACTTCATCAACGCTGCTTAAGTGGAAGATCTTCATGGCCGTGTGGGCGTGGATGTCGTAGCCGGTCTTGAAGGCTTCCTGCATGTTCGGGTCTTCTGAAACATGAGCCAGGACCCGGAGCTCGATTTGGGAGTAGTCGCAGGAGTAGATATAGCCATCCGGACTTGACGGGACAAAGGCCTTTCTGATCTGCTTGCCTTCTTCCGTTCTGGTTGGGATATTCTGCAAGTTAGGGTCAACTGAAGACAGGCGGCCAGTTGCCGTCAAAGTCTGCAGATAGCGGGTGTGGATGCGGCCGTCACGCTCATCGATGACGTCTAAGAGGCCCTTAACGTAGGTAGACTGGATCTTGGAAATCTGCCGGTATTCCAGGATGTCGCTGACGACTGGACTTTGCTCCTTCAACTGGTTCAAGACTTCAACTGAAGTGGAGTAACCAGTCTTGGTCTTCTTGATGACTGGCAGGCCCAGCTTTTCAAAGAGGATAACCCCCAGCTGCTTTGGTGAATTCAAGTTGAATTCTTCCCCGGCTTCCTTGTAGATTTTCTCTTCCAGTTCCTTTAAACGGACAGCAAAGTCGTTTTCCAGTTCCTTTAAGCGGGAAGGCTGAACCTTGATCCCGTTCATCTCCATCTTGGCCAGGACTCTGGCGGTTGGCAGTTCGATTGAGTCGTAGAGGTCGTCTTGCTCGTGCTCTTTTAACTGCTTTAAGAGGCTGTCCTTCAAAGCCGCAATGGCCGCGGTCTTGCCGGCCAGGTGGTTGAAGAAGACAGCGTCATCTGCCGGAATCTTGGCATTCTTCCCCTTCCCGTAGACTTCCAGGTCAGTCTTCAGGTCATAGTAGTCGTAGCCTTGGACCAGTTCACCCAGGTCGTTGGAATTTTTCTCATTGTCAACCAGGTAAGAAGCCAGGAGCAGGTCAAAGGATAAGCCCGCAGCCTTAATTCCCAGCCGGTAGAGGCCGTAAGTGGTCCGCTTTAAGTCAAAGACGTTCTTTTGAACAGCAGAATCTTCCAGCATTTCTTTTAAGGGGCTTTCCTGCAAGAGGAAAACATCCCGGCTGACAAAAATTTCCCCGCCGATTTTCAAGGCAAAGCCAGCAAAGTCGGCCAGGTGGTAATTGTCGCCAAACATAGCCAGGTAGAAGGTAACCTCAGAGGCCTTTGGCAGCTGGTCTAAGTTATCAGCACTGAGAACAATATAATCCTGTTTTTTAACTTCCGTCTTGCTTTCGGTCAGCTCGCCTTTTTGGGCTAAGTCAGCCAAGAAGCGGCGGAAGTTCATCTTTTCGTAGAAGCGGCGGAGGTCGTCGACATTGCTGCCCTCATAGCTAAGCTCATCGAGGGTCACTTCCACCGGGCTGTCGCAGTTGATGGTGGCCAGCTTTTTACCCAAAAGGGCATTGTCCTTGCCGGCGATCAAGTTTTCCTTCAGTTTGGACTTCTTCATTTCGCCAACGTGTTCATACAAGTTCTCCACGCTGCCGTATTCCTGGATCAATTTAGAGGCAGTCTTGGGGCCGACCTTGGCCACGCCTGGGTAGTTGTCAGACGGGTCGCCCATCAAAGCCTTCATGTCGATGAATTCAGTCGGGGTCACCCCGTTGACTTCCTTCATATGGTCTGGAGTGAAGGCTTCCAGCTTGGTTACTCCGGACTTGGTCACGTAGACGGTGACGTGGTCACTGGCCAATTGGGTCAAGTCCTTGTCTCCGGAAACAACCGCCACTTCATAGCCGGCTTCGGCTCCTTTTTTAGCCATAGTGCCGATGATGTCGTCGGCTTCATAGTTGGCCAGTTCGTAGCTCTTGATCCCCATGTCCTTGAGCATTTCCCGCAGGTAAGGGAGCTGTTCGGATAGTTCTGCCGGGGTCTTGTCCCGGCCGCCCTTGTAGTCTTTGTACATAGCGGTTCTGAAGGTGGTCTTGCCGGCGTCAAAGGCCACCAGGATATGGCTTGGGTCTTCCTGCTTCAAGACCACGTCCAGCATGTTCTTAAAGGCATAGAGGGCATTGGTGTGGAGACCTTCTGGATTCTTAAACTTGTCCAGCTGCTGGTACATGGCGAAAAAGGCCCGGAAGGCCACGGAATTGCCATCGATTAAAAGTAACTTCTTCTTGTTCATTGTCATTCCTTACAAAATAAAAACTCTCAAAATACCTATATGTATTTTAACAGTTTTTACACGTTCGTTAATTATTTAAGACCGCCTTCTGTTTTCACCGGCTTGGCTCAGGGTCACGATAGCTGAAGTCAGAGAAGTCCCGATGGCGCCGGCCACAGCCCTGGCAAATATCGGAAAAAATATGGCATAAAAACAAGCCGCTGACTTAGTCAACGGCTTGTCTGCTGCTTATCTTACTTTTCCAGCATTTCTTCAAATGCTACTTCGTATTTAGGAATGTCGCCGGCACCCATGAAGACGATGCAGTCGCCCTTGTAGGCCAAAAGATCCTTCAGATTGTCGAAGTCGATGACTTCAGCACCTGGAATCTGGCTGGTGATATCTTCACTCTTGATATCGCCCGCCTTTTCTCTGGCTGACCCATAGATCGGCGTCAAGAAGGCCTTGTCGACCCCCTTCAGAATTTCCACGTATTCTTCTTCGAATTCCTTGGTTCTGGAGTAAGTGTGCGGCTGGAAGATGGTAACCAGCTTCCGGTCCGGGAACTTCTGCCGGGCAGCTTGAATCGTAGCCCGCAGTTCAGTTGGGTGGTGGGCGTAGTCATCAATAACCACCGTGTCGCCGAAGTCCTTTTCGCTGAAGCGGCGCTTGGCCCCGGTGTACTTGACCAGACCCTTTCTCACTACATCAAGGTCGATGCCTTCAGTAAAGGCAATGGCAATAACGGCCGTAGCGTTCATCACATTGTGGTCACCAAAAAGGTGGATGGTGAATTCGCCTAAGTCTTCCCCGTGAGCCCGGACATGGAACTTGGCTCCTTCAGTGGTCTTGACCACGTCAAAGGCCTGGAAGTCATCACTGTCCTTCAAGCCGTAAGTGTACTTCTTGGCCGTCTTTGGCTGGATCTTCTGCAGGCGTTCGTCATCGCCCCAGACAAAAAGCCCCTTCTTAGTCTGATCAGCCGCTGTCTGGAAGGCTGAGGCATAGTCGTCTCTGTCCTTGAAGTAGTCAGGGTGGTCAAAGTCGACATTGGTCATGATCTGGTAGTCCGGGTGGTAGGCCAGGAAGTGCCGCCGGTATTCGTCAGCTTCGTAGACGAAGAAGCGGGAGTCCTTGACCCCCTTCCCCATCCCGTCACCAATCAGGAAGGAAGTCGGAGCGGCTTCACCCAAAACCGTTGCCAAAAGGCCGGTGGTTGAAGTCTTGCCGTGGGAACCCGCAACCCCGATACTGGTGTACTGCTGGACGATTTCTTCAACCGTGTCCGGGTAGCTTTGCCACTTGATGCCCTTTTCCTCGCAGGCGGCAACTTCAATGTTGTCGCTCTTGAAGGCGTTGCCCTTGACGATCACCTGGCCGCTTTCCTTGATGTTGTCCTTGGAGAAAGAAGCAACTTCAATCCCGGCGGCTTGCAGCGGATCCTGGGTGAAGGTGTACTTGTCGATGTCGCTGCCGGCAACCTTGTAGCCCAGGTCGTGCAAAATCAAGGCCAAGGAAGCCATCCCGGTCCCCTTGATCCCAATAAACCAAATTTGTTTAGTCTTGTCTAACATTTTTTCGCTCCATTTGTTTCAAACGTTCGACCCTTATTTTATCATTCTTGGGCTAAGAAAAAAGAGCTCCGGGCCATAATCAGCCGAAAGCTCTTCGTTTTTTGCCGTTTTTTAACAATTACAGGGTGATGACGCCGCTAGCCAGCAGTTCGTCACACTTGGTCGGTTCAAATTCGTCACCGATCTTGAAGCTGTCCGGAACAACCATGATCCCCCGCTTTTGCGGAGCATGAGCCAAGCCCAGTTCTCTGGCTGAGCAGATCATCCCGTCTGATTCAACCCCGCGCAAGGCACCTGGCCAAATCTGGGCCCCAGTTGGCATCAAAGTGCCAGGCAGTGCTACAACAACCTTTTGCCCTTGGGCGATGTTTGGTGCCCCGCAGACGATTTGGTGGTCCTGACCATCGCCGACGTCAATTTGCGTTACGTGCAGGTGGTCAGAGTCCGGGTGGGCAGCGCATTCCTTAACGTAGCCGTAAACCAGAGTCGGCTTGGCCACAGGCAGCTTGTCGGAAAAACCAACGCTGGCCAGTTTTTCGTTCAAGGCTGCGACTTGGTCTTCATCCAGCTTGACTTCGCCGTTTGGCAGCTTGTCGTAGTCCAAAACTTCGTTTACGTTAAAGAAGTTGAAGCCAGTCAATTCGCCCTTGCCGTCCGTAACCCGGGTTACATCAGCCTTTTCTTCAAAATTGCTTTCGCCATCGCCTTGCGCCAAGATAACGATCAAAGTGTTGGGATAGCTTACTTTGTTAATACTAGTGATCATTTGATCTCAAGTCCCCTCTTATCTAGTCAAGCGACCGCAAAAATGCTTCTACTTCCTGCTTGGTCTTGCGGTCTCCATTAACTAGTCTACCAATTTCTTGCCCATCTTGGTAGACAACAAATGAAGGAATTCCCATAATGTTCATTTCCCTGCACAAGTCGATGGAGCCGTCCCGGTCGATCTTGATGAACTTGCTGTCTGCAAAGTCAGCTTCAATTGCTGGCATGGCCGGGTCCAAAAAGCGGCAGTCTGGGCACCAGTCAGCGGAAAATTCGACAACCGTCCGCCCGCTCTTGACTAAGTCCGCCAGCTTTGCTTGATCAACTACTTTATATTCTTCCATATTTACCTCCTGCTTACTTTTAATAAGAGAAATATTTACTAGCTATTTTAACCGATTTTCCCGGCAAAGGGAAATTTTTTACTTGGCCAGAAAGCCCGCGTGCAGGCAGTAGATCGGCTGCCCCTTGCTGGCAAACTTGTGCTCATACTCAGTTTCCACGTTCTTTTCCACGATTTCTTCGCTTTCGTGGTGGAGGTCAACTGACACAAAGTCAAAGTGCATCCCGTAATTGTTCATGCTCTTGACGCTGTAGGCAAACAGGCCAGAGTTGTCGGTCTTGAATTCAATCACTCCGTTGCCGGTCAAGACTGCCTGGTACTTGGCTAAAAAGTCCTTGTAGGTCAAGCGGCGCTTTTCATGCCGGCTCTTTGGCCAGGGATCGCTGAAGTTGAGGTAGATCTTGCTGGTGGAGTTTTCCCCGAAGTAAGCCACCAGGTTGGCCGCGTCGGCGCAGAGGATCTGCAGGTTGTCCAGCCCCTCGTCCAGCTTCTTTTTCAAGATGATGCCGGCTGCCGTCTTCTGGATTTCCATGGCCACGAAGTTGCGGTCAGGGTGCTGCTTAGCCAAAGTAGTAATAAACTGCCCCTTGCCTGAGCCGACTTCGATTTCAATTGGCTTGTCGTTGCCAAAGCGGGCTGCCCAGTCGATCTTTTCCGCTGGATTCGGCCGGTCCAAGGCGCTTTCCGGGTGCTCTTCTACCAGTTCGTTTGCCCAAGGCTTGTTCTTTAAACGCATGTCTTTCTCTCTGTTCTTTCTAATTTGTAGTTTTATCTATATCTTATTTTACTGTTCGCTTTTTACTCTTCTGCCCTATTTTCTCCGCTTCTTGTAGCGGGCTTTTTTCGCCAGCTGCTGGCTCTTGTAAGGCAGATAGCCTTTAGCCAAAAGGCCGCACCAGACCAAGAGCAGGAGGCTCCAGGCAAACTGGCCCGGCATAATGGCCAGCCAGAAAATTATAATCAGCCCCGTCTGCAAAAGCAAGGCCCAGGCTAAGACCCGGCTGAGATCCTGCCCCTGCTCTTTTTGGGCAATTGGGTAGACCCGGTACATGATGTTCTGGTCATATTTTTGCCCTAAAGGCAGGAGCTGCCAGACAGTTAAGTACATGACCAAGGCCGACAGGAGCAGGGCCCAGACCGGATCCTGAATCATGGCTGTCAATAAAACGGCAAAGGCCGTCATCCGGGCCAAAAGGTTCAAGTATTCCGGGTCCCGCAAAAGAGTCCGCCGGTACAAGAAGCTGTTTGGGTTTTCCTTGCCAAAAGGCGGCAATAAAAAGTCCAGGTACTTCCGCCGCTTGATGTTGACCTGTCTTTCCTTGACGTCGGTAAACATGGCAAAGCCAGCATAAACCGTCTCTTTCCGCCTTGCTTCATAGTCAATGGCGTACTGCCAGTCAAAGGCATAATTTTTCCAGGCCCGTAAGGCCAAGACGGAAATAATCGAAACAGCCAAAAGCAGGTACAAGGCATTTGGCAAGAAATACAAACTCGCCAAAAGCAAAGACAAAAGGACTAACCTGATCAGCCAGGTCACCTGCTTGACCTTGTGGTCAAAAGTCAAGCTGCGGCTGACCGCCCCCTGCTCAAAGAGCTTGGCGAAAAAGAGGGCCAAGATCAAGCTAAAGTAATTGAGATTGCTGAGGCCCATTTTTAAACTGGCAAAGGGATACATAATCCCGCCAGCTAAGGCCAAAAGCAGGGCTGGCAGGACTAAACTGTAGCGGAGCATAGGAGCTAGATAATCATCCAGCCGGTCGTCAGTGGCCAGCAAAAACTGCCGGTCAGCGACCTCTAATAGGGTCACTAATTTTCCTGGCAAGTAGGCCAGCCAGAGCAAGGCGGATAATACCAGAGGATAATACCAGGCCTTTACCGGCAGGACCTTCATCACCTGGGAGTACCAGAACATGACCGCCCCAAAGATGAAAATCAAAGCCAGGACAAAGAAATCATTGAAAACCAGGGCCAAATACTTGGCTGACTGCTGAAAGTTACTTTGCAGTCTCTTCTTCGCCAGCTCACGCATTTTTCTGCTCCTGGTACAAGAGCTGGTAGAGCTTGTCAAAGGAGTCGCTGGCCTTTAAGCCGTAGTGGTCCCTAATTTCATCCAGGCTGCCGGTAAACTCGATCGTGCCCTGGTTTAAGATCGCGTAGGTCTTGATGGCCTGCTGGGCATCGGCTAATACGTGGGTGGTCATCAGAATTTCCTTGCCAGACTCTTGTGCTTCTTTGATGAGACCGATGAAGTTGGCTACGGCCAGAGGGTCCAGGCCGGTAAATGGCTCATCGATCACTAAAAGCTGGGCGTCAGTCAAAAAGGCGGCCACGATCATGACCTTCTGCTGCATCCCTTTTGAAAAGTGAACAGGCAGCCAGTCCAATTTGTCTGCCAGGCGGAACATGGTCAAGAGCTTTTGCGCTTTATCCCAGGCCTTATCCGGATCCAGCTGGTAGGCCAGGATGGTCAGTTCCAGGTGCTCTTTCAAGGTCAGTTCAGGGTAGATGACTGGCGTTTCCGGGATGTAAGCCACCAGCTTTTTGAATTCAGCTGGCTTTTCAGCCAGGTTGATCCCGTTTAAAGTAATTTTGCCGGCTTGCGGGCGCAGAAGCCCCAGCAGGTGCTTGATGGTAGTGGACTTGCCGGCCCCGTTCAAGCCAATCAAGCCAATCGCTTCACCGGAAGCGATGGTCAGATTGACGTCTTTAATTACCGGGATGCCGCTGTAGCCCCCAGTCAAATGCGATATTTCTAGAGTCATATTTTCCCTATCTTTCTTCATGTTTTTCTCTGCCTCTTATGATAGCATGGAGACATAGAGAAACTGAAAAAATAACTCATTAAAATTGATCAGAGGTAACACAATGACTAAGGCTGAATTAATTGACGACTGTTTATTCTGTAAGATTATCCGCGGCGAAATTCCCAGCTACACCGTTTTTGAAAATGACGACGTGAAGGCCTTTTTAGACATTTCCCAGGTCAACGAAGGCCACGTATTGATGGTACCAAAGAAGCACTTGACCAACTTCTTTGACTACAGCGCTGAAGACGCCAGCCGCTTTTTGCAATACGTGCCGGAAATCGCCAAGGCCATCAAGGCTTCTGACCCGCGGATCCAAGCGATGAACATCACCAGCAACAACGGGGAAATTGCCGGCCAGGTGGTCATGCACTCTCACATCCACTTCATCCCCCGCTGGGAAGGCGACGGCATCAAGTTCTTCACCAGAAACAATGCCGACCAATACGACGAAAAGAAGTACCAGGAAGTCTGCGACCGGATCAAGGCCCAGTTTTAACTGAGGGGGAAGAAAAATGCGGAATTTCAAGCACTTTGGCCTGGGCTTTTTGCTCGGGGCAGCAGCAGGAGCGGTCTTCGCCTTTTTGCCAGATGAAAACGGCAAGAGCACCAGGGACTACCTCAAAGAAGACGCGGAAGATTTCAAGGAAAGCCACAAAGACCTGCAAGACGGCCTCTCCCGGGCCCAGGAAGCCAGCAGCCGCTTAGCCAGTGAACTGCCGGCAGCTGAACAGGTGGTCAGCGACCTTAACACCGATGTCGACCGCTTCAAGCAGGAAGCTGACGAAGAAATCGCCCGCCTGCAGGCCAAGATTGACAGACTAAACAGCGAGCTCAACCAGGACCTGAACGAGAGCGAAAATTAATCGGAACAAAAAAGTGTTGAATGATTACTCTTACCATGAAGTAATTACTCAACACTTTTTTCTTGCTCTAAATTTTTCTATTGTTTATTTGACTGCCACTGGCCAACCAGGCTGGTAACGTCACTTGCGCCCATGTCCGCCAAAACTGCTGGCAGACCGTCAATCACGTGCTTGATGGCCAATTTGTCATGGAAGGCCATGCTGCCGATCTGGACAGCGCAAGCCCCAGCCAAGATGAATTCAGCCGCGTCTTCCGGGCTGTTGATCCCGCCGACCCCAATAATCGGCAGACTAGTTGCCTGCTTGACCTGGGCCACCATGCGGACAGCCACTGGCTTAACTGCTTGACCAGACAAGCCGCCAAAGTCATTGCCTAAAACCGGCCGCCGGGTCTTTAAATCAAGGTGCAGGCCCAGCAAGGTATTGATCAAGGTCAAGCCATCAGCCCCGCCTCTTTCCGCTGCCTGGGCAATTTCCACGATGCTGGTAACGTTTGGCGTCAATTTCACGTATACCGGCAGGTCTACTTTTTCCTTAACCAGGCGGGTGATCTTTTCCACCATTTCCGGCACGATGCCAAAAGTCATCCCACCTTCAGACACGTTCGGGCAGGACAAGTTGAGCTCTAAAGCGTCAGGTTCAGCCGCGGCCAGGATTTCCGCGACTTCCACGTAGTCTTCCACGCTTTCCCCGCCCACGCTGGCCAAGATTGGCAGGTCCGGGTGCTTTTCTCTTAAAGCCGGGATCTTTTCACTAGCCACGACCTCAGCGCCTGGGTTGGTCAAGCCTACGGCGTTCATGACCCCGTCAGCGAGCAAGGCGATCTGCGGCTGAGGGTTGCCAGTCCGGGCATGCCGGGTGGCAGTCTTTAAGACGATCGCCCCCATCTCATTCCAGTCGAAATTCTCTGGCAAGTCGCCAAAGGCAAAGGTCCCACTCGCCGGCATTACCGGATTCTTCAGCTTCAAGCCTGGCAGTTCAACAGCCAAATTAACTTCTGCGGTCATTTTTCCTCCCGTGTGACTTCATGTGACTTCTTTAACTTTTCAATTCGCCAAAATTATCCTACAAAAAAATAAAAAAGGCAAGCTGGCCTGGCCCTTGATTTTTCAGAAAGTTCGTGATAGTCTTTTGTTAACTGAGCTTTAATTGGTACAGAGAGACCACAAGCAGCACAATCTTTTTAGTATGCACGCATTCTGCCCGCCTGGGGTCTCTGTAGACTCTGGTGGGCTTTTCTTATGCGGTCATACGCGCTTTGTAAATTTAAGGAGTAGCAATGAACAAACCGTTATTTATCGCTTTGGACTATGATGATCAGGAAAAAATGTGGCTGTTCCTCAACCAGCTGAAGGACAAGCAGGGCCTGCACGTCAAGCTGGGGATGGAAATGTTCTACCAGTACGGGCCGGAAATTGTCCGTGATTTGTCCGCCAAGGGCTACCAGATCTTCCTTGATCTCAAGCTGCACGACATTCCCAACACCGTCAAGCGGACTGCCCACCAGCTGGCTGCCTTGGGCGTTTATTGCACGACTGTCCACGCCCTGGGCGGCAAGCAGATGATCCAGGCCGCTAAAGAAGGCCTGATCGAAGGCACCCCGGCCGGCAAGCCGGTACCAAAGCTTTTGGCCGTGACTGAACTGACTTCCATCTCTGAAGAAGTCTTGAAGAATGAACAGCACTGCTCACTCAGCCTGGCTGACGAAGTAAAGAGCCTGGCCCACCAGGCCCAGGAAGCCGGGGCTGACGGGATCATTTGCTCACCTTTGGAAGTCAAGGCGATGAAGAGCGAATTCAACAACGACTTCATGTTCGTCACTCCGGGCATCCGGCCAAAGAGCTACCAAAAAGACGACCAAGCCCGGGTGGCAACACCTGCCCAGGCGCGGGAAAACGGGTCAACCGCTATCGTTGTCGGCCGGCCAATCACCCAGGCCGCTGACCCGCAAAAAGCATACGAAGAGATTTTGAAGGATTGGAGCAAGAACGATGCAAAATAACGAAATTATCCGCCAGCTGATCGACAAGAAGATTGTGACTATTTCTCCGGACAAGGACTTTGTCTACGCCAGCGGGATGCATTCCCCGATCTACACTGACCTGCGGCAAACCATTTCCTTCCCGGAACTGCGGCAGGCAATCGCTGAAAACTTGGCAGCCCTGATTAAGCAAGAGTTCCCGGAAGTTACGGTGATCGGCGGTGTCGCTACGGCCGGCATCCCGCACGCCGCCTGGGTTGCCCAAGTCATGAACCTGCCAATGGTTTACGTCCGCTCCAAGCCAAAGGACCACGGCCAAGGCCGGCAAATCGAAGGCCGCCTGTCCATGGACGACCACATCGTTTTGATCGACGACCTCATTTCAACTGGCGGCAGCGTTTTGTCTGCCGTGCAAGCAGTCAAGGACACTGGCGCCCACGTTGACGGGGTCAGCTCAATCTTTACCTACCTTTTGCCAGACGCTGACGAAAACTTCAAGAAGGCCGACACCAAGTTTGCCCCGCTCTTGAACTACCGGGAACTGATCGAACAGGAAATTGCTGAAACGGTCAGCGAAGAACAATATAAGGAATTGTTGGCTTGGCACCAGGATCCTTGGAACTGGAAGCGGTAAGAGCTAGTAAAGAAATTCCTAAGAAAGGCGGATTTTTTCATGAACTTTGCCTCCAGGAACTCTATAGCTGGAAAAATATGTTATATTAGTAACCAGTACGTATGAAGGATGTGGAGATTTAATTTTATGAAAAAACATTTGAAGAAAATCGCCGTTTTGGCAGGTGCCGCAGCTATCGGTCTGTCCACTGCCGCTTGCTCAAGCAGCTCAGCTACTGTAGTTAACTACAAGGGTGGCAAGATCACTCAGGACGAATACTACGAAGCTATGAAGGATACTTCAGCCGGCCAGTCAACTTTGGTCAGCCTGATCATCTACCGTACGCTGAAGGCCCAATACGGTGACAAGGTATCTTCAAAGAAGATCGACGCCGAATACAACAAGTACAAGAAGCAATACGGCTCAAGCTTCAGCAGTGTTTTGAGCTACAGCGGCTTGACCACTAAGTCATTCAAGCAAAACCTGGCTACCAACTTGTACTCAGTTGCCGCTTTGAAGGACATGAAGAAGCCAACCACCACGCAAGAAGAGAACTGGTGGAAGAGCTACCACACCAAGACCACTGTGCAACACATTGTAGTTGCCAAGAAGTCAACTGCTGAAACTGTCATCAAGAACTTGAAGAGCGGCACCAGCTTTGCTACTCTGGCTAAGAAGTACTCAACTGACACTGCTACCAAGAAGAAGGCCGGCAAGCTGTCAGCCTTCGACTCAACTGACACCAGCTTGAGCAGCACTTTCAAATCAGCTGTTTGGAAGCTTAAGGAAGGCGAATACACTACCACGCCAGTTAAGACTTCATCCGGCTACGAAGTCATCAAGGTTTTGAAGACCACTGAAAAAGGCTCATACACTAAGAACAAGAAGTTCATCGACAAGCAGCTCTACGCTAAGTGGGCAGCTGATTCCAACACAATGACCAAGGTCATCAGCAAGGTTCTGAAGAAGGCCAACGTCAACATCAAGGACAAGGACTTGAAGGACAAGAACCTGCTGGCTAACTACCTTGGCAACTCATCATCATCTAGCTCATCATCAAGCTCAAACTAATGCGGGCTGACGATTAGACGATAAAAAGACGCGATTCACTGAATCGCGTCTTTTTTCTTTGCTTCTTTTGATACTACTTTCCCTATCTTTCCTGCCTTGGCCGGTAATAGCGGCGGCCGTCCTGGGACATCAGCGGCAGGGTGAATTCGCCCGGCTTGGTCGTGGACAATTCTGTCGTGATGGCGTTGACCGCCGCGTCCAGGTCGTCGATCCGGTGCAAAAGTTCTGCTTCAAGCAGTGCCGGCAATTTTGGTGACCCGTACTCATAGCGGCCATGGTGGGATAAGACCATGTGCCGGAGCAGTAGCAGGTCTTCACTGGCCAGGTCGATTTTCAGTTCCTGGGCGGCCAGCATCAGCTGCTCGTCAATCAAAACCAGGTGGCCAACCAAGTTGCCTTCAGCCGTGTACTGGGTCGCGATCGGTCCGGACAATTCCAGCACTTTGCCCATGTCGTGGAGGATGCAGCCGGCATAAAGAAGCGACCGGTTGACGGCTGGGTAGTTGTCAGCTAAGCCTCTGGCGTCTTTTAACATGGTCAAAGTGTGAAAGGCCAGGCCGCCTTTGTAGGCGTGGTGGTTGGACTTGCCAGCCGGGTAAGTGAAAAAGCGGCTGGACCACTTTTTCAAAAGGAAGACTACCAGGTCATGCCAGTTCTTATTATCGATCTGGGCCACAAAAGCCTTGATCTCCTTCTCCATGTCATCTGCCTTTTCCGGAGCAGAGGCCACCAATTGGCTCAAGTCCACCTGGTCGTCCGGGCTGACCGGATGAATGCTGAACAGCTTGATCTGGTCATGGTTGTGGTAGTCCTCAATCATCCCTGAGGCCTCCACCACCGTGCCGGCGTTGAAGCGGTTGGCGTCCTCAGCCTTGGCCTGCCAGTAATTGGCCCGGATGCTGCCGGAAGAGTCAGCCAGCTGCATGAGCAGGTAGTGCTTGCCCCTCTTATCTTGGCGCAGCTGGGAATTCTTGACCATCAAGACCAGGTCAAATTCTTCCCCTTCATTGTAATCCAGCAAACGTTTAAGCATCCTGCTCCTTCTTTCTGTATCTGATTGGCGCGGCGCTGACGGCTTCAGCCAAGTCTTCTCTGGCCGTAAAGACCAGGATCTGCTTGTCTTCGCTCATCTTATTGAGCATGTCTACAATGTAGCCGGTCCGCGGGCCGTCGAAGTTGACGAATGAATCGTCGATCAAGACCGGCAGGTCGATCTTGTCCTTGATCTGCATGACAAAGGCCAGTTTCAAGGCAAAATAGAGCTGCTCCTGGGTCCCCCGGGACAGGTAGGGCAAGGGGATCTTCTTTTTGTCTTTTCTAACCACCTTAAGCGGGGTCTTCTTGGACAATTTGGCCGGCAAAAGGATTTCCCGGTAGCGGCCGCCCGTCAAAATTTCCAGGTAGTCCTGGGCTAATTTCAGCATCTTCGGGAAGCGGTCATTTGAGGCCAGATCCAGGGTCCGGCCAATGACTTCCCCGGCCAAAAGGCTGGCCAGGTAGTCCTGGCTGTCTCTTCTGAAGCTGTCGGCAATTTCGGCCAGCATCTGCTTGTCTTCAGCCACCTGGCTGGAAGAAGCATAGCGTTTTTCCTCAGCCAAAAGGTTGGCCATTTCCTGCTGGCGGGCTGAGACAGCTCTTTGCTTGTCAGCCAGCTCTTTTTCCAGCTCTTTCTTTTGCCCCAGCAATTTGCTTGCATCCAGGCCATTTTCTTCAAAAGCCGCTAACTGGTCACCCAAGTTGTTCTTCAAAGCAGTGATCTGGGCAGATAAAGCCTTTTGTTCCTGCAGTTTTTGTGCTAATGCCTGGTAGGCTGCCAGGTTTTCTACCCCAGCAGTCTGGTAGATGGCCAAAAGCTGTTCAGTTAATGCGCTGATCTGCTTTTGGTAGTTCAAGTTGGCCGCCTTGACCTCCTGGCTGGCCCTAAGACCCGCACTCTCAGCTTCCACCTGCTCTTCCAAGCGGCCCAGCTGCTGGCTGACAGCCGTAAGGTCACTACCATCCAAGCCCAATTGCCGGGCCAGGTCAGCGGCCTGTTTTTCTTTTTGAGCGAGTTCCGCCTGGGCTTTTTCCAAGTCCCGCCGGTTGATGGCCAGGTCCCGGTAAGGGGCAAGCAAGGGGTCTACCTTAACGCTGGCATCGATACCGTACTTTTCCTTAAAGGCTTCCGCCTTGTCTGGTCCCTTGGCGGGCTTTTTGAAGTAGGCATAAGCCGCTAAAGCCGCGCCAGCAAGGATTAACAATATTGCCAAAAAACGGTTTTGACCCAAAAGCGCCAGACCAATTACAGCTACGATCAAGCCCACATATGGCGGCAGGGTCTTAGGCGCGGCTTCTGCCTTCTGGCTTTCTTCCCAGTCAGCCTGCATCTGCTGGAACTGGTCCATGGATAAATCTGCCACTTGCTCTAAATGCGGGGTCAATTCTAAGAGGCTGGCCTGCTTCTCTTCCAGCTGTTTGACCTGTTGCTTGAGCATTTCCAGGCTCTGGCTGATTTGCCCCAGTTCCTGCCGCCAGGCCCGGACCTGGTCCTTTCTTTTGGCCAAAAGGGCCGGGTCGATTTGCTCTTTTTCTTCCTTGATGGAAGCCTTGAGGGCCTTGATCTGGGCATTAAGGTCCAAGGCCTTCTGGTAGAGCTCCTGGTCAAAGGTGACCGGGCTGACCTGCTTTTTCAGGTCCAGATAAGTCTGGTAGTTCTGCACCTGCTCCAGCTGCTTTCCCAGCTTCTGCAAACGACTGGAGATTTCCTGGACTTCTTTTTCCAGCTTTTTAGCTGCTTGCTCTTCAGCCAGCCGCTGGCCTTCCAGCTGCTGGTAAGCGTCAAATTCCTGGCCGTCAGCGGCCACCTTGTCTCTTTGCTCAGCCAATTTAAGCAAGTCCTGGTTGACCGGTGCCTTCTTCCCGCTTGGCTTGAAGAGGTCCTTGGCCTCCTTGTCAAAGTCAGCCCGGATGGCCAAAAGCTGGCTGCTCTGGGCCGCCCCCAGATAGTAGATGTTCTCCAGAATCTCACCTTTAGACAGGGAGCTGACCTGGCGGAGGAGGTCTTCGTTAAAGATAAAGCTTTCAGCGTAAAAGCCCCCGTCGATATTTTGAATCTGGTCGTAAAAGAGGCTGGCCGGGACTTCCTGGCCGTTTAAGAGGACCTTGACTGCCCCGGTCTTGCTCTTGTCCCCCTTGCTCCAAGTCCGCTCTAAGACATATTCCCCTGCATCACTAGTAAAGACCAGCTGCCCGCCCATCGGGTAGCTCTTGGTCAAGGGTTCGTAGTCTTCAAAAAAGACTGAGCTGGTATTTTTCAAATTGAAGCCAAAAATGATCTGCTTGATGAAGGCCACGGTCGTGCTCTTGCCGGCCTCATTACCTCCGAAGAAGGCTGCTAAATTGCCCTCTGGCAGATCAAAAGTCTCCTGGCTGAACTGACCGAAATTGTAGATTTGAATCTGCTTGAGTCTCATTCTTCTCCCCCAGTCATTGCCTGCAGGCGGCTGGCCAGCTTGACAGCGACCAAGTCCCGGACCTGGCCGCGGAATTCCCCGTCCTCTAAAAGCCGGCGGGCATATGGGTCCTTCTTGGCCCAGGAAGCGGCCAGCTGCTTGATCTTTTCGTCAGTCAAAACTTCTGCTTCAGCAGCAGCCAGGGCTTCCCGGTCGCTGTTGTTGAGGCTGACCAGACCCCGGACGGATAAGCGGACGTCAACCAATTGTGACGGGGCTAAAGCCGCGGACAGACCGGCCCAGGCCTCTTGGTCCTGCCAAAGGTCTATTTCTTCGCTGGTCAAGTATTCTGAGCCCGAAATCTTCAAGCTGAAATAGGTCTTTCCTTGCCTGTTTTTTTGCAAAAGTTCCAGGGCTTTGGCATGCAGGCTGCTCTTATCAATTGCCTGGTCCAACTCTAAAGTCAGCTGCTTCCAGGTAATCGGCGCTGTTTGGACAAAAGTCAGACTGGTCTGCCCGCTGGTCTCATCGACTTCAGCCAGGTAGCAGCCCTTCTCCCCCAGTTCGCCGACATCCCGGCCCTGGATGTTGCCGGGGTAAACAATTAGCGGCTTCTCGCTTAAAATTTGCCGGGCGTGGATGTGGCCCAGGGCGAAGTAGTCATAGCCCAGCTCCTTCATCTGTCTTAAGTCAAAGGGAGCGTAGACATTGCCGCTGGCCGCCCTTTGGGCCGCGTGCATCAAGCCGATAGTATAGCCCTCTTTTTCCGGGAACTGGTCCAGGAGGTCGGCTTCAATATGGTTCTGGCTGTAGGAAAAGCCGGTCACGTTATAGGCAAAGCCGGTCTTGGTCTTAAAAAATTCCCGGGCAACTTTTTCCTGATCGCCCAAGAGGCAGAAATAAGGGCTGTTTTCGACCAAGAGATCCTGCCGGGTCATGTAGTCGTGGTTACCGAAAATCATGATCACTTGGATCTGGGCGTCAGTCAGCCGCTTTACCTGCCGGGCTAAAAAAAGCTGGCTGGCTGGAGATGGCTTGTTTGAATCAAAAGTATCGCCGGCGATTAAGACCAGGTCGACCTGCTCTTTTAAGGCCAGGTCCACGATCCCAGTCAAAGACTGGGCAGCTGACTGACGGATTTCAGCATATTCCCTGTTTGGCAAAAAAGATAGTCCACGAAAGGGGCTATCTAAGTGCGCGTCAGCTAAATGAATGAATTTCATGATTAGGCTTTTCTCAAATCCTCATATGCTTCAGACAAAGGCTGGCCGATATTCTTTTGTACGTCGTTGAGCAGGGTGTAAACAGCTTGTTCTGCCAAGAGCATGCTTTGCAGGGTGGTGTTTTGGCTGACCCGTTCGTTCAAGCTCTTGAAGTGGTCTTGCTGCTCCTCAGTCAATTCCTTGCCGGTTTGCTGGGCTTCCATGATTTCCATTTGAGCCGCGTCCAGTTCCTTGAACAAGGCCAGGCTGTCAGCATCTGCCTTAACAGCGTCCATGGCTTCCTTCAAAGCAACAAACTGTTGGGTTTCCCGCAAGTCGTTAGCTAATTGGTTGGCAGTGTCGTAAATGTTGACCATTTTTTCTTTTCTCCTTTTTTATTCCATAAAAAATCTGTTCGCTTATTTTCCAGTAATCTTATTGTACCATGACTTAATCGCTGATTCGGCATTCTTTACCCCATCGCTGATCGACTCTTTCAGCTTCTTGCTCCAGTTTGAAGAACTCGAAGAAGTGCTGCTTGTCCCATTGCTTTGGGCCATGGAGTCAGCTGATTGGACGGTAAAGCTGGTCTGCTTGCTGTAAGGGAGAATCCGGGTCATTTCGTCCCTATACAGGGTGGTAATCCCGGTTTCTGAAATTCCCTGCATGTAGTAGCTCTTATCAGTCTTGTCAAAGCCGACCCAGGTAGCTACAACCACGTCCGGGGTGTAGCCGACGATCCACTGGTCCTTGGTCCCGTAAGCAAAAGATACTTCTGTTGACCCGGTCTTGCCAGCTACTGAGTAGCCGGCTGGCTTGGCGTTAACGGCTGTCCCGGAAGTGAAGACGCTGAGCAGCATCTGGGTCATTTCCTTGGCCGTGTCAGCTGAAATAATCTGGCTGGTCCCGGTATTGTTGTTTTCCGCGATCACGTTGCCGCTGGCATCGGTGATCTTGGTGATCATGTATGAGCTGTCCGGTAGCTTCCCGCTGTTGGCAAAAGCTGAATAGGCCCGGGCCATCTGCAGGGGACTGACCCCGGTGGACACCCCGCCCAGGGCCAGGGCCAGGTTCTGGTCACTCTTTGAGACGGTAATGCCAAACTTCTTTAAGTAGCTGACCCCGGTGGTGACCCCGATTTTGTTTAAAAGCCAGACAGCCGGGACGTTCTTGGACTGGGCCAGGGCCTGGTACATCGGAATCGTAGTCGAGTACTGGTTGTCGACATTGACCGGCTCATAGCCGTTCTTGCCGAACTTCTGCCGCTTGTTGGAGAGGTCAGAGTCATAGTGGTAGCCGTTCTCCAGAGCTGGCGCGTAGACAGCCAGAGGCTTGATGGCACTGCCGGGCTGGCGCTGCATTTGCGTGGCCCGGTTGTAGCCTCTGAAGACATGCTTGCCGCGTCCCCCGACCAGGGCCTTGACCGCCCCGGTCTTGGGATCCATGGCCACGCTGGCCCCTTGGGCCCGAGAAGTGCCCGCCGGGTTGACCGGGAAGTTGTACTTGTTCTTGAAGCTGTCCTGCATGGACTGCTGGTAGTTCTGATCCAGGGTCGTGTAGATCTTCAGCCCCTTGCTCATGATCTCGTTTTCGCTTAAACCGTACTTGCTGATGGCTTCAGAGATAACGGCGTCAAAGTAGTAAGGATACTTGTAGCCGCTGGTCGCCTTGTAGGTGTCAACCAGGTTCATCCCCTCTTTTTCGGCCTTGTTGGCAGTCGTCTGGCTGATAGACTTGTTGTCGACCATCAGCTGCAGAATTAAGTTTCTTCTTGAAATTGAGTGGGAAAGGGAATCGATCGGGTTGTAGTAAGAAGGGTTCCGCAAGATGCCGGCCAAGGTTGCCCCTTCAGCCACCGTCAATTGGCTGGCATTCTTGCCGAAGTACTTGCGGCTGGCATCCTGGACCCCGTAGACCCCGTTGCCAAAGTAGGCATTATTGAGGTACATGGCCATGATCTGCTTTTTGGAATAGACCTTGGTCACCTGGATGGCGTAGAACATTTCCTCCACCTTCCGGGACAGGGTCTGCTGCTGGGTCAAAATTGAGTTCTTGACCAGCTGCTGGGTGATAGTCGACCCGCCCCCGGCGATATTGCCCCCGTGGATGACGTAGCTGACCGCGGCCCGGAGGATGCCCTTGGGGCTGATCCCGATATTGGTCCAGAAGGTCCGGTCTTCGGTGGCGACTACGGCCTTTTGGACATTGGGTGAAATCTTGCTCAAGCTGACATAGGTCCCCTTGCCGGAAGACACCGACCCGGCCTTTTTGCCATTCTGGTCATAGATAACCGTGGTCTTGGCCAGGGAAGCCTGGAGGTTGGACAGGTTGGCTGTTTTGACTTTAAAGGTATAATAAGAAGATACAGCTAAAAAAAGGCTCAAAACGATCAAAATCAACCATCTTACTAGTTGGAAGCGGTAGTTGATCCTTTTCAGCCATCCCCACAATCCCTTTTTGGGCTGGGAGTCGTTCATTTGTTTATGCGCTTTGCGCCTGTTTTCCATTAATTATCTGCTCCTTCGTTAGAACGTGGTCTAAACAGTTTGATTTTATCATAAAAGCTGGCCGCGGCTATCCTGTAAGCAGCAAGTTATCCATTTCTTAATTGCGCTAACAAGGTTTTTAGAAAGAAAATAAATCCCGTCATGATCTATCATTTCAACTTAATCTATCCCGCAAACCGTCCTCCAGTTTCCGTCAGCGACCTCTTAAGGCAGCTCTTAATTCCCCGCAAATGGCGGCACTATCTTCGCATTGAGCAGCAGGTTTTAGTCAATGGCCAATACCGCAGCTTCAATCAACTGGTCAAGGGCAATGAAAAAGTCGACCTTTACTTAGACCAGGTGGAATCCCTGCAAGGAGACTATCCGGCCAGCGGCAAAATGCCAAGAGTCGTCTATGAAGACGAAAATGTTTTAGTCATCGACAAGCCCAAGGGACAAAAGACCCACCCCAACCAAGGAGAAAACGGGACAGCCCTTAACGACTGTGCCAGCTACTTGGGCTACAGCCCCTACATCGTCCACAGACTGGACATGCTGACGGGCGGGCTCTTGCTGGTCGCTAAAAATCCCGCGGTTGTCCCGATTTTGAACCGGCAGCTGACCAGCAAGACCTTAAGACGAGACTACCTGGCTACGGTTGACTTAAACAAAGAAATACCCGATAGCGGCACAATTGACCTGCCGATCGGGCAAGACCCGCTTGATCAAAGAAAAAGGCAGATCAGAGCTGACGGCTTAAAAGCAGTCAGCCACTTCCAGGTCTTAGCAAAAGACGAGGAGAAAAAGCAGGCTAAACTGCTGGTAACTTTGGAAACCGGCCGGACCCACCAGATCCGGGTCCACTTGTCGGCCTCAGGCTGGCCGATCGTGGGCGATCCCCTCTACAACCCAAATTTTGCCGGCGAAGACTTAGCTTTAACCGGCTGGCAGCTGACCTTCGTCAAACCCTACAGCTTTAACCAGGTCACGGTCAGGTTGGATAAAAAATAAGAACAAAATTGAATAAGAGAAAAAGAAAAAAGGCTCTATAGCAGCGAATGCTGTTGTAGAGCCTTTTCTCATGAAAAATATTCTGAAGCTTCAGATTATTCTTCGTTAAGTGAGCTTCTGTCGAATGAAGCGTCAGCTTCCTTGTCGTCGATTGATGGAGTACCCATCCAGCTGATCATTTCCTTCATTGAGTCAGTGATAGCTTCAGTACCTGGCAAGAGCAGCTTACGTGGGTCGTAACCCTTCTTGCTCTTGTCTTGGTCCTTGCCTTCTTCGATGTACTTGCGAGTAGCTTCTTGGAATGCAAGTTGGAATTCAGTGTTGATGTTGATCTTTGAGATACCCAAAGAAATTGCCTTTTCGATTTGGTCTTGAGGAATACCTGAACCACCGTGCAATACAAGTGGAGTTTCAGGAACAGCTTCAGCGATTTCCTTAAGACGGTCGAAGTTCAAGCCGCTCCAGCCTTCTGGGTAAACACCGTGGATGTTACCGATACCGCAGGCAAGCTTGTCAACACCAGCAGCTACGAAAGCCTTAGCGTCTTCTACTGAAGCAAGTTCGCCGGCACCTTGGTTTTCACCGATTCTGCCGATTTCAGCTTCAACAGAAATGCCGCGTTCGTGAGCCAGCTTGATGATTTCCTTGGTCTTGGCCAAGTTTTCTTCAGTTGGCAATGCGTGGCCGTCGAACATAACGCTTGAGTAGCCAAGCTTGATACATTCAACAGCTGAGTCGTAGTCACCGTGGTCCAAGTTCAAGATAACTGGAACTGAGATGTTCATTGAGTCCATTGAGTCTTCTACCAAGTCCTTAACGAGCTTGTAGCCACCCATGTACTTAGCAGCACCAGTTGAAACTTGAATCAACAATGGAGTTCTGGTTTCTTCAGCACCACGAAGAAGGGCACGGGTCCATTCCAAGTTGTTAGTGTTGTAGGCACCAACAGCGTAGTGTTCCTTACGAGCCTTCTTAAAAATGTCATTACCGTTAACGAAATAAGCCATAAAATTACCTCCTAAGCTTCTTACGACTCTATTGTACCCAATAATGAATATTTGAGCAAACAAATTCTCACTTGTAAACGCTTTACGCCAAAAATATTTGTGTTCACTTTCTCTATGCGGAATTCCTAGCGCATTTTGAGGACAACCTTGCTGCCAACTGGCAGGCCCCCGTTCAATCTTTGCTCATAGATCCACTTGGCATCGCTGACCGACAGACGAACGCAGCCGTGGCTGTCCGGCTTCTTGCCCAGGGTAGTCAAGTGGGCTCCGCCTTTGTAGCCGTAGTGGTAGTTGCCGGCCTTGACCCCGGAATCGAAGTTGTTGATCGGGACTGAGTGGAAGAGGTAGACCCCGTGCTGGTGGTAGGAAACGTAATAGCGGGCCCCTACCCCGTTATTATTGTAGAAGACCTCGCCGGCTTCTTCCTGGATCCGGTAGTTGCCGACTGGCGTCCGGCTTTCGCCGTTCTTCTTGATCGCGCCCGGGGAAGCATACATGGTATAGATGACTTTCTTGCCGGACATGACATAGGCCCGGGCTCCCAAAATGGAGACGCGAATCCAGACATCCTTGTACTTGCGCAGGTCTGGGTACTTCCGCTTGGTTTCGCTGGAGTAGAGGTAGTAGTGGCCGGTCATGGGACGCATGTCGCTTGGGTCAGGGTAAGGGCGGTCATTTTCTTTCTTGGCAACCTGCTCCTTTTTCGGGGGATGCTCCTGGACCTTGCTCTTTCCGCCGACCTCCGGCAGGGGCTCAAAGACTGGAATGACCATCAAGCACGCAATTATGGCAATCAGCAGCATTCCTATTCGTTTATGGGCCTTGTTCATCAGTTACACTCTTTTCCTAATTTCTTTTCAAAAGCTTGCAATCGCCAATATAGCGATTTCACACAGGATTAAGCTTATTATCTTACAAATCAGCTTAAAAACATAGTCAAACCACTTCAGTTTGCCCGAATTTTAAAGAAAAAGCAATCCAAAATGGATTGCTCTTAAAAATCTTATTTGATTTGTAATAAACGATACCAAACTGTAAAAAACAGCTTTAATCTTTTCTCTTCTTGGTCAACGAATACAGACCGATCGCGCCGGAAGCCAGCATGGAAAGCAGACCTGTGACAGTTGCAGCGACAGAGTCTTTCTCACCGGTTTGAGGCAAGCGGCCAGCAGGGTTTTGACTGAGACTTGCTGTCTTAGCTTGGCTGCCTGTAGCAGCTGAAGAAGATGAAGAGTTAGAGCCGGCAGGCAGGTTTGGATTCTGGTCCTTGCTTCCTACTGCCTGCTTCTTTTTTTTGTACCTGCGGACCATTCGGAGACATAGCATCGCTGCCGGTCTTCCGGACATAAGTCACGGTAAATTCAGCAGTTGGATGTTCTGGACTAGTTATCGCACCTGATACCTGGCGGATTTTAGCCTTATAACCAGGGATTACTGGCACGAGGACATCACTAAATGTGTGACTGCTTTCGTCCCAGACAATCTTGCCATCGGCGAACTTTTGGCCATTGAACAAGTAAACCTGACGGTTGTCAGCCGGTGTCTTAGTACCAGCGCCCTTGTTTTGTTAAAAAAAGAACGAAAGCAAAGCTTTCGTTCTCTTAAGTCATTATCTCTTAGCCGTGACCAGGCTGCAGCGAACCGTATAGCGGGCGGTCCCATCGTAGTTACAGGTAAAAAGACTGAGGTCGTATTTATTATCCACCATCTTTTTAATCGCGGTCGGCTTGATGATTTCCATCGCGGCGACCCGGTAAACGAAGGTGTAGCCGCTGGTGCCCACAAAGTTGACGGTGTCGCCGATATTCAAATCGATTAATTTGCCAAACTGAGTGGTGAAGTTGTGGCCAGCCACCACCCAGTCCCGGGTCTCGGGCTTGCCGTAGTAAGTCGCCGGCGACACTTCCAGCTGGCTAAAGCGCCACTTGGCAGCTACCGGCAAAGACGAGCCGAGGCTTGGAAAAGACAGGTAGCCGCTATAGGCGGTGCCATCTACCTTGGCTGTTTTCTTTAAGCTAGGCTTGGCAACCTTGGTCCCGGTCGACGCTTTCAGGGAAGTGACGATCTTTTTGGCAGATGAGCCTGCTAGGTGGTCTTCAATCAAGTTGTGGCCGAGTAACAGTCCAGCCATCACGATCAAAATGCCCCCCAGCAGCATCCTGATTCTGCCTTTTTTTCTCATCGCTCGCTGCTCTCCTGGGCGGCCCAGCCCCAAGTAAAGAAGCATAAGCCAAGCAGTGCCAATAGCGGGATTGGCCAGTTGAGCTGCCCAGTCTGCGGCAGGCGCGGACTTTGCGGCAAGCTCTTGACCACGCGGTTAGTGGCAGATGGCGTCTTCTTGTTTTCCTTAATAGTTGGAACAGAAGGGAGTTGGGGATTGGACTTCACTTTTTTACTGCTGCTTGGCGTCGACGGTGTCGTCGGGTGCTTTGGCGCCTGTGTCGTCGGGTGCTTTGGCAAGGAAGTGATCCTCTTCTGCATCTTGGGCTGAGCAATGATGTTGCTCATGGATTTGCCGTCAACGGTGTACGGCAAAACGACGCAGAAGGGATTCATCTTCTCATATCCAGAGGCTGCCGTGTCCTGAGTGACCAGGTAAACGGCATCCCCTTCCACATTGACGCTGGCTTCACCAGAATCAGAGATTTGCGCGCTAACCCCAGACAGCTTGCCCTGGTTGGCTGTCACGTACGAAGCCAAAGTATTGGCAAAGTCGGCGGTCATGATTTGGGCCTGACTCAAAGAGGAGACGGACTTAGTCACGGAGCTGAACTGGCTGGTATATTGGAACTTGCCAGCACTGTCCTTCTTAGCGACCTGGTAAACCACCAGGCTGCCACCCTTGATTGCAACGCCGGTCTGCAGGTCGTGCATATGAATGGTAATGTTGCTAGCATCGGCCGCGTCAACCCTGTCTACTTTTTGAAAAACAGGTAACAGCAAGCAAAAGAGCATGGCCAAGGCCAGGAAAGAGCTGCAAAGTGGATGAGATTTAACTTCTCTCAAGGAATCACCCTCTCTCTACTTAAGAGGCTAAGCCTTTCTGGAGTGCTTAACAATTCTAAACAGCCAGAAAAGCACAATCAAAGCAAGTATAGTTACTACACTATAGTATATAACTTTTTTCAGCGGTAAGTAAAATCCTGAACTGCCTTTTTTACTTTCCGGCAAGTTCTTGACCCGGTGGCCCCTAACCAGCATTCTTTCAGTGTTGATGCCGTATGGGGTACAAGTTAAGAGCGTGCAATAGTCTTTACCCTTTACGATATGTAAGTATTTCGTGTTGCTAGGCTTAACGATATGTATTGCATCTACCTTATAAGTTAGTTTCTTGTTTAAGACCGTGACCATAAAATAGTCGCCCTTCTTGATCTCGTCTAGGTCGGTAAACAAGGTGGCACTCGGTAGGCCTCGGTGGCCGACTAAGACCGAGTGGGTCGACTTGCCCCCAACCGGCAGGCTAGTGCCCTTCAGGTGACCGATTCCGTCACCCAGGATGCTTTCGGAGGTGCCATGGTAAATTGGCAGGTGGACCTTGATCTTGGGGATGTCGATGTAGGCCATCACGTCGGTACTTGGAAGGCGGAGCTGCTTATTATATCCAGGGATAAGGCTTGGATGGTAAAAAGCAGCGGGGTTATTAGCCAGTTCTTGATTATACTGATGCGCTTGTGTCAAAAGCTTCGTCAGGTCTTGCTGGCTGGTCTTTTTCACGATCCCCGCATAGTTGTTAACGACCGTCCCATGCATTTTGTTATTGAGATAGTCGGCAATCATGGGGTAAAAAAGGATGGTGAAACCAGCCAGGATGATGATCAAACGAATGATTAATGACTTATTCTTTTTCACTTAAATTCCTAATTATTGCAGCTTCTTCTTCTTGAGGCTTGGGAAGGCAACTGCGGCAACAACCACCAGGGCACCAGCTGCTAAGAAAATGTAGCGGCCCATGCCACCAGTGCTTGGCAAAACGAAGCCCTTGTCGGAAACGTTGTTAACGTTAGTTGAAATAATACCGCTATTGGTGTAAGCAGTTAAGCTGTTGTTGTCTACACTCAAAGTCTTTAAAGCAGCACCAGCAGTGTTTTGGCCTTCAAAAGTTGCAGTAATCTTGAAGGTCACATCATCTGCCTTGTGGTAACCCTTCGGTACCGTAGTTTCGGAAATCTTATATTCGCCTTGGTCCAATTCCTTGAAGACGTACTTGTTCTTCACGTTTGAATCAGAACCAGCAACAGCATCGTCTGGGTTTAAGACCTTAACTTTCTTGTATTCGCCCTTTGCATCCTTCTTGTACAGGGTAAAGCCAGCACCGGCCAAAGCCTTTTGGCCAGTAACCTTGTTAACGTCTAATTCGTAAGTGTAAACCTTGGCGTTCTTGTTGGTAGTAGTGCCTTTACCATCACTAGTTGGGTTGTTGGAGTAAGTCAGCTTAACGTTGTTGACGTTGCCGGCGGCACCGATTACGGCATTATCGTTCAACGTAGCGTTGTACGTTACGACAATGGTGTCACTGGTCTTAACCGTGCCAGCCTCAACTAGGCTCTTTAGGTTGTTGATTTTAACCGTTAAAACAGTTGTGTCATTCTCACCCTTAGTTACAGTCGCCGTGTAGTCGCTTGGTTTCAGCTTGGTAGCATCAGTTTCAGTTGCCTTGATCCCCTTAGCATAGCTGCCATCAGCGACGCTTTCAGCTTGAACAGCGATTGAGTTAGGGTCTAAGTCTAAGCCCTTTGGCAGGGTATCAGTAAAGTAGTAAGTGTAGTTGTCATATGACTTGATTTGGCTGGAGATGGTCCCAGTGATCATGAATGGGATGGTGTCGCCTGCAGCATAGTCAGTAGCGTCAACGTAGCTTCTTTCGCTTTCCTTCTTGTCGGTGTCGCCTTCTAAGACCTTCTTGTGAACGATTGGAGTGCTGGACTTAACGTTCAAAGTTACGTCCTTGTTTACCAAACCGGTAAGCAAAGTTGCTGAGTAGTTGTGTGGGTTGTCAGCATTGTCAGCAGTGGCGTCAACTAGCAGGTAGTAACCAGCTTCCGTGTCAACCTTGACATCGTTATTACCACTGTTAAAAGTCTTATCTGGTTCAAGATTTGCTGATTGGATCTTCTTGTACAGCTGGTCAGCAAACTTTCTCATCTCGCTGCTTTCACCAGTGGTTGAGTTGGCTGAGTTTTTATTCTCTTCTTTCTTCAAAAAAGCTTTAAATGACGTAAAGTCAGTTACGCTTGGATCTACTGATTTAGCAGCATCTAAAACAACATTTTCATACTTTTTATTCAAAGTATACTTAACGGCATCCTTGTCTTCGCCGTTAACTTCAGCTGTCATGATACGGTAGCCGTTGTACTTAAAGTCGCTAGACTTGTCATTGATGGTTAACTTAATGGTCTCTGGAGCGGTGTCCGCCTTGGCTAAGCCAGGCAGAGCCACAAACACACTGAGCAATAATACTAAGGCACTGAATAAGTGACTCAGCTTACGTCCGAATTTAGACATTCGTTTTTTACCTCTTTCTTTTTTCTCTCTTACTTAGATTAACTAATTAAATTTTTTCCGGCGAAAAGCCAGACCGCTTGCCACAATCGCAGTCCCCAACACCTGGAGTGCATAAAGGCCTCTGCCCCCTGATTGCGGCAAGTGATAAAATTCATTCTTTTCTTGGTTGATGACATCAATTTGACCATACTTGACGCCGTCATTGTTGCGGTAACTGGTCTTGTAACCTGGTACTGACTCTTCTTCGACGTAGTAGTAGTAGGTATTGCCATACTCATCTTCGTGAGGAAGATTGTTCCAGGTCTTTTGCCAGTTGTTAGATGCGTCCAAGGTGACTGTTTCCACCTTGGTCTTGGTCGATTGGTCGATCATTGGCTGTGGGCCTTGATACTTTACGGCTGGTTCTTTAGCCCAGCCATTGGTCTTGATCTGAATGGTAGTGTCGCTATTGACAGCTGACAAGGTAATTGAGGTGTCAGTCTTGGCAAAAGTTTGCCGGATACCATTGACATCAGTGACATTGATCCATTCAAAGCCTTTGCTTTCTATGTCCCATTGCCCCCAATCAATTGAGAAGGAGCTGCCTTTCGCGATTAAATATGGTTCGGGTTCGTCAAGCACAGTCTTGTTCCAAGCATCAACCACCTCAACCTTGACCTTGACTGCATTCAGCTTCTTCGTAAGCCGGTAAAGGTCAACCTTAACACTAGACGCCCCTGGCTTAGCAGCCGTGCCATCTGAGTTGACCCAGTGTTTAGAGACTGTCAGCTGGGAGTAATCGTCTGGCACATAGATAGCACCGCCGGCTGTCTTGAAGAAGTGGATGTTGCTTTGCTCGCCAATTTCTTTTTTGACCGTATCGCTTAGGCCATTGTAGATCTCGCTTGAAGTCCTCTCACCATTCAGCCAAACCAGGTAATAATAGTTACTATTAAGGCTGTAACCACTTGGCGCCTTACTTTCCTTTAAACGGTAAACCGTATTATTGTTGGGCAGGTTTGTCAAATCAAGCTTACCGTTTTTATCAGTTACCAGCTTGCCGTCAAAATTAACGACTTTAGCTTCAACCTTTTGCCAAGAACTGCCATCGAGCTGTTCTAAGCTAAATTCTGCACCTGACAGGTTCTTGGTATAGTCATCGCTATCAACTTTATAAACGGAAATCTTTTGCTCGGTTGTATGGGCAGAAGATGAACTATCAGTCAACTGGGTTGATTCATTGCTTGAATACTGGCCAGCTAAGGAAGCTTTGTTGCTGACCGTTGGACTAATATAGTTATCAGTATCAATGCTGTATTGATAGACCAAAACGCAGGCAATCTTGTCTGGCAATTCTAGTTTGATCTGATGGGTATCACTGTCGTATTTCAGTGAATACAAACTGTGATCAATCTCATCCCCGATATGGTTTTCTGCCTTGGGATCATACTTATAAAGCTTGGTCTTTTGCAGGTCTAGGTAAGCATCCATCCCTTTTTCACGTAAAGACAACTGGTCGTTCAAGACAACCGTATCGCCATCGGGATTCAGATCCAAGCCCTGCGGGTTAATGTCAACTTGGTAGCCAACCACATTGGTTGGGTTGCCATAAGAATCTTTTATCTGAACGCCTTTTTTCTTCAAAACCGAAACCTCTCTTGTTTCGGTAGTCGTTTGCTGGTCAGTGTAGCCATTCCAGTTAACGGTGTTGGTGTAAGACTTCTTGGTATTATTCATATCCTGCCAAGTCTCATCATCCTTAACCGATGCCTTGTAGGTTAGCTGAATAATGTGGCTGTCTGAACTGTGGTAGCCATCTGGCAAAACAACATTTAATTTGGTCGTGCCATCAGCTTGTTTCGTCGTTGAAACATTTGGTTTCTGATCTCCAGCTAAATCATAAGTATGCTCGCTGCCATCCCACCAGTCCTGCTTAAAATATGTCCAGTAATCATTGCCATAAAAAGCTGCCTTAAGACTGCCGTCTTTATAGGTCATTCCCTTAGGCAAGATATCCGTTACATCAATTTTTCCAGTGGAACCCTTTGGAATCGTTAGCAAGATCCGGTAGTAAATTGTCCCGTCAGTTTTGTCAAAATCAGCTGTTTGGTTGGCGCCTTGGTAGCTGCCAGCCTCACCAGTTAAACTAGCTTGTTTAACTACTAACTTACGGTTTTTGTAACTGTGGGAATCACTGCCTCTTTCAGCAATCTGTTCGTTGTTGAAGTAGCTAAAGTCACCAACATTCTTGTAGGTCCAAGTCTCACCTGGATTAACCTTGCCGATATTGGCATGTGTTGAATAGTGGATAACAAACTTGGTTGGTTTGATCGTCTCACCATCCTTAGACACTACCCGTAATTGGAAGTATCTAACTGGCGTTTTACTGTCTGTTTTATCGATTTGCTTATTGCCTTTATCAAAGAACCAGAGATTAACTTTATAGTCTTCTCCTAAGACATACTTCTTAGTAACCTGTGAGCCCTCTTCAACAAGCAATTCTTGCTTGTCTGGATCAGTTAGTTCCTTATATAGCTCACTAGCTACACCATAGTGACTTTCTTCATCCTGTTCTTTAGCAGTTGAATCGTGTTCATTGGTGCTAGTAGCCTTTTGGATAGAGTCCGTATAATCCAGAGTGTCTAGCTCTTTCCCACTTAACTTAAAGGTTGAGTGCCAGTTATATCGCTTTTCCTCACTATTGCCACTAATTGCTTCTTCACTATCAAACTTTTTCTCAATTCCATACCCAGCAGCTGGAACCGTAACACTAGTGCTGTCTGAATAGTGGTGGGTTGAATCGTGAAAATCAACTGAGTTTTTAACATCTACAGATTTGTCACTAGCTTTAGGGGCCTTCGTTGTATAGGTAATTTTAAAAGTGTCTTTTTTATACTTGTCAGGCAACTTAGAGAAATCAATATTGATTTCTTTATCACCCTTCTTGCCCTTCACAATCAAAGAGCTTATATCATATTTTTCACCAGTACTGGTATCAACTAGCTTGATATCATCCAGCAAACTGGCATTGTCTGGCAGGCTGTCGGTCAACTTGTAGTGACTGATATCCGCTTGGGCTTCATTGACGTAGATAGTCCAATCAATTTGACCATTGTTGTAGTTACCCCATTTGTGGATTAGGCGATTAGAGATCGTCTTACTGTTGCCGCCCCAATCTTCCTTGTCCTTTGACTTAGCGTGAACCGAGTTACCAATGCTTTCTTCGCCGGTGGTACCATCTTTAGGATCAATCTTTACTGAATAGGTAATTTTGTAAGACTCACCCTTATCCAGCTTTGGCAGACCTGCAATTTTAAAAGTAGCTTGATTACCGCTATTGGTACTAATCGTTGGCTGATACTGGCTAGTGCTTAATTCGTTTTTCTGGCCGCTAGCATCTTCTTTTACAATCTTGAAGCTGCCCTTGTCATAGCTGCCTGTTGCGTTGGTGACATAGGTCAGCGTATCGTCAAGGTTAACCGTATCGGGCGTACCTTTAGTCGTCGTCACCTTAACGGTATAGCTAACACTCTTCTTATCATCAGCAACGGTACCATCCTTTTCGACTTTAATGTAGTGATCCGTATCACCATTATCCTTCTTCTGGATCTTAATGGTTGTCCCAGACCCTGGGAAATTCAGTGTCTTTTCGCTTGAACTGCTGGAATTTTCCAGAGTACCGCTAACACTTACATAACTATCTTTGTACGCGATCTTGGGATCAAAGTTTTCGTTAAGAGTGATCTCAACCTTCCCATCAGTTGAAATGGTGTAAGTCCCAATTGCCTTGCTGGAACCGTTTTTTTCATCAACAGAAAAGTCACCCTTTTGCTCTTTATCAATCTTAAAGCCATCTGGGAATTGGTAGGTAAGCTTTGAGCCTTTGCCAGTCAAGCTGCCCATCGGAATATCAAAAGTGAGCTTAGCTTTAACATTACTCCCATTAGGTAAAGGCTTTGAGCCGTCATAAGCAACCCACTGGCCATTTTGCTTAGTTTTAATGTGTAAACCGGTATTCCACTTTTTGTCAGCTAGGTCAGCAGTACTTTCTGCGGCAATAGCGCTATTGGCAGTCCAAACGTTGCTGCCAACCTCGACAAAGCTTGGCACCAAGATGCTTAAAGTTAAAATCAATGCAGCAAATAAGTGGGCCAGCCTTATTAACTTTTTCTCCTTAATCTTTCTCATCTTTCACATAACCTATATTGCAGCCTCAAAGTTCCTATAACAAATTCAACAACACATAATATATCTTGTATAAATTTATCTTCAACTAAAGCATGACCGCTATAGATACCGATTGATTGATATATTTCAAAAAACTAATTAATAATAGTTAATAGTCATTTTTCACTATGCTTATTTAAAGCAAGCTTGTTCTACCGGCATTTCGGCGATTCATTGTTTTTTATCATAGACTAATTTCATTGATAATTCAAGATAAAATATGAAAGCGGTTATTACTTTATAGAAATAATTTAGAATTATGATTAATAAAATGATTACTTTTTAGTTATTTGAGTAATTAAAGTCAATGATCATGGGCAATAATTAGGTAATAAGAAAGGCTTTCTCTGAAAACAGAGAAAGCCTTTCTTAAACATTTTTTATCAACAACTCTTAATTGTTTATCACTAAAGCTTAAGAGCTACTTGTACTTGATAACGACCTTGGTGCCGACCTTCAGCTTGCCTGAAGTCCGTTGGCCATACAGCCAGCGGGCGTCACTAAGAGTCAAACGGATGCAGCCGTGAGAGTCAGGCTTGGTCCCCTGTACAGTCAAGTGGGCATTACTGCCGACGCCGCCGTAGCCATAGTGGTAGCCCTTGTGGTAGACGCCAGAGCCGTAGTTGTTGATTGGCACGCTGTGGAACAAGTAGTCACTGCCGTAGTAGGCCATGTAATAACGGGCCCCTACGCCGTCTGAGGAGACAAAGGACGGACCATAGGCTGCCTTGATAGAGAAGGTGCCTCGCGGCGTGTCACTTTGGTACTTGCCGTTAATCATTTCAAAACGGCCGGCTGAAGAGTACATAGTGTAGATGACCTTCTTGCCGCTCATGACGTAAACCCGGTTGCCCAGGATGGAAACCCGGATCCAGACATTCTTGTACTTGGCCAGGTTCGGGTAAGCCCGCTTCTCACTTGACTTGAAGTAGTAGTCCCCGGTCTTGGCCCGCATGTCAGCCGGGTCATAGTAAGGGGCGTTGGCCGGCTTGTGGAGGACCCGCTTGTAGCGGACCTTGACCGTAACGTTCTTGGTCTTGCTGGTCACCTTCTTGGCCTTAACCTTAGTCGTGCTGCGCTTGTAGCCGCTTATAGCAGGAACCTTATAGCTCTTCCATGTCCCTTTTGACCACTTGCCGTAGCTCTTCTTTGAGCTCTTGGAAGTCTTGGTCAATTTGCCATCAGTATAGGTTTTAGTCGTCGTCGTGGTGGTCGTTACCGTTCTGGACAGCTTAACCTTTTGGGTGATGGTCTTGTTCTTACCCGGCCGGTCCAGGATGATCTTCCGGGTCTTGGTTACGTATTGCTTCTTCTTGCTCTTCTTGACCGACTTCTTGGTCGTCACGACTGAAGACACTTTAACCGTGACATTTACTGTATCGGTCGACTTGTCAGTGTAGGTTACTAAAACAGTCCCCTTGACCGCGCCGGCCTTGGTCGTACTTGGTGCCTGCTTCCAGGTCACGCTGGCCACGTTCTTAAGGCTGGAAAGGTTGCTGATGGCTGATTTGGCCGTCAAGCTCTTGCCCACCTTGACCGTCAAGCCGGTCTTGGCTACAGGGCTGTTCTGGCTGGCATAGCTGGTTACTACCAAGTCGACTTCAACTTCGCTAGTCGTCCCGTCAGTATAAGTGATGACTACCGTTGCCTTCTGGCTGCCGGCAGCTGACACGTCTGGCGTTCTCTTCCAACTGTAAGCCTGGACGCTCTTTAAATCAGCCTTGTTGCTGATAGCGTCAGAAGCGTTTGGCAGAGTGCCCACAGTCGTGGTCAGCTTCTGTCCTTTGGCTTCCTGCTGGTTTAAAGCAGTTGACGTTTCCGGCATGTTCGTAGTCGTATTCGTTGACGTATTTGTCGTCGTGTCCGTCATCTGCGCCGTGTCCGTGTCAGCCAAGACTGCTTGGCTGCCCAGGCCGCTGGTCAGCAGAGTCAAAGCTGCCACTGAAAGCAGGGTAAGATACTTTGACTTTTTCATAATTCCCTCCGATATCTAACAGGTGCTCAGGCGCTTCATCAAGCGCGGCATATAAGCAGAGATTTGCGTTGGCCGCACAAGGTAGGAGGACTGGTAAAGGTCGTCTCCTGCCCTTGAATGGCAGTAAACTGCTGCTAAGACGCTGGTCAGCTTGGGACCAAACTGGCCAATAAAAGCGGCAATAATTCCGGCTAAAGTATCGCCCATTCCGCCCGTAGCCATCCCTGGGTTGCCGGCTGAATTGCGGTAGATTTCACCTGTAAAACCATATACTCGCGTTCGATGTGCCTTCAAGACTAGTATAACATTTTTCATTTTGCCCGAAAACAAATGCGAAAGTGCCGCTTGGTTGGCCTGATTTTCCTGGTCAGCAATCTTGATCCCGCTCAGCCTCTGCCACTCCATCTGGTGGGGAGTCAGAATGACCAAGCCGGCCTGGAGATTTCTCAGCAGGTCAGGCTTTTGGCTGAGCAAGTCTAAAGCGCTGGCGTCAAAAACAATAGTCTGGTCAGAACCTGCATGCTGGCAGACTGCTTCTAAAATTTCCCAGGCTTTCTCCTCCAGGCCCAGGCCAGGTCCGCACAAAACCACATTAGACCGGGCAATCTGCTCAGCCAGATCTAAATTGTAATCAAGCACGGCTGCTTCTGGCAGGCGGGCGTGGAGGGCGGCAAAATTGACCGGGTCGGTCGCTACCGTCGTCAGACCCGCCCCGGAGCAAACCGCGGCTTCAGCGGCCATGCTGATGGCTCCGCCGTACTGGCGATTTCCGCCAATCAGCAAGACCCGGCCGTAATTGCCCTTGTAGCTTTCAGCCAGCCGGGGGCGAACCACCTGCCGGGCTAAATCTTCATCAATGCTTTTCATCTTACTTGCTGCCAAAAATGCTCCGCCACAAACGGACGAAGAAGTTGGCCTCCTGGTTGTCCTGAGTTGCCACGGCTGGGGCAGTCACCGTCTTGCCGCTAAGAGATGGCAATTTACCGCTAGTTGCTGAGAACTTGTAGCTGGCCACCTTGCTCCCCTTCTTTACAGGGGCAGAAACAGCAGTCTTTGACAAAGAGGTCTGCAGCTTGCTGCCCTGCTTGGCCCAGATAGTCACCGTCTTGCCCAAGACAACCTTACTGCTGGTTTCCTTGCCTTCTGGCACCTTGACCGTGTTGGCCCCGCTGATGCTGGACCCCTGCTTCAAGGTTACGGCCGTGTAGTTCTGGTAGACATAGTGCATTAATTTGGCCGTCTGCACGAAACGGGACGGGTCCTGGCTGTTTGCGTGCTTGGCGCCCAAAACCACGGTGATGATCCGGTGGCGGTTTTTCTTCACAGTCCCGGCGAAGCAGGCACCGGCCTTGTCAGTTGTCCCGGTCTTCAAACCGTCAACTGGCAGGTCAGAGTAGTAGCTGCTCAGCCCCTTCAGCATCCAGTTCCAGTTGGTCATCTGGCTTTTCGTTGAACCGGATGAGAAGGTAGCGCTAGTGATTGAAGTCGTCTGCAAGACTTCCGGGAAGTCCTTTAAGAGCTTCTGGCAGACAATGGCCATGTCAGTGGCTGACATTTCGTTTTCAACATTCTTGCCCACGCCCGGGTATGCAGCTGAGCCAAGATTGCCATTGGCCAATCCGCAGGCGTTATAGATCTTGGCGTCCTTGATCCCCCAGCTGGTCAAAAGCTGGCGCATCTTTTTAACAAAAGTTACCTGGTCGCCGCTGACAGCCTGGGCCAGGGTCATGGCTGCCCCGTTAGCGGATTCGATCAAAGTGGCCCGGTAAAGCTCCTTGATCGTGTAAGCATGGCCGCTGGTTAATGGCACATTGGAATACTCAGTGTTATGGCTGATCTTGGCAATCGCGGCCGTCGGCTTAGCCGTACTGGTCCAGGACAGCTTGCTCTGCTTGATGGCCTGCAGGGTCAGGTAAACCGTCACCAGCTTGGTCATGGAAGCAATCTGCCGCGGAGTCGTGGCATTCTTGGCATAAAGGATCTGCCCGCTGTCGGCATCAACGGCAATCGCGGCCTTGACGTCCAGGTTCAAGTCCTGCTGCTGGTAGTTGGCGGTTGCCGCCGCAACCGGCGCGGCCTGCCAAGTACTTATTCCGGTCAGTAATAATCCACTGGCTGCCAGACTCAGCAGCGCCTTTTTGATCTTTTTTAACAAAATCGCTCCTCTTTTCAAAAAAATTACGAAAATTTTGAATTAGCACTTCCATTTTACCAAATTTTTGCTATTATTAAATATGTGCTGAGGCACGAGATGCCCACTTGGCGGAATTGGCAGACGCGCAGCGTTCAGGTCGCTGTTCTGGCAACAGAGTGAAGGTTCGACTCCTTTAGTGGGCATGAATGAATAGCTGGGACGTCCAGCATGGGAGTTTTAAGAGCTGACCTAAGGGTCGGCTCTTTTTTTATTCTACTGCCTTTTTAGCCTAGCAAAGTAATGGAAAACTGCTCCTAAGAAAAAGTAAAGTTTTTCTAAAAAGGCGAAAAAAGAAGATCTCCTCAAAAAAGGAGATCTTCTTTTGATGTTACTAGTTATACTGGCTCTTAGTGAGAAGCACCTGAAGTAGTGTCTGGTGCAGTTTCTGGAG